>FORK01000003.1:0-60767 GCA_900113995.1 Ruminococcaceae bacterium D5 | reverse complement strand
CCGCTTCCCCTGCCGACCCCCGCGCTGCCTGCCGAGCCCTGCGAAGTTCCCCCCATTCTTTCGGCTTGCAGTCCGGAGCATCGGGGACTTTGCTGCGGTCACACCGAATACGAAAAATGCATCGGCGCCTATGGAACCTTCCGGCCCTATGAAAAGCTCGGCCACCTCACAAAAGCCGCCTTCCTGCAAAATCCGGGAGAATCGGTGGAGGTTCTCGCCCGTTTTGCCGCCGATCTGCCGGATGGAGGCGCCGACGCCTCCCGCTGCCGCAGGAGCTTTTCGGTCAAATTTTTCTGCAAAAAAGGGGAGTACGACCTGCTTGGACAGCATCTGCCGGTAACGGTCGGATGTGAACAGCAAGCAGTGCTGGCCTGCTGCGCCACAACCCGCGCCGATCCGGCCACCGGACTGCGAAGCCGCTCGCGCTTCTGGGAGTATGTCGCAGAAAATCCGGTGGCACTCAATGCCGCCGTCTGGCTTTATTCCGATCTTGGCACCATTGGCAGCTACCGCGCAATCGACGGATTCTGCTCTCCGGCAGTCTGGACCAACTCACGCGGTGAAACACGCCTCGCGCGCTGCTGCTGGCTTTCCCGCCAACGGCCCCAGACCCTCACCCGCTTTGAGTCCGAGGAGCTCTGCGGTTACGATCCCGACGCGGTGGCCCGGGACTTTGTCACCGCTGTCACGCGGGGCGAATTGCCGCAGTATGAGCTGGCGGTTCAGCTTCTGGAGCCGAACCGCTCTCTCCCGTTCGACCCTTACGATCCCACTCTGATCTGGCCGCAGGAGATCGCTCCGCCGCGCCGGATAGGACTGATGACCCTCAACCGGCTGCCGGAGAGGATTCACCCGGATCTCGACGCCGAACGGTTCGACGCCTCCCATCTGATTGACGGGATCGAGGCGGCGCCTCCGGCTCTGCCTGCCGAAGGCAGAGAGCTTTCACAAGCGGGGGATCATCTCCGCGAACTGAGCGAACGGGAGCGCAGGCGCTTAATCGATAATCTCTGCGATGAACTGATGCAGCTTCCCGCCGAACTGCTGGAAGAGATTCTGATCCTCTTTACGAAAGCCGATCTCGGATTCGGTCAGGCGCTGACGGCGGCGCTCGGGGGATGAGACGCCCGCATCCCTTCGCCTGCGTCGTGCTGGGGATACGCGGCGCGGCGGTGTTCCTGCTGGCCGCCCTGCTGATCGGCGCCTCGACAAAGCTGCCGGACCCGCTCGCCGCCGATTCGCAGGGAACGGAGTTGCCGATCCTCATGTACCACAGCGTGCTTCGGGATGAAAAAAGGTCCGGGAAGTACATCGTCAGCCCTCATACGATCGAAGAGGATCTTGCCTATCTCTCCGGTCACGGATATACCGCCATTCTTCCGGCAGAGCTGGCCGGCATCGTCAACCGCGGCGGCCGGCTGCCGGAAAAACCTGTCATCATTTCCCTTGACGACGGTTATCTCAACAATCTCACCTATGTCCTACCGCTGCTCGAGCAATACGATATGAAGGCGGTCATCGCCGTCGTTGGCTCCTATTCCGAGAAGTTTTCGGAGAAGCCCGACCCCAATCCGGCCTACGCCCATCTGACCTGGGCCGATATTACCCTGCTGGCGGATTCCGGACGGGTCGAGATCGCCAATCACTCCTACGACATGCACCGGCAGTCTCCGCGCAGGGGGGCAAAGCGAAAAACCGGAGAGAGCGCCGCCGATTACTACAACGCACTGGTGGAGGATGCCGGCCGCACACAGTCGCTGCTCGAGGAATACTGCGGTATTCTTCCCACCACCTATGCCTATCCTTATGGGCATATCAGCCCCGAATCGGTGCCGATTCTGCGCGAAATGGGTTTTACCGTCCTCCTTACCTGCACGGAGAAGGTCAACCGAATCGGGAACAACCCCGAGGTGCTCTTTTCCCTCGGGCGCTTCAACCGGGCGGGCGGCATCTCCACCGAAAAGTTTATGAAGCAGATCGGAATTGAATGAGCGGCGGCAAACGGGAAACGGCGCCTCCGGGGTGGTTGTTCATCTTTTTTCGTTTCTTTTTGCGAAAATTTGTGGTATGATACCTACATTCAAATCAATGCTCCGGCCGGATGACGGCCGGCCCTGTCAGGAGGATGACGTGATGGCTTTTGAAAAAATCGGCAAGGTGCTTGGGAATATCGCATCGACCACTGCCAAAAAGGCGGGCGAACAGGTCCAGATCACGAAACTCGGCATCGACCGCGCCGGGCTTGAAAAACAAATTGAAGGGGTCTATGCCGCAATCGGACGCTACTGCTACAGCAAGGCAAAGGCCGGTGAATCGCTGCCGGAGGAAATGCTCGACTACTGCCGGGACATCGACCTGCTCTACCAGCAGATCGAGGAGATCGACGAGGAAATCTCCCAGCACAAATCCGAACGGGACGCCGCGGAATATACCGTTTCGTCCGGCCTGTCCGGCAGCGCGGAACAGCCGCTGAGCTTCGACGCCTCCTTTGAGCCGGCGCGGGAGGACGCCCCGGCGCAGGACGGCGTGCAGGAGGAAACGGTGGAAAGCGCCACCGCCGCGCTTGACGAGGCGGACGGAAAATAACCAAAACAAAAGACGCCCCGAGGCCGCGGCTTTTCGACGAAAAATCAAAAAAGCAGCCGGGATCATGGAGGAAAATCCTCAATCCCGGCTGTCTTCCTGTTCTCCGGCAGCGTCCGCCGCCAGACGGGCCGGTTGATTTTGCCCGTCCTTTTGCGGGGGAAAGCGCGCCGAACAATGCGGGGGACCGGATTTGACACACCCGCAAAACCACGTCAGGGCTGTCTGCGCTTTTTCCGTCTTCAGCTTTCAAAGCCGGACTCCCCGTCCAAAATCTGTCCGGCAGCGCCGGTTTCCGCTCCGGAGCGAAAAGAGTGGAAATTCTCTTACATTTCATTGCTATTTTTCTCCGGTATGGCTATAATAGGGATAGTGTCGTCCAACTTTGCGACGGCAGTCAACGATTCTGAAATGACTGGGAGGCAACTGTAATGACAACGAACAAGACTGTTCTGACCTGGGTCGACGAAGCGGTCGCCCTGTGCAAGCCGGACCATGTTTTATGGATTGACGGCAGCGACAAGCAGGCTGATACGCTCCGGCAGGAAGCGTTCGGTACCGGCGAGCTGATTCCCCTCAATCAGGACAAGCTGCCCGGCTGTGTGCTGCACCGCTCCGACGTCAACGACGTCGCCCGCGTCGAGGACCGCACCTTCATCTGCTGCCGGAGGAAAGAAGATGCCGGCCCGACCAATAACTGGTTTGATCCCAAAGAGGCCTATCCGACCCTGCGCAAGCTTTATGACGGCTGCATGAAGGGCCGCACCATGTACGTGATTCCCTTCGTGATGGGACCGCTCGGCTCACCCTCCGCCAAAATCGGCGTTGAGGTGACCGATTCGATCTACGTCACCCTTTCGATGCTTATCATGACCCGCGCGGGCCAGTGCGCCCTCGATGAGCTGGGGCAGTCGAACGACTGGGTCCGCTGCCTGCATTCCAAGGCCGAGCTGGATCCCGCCAAGCGCTACATCTGCCATTTCCCCGAAGACAACGCCATCTGGTCGATCAATTCGGGCTACGGCGGCAACGCGCTGATGGGCAAGAAGTGCTTTGCGCTGCGCATCGCTTCCTACCAAGCAAAGACCGAAGGATGGATGGCCGAGCATATGATGATTCTCGGCATCCAAGACCCGCAGGGCAATACCCGCTATGTGGCCGCCGCTTTCCCGTCGGCCTGCGGAAAGACCAACCTTGCCATGCTGATCCCGCCTGAGATCTATCAGGAAAAGGGCTATAAGGCCTGGTGCGTCGGCGACGACATCGCCTGGATGCGCATCGGCGAGGATGGACGTCTCTACGCGATCAACGCCGAAAAGGGCTTCTTCGGCGTCGCGCCCGGAACCAACGCCAAGTCCAACCCCAACGCGCTGGCCACCACCACCCGCAACACCATCTTCACCAATGTCGCGCTCAACCTCGACGACAATACCGTCTGGTGGGAAGGGCTGGATAAGAACCCGCCCAAGAACGCGCTTGATTGGAAGGGAAATCCCTGGAACCCCGATATGGAAGTAAAGGCTGCTCATCCCAACTCCCGCTTCACCGCGCCGGCTGAGAACTGCCCGGTCATCAGCGACAAGTTCAACGACCCGCAGGGCGTGCCGATCGATGCGATCATCTTTGGCGGACGCCGGGCTAAGACCGCTCCGCTGGTCTATCAGGCCCGCGACTGGGAGCATGGCGTTTTCGTCGGCTCGATCATGGCCTCCGAGACGACCGCTGCCACAACCGGCAAGGTCGGCGTTGTCCGCCGCGACCCGATGGCAATGCTGCCCTTCTGCGGCTATAACATGGGCGACTACTGGCAGCACTGGCTCGAGATGGGCAAGAAGCTGGGCGACAAGGCCCCGAAGATCTTCAATGTCAACTGGTTCCGCCTCGACGATGAGGGCCACTTCATCTGGCCCGGTTTCGGCGACAACATGCGTGTCATCATGTGGATTCTCGGCCGCGCCGACGGCACTGCCAACGCGGTGGAAACGGCGATCGGCTATGAGCCTACCCCCGATGATATCAACCTTGACGGTCTGGACTTCTCGAAGGAGCAGCTGGCGGAAATTCTCGAGGTCGATCCCGCCCTTTGGCGCGAGGATATGGAAAGCGTCGAGCAGTTCTATGCCAAGTTCGGCGACAAGCTGCCCAAGGAGCTGAAGGCTCAGCTGGAAGCCCTCAAGAAGCGCCTGGGTTAACTGGAAATGGTGAGGAAAACGATGATAGACTCCGAAAGGGTATCTTTAAGCCGTCTGCGCTGGCGGGCGATCCTCGGGATCGTCACCGTCTGTGTTGGCTGTGCCTGTTTTGTACTCAGCTGCGTCTCGGCCATGATTCTGGCCGGGCGGGACTGAGCCTGTTTCCTGCTTTGGCAGGCCCCCGCGCCCGTTTGCCGCGGCGCGGGGGCTTTTTGCAGGCCACACGAAAAAGAGAGCCCGGCACTCCGTCAAATCCCTTCATACATAGAAAGGACGCTGCAATGCAGAAATTCCTCTGTCAAAACTATCTTGCCATTCTGAAATCCGAGCTGGTTGTCGCCCTCGGCTGCACCGAGCCGATCGCCATCGCCTATGCCGCCGCCAAAGCGCGCCAACTGCTCGGCACAATACCCGAGCGATGCACCGTCCACTGCAGCGGAAACATTGTCAAAAACGTCATGGGCGTCACCGTTCCGAATTCGGGAGGACTGCGCGGCATCGACGTTTCCGCCATTCTTGGCATCGTCGGCGGAGACCCCGACCGGGAGCTGGCCGTATTGGAGGGGGTCACCGATGCAGACCGCGAGCAGACCCGCGCGCTGCTTGCGCAGGGCTTCTGCACCTGTGAGCTGATTCAGAATGTCGCCACCCTCTACATCGTTGTGGAGGTCTGGGGCGGCGGTCATTCGGCACTTGTGGAAATCCAGAACACCCATGAAAATATCACCCGGATGGAAAAGGACGGGGAAAGTGTTCTGCCCAAACGGGAAATCTCAGAGGAGGAGCTCCGGCAGAAGGGGGACCGGTCCCTTCTGACGGTGCGGGATATCCTTGAATTCGCCAGCACTGTTCCCATCGCGGAGGTTGAATCGATTCTGACCCCGCAGATCGAATATAACATGGCAATCTGCGAGGAAGGGCTGAAGCATCCCTACGGCGCGGAGGTCGGGCGCATCCTGCTCGACAGCTTCAATACCCCCACAGTCACCCTGCAGGCCCGTGCCTGGGCTGCGGCGGGCAGCGACGCGCGGATGAGCGGCTGCCCGCTGCCGGTGGTCATCAACTCAGGCAGCGGCAATCAGGGGATCACCGTCAGCGTACCGGTGATCGTCTATGCCCAGCGGATGGAGCTTCCGCGCGAAAAGCTTCTGCGGGCACTGGTCGCCGCCAACCTCATTTCGATCCATCAGAAACGTTATATCGGCAGCCTTTCAGCCTACTGCGGGGTAGTCAGCGCGGCGTGCGGCGCGGCCTGCGGCATCTGCTGCCTGCTCGACTACCCCTACACCGTTCTGCGCGACACCATCACCAACACCATTGCCACGGTCGGCGGAATGGTCTGCGACGGGGCCAAATCCTCCTGCGCCGCCAAAATCGCCACCGCGCTGGAAACCGCGCTGCTCGCCGTCAAGATGAGCCTGCACAACCGCGTCTTTCAGCCCGGCGAGGGCCTGGTGGATCAGGATGTGGAGGATACCATTTATAACATCGGGCGGATGGGGCGCGAAGGAATGAAGGCAACCGACAACGAAATCCTCAACATCATGCTGGGAAACTGATCCCATTGCCGCAAATATCCCGGAAAAACAAAACCGCTCCGGCAACGCAGGCTGTCTCTACGCCGAGACATCCTGCTTCGCCGGAGCGGTTTTCCGGTTTTCAGGCTGATATCCTCAAACTTCAATTCAGCCTCTGTGTTCCAAGCTGAATCTGATTTGTTTTCGCCGCTGTGCCTTCCGCGATTTTGGCAACCTCCGTTTCACTGAGAGTCAGCATGATTTCATCGCCAGCCTGTAAATCCTTCCAGTTGATCTCCTTCACATCGTGCGTTTCATAATTGCAGTAAATCACCCGATGCTTTTCGATTGCTTCGCGGCAGTCTATCTCGCATTCCTCCCCAAACACGCCGGATTCATCAGGGTCCTTCACGCAAAGCGTCTGGTTTTCTATGTCGATTTTAATAATTTCCGCGTTGAGCCCCAGATATACTGCTTCTTCCTTTTTGCATCCGGACAATGCCAGAAGGCTGAGTATCATCAATCCTGCAACTAAAAGATTTCTTTTTTTCATATTGCCATCCTCTGAGAAATCAATTTGTCAAATGAAAGTTGACTGCTTCTCCCGCTCTGTTCCATTAAAATTTCTAAATATTGAAAATTTTTTGCATTCCAAGCAGCGCCACGCCCCGACCGATACCGCAAAAGGCGTCTCATTTGACGAAAGCTTCAGCGCCTTTCCTCTCAACGGCGGAATCGCCGCAAGTCTTCTCTTCTTCTCACTCCAGTAAGCGCCATTACGGCACTGGATATATCCGGGTTCCATTTCCTGCCTGCAGTAAGGACATTTCACTTCATCACCCCGCTTTACTTTCATTTTATCATCATGATTGATATCGTTCAAGATTCCGCCGTTTTCTCCCCTTTGGACAAATTCCGGTTCTATTTTGTGCTGGCAGCGGGGAGCCTCACTTCATTCGCCCCATTTCCGCGCCCCTCTTTGCTGTCATCTTATCATCATGATGGACAGCGGTCAAGATACCGCCGCCCTCTCTTTCTCCCTTGCGAAAACAGGCGGGGTGCGGTAAAATGGACAAGCAACGACAGCCTGATACGGAGGATGACATGAAACGACGGGGCATTGTTTATAATTCGCCGGTAGTTCTTACCTTTTCGCTGCTTTCTCTGGCAGTTCTGCTGATCTCACAGGCCACCGGCGGGACGCTGATGAACCGATACTTCACCCTTTATCGGAGCAGCTGGAGTGACCCGCTCACCTACCTGAGACTTTTTACCCATGTGCTCGGCCATGCGAGCGGGGAGCACTACAGCGGCAATATCATGCTCCTGCTGCTCACCGGGCCGATGCTCGAAGAAAAATACGGAAGCCGCCGCCTGCTTCTGGTCATTCTCTGCACCGCGCTGACCACCGGGATTCTGCACCTGTTTCTGTTTCCGCAGTATGGAGTGCTCGGCGCCAGCGGAATCGTCTTTGCGTTTATCCTGCTTTCCTCGATTACCGGCAGCCGCAGCGGACAGATTCCACTGACTCTGATCGTTGTAGCCGTCCTCTATCTCGGCGGCGAGGTGCTCGACGCCGTTCTGGGCACAAATCAGGAGGTATCCCAGTTCGCGCACATCATCGGCGGTGTGGTTGGCGCCGCCTCAGGCTATCTCTTTCTGCCGCAGCACACAGAATAAGAACCTCCGGCATCCGGGCATCCTGTACCGTACGCGGAATCGGCTGCGCTCTTTCCCACTTGAAAGAGCGCGGCGTTTTGTTTGCCGTATCGGGCACTCACTGGCCAGCGGGCAATAAAATGCTTTCATCAACAGGACTGAATGCAGTGAAGCGGCAGCGAATCAAGAAGTAAAGGCAAAACAGAATAAATTCCAGCCTTGACAGCCGTAATGCATGTGATACACCCATGCGTCGAAATCCTCTCTTCCTGTCAGCGGGCTTTAGCGACTGTCATACGGCGTGTAATGCAGCTATGTGTCAGGATACCCTCCTTCCTGTCAGCAGGCTTTGGCAGCTGTAATGCATGTGACACAACCATGCGTTAAAGTCCCCCTGCCAGTATGTTTGGGCGGCTGCCATGCGGCGTGTGATGCAGCAGTATGCCGAAATCCCCTCCCGTCTTTCAGGAACTTTGGAAGCAGCAATGCGTATAATGCAGCGGTGCCGCTCTTTTCGTGCGCACCGCTCACCGGACAGGCGTGCGAGTACGGCAGAGGGAAAGCGAAACGGCGGGCGGATGCGGGCGGCTATAAGCCGCCCGCATCCGCCCGCCGCGTGATAGGAGAACGCTGAAATCAGGTAAAAACGGTTCCTGTTTCTCTTAAACGGCAGGACGCCCCATGCCGTTTTAGGACTGGCACAGCCCACGCGTTCACCACATTTGTTTGGCGGCTTCCGCTACTGCTGAAGCTGAGGAATCATACTCAGGTTGATGCCCCGGCGTGCAAGCGTCTCCGGGTCCAGAAAAGTAACAAATTTCAGTGAGTAAAAATCGCAGACGATATACTCCTGATTGTATACGCCATACAACACAAGGAAACTGACCCCTACGGAATAGAGGATTCCTTCCTTTCGCTCGAGGTTCTGTGTCCCCACAAGGAACTCGCAGATCACATAATTGCCTACATTTTCGCGCAGAATCTGCTGCATGGAACCGTTGTATGCGGACTGAGAAATTTCGTTGCCGCTCACCGCAGGAGGGTCGCTTTCGTTGAGATGCCATGCCACTCTGTTTTCAAACGGCCCGATTGCCATGGAATGGATTCCCCCTTCTTATGTTTCGAAATAATACTCGGTCGGGTTGTAAAAGCAGTGATCCCCGATGCGGATGGCAAATTCCCCGACCTTGCTTGGAAAATTGACCCGGCATTCGGGCTTATAAGGGTTGAAATACCAGAGCGCCTGCCCGAGGTTGGTCAGTCTGTTTCCGAGTATCGCCCACTCGGCGATATCATAATGGATCTGTTCCGGAGACATGTTGTAAACGAGCTGGTTGTTGGGCTTTCCGCCAACAATTTCCCGAACGCAGTCGAATTGTCCTTTCTGATAGATGATATTGCGCAGGCTTCCCTTGCCGACCCGCGCATATTCCCCGCCGGGTGCGTTGACCCGGTTCATCACCACACTCGCCACCGCACGCATTCCATCGTCCCCTTCCCCGCCTGCCTCGCATTGAATCAAGCGCGCGAAGAGCTCTAAATCGGTGTAGGCAATCTTCGGTCCCCCCTTTCGATCATCGCCGATCTACTCCATAGCTATTGGAAATCCGCATAAAATATGCGTATTTCCTGCTTTTTGGTACCTTCCCATTGAAAATACATATTGCAGAGGAAAAACGGAACACTACCCCTGAAAGGAAGGGATTTACGTTGCAGCTTTCCAACCAGGATTATGATCAAATGGTCAAAAAAGCCTCACCGCCAAGCAAAATCGCCGCTACGCTGCCCGGGGCATTTCTCATCGGCGGCCTGATCTGCCTGCTCGGCCAGATGCTGATCGACGGCTATGCAGCGCTGGGTGTTGAGCAGAAGTTCTGCCCGGTCGCCGCCTCCTGTACGCTGGTGGCTCTCTCCGCCCTGCTGACCGGACTGAATGTCTTTGACAATATCGCCAAATATGCCGGCGCAGGCACCCTCGTGCCGATTACCGGCTTCGCCAATGCCGTCGCCTCCCCCGCCCTCGAATTCAAAACCGAGGGAATGGTTCTGGGGGTCGGGGCCAAGATGTTTCTGATCGCCGGGCCGGTCATCGTCTACGGCGTGGCGGCGGGCGTGCTCTATGGGCTGATTATCTGGCTCTTCGGCCTCTATTAGGAGGAAGTTATGGCAAAGAAACAAGGAAAACAAACCTATCTGATGCAGCAGTGCCTCACGGTACGCGCATGGGCTGCCGTCGGCAGCAAAAAGGAAGGGCAGGGTCCTCTCGCCTCCGGATTTGATTTAATTGAACCGGACAGCACCTTCGGGCAGGACTCATGGGAAAAGGCGGAGAGCCGGATGGTTTCTCTGACCGCAGACAAAGCCCTTTCCAACGCGGCGCTCACCTATGAGGATATCGACTGCATCTTCGCGGGGGATCTGCTGAACCAATGCGTCGGCACCACCTTCGGCCTGCGCGATTCCGGAATTCCGCTGTTCGGGCTTTACGGCGCCTGTTCGACCATGGCCGAGGGGATGCTTCTGGCCTCGCTGCTGGTGGATTCCCAGACGGTGCGCCGGGCGATGGCGGTGACCTCCTCCCACTTCTGCACCGCCGAACGGCAGTACCGCTTTCCGCTCGAATACGGCTCGGTGCGGCCGCCTTCCGCCCAGTGGACGGCGACCGCCTCCGGGGCGGTCGTTCTGGAAGAGGGAAATCAGCCGCCCTATCTCCGCGCCGTCACCGTCGGCACCGTCGAGGATTTGGGGGTGACCGACCAGAACAATATGGGCGCAGCGATGGCGCCCGCCGCCGCTGCGACGCTGCGGCGCTTTTTCACCGATACCAATACCTCCCCGGAGCAGTTCGATCTGATCGCTACCGGCGACCTTGGGGCAATCGGCTCCCAGCTTCTTGTCGAGCTGCTTCAGCGCGACGGGATCGATATCAAATCCCGCCACACCGACTGCGGCCTGTTAATTTATGACCGGCAGAAGCAGGACGTTCATTCGGGCGGCTCGGGCTGCGGCTGCTCCGCTTCGGTGCTCGGCTCTTACCTGCTGCCCTCACTGCGGGACGGCAAAATCCGCAATCTGCTCTTTATGCCGACCGGCGCGCTGCTTTCCCCCACCACCGTTCAGCAGAAGGAGTCCATCCCCGGAATCGCCCACCTCGTCTGGCTTTCGCATGAAAAGGAGGGAATCCTGTGAGCGTAATTTTTCTTTCCTACCTCAAGGCGTTCGTGGTCGGAGGACTGATCTGTCTGGTCGGGCAGCTTCTGATCGATTTCACCAAGCTGACGCCGGCGCGGATTCTCGTCGCCTTTGTGGTGGCGGGTGTCTTTCTCAGCGGGCTGGGACTCTATCAGCCTTTGATCGACTTTGCGGGAGCGGGGGCCACCGTTCCTCTGACCGGCTTCGGTGCCACCATCGCACGCGGAGTACGGGACGCGGTGCGGGAATACGGCTTTATGGGAATCCTGCTCGGACCGCTGACCGCCAGCGCCGCGGGGATCACCGCCGCCATGATCGCGGGCCTGATTGTTTCTCTGGTATTCAAATCGGGGGATAAATCCTAGCGGCGGGGGAAATCCTCCTTTCGGAGGCGCCGGATGGTCAAAAGCCGTCCGGCGCCTTTTTCTGCCGCTTCGCGCCCCATGCTTTCTCCGTATGCCGCCCAATTCAGAAGTGGTGGATTCGCCCCTTCGGCTCCGGAAACTACCGCACATTCTATGCCTTCGGCGCCCGGGGGCAGTATATTCTTGTCGTGCCGGAGCTGAATCCGGTCACAGTCATCGCCAGCCGCAGTCCTCAGAACAGCTATGCGCCGCTTCCATATTTCATCGATTACCTTCCTTGAGGGCATGCATAACAAAGTTCCACAGTGCAGGCAGGGGGACACGGACTCAAAAGCCTGTGTCCCCCTGCCTTTTCGATTGAATGTCTCAAGCTATCCCGAGCTTTTTACACCTCTTCGATCAGAAGCACCCCTTCGGCCTTGGCTAAACAGGCATACGCTTCCTCATGGGTATATTTTTTGTTGAAGGTCAGGGAAAAGACGGTTCCCAGTTCGTTGCAGTCGGAAAGCCGGGTCGTCTCAAAATCCCGGATTTTGAAATCTGCTTTTCGGGCAAAGCTGAAAAAATTGACCACATCCTGAAAGGAGCGGAAAACGATATACAGGTCCATATAGTGGGATCGGGAGACGTAGTCTGTCTGCACCTTATCCATCAGCCCCATGGTGGCATACATCATCAGGCAGACGGTCAGTGCTCCGAGATAGAACCCCGCCCCCAGAGCCAGTCCCATGCAGGCAGTGGCCCAGAGACCCGCCGCGGTCGTGAGGCCCCGGATCTTGTGATAACCGGTCATCAGGATGGTTCCCGCGCCGAGAAAGCCTATGCCGCTGACGACCTGCGCACCGATCCGGGACACATCGGTGCTGCCGACATAGAGATAAACGAACTGTCCGGTCATCATCGCGGCGCACGCCCCCTGACAAACCAGAATATAGGTCCGGATGCCGGCGGCACGCCGCTTTTTTGTGCGTTCAAAGCCCAGCAGTCCGCCGCAAACGGTGGCGAGTACCAGCCGCAGCAGCATCGTAACTTCATTGAGGGCAATCAGGTCATAGCCGTAAAAGGTATTGCCAAGCATGGGGTCCCTCCTTCCGGGTAAAACGCTTCTAGGCAAAAATTTCATCGATAATGGAGACAAGTTCCGCTCCGACCCGCTGCTGCGCTTCGGCGGCGGCCGCGCCGATGTGCGGCGTGCAGGTCACCCTCGGATGGGAGGTCAGAGCGCTGTTGGCTGTCGGCTCTGCAGCATAAACGTCGAGTCCCGCGGCCCGCACCCTGCCCGACTCGAGGCCGCGCAGCAGGGCGTCCTCGTCGATCAGGCAGCCGCGCCCGGCATTGACGATAACGACCCCCTCCTTCATGCGCGCAATCGTCTCGTCCCGCACCAGCGGGCACCCTCCGGGAGCGGCGGGAAGATGCAGGCTGAGGAAGTCGGACTCCGCCAGCAGGGTGTCGAGATCGACATACTCGGCAAGCGCCCTGCCCTCCTCGCACTGGGAACGGTTGAATGCAAGCACCCGCATTCCAAAGGCTCTGGCCAGTGCGGCAGTGCGGCGGCCGATACGGCCGAAGCCGGCGATCCCCAGTGTTTTTCCGCCGAGCTCGATCCCGGTGTACTGCTTTTTGTTCCATTGGCCCTGACGCATCGAGGCGGTGGCCGGACCGATATGCCGCGCCGCCGAGAGCATCAGCCCGAGAGTCATCTCCGCCACCGAGTTGGTCGAGGCGCCCGGTGTGTTACGCACCGCAATCCCCTTCGAGCGTGCGTAATCCACATCGATATTATCCATCCCGACCCCGCCGCGGCAGATCACGCGGAGCCTTCCCGCAGCGGCCGCCCGGTCAATGGCCGGCTGCCTCACCTTGGTGGCCGACCGGACGATCAGTGCGTCAAACTGTTCGAGCTGCTCTCCGAGTTCCTCGGGCGGATAAAACTTCTGCACCACCTCATGGCCGCGTTCGAGCAGCGCCTGCTCCGCGGAGGCTTCGATGCCGTCCGTAATCAAAATACGCATAAAACTCCCTTCCCCTCCTGTTTTGGGTAACAGGAAAGCAGACGCAGGACATTTTCCGCTTTCTTTCACCGGAACAGGGGTCCTTCCCAATTCCGGCGGAAGCGGACGCCCATCCCTGCGCGCTCTCCCGAATCAAGTTCAGTTTTTATCTCGGCCGCGCTTCCAGCATTTATTTTGCCGGATGGGCCGCTTCAAATTCCTTCAGATAAGAGATCAGCGTCTCGACTCCCTCATAGGGCATATTGTTGTAAATCGAGGCGCGCATCCCGCCCACCTTCTTGTGGCCTTTGAGGTTGACCATCCCGCGTTCGGCGGCCCCCTTGACAAATTCGGCGTCGAGGGTGTCGTCCCCGGTGCGGAAGGTCACATTCATCATCGAACGGCTGCCGGGCCAGACTGCCGCGTGAAACAGGCGGCTCTCATCGAGGCACGCATAGAGAGCGTCCGCCTTCTTTTTGTTGCGGCGGGCCATCTCTTCCACCCCGCCGATTGACCGGATGTATTCCAGCACCAGACCGGTGACATAGATGCACCAGCAGTTGGGGGTGTTATACATCGAATCCTTGTCGGCCATCAGCTTGTAATCGAGCATTATAGGCAGGTCCGGAGCGGGCTCACGCAGCAGGTCCTCCCGGATGATGACCACCGCCATACCGGCGGGGGCAATGTTCTTCTGAACCCCAGCGTAGATCAATCCAAACTTCGAAACGTCGATCGGCTCCGAGAGAATGCAGCTGGAGAGATCCGCTGCCAGCGGCACCGCCCCCGTTTCCGGAATGTAGGAAAACCTGCTGCCGTAGATGGTGTTGTTCATGCAGATATGGACATAATCGGCCTGTGGATCGAGGGCCAGTTCCTCCTGCGCCGGGATATGGTCAAAATTGCTGTCTTCGGTGGTGGCCGCAATGTTCACCTTCAGATATTTGGACGCTTCCTTTGAGGCAATGGTTGAAAAATTTCCAGTGCGGATGTAATCGGCCCTGCCGTTTTTGCGCAGGTTCAGGGGAATGGCGGCAAACTGGAGCGACGCACCGCCCTGCATAAAGAGCACCTTGTAGTGATCGGGGATCCCCATCACCTCCCGCAGCAGTCTTTGGGCGTTGACGGCGATTTCGTCGAACACTTTGGAGCGGTGGCTCATCTCCATCACGCTCATCCCGGAGCCTCTGTAGTTGAGCATTTCATCGCGGCACCGTTCCAGCACCGGCACGGGAAGCATCGACGGGCCGGCGGAAAAGTTAAAAATACGGTTGTATTGCATTGCCATGGCAAATTACTCCTTTTCTGTCTGCGCGGGCCTGCCGGAATCGGGTTCTCCGGGTGCGCGGTCCGCTGTCTCAAAAAACTTCGCGGGGGGTACGCCCATATATTTTTTGAACACCATGATGAAATATTTGTAGTCCTCGAAGCCGACCGCCTGCGCCACCTCATAAATCCGCATATCGCTGCCGGTCAGCAGCAGCATTGAGCGAAGGATGCGGTAGCGGTTGACAAAATCGTTGATGGCGTAGCCGGTGGCATTTTTAAATTTCCCGTTCAGGTAGGAACTGGAAATATGATACTGCTCCGAGAGCTGCGCGAGAGAAAAACGCTCGGCATAGTGCCTTGTAATGTAATCCAGCAGCGAGAGAACGTCCTTGTTATGAATGGGCGCGGCACGCACCGCCTCGATATCGAGCACGGCGCGGGCCTGCTCCCGGCAGAAGGCGGGAAGCTCCCCCAGCTCCGACTGGCGGTGCGCCGAGGGCAGCTGGTCGAGCAGCCGACGGACCACCTCTTCCAGCTCGTCGATATCGATCGGCTTGAGCAGATATTCCGAAACGCCCAGCGAAATCGCCCGCTTGGCAAAGGAAAACTCCTCATAGCCGCTGATGATGATGGCCTTGTAGCCCAGAGCGCCGATCGACCGCTCAAGCATCCCGATTCCGTCGAGGAAGGGCATCTTTACATCGGTCACCACCAGGTCGGGATGGTAGCGTTCAATCTTCTCCAGCCCGTCCTGTCCGTTCTTCGCCCCGATCACGGTTGAAAATCCAAGCTCCTCCCAGCGGGGAAGCCGCATCAGGCTTTGCAGGATGATCTCCTCATCCTCGGCGATCAGCACGGTGTATTCGCTCATGTTTCCTCCCCGAGCGGGATGATGACAACGGCACAGGTGCCCTGTCCCTCCCTGCTCTGCAGCTGCAGGCGGTACGGCTCTCCGTAGCGCAGCCTCAGCGTGCGGTCGACGTAGTACAACCCGATCGACTCACGGTTTTCCATCTTGCGGTAAAGCTCAACCAGCGATTCATCCGAAATTCCCCGGCCGTTGTCGCTGACCGTCAGGACCAGACAGTTCCCGCTGCGCCGGCCGGTGATCTCCACCTGCATCTCGGCGACATGCTCGGCGTTGTGCAGGATCGCATTCTCCACCAGCGGTTGCAGCAGAAGCTTCGGAATGGTGCAGGACAGCAGTTCTTCGTCGATGTCGATGCGGCAGTTCAGACGGTTTCCGAACCGCTGCTTCTGCAGATTTAGATAGTCCTCGATGTACTCCATATCGGTGGAGAGCGGCACCATCGCCTGACCGTAATTCAGAGAATAGCGCAGCAGCCGGGCAAAGGAAACCACCATCCGCGAGGCGGTGCTGGTGTCGATCAAAATCATATATTTGATCGTCTCGAGAATATTAAAGACAAAATGCGGATTGAAGAGCGCCTCCATATTCCGCAGCTCCATCTGATAGTTGCTGTCGTTGAGCTCCTTGTTCTTCTGGAGCAGCGACTGCACCCGGTCCATCATCCCGTTGAAGCTGTCGCGGATGCTCTGATACTCCGCGAAGGGCTGAGGGGGGATGCGGTAATCCATATCGCCGTTGCTCCAGTGGGAGGCGGATTCCACCAGCCCATCGAGTGGAACAAGGCTCTTGCGTGCCGCCCAGTTGGCCAGCATCAGCATTCCTGTAAAGAGCAGAACCCCCACCGCGGCGATAAAGGTGAATCCGTAGCGGATTCCCTGCATCAGGATCGTACCCGAGGTCAGGGTGTAGATGATGATGTCCGGTCGTCCGAAGGCCTCTCCGATGGTGCGGGTGGCGTAGTAAGGCTTGCGGTTGACAATCACCTCGGTCGGACTGGTCCAGTCCTGATTCCACTTGGCGGTGCCGTGGTCATCGGTGAAAAAGCCCTCGGTCGCCATGGTTGTATAGATGATGGATTGATATCGGTCTACCACCACCACCTCGCTGACCGGGCGGGCGGCAAACAGATCGATCAGCGCCCGGCGGCGAAGCTCAAGGATCAGGTATCCCCGGATGCGTCCCCCCTCGCGGATCGCCGCACCGAATTGATAAACCGTCTCCTGCCCGTTGGAATAGCCCGCCCGGCTGATCCGGTTGGCCCCTTTCCATGGGCTGCGGCGCAGCGTGTCGAGCAGATCGGCCGTATCGTCGCTGTCGATGCACCGGGCGAGATTGTTGGGGTAGAGGTTGCTGCAGACAGGACTGCGCCTATCGTCAAAAAGAGTATAATAGCATCGTACCGTCTGTCCGTCCCCAAAGGAACGCAGCAGGTGCTCGGCCCCGCCGGTGTCGCCCCCCTTGACCGCCCGCAGTACCGCGGGATCGGCGGCAAGAGCGATGCTCCCCTCCTCATAGGCGGTGTAGAGCTCTGCGGCCGCCGAAACGACCCGTTCATTATAGCTGCGGTTTTCATACCGGACCGCATACCGATAGACCCAAAGGATCAGCGCGATGAACAGTACGATCATCAGCAGGATCGCTGCCACCGTATATCCGAGAAAGATTCTCCGCAGATGGCTGCGGTAGCGCCTGCATGTTCCTTTCGCACGATCCCGCATCGGTCCGGCCCCCTTTTATGATTTCTTTGCCGCTGCGGCCGTCTTTTCGGCGGGATGCTGCTTATTCTTGACCAGACGGTTGTAGAAATAAACAGCAAAGATCAAAACCGTTCCCGCAATATCGGTCATCATCCCCGGAATCAGCAGGCCCAGCCCGCCCGCGATGAGCAGCAGCCGCCAATAGGACTTCACCGGCCCGTTGATATAGCCGATCAGGCCGCCGCCAATACCCCAGATTCCGATCAGGCCGGTCACGATCATCGGCAGCGCTTCCAGGAAGGTGCCGTCAATCATAATCATTTTGGGGTTGAGGGCAAACATATACGGTACCAGAAAAGCGGCGATCGCCAGCTTGGCGGCGTTTACGCCGGTCTTGAAGGGGTTGCCCTTGGCGATCGCTGACCCGGCATAGGCGGCCAGAGCCACCGGCGGGGTGATATCAGCGATGATGCCGAAATAGAAGCAGAACATATGCGAGGCGAGCAGCGGAACCCCCAGCTTGATCAGGATCGGGGCCGCGACGGTTGAGGTGATGATATAGTTGGAGGTGGTCGAGACGCCCATCCCAAGAATCAGGGAGGTCAGCATCGCGCACATCAGTCCAAGGAAAACGTTTCCGCCGACGATCTCGAACATCCCTGCGCCGATCCGCTGGCCCAGTCCGGTGAGGGTCACCATGCCGACGATAATTCCCGCCGTCGCGCAGGCGGTCGCCACCGAGACGACATTGCGCGCCGCCAAAGGCAGGGCCGAGAGAATCTGCTTGACCGGCACCCGGGTATTCTTCCGCACAAAGGTGATGCCGACCGCGATCAGAATGCCCCAAAGCGCCGAACGGGTGATGGTAAAGCCGGTGAGCATGAAATAGATGATGGCCACCAGAGGCAGCACCAGATGTCCCTTCTGCATCACCAGCGGTTTAAACGGCGGGAGCTGCTCCCGCGGCAGGCCTTTGAGTCCTTTGCGCCGCGCCTCAAAGTCAACCATGATCCAGATGCCGGTAAAATACATCAGCGCCGGAATGATGGCGGTGAGCATCAGCTTGGAATAGGGAATGCCGACCGAATCGGCAATCAGGAAAGCCGCCGATCCCATGACGGGCGGCATGATCTGTCCGCCGGTCGAGGCGGCCGCCTCAACTGCGCCGGCAAATTCCGGCTCATAGCCGAGCGACTTCATCAGCGGAATGGTGAACGAGCCGGTTGAGACGGTATTGGCAACCGACGAACCGGAAACGGTGCCCTGCAATGCGGACGAGAGGACCGCCACCTTGGCCGGACCGCCGACCGCCCATCCGGCGGCGGCATTGGCCACATCGATAAAGAACTGGCCGATGCCTGTTTTCTCCAGACAGGCGCCAAACATGATAAAGAGGAACATGAAGGTCGAGCAGACACCGATGGGGTTGCCGATTACTCCTTCCGTCGTGATGAAGAGGTGGGTGATCACCCGGCTCAGGCCATAGCCGCGGTGGTTGAGAAATCCGGGCATCACAGCTACAAAGGTCCCCTTTTCGCCAATCAGGCCATAGAGCATGAAGCAGGAGGCAATGATGACGATCGGCGGTCCGACGACCCGCCAGCAGGCGAGCAGGACGAGAACAATCCCCATCCCCGCCATGATGACATCGAGCCGGGTATACGCGCCGGCCCGCAGCTGGAGCGGTTTGAAGTTGATGATGAAATACCCGATCACCGAGACAAAGGCGGCTGCAAAAACAAGATCAATGGGATTCATCTTGTTGCGGTCGGAATTTTTGGTCGTCGGGTACATGATGTACGCAAGGCTGATGGCGAATCCCAGGTGGACATACCGCAGAATCTGCTGGGGGATCATGCCCGATAGCGACGCATAGAGCTGGAACAGCGAGAAGCAGGTCAGCGCCGCGGTGAGCAGCTTCTGCTGCGTGCCCTTGAAATTGCGGTATTTCGATTCGCGGTCGATCGCGGTCAGGTCGACGTCCTGCGGAATCTCGGTAAAACGGCTGCGTTTGAACAGTGCCATGTATCTCCATCCTTCCGGGGATTTTCTCTTTCAATTCGGCAATCGGCAGAAAACAAGTTTTCTGCCGATTGCGTCACTCAAATTTGGTTGTCGCGCGAAGCCGGTCTTATTTGCCGGGAACGGTCATTCCCTGCTCTTCGTAATAACGGGCGGCTCCGGGGTGAACGTTGCCGCCGATGCCGCGGAACGCTCCCTCAAGGGACATGTAGTTGCCCTTGGAATTGAGCTCCTGAATCTCGGGCAGGTTTTCGTAGATGGCCTTGGTCATGGCGTATACGTCGTCGTCGCTCATTTCCTTCGAAACGACGAGCATCGACATGACCGCAACCGAGGTCACCGGATGGCCGAGGTTGTACTGGTCATCGGGGGTGGTGAACTCGGCATAGAAGGGATACTTGTCGAGCAGGATTTTCAGGTGCTCCTCGTCGATGGTCAGCACCTCGATGTTCCCGTTGAGCGAAAGCTCGGTGACATTGGAGTTCGGATAGCCCGAGCACATGAAGAAGCCGTCAATCTGACCGTCCTGCAGGGCGTTTTTGCCCTCGGACTGGCTGAGGAACCGCTCGTCGATGTCGTCATAGTTCATGTCATAGGCTCCGAGAATCTGCCGGGCGGCGACTTCGTAGCCCGAACCGGTGGCGCCGACGCAGATGCGCTTGTCTTTCATGTCGGCCACGCTCTTAATGCCGCTGTCCTTGCTGACAACGATCTGCACCATCTCAGGATAGCAGGCGGTCACCGCGGCGAAGCTGTCCATCACTCCGCTCTCGGCAAACTGCTCGATGCCCTCCAGAGCGTAGCTGTTGACGTCCGACTGGATCAGCGCCATTTCATTTTCACCGCTGTTGAGCAGGCGGGCATTTTCCACCGAGCCGCCAGTGGCGCTGACGGTGATATTCGAACCGGTGTGGCTGTTGATCACCTGAGCGAGAACGCTGCCGAAGGAATAATAGTTTCCGGTTGCGCTGCCGGTTCCCATCAGGAAGCTCCCCGAAACCTTGTGCTCGGCCGGGGCGGACTCTGCCGGGGCGGAGGATTCCGCAGCGGGAGCCGCGGAGGACGGCGCGGGAGCCGCGGAGGAAGCGGGGGTACCCGATCCGCCGCATCCGGCGAGCAGGGTCATAGAGAGCGCCAGAGCAAATGCAAGCTTTCTGTACTTCATCATCATTCTCCTTCTTCTGTCATGGTTTGTGTTCCGTACGGTTTTTGCATGACCATTTTGTGAACATTCCCTGACTTCTATTATAAATTTGGAAGGAGAAGCGGGTCAATGCGATTTCAGTCCAACATCGGGGTCAAATCGTCTAAAATCCGAAAATCTCTTTGTTTTTTCAACAAAGCATAAACAGGCGGATTGGGCAACATCGCTTTTGATGAAAAGGGATTTCCACAATGCTTCCGTCCACTTGCTTCTGTTTCCAGTATAGCTGTTCGCCCACAGCTTTTCAATCGTTCTTTCTGCCCTTTCCCCGATAAAAGGTCAGGAGATACAGGCCGCAGCCGCGGTATGCCGCTTTGCTTTCATCAATCCAAATTACAAAATATGGTTTTTTTCTTTTTTCTCATGAGATTTTTACTGCGAAGCGCAAAAAAACGATGAATGATGTGAAAAGGATAAGTTAAAGAGAATAAATTGAAACTGGCCAAAACCTCACGCTATAATAAAATCACAGCTCAAAAATAGGCAATTTTATCTAAATAGAAAGGTAGATGCAAAATGAACAAAATGAAATGGATCGCTTCTCTTCTCGCAGCTTTGACGGTTCTCTCCGCGCTTTCGGGCTGCGGATCAAGCGCCCCTGTGTCCTCCGCGCCCGCATCCTCCGCTGCGTCCGCTTCCTCGGAAGCTGCACCCGCAGTTTCTTCTTCCGAAGCGGCCTCGGTGGAGGCAGCGCCCGCCGCAGACGGCGCCCCAAAAACCAGCAAAGAAAACCCCACCTTCGTTTCGGGGGAGCTTCCTAAAATTTCCGGACCGGTGCTCGTAACCTCTGCCGGACAGGGCGGAGACACCGAAGCCATGGACCGCGTGCTGCAGAAGGCCGGGATTGAGCACACCCTCAATGCGACTGCGTCTGCTTCAGAAGTCGCCTCTGCCAAGACCATCTTTGTCGTGGTAGGCGCAAGCATGAAGGGACTCGGCGCCGCCGGGGTATCGGTCGAACAGGAATTGGCGCGGGCGAAGGCCGCCCTTGCAGGAGCTTCCGAGGACGCTGTGATCATCTGCGCCCACATCGGCGGTGAAGCGCGCCGCGGCGATACTTCCGACCCGTTCATCGAGATGGTCATGCCGCTGAGCGACGCGCTGATTGCGGTTGAGGGGGGCAACGCCGACGGAAAGCTCACCCAGCTCGCCGATCAGGAAGGAATTCCCTACGGACTGGCTTTTTCGATTGCGGGCAGCATTGACATTGCCAAGGATATGGCCCAGTAAACTTCTGCTCTGCGAACAAATCAGTCCAAGGAGGTTATTGCGTGCAGATCGAGTGTATCGTTTTTTTTGTGATGCTCGGTGTTTTTCTGCTGGGGAATTTCCTGCTCAAGCTTCCGGTCAGCCTTTCGATGGTAGCCGGTGCGGTTGCAGGGACTCTCGCAGCCGGAGACGGCATCCCGCTGCGCCACCTGTTTGAAGGCACCTTCGTTTATCTTGACACCGTGCTGATTATTGCGACGGCCATGATTTTTATGACCGTCGTACAGGAGTCCGGGACCCTCGACGCCCTCGCCGAGGTAATCGTTTCCCGGTTTTACAAAGTGCCGGCGGTTATGCTTGTGCTTTTGATGATCATCGTAATGTTCCCCGGCATGGTGACCGGTTCCTCCACCGCCTCGGTGCTTTCGGCCGGCGCGATCGTCGCTCCGATCCTTCTGCTGATGGGGCTGCCCGCCCCCACGGCCGGTGCGTTTCTCGCGATCGGCGCGGTCCTCGGCATGGCGGCCCCTCCGGTCAACATTCCGGCGATGCTCATTACCGGCGGGGTGGATATGCCTTACATCGGGTTTGAGGGTCCGCTTTTCACCCTCACCATCGGCTCCGGCGTAATCGCCGCGCTTTTCCTCGGCCTGCGCCATTGCAAGAACCTCGATTACAGGGTGATCGGACGGGAGCTTGACCATGAGACCGGAAAAAAGTATGGTCTCAAGCTCTATCTTCCGCTGGTGCTTCTGATCGGCCTGATGCTTGCCTGCCGCCTTTTTCCCAATGTGGTTCCCACATTGGGCATGCCGCTGATCTTCCTGATCAGTGCGGCAGTCGGGTGCTTTACGGGGCGGCGCTTCCCCATTGCTGCGTCCATCCGCGAAGCCATGCGCACCACTGTGCCGGTACTCGGCAAGCTGATGGGAGTCGGCATGTTTATCCAGGTTATGACCCTCACCGGGGTGCGCGGATTTATTGTTGACAGCTGTCTCGGCCTGCCTGCCGCTCTGCTTTACCTTGCGATCTGCACCGTCATGCCCGCCTTCGGCGCGGTATCCTCCTATGGTTCCGCCTCGGTGCTGGGCGTCCCGTTCATGCTTGCCCTGCTGTCAACCGGCAACCAGACGGTCATCGCGGCGTCG
The DNA here is from genome assembly GCA_900113995.1 of Ruminococcaceae bacterium D5. Classification (GTDB taxonomy): domain Bacteria; phylum Bacillota; class Clostridia; order Oscillospirales; family Ruminococcaceae; genus Yanshouia. The sequence goes on along the minus strand of FORK01000003.1, from coordinate 37,845 downwards.
CTGGCCTTTATCGTCTGCATGGGCGACCTGATGCCTCCGACCGCTCTGGCCGGAAACTATGCCGCACAGATCGTTAAAGAACGCTATTCCAAAGTGCTGCCGCAATGCGCCGTTCCGGTGATGGTCTGCATTCTGATGGGGCTGGCCTTCCTGCTGAATTCCGGAAGTCTTGGCTTCCTCGTACCATAAGGGAGGGACAATAATGCTCTATCTCTATCTTGGAATCATATTGTTTCTGCTGGTTCTGATTGTCTGGAATATGATGACGGAAAAGAACCTCATGGTGCAGATTGACGCCGCTCTGGTCATTGTGCCCCTTGTGCTGCGCCTGCTGCTCATAAAGTGAAGGACGGAGGGATAAGCTTGACGATCATCATGAAAAAGCCGCTTCTCTCGGCGGCAGTCCTGCTGCTTGCCGCCGCCCTGTGCGTCGTGTCCCTGGCGTCGGACTTCCGCTCGATGCAGGAGCGGGAGCCTATCTACCCCGGCCCGGGCGTCACCTCGGTCCGGATGCTCTCCGACTGGTTCCCGGGAATCCATGGAACGCCGGGCGACACCGAGGTTTATATTCTGGAAGGAAAAAAGCCCGGTTCCTCGATGCTTGTTCTCGGCGGGACCCACGCCAATGAGCCTTCCGGTGTACTGGCGGCCACTCTGCTGGTGGAAAACGCCCAGCCCGAAGAGGGAACCCTCTATGTCATCACCCACACCAATCAGACCGGCTTTACCTGCACCGACCCGCAGGAAGCCGCTCCGATGCGGTTTATGATTGATACCCCGGCGGGTCCCCGGTGGTTCCGCTATGGCTCCCGCGCCTCCAACCCGATCTATCAATGGCCTGATCCGGAAATCTATGTTCACGCTTCCTCCGGCCAGCAGCTCTCAGGAAGTGAGACACGCAACCTCAACCGCGCCTACCCGGGCCGCCCCGACGGTACTTTGACCGAGAAAATTGCCTACGCGATCACCGAGCTGATCCGTACCGAGAAGATTGCCGTTGAGGTTGATCTGCACGAAGCCTCACCCGAGTATCCGACGATCAACGCAATCGTCGCGCATGAAAATGCAATGGGCCTTGCTTCCGATTCTCTGATCAACATGCAGCTCGAGGGGATGGAGATCAGCCTTGAGCCTTCCCCTAAAAACCTGCATGGCCTGAGCCACCGGGAGATTGGCGATTTCACCGACGCCTATGCGTTGCTGATGGAAACTTCCAATCCCGCGCAGGGCCGCCTGCGCGGCCGCACCGACGAACATCTGGTGGTCACCGGACAGGATAAATTCTATCTCAAGGCTTTCGGATACGGGCGGCTCTATGTTCCCTATGACGAAAACGGGCATCCGATTTCGCAGCGGGTTGCCCGCCATGTCACCGGCATTGCTGCCTTCGCCAACTCCTATACCGAGATGAATCTCGGCGGAGAGCGCGGTGGGATCAACCTTGGCACGCTGCCGGGATATGAGGAGCTGGAGTCCGACATTGGGCCTTACCTCTGTCCCAAGGCATAAGCGGAAAAGAGGAAATTCACATGAACCTGCATCACCGCCTCATCCGGAACCTTACAGCAGGATGTGCCTGCGTCCTTCTGCTCCTGTCCTCCTGCGGACAGGGGCAGAAGCCTGTTTCGGGGCGTTCCCCGTCTGCCTCACCCTCCTCTTCGGCACCGCTCCCCCTCTTCATGGAGCAGGCGGAGCCTGCCGCCGCCCCCTCACGTACCGGCCGGCAGGAACTCGCTGAGATGCTGATCGATCCGCCCTATGACTTTAACCCGGCGGAGATGCTGCCCTCCGATTTCGGCAGCTTCTTTCTCGAGGAATTTCCCGTCGCCCGCAGCACGAAGGCGCTGCTGGCGGACAGCCCCCTCGAAACCTCCCTGACCGTCATCGAAGCAGAGCGCCCCGGTCCGACGGTTTTTGTGGTTGCGGGGATTCATGGAGATGAAACGGCGGGATGGAGCGCGGGAAACCTTCTCGCCAAGGCATCCATTCAGGCCGGAAAGCTCCTGATTATTTCGCCCGCCAATGCGCTGGGGGCAAAAAATTCCACCCGCTATGTGACCGACCATCAGGATCTCAACCGCAGCTTTCCCGGCAGTGAGGACGGCAGCTGCGCAGAGCAGCTCGCCAATGCCATTTTCAAAGAGATCGACTCCGCCCAGCCCGACCTGCTTTTTGACCTGCACGAAGCGAGAATCGTCAACCCCAAGGCCGACTATCTCGGCAGTTCCCTGATCTATTCCGATTTGGAGGGGATGGACGCTCTCTTTTTCGACCTGCTTCTGGCCACCCAGACGGGAGAAATCTGCTCCGAGCCATTTCAGTACTACTCCCCCGGTCCGGATGGAAGCGTCAACCGGACGGCTGTGCAGGAGCTGAAAATCCCCGCGATCACCGTCGAAACCTTCCGGGGCTATCCATTGGAACGCCGGATCGCCGATCAGCTCGACGTGGTGCAGTACGCCCTGCGCTATTACGGGATGATCTGAACAAAAGGAAGCCGCCCGTCTGACGGGTGCTCATAAGAAAGTAATCCGAAAATTGCGATTATGGCATTTGTCAGACGGGATTGGTAAACGAGATAACGGGTATTCGGTGTAAAATCCGAGTACCCGTTATTTTTTTGCCCTTAACTGAAAGCAATAGATTTATTCACAGGTTTCGAGTATAATGAAGCTATAATCATCCTATCCCAACCATTCCGAGATTTTTTCAAAAAATCTCAAAAAATTTTAGAAACATTGGAACAATTCAGCCCTTCTCATGCCATATATAGTAGAGGGCTATTTCAAAACGATTGGAGGTGACGCTTTTGGACAGGCAGAAAGGCCCGACAGGTTTTATTGTAGTGCTGCCCGGCGAGATCATCGAGATACCACAAGATAGCGATAAATCGTGGCTGACCCTGTTTTACAGTCTGCCGAGAGAGCTTGCAGAAAAGTGGAAACCTGCCTACGATCTGCCCCGCTGCCCCTATGAAGTTCTGAGGACGGATAAGTATGACCACATCGTATGTGACGATATGTTCAAGCTGCTTGTGTGGGACTGCTACGCATGGAGCGCATGGCAGTTTTTCCAAGTGAAAGACCGCAAGGGCAATTATCGTGACATTCCCGGCGCATGGACGCAGTACGCAGGATATTTCCCTTTGTGGCGTTTGTCATACAGCATTATCCCCTACATCCGAATGAAGTATGAACAGAATGGACTTGGATTCCAAAACCTTTACAACATCCCGCAAGGCGTGGAAGTGCCGTGGTTGACCTATCAGCAGTTCAGTAACCTGATCGGCAATGTCACCGATATGGTGATTGCAGAACAGAACTGGCAGCCCATGATCGATGCTATCTGGGAAAACCGCACCGTAGAGGACTACGAAACCACAAGCAGCACCGTCAAGACCGATTTCATGCGGAAGTGGCATCACAACCGTTCTGGTAAGCCGATCTCTCTGGATGAAATGATGGAGAGTGAGGACGGGGACATTTTCGATGTGGCAGACCCCCGCAGCGAGTTTGAGCAATCAGTTATTTCCGAAATGCAGGTAGCCACCTTTGCAGAGAGCACCATCACCGAGAAAGACCGGGAGATATTGAAGTTGCGTATGGAGGGTTACACCGAGCAGGAAATCGCAGATAAGGTTGGCTACAAGACCGCCAGCGCAGTCCATAAGCGAATCGCCAAGATCGCAGACGCTTATGAGGATTATGTGACAGCGGAGTATCAGAAGTATTTGGACAAGTAAACAGACGAAGAAACGGCAGCAGTTACCCAAGTGGTGACTGCTGCTTTTTCATGCAAGAAAGGAGGATTTTATGAGCAGAGAACCGTTTGAAACCATGCCCGATGTGATGGACGCAAAGCAACTTGCGGAGGCATTGCAGATTTCCAAAGCGGGCGCATACAACCTTTTGAACAGCCCGGATTTTCCAACTTTGCGGATCGGCGGGCGCAAGTTGGTGATGAAACATGAGCTTGTGGAATGGCTGAAAAGCCGCACAAACAGGAAAGCGTGAAAACGCAGTCAAGAGCCGGAAAAGTAGCAAATCAGCCGATAGCGTGAGACGGAACATACTCCGCATCTTTTGGAGCATTTCTATCGGAAAATCGCTTCACTTTTCCAATTCAAGAGCCGAGAAAAATTTGTAAAAAACGGGAGGTTTTATGAGAACAGGGCTTACCAAAAAGCAAAAGACAACCGCTATCTATTTTGACGAGTATGGCAACATGATCGAGATACAGACCCACAACACCAATCTGAAAAAGCGGCTGTCAGCTTTTGCGTTGAAATACCCGGAGTGCTGCCGCCAGATCGAAGATGACGAACAAGGCGGGCTGACCTTTGAAATTGAAAAAGGCAGACTGAGCTTCCGGCTGACTGCGCCGTACAGCGAGGAACGCAGACGAAAAGCAAGCGAAAACGCCAAGCAAAACGGTTTCAACAGTCAGATAGAATAATGTAGCATTTAAGGTTGATTTGCGGTCAAAATGCCGGGACTATACCCGATGTTCTGACCGCAAATACATAGCGAAAAATGCATACAGGCTTAAAATGTAAATATTTTGAAACTTTTTTGCGTTAAAGCGACAAACTTTTCAGCTCTCCCATTGATTTCTAAGTTTACAAGGTGTAAAATATTAGACAGGATGTAAACAATACAATCGCAATGTAACTAAGGAGAGTGAAAATCGAATGCCGGAAAGATGCAAAGAAATAAACAAAGAAGCTCTGGTAGAAATTCTCACCGAAGAACTTCCTGCACTGAGAGCAAAAATCGGTATAACCCAAGAAGAACTCTGCGCTATTGTAGGTATCAGCCGACAGACCTATAGTTCTATCGAAACAAGAAAGCGTAAAATGTCGTGGAACACTTACCTTTCGCTAATATTGTTCTTTATTCACAACAAAAAAACTGCACCTGTAATTGAAACAATTGGTGCTTTTCCAGAGAATCTTAAAGAATCTCTAAATATCAACAATCGTTAAGGAGGCAGAAAGATGAAAAAAAGAATAATCGGCTTATTCGCATTCGTTCTCTCCTTTTCGTTTTTATCAGTACCGGTATTTGCGTCATCAAATTCATATACGCTTGATGAGTTAGGCCTCGTTGTAACCATCCCCTCAAAGTATGATGTCGTAACTCAAGATACCTCCCCAAACAGTTCTATTTTTAGCGACCGCGGGTTGTCTGGAAGTGACATTATTGATCAGTTTAAGGCAAATGGGATTTATCTAAATGCATTGGCAAACGATGGCTCTAATGAAGAAATTGTTGTGACCATGGCAGATGGTGTTTTCGATAATTTATCCGAATTCAGTAACACCTCGCTAAAAACACTCGCTTCTTCTCTTGTAGAAGGATACGAGAGCTACGGATTGACCATTACGAGCTATGATATTTATGAGCATTCGCAAGCAAAGTTTATTAGAATCCATTTTACAGACACAACCAATTCGGTTTACGGATTGCAATACTATACCAATTACGATGCTAAAACGATAAATTTTACCCTTAGGTCTTACTCTGGAGATATATCACAAAATCAAGAAGAAACCATTAAGTGCGTTGTGGATAGCATCGTGTTTGACACAGATCCGTTGGTAGCTCCAATTGTATCGGAAACAGATTCGTTTGTATATACAGACAAAGAGACCAATACTAAGTTTACAGTTCCTGCAAATTGGTACAAAGAGGAGTTGTCTAAGGATCGAGAGTATATTGATGTCAAGTTTGCTTCTGGCAAAGAAGAAGGTCTGGTAATCATGTATGGCAGTACAGACCTTTGGGCTTCAATGTCAAGCTCCGACAAGGTTGGACTGCAACGCTCTGATTTCAACAGCTCACAATTTACAGTATCCGACATGGAGGAATACTTTGGGGTTGACGCTGGAAAGGTCTCAAAAGCAACCTATAATGGAATTGAATATTTTACAGCTGTGCAGAGCAGCAAGCAGGAAATGTATGGAACATCATTTCTTGTAGACATAACGAGAGTGGTTCGCTTCTATAATGGATGGCTATATGAATTCCAATTTGGTGGAACAAAAGATAGTGACTATTTCTCTGACTTCGAAAAATTATTAAATAGCGTACAGTATGCGGATGTTGGTGGTGAACCATTACTTGATTCCACCCCATCCACGGATAACAATAAGTTCCTTATATGGTTGGGCGTTGCGATAGTTGTTTCCTTGTTGGTTGTTGTCGTGGTTGTCAAGCGAAGCAAAAAAAGAAATCAACCCAACAAAGAGACTCCATCAATGAAAGCATTTGACGAACAAACAAAACCGCCGCTTGATTTGAAATTAAGATGCTCTAATTGCGGAAATGAATTATCTCCAGATAGTTTGTTTTGCCATATATGTGGTACAAGAACCAATAAGGTGGCTGAGACAAAAGGGGATGATAGACTATGACCTATTATGAGTTGTTTCAGCAAGGGCCAATGGTCTACATACCAGTTCTGCTAATATCTTTGGTGGTTACGTTGTTAGCATATGCAGCACTCCCTATTATTCTTGCAAAAACAAGAAAAAAGATTATTACGAAGAAGAAATATAACCTACTTTGTTATGGCATCAACTTTTTAATTATGATCGCGTTCATTGGATTAAACGGAAAATCTTCTGGAGCTCCCTATATTATATGGACTGGTGTTTTTTCGTCAATGGGCTTACGCATATTAAAAAAACGGCATGTTTTGGATGGATTTCAGCCGGTGACAGTCGAGCAGAATTTACAGGCAATTGATGCTTCAGATGATGCCCCAAGAATTAGATTTTGTCGCAAGTGTGGAAGCGAATTGCTTGATGGTGCAAAGTTCTGCAATAAGTGCGGCACAGAAGTGATTTAGGAGGATTAACATGGATAGTTTACATATGGATAGAACCCGTGGTACAAAGTGGTTTACTTTTTATACAAAGGTAAGACCTTGGCTTGCTTGCATTACCGCACTGACTGTGATTACGGATTTTCTTCAGTATGTCGATGTGTATATGAGTTATTGGTGGATGATGTTATACTTTTTAGGAGCGATTGCCCAATTTATTCTTGCCATTATGGTTTTTGTCAAATCACGAGGAGACTATCGTGATTTCGTCAAGTTTGTGAATGGCGTTTTATTATTTGAAACCGCTTATATTGCATATGGCCAAGGTGTCAACCAGTATATCCAGAACGGTTTCGATATGGGCGTGACGCTCGTAGTTGTAGCAATTCTTTTGGTATTAGCATTCTTCATTTGGTATCGTTTGAATATTAAATACTTCAGAAAGCGTCTCATTCTTTCAGATAACGCTGATGGAAGTAATATCGTGCTCCAAAATTACACATCAAATCAGATTACGGAAGTGGTTAAAACTGTATTCTGTCGAAAGTGTGGTACTAAACTTATTGACGGCGCAAAGTTTTGCGACAAGTGTGGTACTGAGGTTATAGAGAGGAGTGAATGAAGTGATTTGCAATAACTGCAAGCAAAAGTTGCCGGACGATAGTGAGTTTTGCCAATACTGTGGCAATAAGATAGTCCCAGTTGAAGTTGCTGAAGAAATCCAGAACAAATATTCCGAAAAAGCGCCAGATCCAAGACAAATTGCATCAGACGACCCGCTGAAAGCAATTATGATGGAACAGGCTCAAACAACGATAGCGACAATGGAAGCTAATCGAATTGGACAAGCCGACCACGAAAACGAGGTCGATTTTGGACTCGTTCCAGAAAAGCCAATTTATACGTTGGCTGCCGATATTGTTGAAGGCGAACACGAGTATTTAGCCAACTTACGAGTTGCCAATAGTGGCGAAAAAATCAAGTGGGAGCGCAAGGGCTCGATGAGTGCTAACGGTGTAAATGGTATGATTGACATATACGACACATACCTTCAATCCGGGGATTTTTACAAAACCGTATACATTAATATGTATGGAGCCAAGAAATCCCTGTCTGCACCCGTAGGTTTTGTTATTGCTGAAAATGCAATTCCCAAGCAGCAGATTCATACAGCTCCGCATACAGCTCCGCATACAGCTCCGCAGCAACAAGCGAAGGCTAAGGAAAAGAAGCGGGAAAAAATAAAATACTGTTCTCGTTGTGGTTCTCTTATTGATAACAAGACCAAGCAGTGTACTGGATGTGGGAAACAGTATTTCAAAGCAAAGTTCAAGCCTCTATATGCCATTCTTATTGTTTTTCTTTTGCTATGTGGGTATGTAGGCGCAAACTACTTTTTGGCTGTTTCTGCGATGAATGACGAAAACTTCATTGAGTCAAAACAGTATTTTGATAATCTATTTGTAAGCGAAGCAATATTCCCTTCCAAGTATTCCTATGTTGAAGCAGGTGTCTTGATGGAAGAAGGGAAATACGTCGAGGCTCTCAATGCATTTGAAAAAGTAGACGGCATCCCTGTTCCTTCTGAAATCACAATCTCGCTTAAATCAAAAATTTATTCTGCCGGGCAGTCTGCATATAGAGCCGGAAAAATGACAGAGGCAAAGAAAAACTTCAATGCAATAAGTGGCTATCAGAAGAGTGATGACTATCTGTTGTTAATCAGCTGTGATGGCAGTAGTTTTTCAAGTTGGTCAAACGCAAAAACCAATTATAAAAAACTGGTCAAGCTACTCGGCTTCGAGAATACGGACGATATAATCTTGAAAAATGAATATGTTGCAGAATTGTTTTTGACTGGTCGTTGGGAAGATGGCGATAGAAATCCCTATTACTTTGAGATGTACGAAGATAATGAGGGTATGCATACACAATATAATCTCCCTAACAAAGATGTTGATGGTTACTATTATATTTCTAACGGCATCTACTCTATTGGCGAAACCGAATCCGGTTCTGTGAAATGCTTCAAATTTGCAATCATAGACGAGGACACTATTTCTGTATATTGCTATAAGGACGGCAGTACACATAAGCTGTATAGACAATAAAAAACGCGAAAATAACCGAATAAATGACCAAGCCAAAGGCGATCAACCGCAAAAAGTTGGTCGCTTTTGTTTTGCCCATTTTACGAACAGGAGGAATATCACATGCCCAGAAAAAAGAAACCGCAGACCTTGCAGGAGCTTTACGCCGCCAAGGAGGAAACCGAGAACGAATTGAGGAAAGCCAAGCAAAAGGAAAAGATTTTGCAGAACCAGATCTCCAAGCTGACCCGAAACGACAGAACCCATCGACTTTGCACAAGAGCCGGTATGTTGGAGAGCTTCCTGCCGAATCCCGAACTGCTGAGGAATGAGGAGGTGATGGCAGTGGAGAGCGAAGCGAGAAAGCCCCTTACGGAGTAAGGGCGCACTTCTATACAGTGGCAAGCCCTGTATGTGCGCTCTGCGAGGCAGACAGCCCGGATGATGAAAGTCCGGGCTGTTTTGCGTCACTTCGTTCCGAACAAGGGGCTGCACCCCTTGCGGCTTCGCCTTTCCCTGCATACTTGCCGATTGGAAACGGTTTTGACAAACCATTCCCAACCGACAAGTCTGAAATTGAACACCGTACATAGACCGTTTACCGATTTTCGGTAGGCGGTCTTTTTATATCCCCACATCAAAATCAAGGAGGTCATACGCTATGGCAAAACAGAAAACCATGCCCCAGCTGAAAGCTGAGAAAGCGGAAAATGAACGCAAGCTCTCGCAGCTCCAACACAAGAAACAGCAGATTGAAAACCGCATCACCTACTACGAAAAAGGTGATCGGCGCAAACGGGCGCACCACCTTATCACCCGTGGCGCAGCCATTGAAAGCGTTGCACCGCTGACAAAGGTTTTGACCGAAACCGAGTTTTACACCTTTGCGGAAAAAGCTCTTGCCGTCCCGGAGATCAAGGGCTTGCTTATGGAAGCGGTCAACGAACACAACCGGGCAGAACAGAAAGAGAGGTGTTGAGTATCGCACTATATCATTTCCATGTCACACAAATCAAACGCAGCGCAGGACAATCCGCCATTGCATCTGCTGCCTATCGCTCCGGCGAAAAGTTGCACAGCGAATACTACGGCGAGGACAGCGACTACACTAAAAAAGGCGGCGTGATCTGTTCGGAAATCCTGCTGCCGCCCCATGCCCCACCCTCTTTCTCTGACCGGGAAACGCTGTGGAACGAGGTGGAGAAAGCAGAACGGGGAAAGAAAGCGCAGCTTGCCTACAGCTTTGACATTGCTTTGCAGAACGAGTTTTCCATACAGGAGAACATCGAGCTTGCAAGGCGATTTTTATTGGAGCAGTTTGTGAGCCGTGGCATGGTGGTGGACTTCGCCGTTCATTCTCCCGACAAGGAGGACGGCGGCATTTCCAATCCTCATTTCCATGTCATGTGTCCTATCCGCCCTTTGGATGAACACGGCAGATGGGGCAACAAGCAGCGACGGGAATATCTGCTTGACGAGCATGGCAACCGCATCCGTGATGAAGCAGGAAACTATGTATTCAACGCTGTGCCTACTACCGATTGGGGAAGTCCCGACACCTTAGAGCATTGGCGTCAAGCATGGGCTGATCTGTGTAATCAGAAGTTTGCAGAAAAGGAATTGGACTGTCGGATCGACCACCGCAGCTATGAGCGACAGGGCATTGACCAACTCCCCACTGTCCATGAGGGCGTGACCGTCCGAGCAATGGAAGCAAAGGGCATCCGCACCAACAAGGGCGATCTGAACAGATGGATTAAGGCGACCAACAATCTGATCCGCAATCTGAAAAAGAAAATCTCTGCGCTGCTTGACTGGCTGAAAGAAGCCCATGAGGAATTGAGCAAGCCGCAAGCCCCCAATCTGGCGCAGATACTCAGCGAGTATTATTCTGGACGCAACGCCGGAGCGTGGAGTCAGAAAGCAAAGATCGGCAATCTCAAAGAGTTCAATGAGATCGTCAATTATCTCATGCAGAACAAGCTGACAACGCCGGAAGAATTGCAGGAGCGTGTGTCTGCTCTGAGTGACCGCATCGACACTTTGAAAAGCTCCATGCGTGGAAAGTCTGATCGCATGAAAGAGTTGGACGAGCTTCTCCGCATGGTGCAGTTTTACACCGAAGGCAAGCTCGTTGCCGATAAGTTAGCGACTATCAAATGGAAAGGCAAGCGGGAGCAGTTCATGTCCGAAAATGAAAACGTACTCCGCCTGTATCACATGGCAGAGCGCAAGTTAAAGCCGCATTTCAAGGAGGGCAAGCTGCCCATCACCGCATGGCGCAGGGAGCGTGACCGGCTGGAACAGGAATACAAGACGGAGCAGACTGAACTTTCCCCCATCCATGCGGAGGTGAAAAAGCTCTGGCAAATAAAATACAAGGTGGAACAGGTCATCCATGAGCAGGAACGACAGAACGCCGTTACACGGCAGAAAAAACAGGAAATCGAACACTAATCTTTACACATTTTTAGGAGGCACTTATGAGCAAGAAGAAACCATTTGAGCATGAAATCGACCCGGAGCTTTTGGCAGAGATCGAGGAATGGGAGCAGCAGGAGCATGACGAGCCGGAGGAATATTACTTCTCCAATCCCGATCCGTATCTGAAACCTACACCGCTGCCGCCCGACCATCCCAAACACAATTTCTGGTTTGACGAGGACGGACACATCTGTGTGAAAAATCCATCCGCTTTCTGGCTGCCGAAATTTACCTTGCAGAAGGAGATCGGCGGCACGATCTACTCTGTCACGGGAACTTATGACGGCTCGGAAACGCTGGACAAGAAGATGGAGCGCATTATGGCTGAAAAGTTTACAGAAAAGTTGGAGGATACTGAATGACAAATTCACAGACTCTTGGTACAATAGAAGCAACCAATCCTGTACTGGCAGTTGCCCCTTTGAAGGAGGAAACAGAAATGTTACGGGCAACTGATAAAATCACCGCACTCTACTGCCGTCTTTCCGTGGAGGACATGAATAAAAACGGCGGCAAAGAGGATGAATCGAACTCCATACAGAATCAAAAAATGATCCTGCTCCAGTACGCTAAAGAGCATCGCTTTCCTAACCCGACCTTTTTCGTGGACGACGGATACAGCGGCACGAACTATGACCGCCCCGGCTTTCAAGCCATGCTTGCGGAGATCGAAGCGGGACGGGTAGCAGTCTGTATAACCAAAGACCTGTCCAGACTGGGACGAAATTCTTCTCTGACCGGGCTTTATATCAACTTCACTTTTCCGAAATACAATGTGCGATATATTGCCATCAACGACCACTTTGACACCATCGACCCCAACAGCACAGATAGCGATATTGCCGGTATCAAAAACTGGTTTAACGAGTTTTTCGCCAAAGACACCAGCCGCAAAATCCGGGCTGTGCAGAAAGCAAAGGGCGAGCGTGGTGTACCCCTGACAACCAATGTTCCGTTTGGTTATCGTAAAGACCCGGAGGACAAAACGAAATGGATCGTGGACGAAGCGGCGGCAATGGTAGTGAGGCGTATCTTCATGCTGTGCATGGAGGGCCGGGGGCCGATGCAGATCGCTAAGCTCTTGCAGGAGGAAAAGATTCTGAATCCCACCGCATATAAGCGGCAGATCGGCATCAAGACTCCAAGCCCGGAAACCGCTGATCCGTACCATTGGAATACCAACACAGTGGTTCACATTCTGGAACGGCGGGAATACACAGGCTGTACGGTCAATTTCAAGACCTACACCAATTCAATCTGGGACAAGAAGCAACGGGAAACACCCCTTGAAAACCAAGCGGTTTTCTACGACACCCATCCGGCGATCATTGAGCAGGAAGTCTTTGACAAGGTGCAGGAGATCCGGCAGCAGCGTCACCGCAGAACGAAAACGGGCAAGAGCAGCCTATTTTCCGGCATGGTTTACTGTGCCGACTGCGGAGCGAAAATGCGGTACTGCACTACCAACTACTTTGAGAAGCGGCAGGATCATTTTGTATGCGCCAATTACCGAAGCAACACGGGAAGCTGTTCAGCTCACTTCATCCGGGCGGTTGTTCTGGAAGATTTGGTCTGGATGCACATGAAAGCGGTCATTTTCTATGTGACACGGTATGAGGCGCACTTTCGGGAGGCCATGGAGCAAAAGCTCCGCCTGTCCAGCGAGGAAGCCATCCGTGGACACAGAAAGCGTCTGGCACAGGCCGAAAAACGGTCGGCGGAACTTGACCGCCTGTTTATCCGCATCTATGAGGACAACGTGGCTGGGCGCATCACGGACGAACGGTTCTCCATGATGAGCAAGACCTATGAGGATGAGCAGACGCAGCTCAAAGTGGAAATTCTGAGCTTACAGCAGGAAATTGAAGTACAGGAACGACAGATTGAGAATTTGGAACAGTTCATCCAACGGGTACAGAAATACGAGGATTTGCAGGAGCTTACCCCCTACGCCCTGCGGGAGCTTGTCAAGGCAATCTACATTGAAGCCCCGGACAAGAGTAGCGGTAAACGGCGGCAGAACATCCGCATTTCCTATGACCTTGTGGGCTTTATCCCTGTGGAAGAACTGCTGAAACAGGAAACGGCGTGACCAAAGCCACGCCGTTCCTGAGAAAATACGATATTACTTTCTTATGACCCCCGCCTCTCAGGGCGGCTTCCTTTTTATACGCTTTCTTCCATGCGGGCGCTTGTCCGTCCCCACCGATCCATTCCGCGGCGGCTCACTCGTTTTCCCTCCAGCGGTACTTCTGCTTCGGGCGTCCCTGGCGCCCATACTCCGAATGTACCGACACACTTCCCTCTCCTACCAGATAGGTCAGATAACGGTAGGCAGTCTGATAAGCAACGCCACAGCCGGTGGAAATTTCATTGATGGTCAGAAATTCCTTTTGGAACCGCAGAAAATTGCAGATGATCGACAGGGTGAGCGGGCTGATCCCCTTGACATATTCGTCGGGTACCGCCGGCGCGCTTCCCTTGGCGGACTGATCTCCCTTTTCGGCCGAAGCCGCGGGAGCCGCTGCCCGCCCTGCCGCACGCAGATGAACCCGGATGCGTGAAATGAGATCGATCGGCTTAATCGGCTTGAGCGCGAAATCATCAGCGCCCGCGGCGAGAAAAGAATCGGCCACCGCCCGAGAGCCTTCGATGGTCAGCACCACGATCGGAATCGCAGGATCGGCCGCACGAATATTGCGCACCACTTCAATCCCGTCCATTCTGGGCATATGGTAATCCACCAGCACAATGTCGGGGCGTGACTGCTTGACCAGCTCGATTGCTTCGGACCCTTCGGTCGTGGTCAGAGTCCGCCAGCCTTCGAGCTCGCAGATTGCCGAAAGTGCAAACAGGATATCCTGTGAATCATCGACTGCCAGGACGGTGATATTCGGTTGGTTCATCGGGGACTACCTCCTTGACATGAATCGTGACCTTTGTGCCTCTGCCGGGGGAACTGCAAAGCGCGATGCTTCCGCCGCATTCCTCAACAATCTCGCGCACGTAACCCATTCCAAGCCCGGTGGAACCATGGGAGCTGAAACCGGCCTCCCAGACATGGGCAAGGTCTTTTTCGGCAATGCCGCAGCCATTGTCCGAGACGGTGATGACGATATCGCCGTCCAGCGCGTCGATTCCAATATGGATTTTCCCCTTTTCCGAATCGACGGCATTCACCGCATTGTTAATCAGGTTGACCAATGCCCTTGAAAAGGTAATTTTGTTGACACAGAGCAGACGCCCCTGCGCACGGTTTTCCAGAGTGATCCGGTCCTTGCTGCGCTGCGAAGTGACCTGAAAAAGACTGTAGTCAAAAAGCGCCTCTGTCGTCATCGGACGCAGCCGGTCGGTCTCAAGAATCTGGGAAATCATTTCTCCCATCGATTCGGCCGAATCGGTAATCCGCTGCTGGTATTCGCGGATTTTTTCATCCTCGCTGAGCATCTGTGTCACGCCGGCAAGCGCCTCGATGGTCGTCAGCGGAGTTTTCAGATCGTGCACAAGATGACGGATTTCAAAATCCTTCCGGGCTTCGAGCGCCTGAATGCGGGCTGCTGAAAGCTCCTGCGCTGAGCGCAGCAGCCGGTGTTGATCGGTCAGCAACCGGGAGAGTATCACCGCCATCGACAGAAAAATCAGCATCTGGGAAACGCAGAAAATCGTCAGCACGTTGTGCCGGTCGAAATACTCCGCAAGCAGTTTGATATCTGTGGAAACAGCCCCACGCCCGAACCCGTAGGCGGAAAACGGAGGGATCAGATCCAGGAACTGCACCCCGATCAGCGCGCAGATCAAAACCGCGCTGCGTTTATAAGTCCTGACCGTTTCCAGATTAAAACCGTCAAGCATATAGATCATCAGAATCACCAGAAGCGAGGGGATTCCAAAGTCATAGCGGATCGCATAGATCAGCGAGGTCAGGCGGTAGGAAACAATAATGATCAGAATCACCATTCCGCGAAAAATCCAGCGGTTTTTTTGAAAGATAGCGGAACAAAACAGGTAGCTTCCCAAATAGATCGGCAGGGCGCGCAGGCTGTTGAGGATCACCAGCAGAAACGCGCAGACCATCAGTAGGCCGACGTCCCGCGCCGCGGCCGCTTCATTGAGAAGGCCGTAGATCCGAAAGTTGCGCACATTGACAAAAAGCGGAAGGATCATTCCCAGAAGGAGCAGAAACGCTCCCATGGGAGTGCTGCTGCGCTGAGCTGTGGGCATTTCCAATACGACCGTCTCCCCTTCCGCATGGTTCTTTTGAAATTCTAACACATTTTCACCCGGTTTCCTCAAAGTGAGCAAAGAAAAATAAAGAAAAAATGGGAGTAATACGTTTTACCGCGCAAATCCCGTTATACTGGAGGTGGAAATTCCAAAATGCTGCAATCAAGCAAGGAGGATTGGGGATGAAACGATTACTCGCATGGGCGGCGGCGGCACTGCTGATTTCGGGGTGTGCGGCTCCCGCACCGCCACAGCAGTCCGTACCCGCAGCGTCCGGACCTGCCGAAACGCCTTCACCTGCGGAGGTCCAGACCCTGTCGTCGGGCAGTGCCGCCACCGGAAAAAATGCGGCGGTCAGCAGCGCCAACCCCGCGGCAAGCGCAATCGGCGCGCAGATTCTTCAGCGCGGCGGAAATGCGGTCGATGCGGCGGTAGCGGTGAGCTTCGCTCTTGGGCTGCTCGAGCCGAACGCCTCGGGAGTCGGGGGATGCGGCTACGCCGTCTATGTCCCAGCCGTCGGGGAGCCTGCCTTCTATGATTACCGCTCGGCCGCACCCGCCGCTTTTGACCCCGGCGCTTTTACGGCGCTGCCGGCAGAGGAACAGAAGCATTCCGTTGCGGCCGCGGGAGTTCCCGGCGCGGTTGCCGGATGGCTGTCCCTGCACGAGCAGTATGGAAGGCTGCCGCTTGATGAACTGCTTGAACCGGCCATCGATCTTTCAGAAAACGGCTTTGAAGTGCTGCCCTTTCTCGCCTCCCTTTTCACTGACAACTACAACCTTTTATTGAAGGATGAAAGCTGCGCGGCCCTGCTTCTGAACGATGATTTCCCCTATATGGAGGGGGAGGTCATGAAAAATCCGGGATACGCCAAAACACTGCGCAAAATCGCCGCCGAGGGACGGGATGGCTTCTATCAAGGAGAAATCGCCGAGGCAATCGTTTCCGCAAGCAGCGCGCGGGGCGGCACAATGACCCTCGAAGACCTTGCTTCCTATGAAGTGCGCGTCGGAAAGCCCCTCGAAGGAAATTACCGCGGCTTTACCATCCTGACCTCCGCCCCCAGCTCCAGCGGAGGAATCGCCCTGATCGAATCGCTCAACCTGCTGGAACGCTGCGATCTTCCGGCTTCGGGGGTCAATACTCCCCTGACCCTGCACCGGATGGGTGAGGCCTTCAAAATCGCCAATGCCGACCGGTACAGCTATGTGGGAGACCCGGCTTTCACCGACATCCCCACCGAAATGCTGATCTCCAAGGAATACGCTGATGAACGCGCCGCCCTGCTCTCGGACGAGCGGGTGCTCAGTGATCTCGAGGTGCTGCCGGACAACCAGTCCACCAGCACCACACACCTGTCCATCATCGACGCGGAAGGCAACGCCGTCTCGATGACCAACACGCTGGGCACCTATTTCGGCTGCGCAGTAGCGGTGGACGGCTGGGGCTTCCTCCTTGACAATCAGCTCCATGATTTCTCCATCGAAGAGTGGGAGGCCAACGCTCCCGAGCCGGGCAAGCGTCCCCGCAGCTCGATGACCCCGACCGTCCTGCTGCGCGACGGTAAGCCGGTCGCGGCGCTCGGCAGCCCCGGCGGGGAAGCGATCGTCTCCACTGTGGCCCAAATCATCTGTGATCTGGTCGATTTTGGGATGCCGGTGGACGAAGCGATCAACCTGCCGCGCATCTACCAGAACTGCACCGGGCCGCTGGTCGTGGAGGGAGGACACGCGGAGTCCACCCTGAGCGGGCTTGAGGCGCTCGGCCACACCCTCCAGCGCCGGGAGGAGCTTGACTATTTCTTCGGCGGCGTCCATGCCGTCGTACGCAATGCCGACGGCACCCTGACCGGCGCGGCTGACCCCCGGCGGGACGGAGGCGTCTGCGCCTATTGATTTCTGCCGTCCACCTCTTTTACGATCATAAAAACGGAGGTATTCTTCCATGAATCTGATGAAAACCCGTTTGATCCCGGTTCTGCTTGCCCTCGCGCTGATTTTCTCTCTGGCCGGATGCGGCGCCTCTTCCGCTCCCTCCGCGCCCGCCGAAATCACCTCTTCGCCGTCCTCCGTACAGGAAGCTCCCGCGTCCAGCGAGGCAGCCTCCCCCGTCGATTCCGGTCCCGCCGAGGAGTCTGCCGACGACGGCGTGATCCGCGCCACCGAAGAGGAACTCGATCTCTCGGTGCGCCACGCCGAAGGGATGAACGGCATGGTCGCATCGGCCAGCCCCATCGCATCCAAGGTCGGAGTCACGATCCTTGAGCGGGGCGGAAACGCGGTCGATGCAGCGGTGGCTGTGGCTTACGCGCTCGGCATGGTGGAATCCAATGCCTCGGGCGTAGGCGGTGACGGCTATATGCTCGTTTATGATGCAAACAGCGGGAAGAGCACCTTTCTCGATTACAAGGGAGAAGCACCCGCTGCCTTTACCCTTGAGTTCCTCAATGAGCATCGCGGCGTAAAGGGCTACAAACAGACCGGCTATTCTGCGGTAGTGCCGGGCTTTGTCGCCGGCATGGAGAAGGCCAATGAGCTGTTTGGAACCATGAGCATGGCCGAGCTGCTTCAGCCGACCATCGATTATGCCGAAAAGGGCGTCCCTGTTACCCCCTTCATGGCGCATGTCTATGTCGATTACTACAAAACCCTGATGAAATATCCCGAAACCGAAGCAACCTTCCTCAACGACGGATTTCCCTATAATGAGGGTGAGCTTTTTACCAACCAGAACTATGCCAACGTCCTGAAGCGGATTGCCGCCGAGGGTAAAGACGCCTTCTATACAGGGGAAATTGCACAATCCATCGTCGATTCGCTGGCGGAACACGACGGCGTAATGACCCTTCAGGATCTCGCCAACTTCCGCGTTGAGGTGCGGGAACCTGTTTCGACCACCTACCGCGGCTACCGGGTGGTCTCAGCTCCTCCTGGAGCAGGCGGCGCCGCGGTCATCGAGGCCCTGAACATGGCCGAGCATTTCGACGTTCACTCGATGGGGCACAATACCCCCGAGACACTGCACATGTGGGCCGAGATTCTCAAGCTTTCGGCGGTTGACCGCTATCATTATATCGGCGATCCCGACTACACCGATCCCTCCGGAATGTACGGCATCACCACCAAATCCTATGCGGCAGACCGGGTCAAGCTGGTCAATATGGAACGGGTCCTCGGCAAGCCCAAATATGGCAAGGTCGAGGAGGTTGAAGGAGCACATACCACCCACGTTTCCATTATCGACCAGTGGGGCAACATGGTCGCAATGACCAATACCGTCAGTGATTTCTTCGGATGCGGCATCACCGTCAAAGGCTGCGGTTTCTTTATGAACAACGGCTCCTTCAATTTTTCCAGCGTTTATAAAGCAAACCAGCCCCGGCCCGGCCAGAAGGTCCGCAGTTCCATCTCCCCCACCCTCATTTTCAGTCCCAACGGCTCTCCGCTCGCTACCTTCGGGACCCCGGGAGGTTCCCGAATTCCCGGGACGGTGACCCAGATCGTCAGCAATATTGTCGATTTCGGAATGGACATGCAGGACGCCATCGATGCGCCCCGTATTTACCAGAACTATAACGACGGCCTTTATATCGAGGGCCATATGGATCCCGAGACGACTTATACGATGAAGCTCAAGGGGCATCAGGTCATCGAACGCGGAAAGCTCGACTATTTCTTCGGCGGTGTGCAGGGGGTCAAGATCGACCCTGAAACCGGCGAGCTGCACGGCGCCGCCGATCCCCGCCGCGACGGCAAAGCACTCGGATATTGATGGCATCTATTGTTCTGCGAAAAACTTTGTGGTAAACTAAACCTGAGCGGTAGTAACGCAAAATTCAAGTCAAACCCTCCGGCCGTGCCGGAGAAGCCGATAGATCCGGTCATGCTCTGATGCCGGCGGGCATCTCAAGATGCGCCGAAATCTCTTGCCTCCGCATCCTATGCCCGCTGCTCAAACAGCAAACTTCTTCTATCGCGGTTTTTTGCGATTCTGAAGATCGGCTGCTTATCAACCCGCGCCGTCCGTCCCACAGCCGGAAAAAGGCCGCTGTTCCTATCGCGATGGTTGTCTGTCATCCAGAGATTCTTGTGAGCGGCTTGCCTTAATCAGTTCTTGAAGCGAAAGCCTTTTATCTTCACCAACAGAGCTGGTGATTCTGTTCGCTGAAGCGATACAAACAGGGGCAGCGTCCGTCCATGCGGACGGGCGCCGCATGCCTGTTTTCCCGGAGGAAGAACGATATGAAACGATGGATTGCCGCAGCACTTGCACTGATGCTCTGCGCCGGATGCGCCGCAGCCCCGGAATCAGCGGCGGCCTCCTCCATCAGCGTGAGCCAATCTGAGCCGGAGAATTCTCCGGCTCCCGACCAGCCGCAGACATCCATCCCCGCACCGGCAGAACCGCCCGCTCTTTCCGAACCGATGCTCGTAACCTCCTTCGGGCAAAGCATCGATGGACTTCTGGTGAGGGAAATGCTCACCGATCTCGGCGCCGTCTTTACCTATGAACCGATAGCTTCGCCCGAAATCCTGCCGGATTATCCAACCGTCATTCTGGCGGTAGGGGCCAGTGCCAAGGCTCTGGATGCGAGCGGGCTGAACAGCGCGGAAGAATATGACCGCGCAGAGCAGCTTCTTTGCGCTGTTCCCGACTCCTGTACGGTGGTGATGATCCGGCTTGGGGATTCCGCCAACCAGGACAGCCTTACCTCCGACCTGATTCAGCTGACGCTGCCCTATGCCGACTTGATTCTTGCTACCGAAAGCGGCGACCGCAGCGGCACCATCGCGCAATATGCCGCGGAGCAGAAGCTTCCCTGTCTAACACGCGGGACGGTCCGGGAAATGAAGGAGCTGCTCGGGGAAATGAGCGATTCCAAGCCTTTGCCGCCAGCGTGACGGCATGCCGAAGGTCCTGAGGGAGCCGCAGGATGTATGATCCTGCGGCTCCCTCTTTTGTTGGCTTTAGCACAAAAAAGACTGCCGGCTCTGCCTGTGTGGATAAAAGATTTTCGCTTCAAGAATCGATCAGGGACAAGCCGCTCACAAGAATCTCTGGATGGCAGAAAACCATCGCGATAGGAACAGCGGCCTTTTCCCGGGCTGTGGGACGGGCGGCGCGGGTGAAAAAATTTCAGCATTCCTTAGCGGTGCCGCCCTCTGCCCGGGCGTTCCGCATACCGGGCAGGACTGGCGCGGGCAAGCGAAAAAACGAAGGCCAAGCGCGGCCCAATTCGCCTTTTCCCGGGCTGTGGGACGGGCGGCGCGGGTGAAAAAATTTCAGCATCCCCTGAACGGCCAGCTTGTGCAAAGCGCTTTTCGTGCTGCCGCAAGTCCCGCCTTTGCCAGACGGCCTGCCCTTTTTTGTGAACATCGACGAAGATTCCCATTTGTTTTGCATTCTTCTGCCGAATTGCCTGCAAAATACTCTGGTGAAAATAAGAGAAATAAGGGAGAAACACCGGCGTTTCGGATCGGTATGCTATAATTTTATGTGAAAAGAGAGTGCCGTTTCACCGCCGTTTTGCCCGATCTGCGGGACGTGCGGCACGGCAGAACCTTCGGGAGGTATGAAAATGAAGCGAAGCAAGCGCCTGGTTTCAACCCTGCTGGCATTGGCGATGATTGCCGCCTTAATGCCGATATCGGCAGCAGCGGAAGGGGTGGAAAAAACTCCGACTACCATCTCCACTGTACCGCAGTATGTGAAAAGCGGAGAAACGCTGATTTCCAACGACACAAGCGGTGCCAGCACCGCGAAATCTCTCGATTACGGAACGCCGGTTTACTTTCTGCTGCGCACTGCATCCGGAAGCGCAGGAAATATCGCCGATCCCGACTATGTCGATCCGGCCAAGTTTGATATCACTTTCTCGGGCACTCAGGGTGTCGATACCGGCGGCCTTGCTCTGGTGAAGGAAAGTTCAGTCGGAGGTGTCTTCTGGTATCTCAAGGTGCCGCTGATTGAGCAGGGAAGCCTGACCGGAGACACCGCCGTTCAGGGCAGCATTGTCATCGCGCCGAAGGCGGGAGGAACTTCCTTTACCTTGAATCTCACAGCCCGCAATATCACCCTTCGGGCCGCCGTCACAGGCGACCAGCCGATTGTGAGCCTTGCCACGCAGGCACAGGCCATGGGGGAAAGCGGTGTGATTTCCACCATGACCAAGGCGCAGTGCCAGACTCTCCAATACGGCGATGTGTTCTATTATGCGGTTCGCACCACCGGCAGCTCCTACCTGACCGCAGTGGACGACCTGACTCCGTCAAAATACACCTGCGGTTATACCCCTGGCAGCGGAGAATCCTTTAACGCCGTCAAATCAGTCGAGCTGGTCTATGACAAAAACACTGCAACCTCCTTCCGCTGGTGGATTAAAATCACCTTGATCGATAAACCGGCTTCCGCTCCCGCCGTACTGGATCTGAACGGTGCCTTCACCATCACCGCATCCGATCCGGCGACCAACGTTTCCATGGCTCCCAAGGACGGAAACTACCCGCTTGCCGTTACTTTTGTCAAGACAGATCTTCCGATCGAAAGTCTTGCCACTCAAGCGCAGTCCAAGGGGACAAACGGCGTGATCTCCACGATGAGCAAAACCCAATGTCAGGCGCTGGAATACGGCGGTGTGTTTTATTATGCGGTTCGCACCACCGGCAGTTCCTACCTGACCGCGGAGGATGACCTGACCTCGTCAAAATATACCTGCGGTTATACTCCTGGCAGCGGAGAACCCTTTAACGCCGTCAAATCGGTCGAGCTGGTCTATGACAGGAACACCGAAACCACCTCCCGCTGGTGGATCAAAGCCGTTTTGATCGACAAACCCGCCGGAGCACCCGCAAAACTGGATCTAAACGGCGTTTTCACCATCACCGCATCCGATCCGGCGACCAACGCTTCCATGGCTCCCAAGGATGGAAACTACCCGCTCGCGGTGGTAACGGTCAAAACTGATACGGTGGTGGACAATCTCGGTACGCAGGCGCAGGGCATGGGCAGCGACGGGTATATCTCCACCCTTGGCAAAAACGACTGCATTGCGCTTCAGTATGGCGATGTCATTTACTATCCGGTGCGCGCGGCAGGGAACTCCAACATCACCGGCCTTGACGAGCTTACCCCGGAAAAATATACCTGTTCCTACACCAAAGGCACCGAGGCGTTTGATCCGGTCAAGTCGGTCGAACTGGTTTACAAGCCGACCAGCGCATCCGCCTCGCGCTGGTGGATTCAGGTCACCTTCATCGACAAGCCGGTCGGCGCACCCGAATCCCTGCCGGTCGACGGCAGCTTCCGCATCACGAGCAGTGAACTGGGAATCAGCGTCTCCATGTCCCCCAAGGACGGGAACTATCCTCTGGCGCTTCGCACCGGCGCTCTGACCGGAGTCGAGCGAATCGTTACCAAAACTTCCACCGCCCCCCAGTATATCAAAGACGGCGATACCCTGATCGCGCAGAACGGAACCAGCTCGTCGTCCTCCTCTTTCCCGTTCGGGCAGACGATCTATTTCATTCTGCGCGACAGCAGCGGCGATATCATCAGCCCTGATTACATCGTACCGGAAGACTACACCGTCGAATGCGACTCCGCGCAGGTTTCCTCCTGCGAGCTGGTTGCCGGAAAATATTCAGGCGGAGAGCGTTGGTATGTCAAGCTTGTACTGGCTGCTCAGGAAAGCGGCGAGGAAGATGCTGCTGTGACAGGAACGCTCAAGCTCATGCATAAGGATGGGGGGAAAGCCACGCTTGATCTAACAGCACGCGGTATCACTTTGACGACAGACAGTGCTCCCCGTCCCTTTACAAGAGTCGCAACCTGGGCCCAGCGGCGCAACGCTGAGGGAGTCGTAAAATCGATTTCCGGTGCCAGCTCGAATTCTCCCACTGTGGAATATGGAGAAGCAATCTATTATGCACTCGCCAATGGCAGCAATACCAGCTTAACTGGTATAGATCTTTTTGATCCTGAAGACTATATTGTGACCTACACTCCAACCGGAGAAAATGATTTTGATCCCTTTGATTATCTGATCCTGAGCTATGAGCCATTTGAAACCTCATCCTCTTCCGGCAGCAAGTGGTTTCTCAAGCTTCAGACAACCGATGATGCGCAGGGGTTAATGCTTGCGGATGGTGTGATTGAGATTTTCCGTGCCAGCGACAACAAGATGATGGCATCGCTTGATCTCGGCGCCAATGTTCCCTTGATTTTTGGCGGAGAAGATGACACTACAAATGACAGGGGCATCCGTACCGTTACCTTGGTTCATCATGTCAACAGCACAAAAATGGTTGAAAACGATGAGGGCTACGTCGGGCGTGCAAGCAGCGACCTCGGCACTTCTTCCAATGTAGGCTATGGTGAAACCGCCTATTATATGTTGGTCGGCGTAGACAAGTTCGGTGGCGAGCATCCGATCACTGATCCTGATGCGGTTGAAAACATCCGTATCAAGACCGATTTTAGTCAAAATGCGGACAAGGTTGAAAGCATCGAAATTGTCAAGAAACGTTCCTATGCATATGGGAAGTATGGTTTCTATTATTTCCTCGCGATCAATATTGTCGAAAAGAACAACTGGACCAGCCGCTATACCATCTTCGGCGACATCACCCTCTCAAAGAAGGGAAAATACGGCATCACCAACAAGAACAACGAATGCACCCTCTTTATCGATACCACGGTAGGACCGGAAAAGACCAGCTCCCGGGTGGATGTGGAGGATATGGAGGACAGGGACGAGCTGCTCCGGCTGGACGAGGAATACAGGCGGTATAATTTCGGAGACCTTGGAACCGACGGAGAGGATGTTTTCTACTTCTTCGGTATGAGCGACGACAATTATTTCACCGTCAACACCAATGATCAGGATGACATCCTTCTGGGCAATACGGTGGAGTACAACGAAGAAATCGGAGCGCTTTATCCCGACGCCGAGCTGTTCTTCTTCAACGGCGGCACCAAAGAATTCAATCACCATGGCATCATGACCTTTGCTGCCTCGCCCGGCACCTATCTTTACAGAAGAAACGGCAGTATGCTGACCCGGATCGACGGCCTGAAATACGACGACGACGAGCAGGCCTATCATTTTTATACCAAAAATATCGGAAGCTACGTTTTTTCAGACCGCGAGCTTGACTACGACCGGTACAATATTTCCCGGGTGGCCCCGTGGGCGCAGGCCGAAAATGAAGACGGCACCATTTCGACCATCAACGGCTGTGAGTTTAAGGGCGCCTATGTTGAATATGGCTCCACTATTTATTATGCGCTGCGAAACGGCGAGGACAAAACGATCACCGACAAAATGGCGCTCGAATCCGGCCATTTCACCTATGGCTTTGAGTCAAAAGACCCTAATGCTCCCGCCATTAAGGAAGCCGGCATCACCTTCCGCACCAACTGGATTAAGAGCTCGGATACCCGTACCAAGCGCTATTATGTCGCGGTCACCTTTGCCGAGGTTCCCGATCCCGGTGTTCCGCGCACCGTCTCCGGTGATTTGATCATTTACTATAAAGGGGAAGAGGTCACCCGCCTGCCCCTTGGCCCAACCGAGCAGGGCGATTATACCCTCACCCTGCATGGCGGACGGCCGGTCGCCAACGACTGGATTCCCCGCGATTACGTCGTTCCGGTGCTGCGCACCGAGGAGGAAATTGAGGAGCTTCCGGTCGCTACCCTGCTTGACAGCGAGGAAACCGGAACTTCCGCGGATATCGATCCGGAATCCGTTGATGCGGGCGGCAGCACCTCCGCTGTCGGAAGTAAAGCTCCCGCTTCAGCCGTCTCATCATCTGAGGCATCCGAAGCGCCGACTAAGCCTTGACCTGCCAGCATCCAACCAATGGGTTTCTCTTCCTAATTTTCAAACGCCGAATGGCGGACCGTTTTCCGCGGCCCGCCATTCGGCGTTTACCGTTTTTTATGATCATGACAAATCCGTTGAAGCAGCGGACAATTCCCGCTCTGTGGCACGACTCCTTACAAGAAGGCATTCCTTTATCATCTGCCGGACATCCGAAATCCTCCGCTGATGATTTGATGCCATTGTTTTTTCAAGCTTTTGACACTTATATTTTTTTTCAGAATTACGATACTATTACTGCAAACGCAAAGGGTCTGAAAAGAAGATTCAGAACAAAATAAATGGATAAGGAGATTTCACACTATGGCTAGATCGAATAATAAGATCGTTGTCCCCGAGGCGAAGGCCGCGATGGAGAAGTTTAAGATGGAAGCCGCCAACGAGGTTGGCGTGAACCTCAAGCAGGGATATAACGGCGATCTGACCTCCCGCCAGGCCGGTTCGGTCGGTGGACAGATGGTCAAGAAAATGATTGAGTCCTACGAAAACTCGCTGAAGTAATTTCGGCAGGGCTCTCCTTCGGAGAGCTGGGAGAGACGGGTCCGAGCTTCGGACCCGTCTCTCCGCTGTTTCTGGTACGGTTCGGGAAATACCACGCTCCGATGCAATCTGTCCGTTCCTGTGAAACACCTTGGAGGAGTCTGTCCATTTTTGCAAGATTTTTTTACGTTACCTTCACATTTAGAAAATAAGTTTATGACTTTTTTATGTGCATTTTATGAATTCAAGTAATTGATCTTGACATTTTGCAAGGAATGATGTTCAATAGTACCAAGAGTTGCACGCTCATTTTTTCCAGATTCGGTAAAAGTTTGACGAAAAAATGAAAGTGTCTCTTGCTTCCCAAATTCAGGATCAGGAGGTTAACCGCAATGTCTTATGACGCTATTT
The DNA here is from genome assembly GCA_900113995.1 of Ruminococcaceae bacterium D5. Lineage (GTDB taxonomy): Bacteria > Bacillota > Clostridia > Oscillospirales > Ruminococcaceae > Yanshouia. Next base: position 11,445 of record FORK01000003.1, on the reverse strand, counting down.
TGCAGGTGAGCAAGGCAGAAGAAATCGCCCGCGCCAATCTGTTGGAAGCGCAGAACCGAGCGCGTGAGCGGATTGCCGCGGCCCAAAACGCTGCTGAACAAAAGCTCGCCGATGTCAAAAAGCAGCTTGGCGCTGAAACAGCCGAAGCACTGGCCGAGGAACGAAAAAGGAATGAGGCCTACGCGGCCGACCAGGCAGCTCTGTCCGGTCAGGACTGCGACCGTCTCAGAGAACGGGCGGCGGCCCACATGGATGCAGCGGTTGCCCGAGTGATGGAAAGGGTAATGGGCTGATGGCACTTGTAACGATGAAACGCCTCTCGGTTCTAGCCCCCGCCGAACGCCGCCGTCCGGTTCTGCGCCGGCTTGCGCGCCTCGGCTGCGCTGAGCTGGAACGGGCGGCCCCCCAGCTTTTTGCCGATACCGGCGGAGCGCTGCGGCCGCAGGAGGAAAATACCGGCGCTGCGGAGATCCGTGCGCGTCTGACAGCGGCCCATTCGGCGCTCGATGCTGCCGCGCCGCAGAAGACGTCCTTTTTCGGGGCGCGGATGACCATGACCGAACGGCAGCTTTTCGATTCCGCCTCTCTCGAGGCCGCAAACCGGGCCGCCGTCCAAATCGAGGCGCTGGTCCGCGAATCCGAGGAGGCTTCGGCCTCCATTGCCCGTATAGAAGCGCGGATTGCCTCGCTGCGGCCCTGGATTTCTCTCGATCTGCCGCTCAACTATACAGGCAGCGAACACACCGAATTTTGGATCGGTGTACTACCCGTCTCCTGTGATCTTGAAGCGCTCCGCTCCGCTCTTGCGGAGCAGGCGCCCGCGTCACAGCTTGATCTGGTCGGCTCCGATCGGGAGCAGCACTACATGACGCTGCTGGTGCATAAAGGGGAAGCGTCGGCCGCCTCGGCACTGCTGCGCGCCAGCGGCTTCGCGGCAGTCCCCTTCCGGGATGTTTCCCGCACCGCAGGAGAAGAAATCTCCAGCTTGGAGGCGGAGGAGGCCGCCGCCCGCCGCATCCGGGAAGCCGCGGCGCAGAGCATCGCTTCCTTTGCGCCCGAACGCCAAAAAATTGCGGCGGCCATCGACGCCTATACGCAGGAGGCGCTGCGCGACAGCCTTCTTTCCAGCTTTGGGCGCACCGAACGGACCGTCTATCTGACCGGATGGGTTCCCGCCGACGCTGCCGGCACGGTGGAGCAGGTCCTTCGTGAGGAAGGCTGCGCCTATGAGCTTCGGGATCCGACTGACGGGGAGGACCCCCCGACGGCATACCGGGACAACCGCTTTGTTGAGCCGTTTGCGGCGGTTACCGAGATGTACGGAACTCCGACCTACGGAAGCATCATCGATCCGAATCCGCTGATGAGCTTCTTCTACTTTATCTTTTTCGGCTTCATTATGGCCGATGCGATGTACGGCCTCCTGATGTTTTTCGGCTGCTGGTTCTATTTAAAGAAGAAGCGCCCCGCCGGTACGATGAAGAGGATGCTTACCCTCTTCATGTACTGCGGGATTTCTACCTTTGCGGCGGGTGCTCTGACCGGCGGCTGGTTCGGGGATCTTGCCTCAGCAGTTTCGGGCGGAGCGTTTACCATTCCCGCGATTTGGTTCGAACCCCTGACCGATCCGATGAAAATGCTGGCCTTTTCGCTGGCGCTCGGCGCTCTCCAGATCATCATCGGCATGGGGCTTTCGGCATGGCGTTCCATCCGGCAGGGCCAGCTGCTCGACGCGGTGTTCGACGTCGGCTCCTGGTATGTTCTGTTTCTCGGCATCGGTCTCTTTGCACTGGGTCTTCCGGTTGGAGGATGGCTGATGGGGATCGGCCTGCTGATGCTGCTGCTGACCGGCGGCCGCAAAAACAAGGGCCTCGGAAAAATCACCGGCGGGTTGGGTAAAGTCTACAACATCACCGGCTTTCTTTCGGACCTTCTCTCCTACTCCCGGGTCATGGCCCTTGGCCTTTCCGGCGCGGTGGTGGGGCAGGTGGTCAACAAAATCGCAACGATGGCGACCGGTATCCCCGGCGTGATCCTCTTTGTGGCAGTGTTTCTTTTTGGACACATCTTCAATCTTGCGATCAGCCTGCTGGGCGCCTATGTGCATACCTCACGTCTCCAGTATATCGAGTTTTTTGGACGGTTTTTCGAGGATGGTGGCCATCCCTTCAAACCGCTGGAAAATAATACAAAATTTGTAGAAATCGTCAAGGAGGACTAAGCAATGAACATTTCCGGATTTTTAAGCTCCATTTTTACCGGCCAGACCTTCGCGCTGCTCGGCGCTGCCCTTGCCATCGCACTGGCGGGCACCGGATCGGCCAAGGGTGTCGGAATCGCCGGTGAGGCGGGCGCAGGCGTCCTTTCGGAAAACCCGGACCGCTTCGGCCGCGTCCTCCTTCTCCAGGCTCTGCCCGGAACCCAGGGCATCTATGGGCTGCTGGTCGCCTTCCTGATTCTCTTTGCTGACGGAGTAATCCCCGGCACTGTCAGCCTTGCTCAGGGCATCGGCTATTTCTGCGCGTCCCTGCCCATCGCGATCGCCGGCTATTTCTCCGCCATTGCACAGGGCCGCGTCTCGGCCGCCGGTATGGGGATCGTGGCCTCCAAGCCCGAGGAGTCGATGAAGGGCGTCATTGCGGCCGGCCTCGTTGAGACCTATGCGGTGCTCGCGCTGCTGATGTCAGTGCTGATCTTCTTCAACGTCCCGAACATCGTTTGATGAAGGAATCCTGTTATGAATGGATTAGATAACATCTCGAACAAAATCCTCGCGGAAGCCGAAGATCAGGCGAAGGAGATTCTTGCCGGCGCCGAACGTCAAGCCGCGGAAATTGCGGAAAAGTCCGAGGCCGACGCGGCCCGTGAGCTGGCGGAGGGCAGACGCGCGATCGAAGCGCGCCGCGCCGATCTGGCCGAGAAGGCCCGGCTCGCCGCTTCACTCGAGCACCGCAGACTGCTCGCCACCACCCGTCAGGAACTGATCGGGCAGGTCTTTTCCACGGCGCTCGACCGTCTGATTCATCTGCCGGCGGAGGAATACCGCAGGCTGCTGATTCTCCTCGCCGAACAGGCCCTTGCTGACGGGGAGGGCGGAGAGCTGCTTTTCAACGAGCGGGACCGCGCGGCGCACGGCGACGCGGTTGTCTCGGCGATCAACGCCAAACTGGTCAGCGGCAAGGTTTCGCAGGTGACCGGCTCGGTGCAGGGCGTGGTGGAAACCGTCCGCCGCGGCGGCCTTCCGACCATCGATTCCCTCAAGCAATCGGTGAAGTCAGCCGCAGAAGGACTTTCTCAGGGCAGGCTGGTCACCCTCGCGGAGGACTGCGCCCCCATTCCGGGAGGTGTGGTGGTCCGTCGGGGCAAAATCGAGCTCAACTGTGCTCTCGACGTGTCGGTGCGGATGCTGGCCGAGTCGATGGCCTTTGAGGTGAGCGCACTGCTCTTTCCCGAAGGAGCGTGATCGAAATGAACCACCGCGACACCGATTACCTGTATATCAGCACCCGGCTCAAGGCGCGGAGCCAGAATCTTTTCTCCCGCGAGAAGCTCAACCGCCTGATCGCGGCGCGGACCGGTGAGGACGCGGTTAAGCTTCTGACCGAAAACGGCTGGGCCGCCTTTGCTCCGGACGACCTTTCCGCCTGCGAGGCGGAAATCGCGCGGCAGCAGCAGGAATCCTTCGAGCTGCTCTACCGCTACGCCCCTGATCGGAGGATGATTGACCTCTTTCGGCTGAAATACGATTACCACAATCTGAAGTCGGTCATTAAGGCCGATGCGCTCGGAAGCGACCCCTCTCCCCTGCTGAGCGCGGCGGGCACCATCCCGCCGGCGGCGCTGCTTTTTGCAGCGCGGGAGCACGACTGGGCCAAGCTGCCCGGTGCGATGAAGCAGGCCGCCGCGGAAGCCGCCGACCTGCTCGCCCGTACGGGAGACCCGCAGCTTTCCGACCTGCTTCTCGACCGGGCGATGACCGCCCAGATGCTCGAAATGGCGCAGGAATCCGAAAGCAGCTTCCTGCTCGGCTATGTCCGCCTGATGATCGACCTGCAAAATTTGCGGGTGCTGACCCGGGCGGCGCGCGCCAAAAAGGGCTATGACTATCTCAAACGCGCCGTATTTCCAGGCGGCGGGGTAACGGTGGCCGGACTGACGGGGGAGGTCACCCCCGAGCTGCTGCGGGCAAAGTTTGCGGCGGCATCCTTCTCCGCTCCGGTGGAAGCAGCCTGTGCCGCCCTTTCCGGCGGCAGTCTCGCAGCCCTCGATCTCGCCTGCGACAACGCGTTGATTTCCTACCTGCGCACCTCCGCCCTTGTTCCCTTCGGAGAGGCGCAGGTCATCGGATATCTTCTTGCAAAGGAAGCCGAGCTTGTCTCGGTTCGCACCGTGATGGTCGGGCGTCATGCGGGCCTTACCCCCGAACAGATTACAGAAAGGCTGAGGATCAGTTATGTATAAGGCAGCCGTCATTGGGGACCGACAGAGCGTGATGGGCTTTCGGGCGCTTGGATTAACCGTTGAATGCGCCGAAACCCCCGAGCAGGCCGCCGGCGCGCTGCACCGGCTTGCCCAGACGAACCATGCGGTCATCTATATCACAGAACAGCTCGCAAGTAAAATTCCGCAGGAGATCGCCCAATATCTCGATCTGCCGCAGGTCGCGGTGATCCCGATCCCGTCGAAGGACGGCGTGCTCGGCATCGGGGACAGGGAGCTGCACAGCGCGGTGGAACGCGCCGTCGGCGCGGACATCCTGCGTTCCCCCGGCGAGGATTGAACGGTTGGGCGGCAGAACGCTACGGAAGGAAGGTTTGAACCCTATGAGCAAACATGGACAGATTGTCAAAATCGCCGGCCCGCTCGTTGTGGCGAGCGGCATGCAGGACGCCAATATGTTCGACGTCGTCCGGGTCGGCAAGCAAAGGCTGATCGGCGAGGTCATTGAGATGCGCGGCGACCGCGCCTCGATTCAGGTCTATGAGGAGACGGCCGGCATCACCCCGGGCGACGAGGTGGAAACAACCGGCGCACCCCTCTCAGTCGAACTGGCTCCCGGACTGATTACCACCATCTATGACGGCATCCAGCGGCCGCTCGAGGCAATCCGCAAGGTCAGCGGAAATTCGCTGCAGCGGGGTGTCGAGGTTCCGGCCGTCGATCACAATAAAAAGTGGAGCTTTATCCCCACCGTCAAAATCGGCGACAAGGTGGTGGCTGGTGATGTGCTCGGCACCGTTGACGAAACGATCGTTGTCAGGCACAAGGTCATGGTTCCGAACGGAGTGGAAGGCGAAATCGTCGAAATCCGCGAGGGAGAATACACCGTCGATGATATGATTGCGGTTGTGAGGCTCCCGGACGGCTCGGAGAAGGAGCTTTCGATGCTCCAGCGGTGGCCGGTCCGCGTGGAACGCCCCTATGAAAAGAAGCTGCCGCCCGACATCCCGATGATCACCGGGCAGCGCACCATCGACACCTTTTTCCCGATCGCCAAGGGCGGCACCGCCGCCATTCCCGGACCGTTCGGCTCAGGCAAGACGGTCACGCAGCACCAGCTGGCCAAATGGTCGGATGTGGATATCGTTGTCTACATCGGCTGCGGCGAGCGCGGCAACGAGATGACCGACGTTCTGCGCGAGTTTCCCGAGCTGATCGACCCGCGCACCGGCGAAAGCCTGATGCAGCGTACCGTGCTGATCGCAAACACCTCCGACATGCCGGTCGCCGCACGTGAGGCGAGCGTCTACACCGGCATCACCATCGCCGAATACTATCGCGACATGGGTTATGCCGTCGCGGTTATCGCCGATTCCACCTCCCGCTGGGCCGAGGCGCTGCGCGAGATGTCCGGCCGTCTGGAGGAGATGCCCGGTGAGGAAGGCTACCCCGCCTACCTCGGTTCCCGTCTCGCCCAGTTCTATGAGCGCGCCGGCCGCGTCATCTGCAAGGGCTCCGACCACCGCGAGGCGGCACTCGCCGCCATCGGCGCCGTCTCCCCTCCCGGCGGCGACATCTCCGAGCCGGTTTCTCAGGCCACCCTGCGGATCGTCAAGGTGTTCTGGGGCCTCGATTCGGCGCTGGCATACAGCCGCCATTTCCCGGCCATCAACTGGCTGAATTCCTACTCCCTCTATTTTGACCGCCTGCAGAGCTGGTATGACGACAATGTGGGCGCCGACTTCATCAGCAACCGCCACCGCGCGATGAGCCTGCTCCAGCAGGAAAGCGAGCTCAAGGAAATCGTTAAGCTGGTGGGCATCGATTCCCTCTCCCCCGCCGACCGCCTCGTAATGGAAACCTCCCAGATGATCCGCGAGGACTTTCTCCAGCAGAACGCCATGAGCGATACCGACTCCTACTGCCCGATCGACAAACAGTACCGCCTGCTCGCCATCATCCTGCACTACCATGAGCTGGCCGAAAAGGCGCTCGGGCAGGGTGCCAAAATGAACGCCGTATTTTCGATCGCGGCCCGCGACCGCATCGGCCGCGCCAAGGATGTCCCGACCGAGGAATACCAGACCGTCTTTGCCGATATCGACCGCGAGATGGCCGGGGAGCTCGAAGCCGCTGTGGGAGGTGCTGCGAAATGATGAAGGAATACCGCACGATCCAGGAGGTTGCCGGACCGCTGATGCTGGTCCGCGACGTCTCTGGGGTCGCTTATGACGAACTTGGAGAGATTGAGCTGCCCAACGGCGAGCTGCGCCGCTGCCGCGTACTGGAAATTGACGGCTCCAACGCTCTGGTGCAGCTCTTTGAGTCCTCAGCCGGCATCAATCTCGCCAATTCGAAGGTCCGTTTTCTCGGGCACTCAATTGAGCTGGGGGTTGCTCCCGACATGCTCGGCCGCGTCTTTGACGGTCTCGGCAAACCGATTGACGGCGGCGCCGACATCCTGCCGGTCAAATACGTCGATATCAACGGCACCCCGATGAACCCCGCCGCCCGCGATTACCCGTCCGAGTTTATTCAGACCGGCATTTCCGCCATCGACGGCCTTAACACCCTGGTGCGCGGCCAGAAGCTGCCGATCTTCTCCGGCTCCGGCCTGCCGCACTCTCAGCTTGCGGCGCAGATCGCCCGCCAGGCCAGGGTGCTGACCGAGGACAGCAAGTTTGCCGTCGTTTTCGCGGCGATCGGCATCACCTTTGAGGAAGCCGACTTCTTCATGTCCGACTTCACCCGCACCGGAGCGATCGAACGTTCGGTGCTGTTCCTGAACCTCGCTAACGATCCGGCCATCGAGCGCATTTCCACCCCGCGCATGGCCCTTTCCGCCGCGGAATACCTCGCCTTCGACCTCGGGATGCAGGTGCTGGTCATCCTGACCGATATTACCAATTACTGCGAGGCGCTGCGTGAAGTCTCGGCTGCCCGCAAGGAGGTTCCGGGGCGCCGCGGGTATCCCGGCTATCTCTACACCGACCTCGCGACGATGTACGAGCGCGCCGGCCGCCAGCTGGGCAAAGAGGGTTCGATTACGATGATCCCCATCCTCTCGATGCCCGAGGATGACAAAACCCACCCGATCCCCGATCTGACCGGCTATATCACCGAGGGACAGATCATCATCTCGCGCGAACTCTACCGCAAGGGCCTTACCCCGCCGATCGACGTGCTGCCGTCACTGTCCCGTCTGAAGGACAAGGGGGTCGGAGTCGGAAAAACCCGTGAGGACCATGCCAACACGATGAACCAGCTCTTTTCGGCCTATGCCCGCGGCAAGGACGCCAAGGAGCTGATGACCATCCTCGGCGAGGCCGCCCTGACCGAAACCGACAAACTCTATGCCAAATTTGCCGACGAGTTTGAACGCCGCTATGTCTCGCAGGGCTACACCACCAACCGAACCATCGAGGAAACCCTCGACCTCGGCTGGGAGCTGCTTGCAATTCTGCCGGAAGGCGAGCTCAAACGCATCAAGCCGGAATTTATCGAGAAATACCATCCCGCTCACCGGCAAAAGCAGAAGGGGTGAGGCTGGATGGCAAGACTCAACGTCAACCCCACCCGGATGGAGCTGAGCAATCTCAAGCGCAAGCTCGCCACCGCCATCCGCGGGCACAAGCTGCTCAAGGATAAGCGCGACGAGCTGATGCGCCAGTTTCTGGAGATCGTCAAATCCTGCCAGCTCCTGCGGCAGGAGGTCGAGAAGGAGCTTGTGATCGCTTATCAGGGCTTCTCCGCCGCTTCGGCGCTGCTTTCCCCTGAGATGATCGAGCAGACCTTCCTCTATCCGAAGCAGAGCGTCGAGATCGATATGAGCTTTCAGAACGTGATGTCGGTACAGGTTCCGGTTTACGGGATCAAAACCAAAACCGACGAGGCCGCGGACATCTTCCCCTATTCCTTCGCAACCACCCCCGCCGAATTGGACGACTCGGTGCTGCGGCTCTCGGCGCTGCTTTCCAAGATGCTGACCCTTGCCGAAAAGGAAAAGACGGTTAAACTTCTGGCGCAGGAAATCGAAAAGACCCGCCGGCGGGTCAATGCACTGGAATATGTCATGATCCCCCAGTATCAGGAAACCATCCGTTATATCGTCATGAAGCTCGATGAAAACGAGCGCGGCAACACCACCCGTTTGATGAAGGTCAAAGATATGGTGCTCAAGGATGCCGGATATGGCAGGGAGCCTGCATAGCCTGGGGCTGCATCCGTCTTTGAAACACAGTCCATTCTGAAGCCGTTTTTCACAAAACAGACTTACCCTCAGAGGGACCGCCGCGGCATACTGCTTCGCGGCGGTCCCTCTCATTGGGAAGGCAAACCACCGGCTGGGCCGGCGGAGGCATCCCGTAAAAATTTTTCACTTCGAGTTTCAGGCTTTGAGCGCAGCGGACTGCTGACAGCAGATTCCCCCGCAATAGAAAGCTGCTGAAACAGCAGGGTTTGTTTACGGCCTGCGCAGCAAGTGAAATAAATCCAAGTGCGTCTGGAGATACCTGCCGCCGATAAGCCCTGAAAGGAGCAACTCAAGCCACAGTTTAACCGGCGGTTATGCCTTATCTAAGAAATTAAAATTTCCCATCGGCCCATTTTCTGATAGGAGCCTGTAAAGCGGGAACACTGTTTCTGACTGGGCAAACGCCCAATTGATCTGCTGTCAGGAGGGGTTTTCCATGCAGGGAGCGGGTCGTTCCAAAAAGCCCACTCTTTTTGGGCGTTTCCTCAACGGTGTGGAGGCGGTGGGCAACCGCCTGCCGCATCCTATCACTTTGTTTGCGCTGCTTTCTCTCGTCATCATTCTGCTTTCCGCTCTTTGCGCCGCGCTCGGTGTTTCCGCTGCTGGCGAGATGGTCAACAGCAAAACCGGAGAAGTCGAGCTGCAAACCTTCCGGGCGGTCAGCCTGCTTGACCGCGACGGTCTTGCCTATATATTGACCAACGCGGTGAGCAACTTCACCAGCTATGCACCGCTCGGCACCGTTCTTGTGGCGATGCTGGGCGTCGGGGTGGCGGAGGGAAGCGGCTTTATCTCCGCGCTGCTCAAAAAGGCCGCGCAGGTGACCCCTCGCGCCCTGATTAGCCCCATGGTAATTTTTCTGGGGGTCATGTCCAACGTCGCCTCTGATGCGGGTTATGTCGTGCTGGTTCCCATCGGGGCGCTGATGTTCCGCGCCTACGGGCGCCATCCTGTCGCGGGACTGGCCGCGGCCTTCGCAGGGGTTTCCGGAGGATTTTCCGCCAACCTCATCATCGGCACCCTTGAACCGCTGCTCTGCGGCATTACGAACGAAGCGGTCCGGCTGGTCGATCCGAATTATACGGTGCTGCCGACCGGAAACCTCTATTTTATGATGGTTTCTGTCGGACTGATCATCCTTTTAGGCACCCTCATCACCGATTATGTCGTTGAGCCGCGGCTCGAAGCATTTGACGGAGAAAGCTCCGCAGAGGAGGATATCCACAGCCTCACCGCCCGGGAAAACGCCGCGCTGCGCACCGCCGGATGGACCCTTCTGCTGATGGCCGCGGGCGTCGTGCTGCTCGCCTTGCCTAAAAATTCCTTTCTACGCAATGCCGAAACCGGAGACCTGATCGCGGGCGCGCCGCTGATGGGCGGCATTATCCTAATAATCGCACTGTTCTTCTTTGTCCCGGCGGTGGTGTTCGGGCTGCGGTCCGGCAGCTTCTCCGGGGAGCGTGAGGTCTGCGCCGCCATGGGGCAGGCGATGTCCGCCATGGGCGGATATATCGCACTAGCCTTCGTTTCCTCACAGCTGATCAATTATTTCAACTATACCCGGCTCGGCACCATTCTGGCGCTGCGCGGCGCCGAGGCGCTGGAAGCCTCCGGAATCGGCGGGATTCCGCTGATGCTGCTGTTCATCCTTTTCTCCGCCTTTCTCAACCTGTTCATGGGGTCTGCGTCGGCAAAGTGGACCATCCTCGCACCGGTCTTTGTGCCGATGTTCATGCTGCTCGGATACACCCCCGAGCTGACCCAGATCGCCTACCGCATCGGGGATTCCTGCACCAACCTGATTACTCCGCTGATGAGTTACTTCGCCATGATCATTGTATTTGCGCGACGGTATGATCCCCGGGCCGGAATCGGGACGCTGATTTCCATCATGATCCCCTACTCGATGGCCTTTCTCGCGGGATGGTCGCTGATGCTGATCCTGTGGATGCTCGCCGGCCTGCCGGTCGGCCCCGGCGCAGGCCTGACGCTGTAAGCTGCGCTTCCTGTTTCAAGAGAAGGGCATCAAGCCGGAAAGCCTTGCGGAAATCCGCCGGGTGAGCGGCGGTTGGCGGCGTTTTGCCATAAGGAGATTGAAAACAGAAAATCTTGTCTTTTAGCCGTGTGCTGATAAGACAGTAATTTAAGAAAATTACAAAATCGGCATCTGCTAAGCAGGATTGGACAACAAAACAGGCGGCACTCAGCTTCGGTTGGGTGCTGCCTGTTTTTGTACATCTAAGGGTTGAAAATCACCGACTTTCTGCTCTGTAAAGCAAGGATAGTAAAAAGGGTGAAATAGTTATCGCTCTCATGCAGTTCCTTTGTGAAACAGCGAATCGCTGTATAAGGTATACGGTTCGCTGGGAAGTGCGCATATTTACGGTCGTGCAAAATACCCCACAAAACCGTAAAGTCGATAGAGGGGTATTTCGATGCAGAGTATGTTCGACACTGGGGAAACTGAAAATCAGCTTATATTCGTAGAAAAGTTACATTTTAGGGCGATAAATTCTGGGTATTGTATTGAAAACAGAGCTATCCTTGTGATATAATGTGTGTACACACTTTCGAGGAGGTGCAGCATGGCTATACCAAAGCTGAAAAAGCAGGATGTTATTGATGCCCTGAAATTTATCGACGAGAACGGAGTTCCCGAACATAATACAAGCGTAAAATATGTACTTGTGTCTGAGAATGGGAAAAAGTATCCGCCGAAGTATGTAGTAGCCGTTGCTGACCATTTGGCAAAC
>FORK01000028.1 GCA_900113995.1 Ruminococcaceae bacterium D5 | reverse complement strand
ATAAGGGAGAGATTACCAACTGGAAGGATGTCGGCGGGGCCGACGCTGCTCCGGTGATCGTCGGACGCGAGGCCGGATCGGGCACCCGCGACGGCTTTGAGAGCATCACCAAGGTCGGCGAGGACGCCAAGTATGATCAGGAGCTGACTTCCACCGGCGCAGTGATCGCCGCGGTCGCCGCCAATAAGAACGCGATCGGCTACGCCTCTCTCTCGTCGGTCGGCAGCGACACCAAGACCCTGACGGTCGGCGGAGTCGCCTGCACCGAGGAAACCGTCCTCGACGGCAGCTATGCCATCCAGAGAAACTTCAATATGATCACCAAGCAGGGGGCTGAGCTTTCGCCCGCGGCCAAGGCGTTCATCGAGTTTGCCCTCTCGGATGTGGCAACTGAAATCATCGCCAACGCCGGTGCGGTTCAGGCCAAGTAATCAAGCAGATGCGGGAAAAGGGGCTTTCAAACCGGTGAGAGCCCCTTTTTTTCCATAGGATTAGGAGTTATAATGATGAAAGCAAGAAACGCGATTGAACGAGCGATGCAGGCCCTCTTTTTCTGCTGCGGCATTGTCTCGATTGCCGCCGTCGCGCTGATTACCGTTTATATGATCATCAGCGGACTGCCCGCCATCCGGGAAATCGGGGCAGTGGACTTCCTCTTCGGGCAGGTCTGGAAAAGCACCGCCAAAGAGCCGCTCTTCGGCATTCTGCCGTTCATTCTCACCTCGGTTTATGGAACGCTCGGTGCCATCCTCATCGGGGTGCCGATCGGGCTGATGATGGCGGTTTTCCTTTCCAAGCTTGCCGGCCCGCGGGTCGCGTCGGTTGTCCGTCCGGCGGTCGAGCTGCTGGCGGGCATCCCCTCGGTTGTCTATGGCTTTATCGGAATGATCGTCCTTGTTCCGGCGGTGATGGACCTGTTCCGGATCAAAAGCGGCACCACCCTTTTCACCGCTGTCATCGTTCTGGCGGTGATGATTCTGCCCAGCATTGTCAGCGTCAGCGAAACCGCCCTTTCGGCGGTGCCCCGCGAGTATGAGGAAGCCAGCATCGCGATGGGCGCGACCTGGATCGAGACGATCTTCAAGGTCAGCATCCCCGCCGCCCGCAGCGGCATTGCCGCCGGAGTGGTGCTGGGGGTAGGACGGGCGATCGGCGAGGCGATGGCGGTCATGATGGTTTCCGGAAATGTTGCGAATATGCCCAAGCTTTTTTCGAGCGTCCGGTTCCTCACAACGGCGATTGCGTCGGAGATGTCCTATGCCGCCGGACTGCAGAAGCAGGCGCTCTTCTCGATCGGCTTGGTTCTTTTCGTGTTCATCATGCTGATCAACCTGCTGCTCAACGCCTTTTTGAAGAAGGGGGAGCGCAAATGAACGGAAAGCTTTCTCCCAAACGGGAGGCATACAATGCCATTGCCCGTGCGCTGATTTACCTCTGCGCCGGAATCACGGTGCTGCTGCTGGTTGCCCTCATCGCCTACATCTTCTACCGCGGGCTCGGGAACATCACCTGGCAGCTCCTCTCCACCCAGCGCAGCGCCCTCAAGGGGACCATCGGCATTCTGCCGAACATCCTTTTCACCCTCTACACCATCTTTACCGCCCTGATCATCGTGCTGCCGCTCGGCATCGGCGCGGCAATCTATCTCAACGAATATGCGGTCAATCAGAAAATGGTGCGGATCATCGAGGGAGCGACCGAAACGCTGACCGCCATCCCCTCGATTATCTACGGGCTGGTGGGGATGCTTTTCTTCTGTCAGAAGCTGGGGCTTCAGTCGAGCGTCCTCGCCGGTTCCCTCACCCTTGTCGTCATGATTCTGCCCACCATCATGCGCACCACGCAGGAGGCGCTCAAGACGGTTCCGGCATCCTACCGGGAGGCTGCGGTGGGGCTGGGCGCGACCAAGTGGTACACCATCCGCACCATTGTTCTGCCCTGCACCCTGGACGGCGTTGTTGCGGGCGCAATTCTCGCCATCGGACGGATCGTCGGAGAGAGCGCCGCGCTGCTTTTCACTGCAGGAACCGGCTATGTGCTGGTGACCAACTATTTTGAGGCGCTGCAAACCAGCGGCGGGACTCTGAGCGTCATGCTCTATGTCTACGTCTCGGAGAATGGGAATTTCGATGTCGGCTTTGCCATTGCGGCGATCCTCATGATTCTGGTACTGGCTGTAAATTTTGCTACCAGGCTCGCCAAGAAAAAGCTCAAAAGGATAGGGTGAAGCGCATGAACAAGATTATTACGACAACCAATTTTGATTTATATTACGGAAGCTTCCAGGCACTCAAGTCGATCAACATCGAGATTCCGGAAAAGGAAATCACTGCTTTGATCGGACCTTCCGGCTGCGGCAAGAGCACCTTTCTCAAGACCCTCAACCGGATGAACGACCTTGTCCCCGGCGTCAAGATCTCGGGGGAGATCAAATTTCACGGGGAGGACATCTTCGCCAAGGAAATGAATGTCAATATTCTGCGCAAGCGGATCGGCATGGTGTTCCAGAAGCCGAATCCCTTCCCGATGAGCATCTACGACAACATCGCCTACGGGCCGAGGCTGCACGGCAGTCCCAAGAAAACCGAGCTGGACGAGATCGTCGAACGGTCCCTGCGGGGCGCGGCCCTCTGGGATGAGGTCAAGGACCGGCTGAAAAAATCGGCGCTCGGGCTTTCGGGTGGGCAGCAGCAGCGGCTCTGCATCGCGCGCGCCCTTTCGGTCGAGCCGGAAGTCCTGCTCATGGACGAACCGACCAGCGCCCTCGATCCCGGCAGCACAATCCGGATTGAAAATCTGATGGCCGAGCTGCGCAAGAACTATACGGTGGTCATCGTCACCCACAATATGCAGCAGGCGGTCCGCATCTCAGATAAGACGGCCTTTTTCCTGATCGGGGAGATGGTCGAGTTCGGGGAAACCGAGCAGGTTTTTGCCCGGCCGGTCGACCGCCGCACCGAAGATTACATTACGGGGAGGTTCGGATAATGAGAAACCGTTTTGACGAGCAGCTCGAGTCGCTCAACAACAGCCTGATCCGGATGGGGGCGCTGTGTGAGAGCGCGATTGCCAACGCGACCAAGGCGTTGCTCGAAGGGGACCGCACGCTGGCCGGACGCGCCATCGAGGCGGACAGCGAGATCGATCAGGCGGAACGGGAGGTGGAGTCGCTCTGCCTCAAGCTGCTGCTCCAGCAGCAGCCGGTGGCGCGCGACCTGCGGCAGATTTCCTCGGCCCTCAAAATGATCACCGACATGGAGCGGATCGGCGATCAGGCGTCGGATATCTCTGAGATGGTGATGAGCGTGGAGCTGGACCCGGCGGCCCATGCGATCCATATCGGGGATATGGCGCGCGCCACCATCGGCATGGTGACCGATTCGATCGACGCCTATGTCCGGCGCGATCTCGCCCTTGCGCGGCGGGTCATCAAGGCGGACGATGTGGTTGACAATCTGTTTTTGACGGTGAAAAGCGAGCTGCTCGCCGGGCTGAAGGTCAATCCGGCCGAGGGGGAGGCGCCGCTCGACCTTCTGATGATCGCCAAATACTACGAGCGGATCGGGGACCATGCGACCAATATCGCCGAGTGGGTGGAGTTTTCGATCACCGGCGTGCATAAGGGGGAGCTGCTCGGATGATCTACTGCGTTGAGGATGACAGCTCGATCCGCGAACTGGTGCTCTATGCGCTGCAAAACAGCGGCTTTGAGGCAAAGGGCTTTGCCGACGCCTCGGAACTTTATCCTGAGCTGCTGCACAATCCGCCGGAGCTGGTTCTGCTGGATATCATGCTGCCGGGGGAGGATGGCATCGCTATCCTCAAAAAGATGAAGCAGAATGCGCAGACCCGTAAGGTCCCTGTTATCATGCTGACCGCGAAGGGCAGCGAGTACGACCGGGTGCTGGGACTTGATCTGGGTGCAGACGATTACATCACCAAGCCGTTTGGGGTGATCGAAATGATCTCCCGGGTCAAGGCGGTGCTGCGCCGCTGCGCCCCGGAGGGAGCCGTTTCCCGCACGCTGACCCTCGGAGAAATCACCCTGGACCCCGAACGCCACCGCGTCGGAGCCGCGGGGCGGGAGGTCGCCCTCACCTTCAAGGAATTTTCCCTGCTGCAGTTCCTGATGGAGAACAGCGGACGGGTGCTGACCCGCGACCGGATCCTTGAAACGGTCTGGGGCTACGATTTTGAGGGAGAGACGCGGACTGTTGATATGCATATCAAGACGCTGCGGCAGAAGCTTGGAGAGGCCGGTGCGCTGATTGAAACGGTGCGCGGGGTCGGCTACCGGATGGAGGGGCCGGAGAAATGAGAAAAAGAATCTTTCATTCCATGCTGCTGCTCGCGATCGTCACGATTCTGACCGGAGCTCTTCTTTCCGGCGCGGTGGCCCACGCGGTGCTCACCGAGCGGGTCCATGCAGAGGTTCGCAGCGAGGCGCGGATTATCTCCCAACTGCTGCCCGAGGGAGGCGCGCAGGAGCTTTTTGCTGAGGCGGGACGGGCCAACCCGGCCACCCGGCTGACCCTGATCGCCCCGGACGGCGCGGTCCTCTTCGACAGTGTGGCCGATCCGGCGACGATGGAGAACCACGCCGGCAGGCCGGAGGTTCAGCTTGCGATGCAGGTGGGCACAGGGGCGGAAACCCGCAATTCGGGGACTCTCGGCTCCAGAACCTACTACTATGCCATGAAGCTCGAGAACGGACAGATTCTGCGGATGGCGGCCGCCAGCGACAGCATCTGGAATATCTTTTTCAAGCAGGCGGGCTGGCTGCTTGCGGCAATGCTTCCGGTGCTGGCCTTTGCGGCATGGCTTGCCCAGAGACAGACCAGAGGAATCATTGCTCCTCTGCTGACCCTCGACCTTGAGCATCCGAAGGAAAACGACGTCTACGAGGAGCTTTCTCCGCTTCTGCTGCGGATGGACCGCCAGCGTGAAGAAATCGGCCGGCAGATCGAGACGCTCAATAAAAAGCAGCAGGAGTTCACCGCTATCACCGAAAATATGCGTGAGGGACTCGCCGTCCTTGACGGAAATCTTCAGATTCTTTCGCTCAACCGCAGTGCCGCCGCCCTTTTTGGGGTATCCGCTGATGAAGTGCGGGGCCGCTACTTTCTCACTCTCAACCGCAGTGAGCCTCTGGCCCGGGCGCTCACCCGCGCCGCTGCGGAAGGGAAGGTCGGTTCGGCCGGACTGACGATGGCCGGACGCAGCTACCAGCTGGTGGCCACGCCGGTTCGCCCCGAGCGGGGGCGCGTAGAAGGGGTGGTGCTGCTTGCGCTCGACGTTACCGAACAGAAGCAGGCCGAGGCTCTGCGCCGGGAGTTTACCGCCAATGTCTCACATGAGCTGAAAACTCCGCTAACCTCCATTTCCGGTTATGCCGAGATGATCGAGAACGGCATTGCCAAGCAGGCGGACGTGGTTCCCTTTGCCGCACGGATTCACAGCGAGGCGACCCGGATGATTCATCTGGTCGAGGATTTGCTGGAGCTTTCCAAGCTGGACGAACGGGCGGAACTGCCCAACAGCCGCCCGGTCAGCCTGCTGGAAGTGGCCAACCGGGTGGCGGTCCGCCTCGGAGAGCTGGCCGACCGGCGCGGCGTCACGATTGAAGTGACCGGAAGCGACAAAACAGTGCAGGGAGATCCCACCCTGCTGGAAGAATTGGCGGCCAACCTCTGCGAAAACGGAATCAAATACAACCACGAAGGCGGCCGGGTGACAATCGCCCTTTCGGGAGATGACACAGCACCCTGTTTGCAGGTGTCGGATACCGGCGTGGGAATTCCGAAGGAACATCAGGCGCGGGTTTTTGAGCGGTTCTACCGGGTGGACAAAAGCCGCTCAAAAGAAACGGGCGGCACCGGTCTCGGCCTTTCGATCGCCAAGCATATCGCACAGCTTCACCGCGCCGCCCTGTCCCTCACCAGCGAGGTGGGACGCGGAACTACGATGACAGTACAGTTCCCGACAGAACAAAAACAGCGTCCGGGCGAAGATGGGGAGTCCTGAAATGCCGTTGTCCGTTCCAATTTTTCCTGCACGACCACAATTTGATTTTGCACGTTTTTAAAATCATGCAGTACGCCGCGGGGCTTTCCGCGGCGTACTGCATTGCTTTGCGCATAGGACACTCCGCCTGCTGTGCTGGCGGCAACGGAAGCGCTGCCGCCAACAGGCTTGCGTGCGGCGAAGTGCCCGTGAAGCAGAAAAGGGACAGGATAGAATCGCTGTTTTGTCCGCATCCGCACTCACCTCCCGCGCGCCGCAGGCTCGGTGTGCACGCTCGGAGAGGCAAAGCGGGGGCAAGGCCACCTTTTTTGGCTCGGGTGCCGCTCACCTGACAGATACGCGTGCAGAGAAAAAAGCTGGAGCGAAAGACGGAGAGAGGCTGTCCGCATCCGCACTCATCACCCGCGCGCCGCAGACTCGGTGTGCACGCTCAGGGCGGCAAGTGGATGGACGATGGTTCGCTGTGCGGACGGCTCAACACCGACTGAAAGGCGAGCCGGAATCATAACGGCTTAGGATCGGGATTTCCTGTGCGTTAATGCACGGTTTTGACTATACGGGTTTTGGCCTCCGACGGAGAAAAATTAGCGGAAGCTTATGCGGGGGAAGAAGCGGCGCTTGACAAGCCCGCGTCTTTCCCGGTATCATAATTCCGTTACGTTTGAAAGCGGGGGAATTGGATGGTACAGGCAAAAAACTGGCTCCGGCAGCACAATGAAGCGGGATTTCTGCTCTATTGGGTCTTCTACCTCACCGCTTTTTCGGCGCTGGAGGTTCTGGTTCTGCCGCAGCATCCGTTGAACTGTGCGCTGGACGAGAGAATACCGTTCTGCGCATGGTTCGCTGTTCCCTATTTTTCGTGGTTTCCAGCGCTGGCCCTTTCGCAGGGTTATTATCTGATCCGGGACAGGGCAGGCTTTCAGAATCTCTGCTTTTTGATGTTTTCCGGTATGACTGTCGCGCTGGCGGTTTATGTCATCTATCCTATTTCGATCGATGTCAGGGTTCCTCTTGAGGGCGGCGGTGTGCTTTACCGGCTGGTGGGGCTGTTGCAGGGCTTTGACTCCCCGCGAAACGTCTGTCCTTCGATCCACGTCAGCTCCAGTCTTGCCATCGCCGCGGCGGTGCAGATGGACCCGCGCCTTGCGGGGCGGCGGGGAATCAAAGCGGCCGTCTGGCTCTGGATGCTGCTGATCTGCGCTTCGACGGTGTTCATCAAGCAGCACTCGATCGTGGATGTATTCTGGGGCGCGGTGGTGACGGCCGCGCTGACTTGGGTGACCTACCGCTGTGATTGGCGCAGCATACTGGAGAAAACTCCGGCACGGCGCTGGCTGTAGGCGGGACGAATCGGGATGGTTCCATCAAAAATAAACGGAGCGCTTCAAACGCTCCGTTTATTTTTCTCCGTTTCCGGAAGAAAGAGCAAAATATCCTCGCCCCGGCAGCCGAGAAGGATGCAGAGTTCATTGATGAGGGAGGTGGAAATTCCTTTGTTATGGCGCAGGCGGTGGATTGTATGGCTGCTGTAGCCGTGGCGGTTGATCAGTTGATAGGTTGTCAGGCCGCGTTCCTTCATGGTTTTCCAGAAAGGATCGTATACGATCATTTTTATCACCCGGTTTTCAGCATAGTATAAAGTCCCTATATTGAACATTATCCAAATATGGACTATAATATGCAGGGGATGCTACCGGATGTGCTGTGAAAATCGCTTTTGCATCTACTGGGAAGAGCACAAATGCCTGCTGGGAGAGGTGACGCTTGACCTTCAGGGCTGCTGCCGCGAATGCGTATACGTAGATATCAGCCTTGATGCTCTCGCAGAGGAACGAGCGCGGGCGCGAGAGGGCTTTTCAGGGAAAGAACAATGCAGAGGGGCGGGCGGATCTTAATCCGCCCGCCCCTCTTTTGGAACGCTGCATTTTTGAAATCACAATATTTTGACGAGCGCCCCGCCTTCGAAATAAAGCCGCTGGAGCCGTGGCCCCAGCCGCGAAAGCAGCTCGTGCATACAGCTTCCGGCCTGCGCGGCAACCTCGTCGGCGTTTTGAAACAGAGCGCCGTCGCCGCCGAGAATGACCGCCGTATCGCCGAGGCGGACATCCGGAATTCCGGTGACATCAACCATCATCTGATCCATGCAGACCCGGCCGATCTGGTCGGCCCACCGCCCATGCAGAATCACCCGCCCCTTGGATGAAAGGGCGCGGGGGTAGCCGTCGGCATATCCGATGGGCAGGACTGCCACCCGCATCCGCTTCGGCGCGCGGAAGGTCCGGCTGTAACTGACACAGGTGCCGGGTTCGATTTCCCGCAGGCAGGTGACGGTGGTTTTCAGAGAGGTGATCGGCTGGATATCCGGCCAGGCATCCACGTGGCAGGCGGTGGGATATCCCGAAAGAATCGCCCCGCAGCGCACCATGTCAAAATGGGCCTGTGGATATTTCTGAATGCCCCCTGAATTGCAGATATGCCGGACGCCGGTGGGAATTTTGCGTGCGGCAAGACCGTCAAGAGCGGCGGTAAAGCGTTCGATCTGCCGGAGACAGTATTCATCGGCGCCCTCAGAGCCGTCGTCCGACGAGGAAAAATGGCTGAAGGTTCCGGTAATCTTCAGGCCCGGCAGACGGCAGGCCGCCGCCACGCGGTTAAGCTCCTCCGGAGTGCCGCAGTCGAAGCCGGTGCGGGTCATGCCGGTATCCAGCTTGATATGCGCCTTGAGCCTTCCGCCCGCCGCCCGCGCCGCTTCATCCAGCGCGGCGGCATATTCGGGGGAACTGACCGACTGGATCAGGCCGCAGGCCAGCAGCTCGGAGGTCAGGGACGGGTCGGTGTAGGAGAGAACGAGGATTTCCCCCGTGATCTGTGCATCGCGCAGTTTTTTCCCTTCCAGAAGGGTGGCGACCGCAAAAAAATCGACCCCCTCGCGCGCAAGCCGCTTGGCTATCATCACAGCCCCCTGCCCATAGCCGTCCGCCTTGACGACCCCGCACACCTTACAGCCGGGGGAAAGGCGGCGGCGTACTTCTGCAAGGTTCTGAGCCATCCGGTCGAGATCAATTTCCAACCAGGCGCGCCGGGTAATCAAAGGCTCCATTCAAGCATTCCTCCTTGGAAAGGATGGCCCGGCAGCGCCGCTGCCGGGCCATCTCCGCAATTCTATGCGTTTGTTCTGATGTTTGATGAACGATTCCGCCAAAAGTCTGTCAGAACGCGATCTTTTCCCGGATATAGGCGGAAACCTGCTCCATCGGAATGCGAACCTGCTCCATCGTGTCGCGGTCGCGGATGGTGACGGCGCCGTCATTTTCAGACTCAAAATCATAGGTGATGCAGAGCGGGGTGCCGATCTCATCCTGGCGGCGATAGCGCTTGCCGATGGAACCGGCGTCGTCGAAATCGATCATATACTCGCGTGCAAGGGAGGCATAAAGCTCCTGCGCCTTGGCCGAGAGCTTCTTCGAAAGGGGAAGGACGCAGGCTTTGAAGGGGGCCAGAGCGGGATGCAGCCGCAGCACCACGCGGGTGTCGTTTTTCTCCGCATCGACAACCTCCTCATCGTACGCCTCCACCAGAAAGGCGAGGGTGACGCGGTCGGCGCCGAGCGAGGGCTCGATGACATAGGGAATATAGTGTTCGTTCTGCTCCTGGTCAAAGTAGGTGAGGTCCTTGCCGGAATGGTCCTGATGCTGCTTGAGGTCGTAGTCGGTGCGGTCGGCAACGCCCCACAGCTCGCCCCAGCCGAACGGGAACATAAACTCGAAATCGGTGGTCGCCTTGGAATAGAAGGCAAGCTCCTCCGGCTCATGGTCCCGAAGCCGCAGGTTTTCGTCCCGGATGTTGAGGTTCAGCAGCCAGTCGTGGCAGAAGGTGCGCCAATACTGGAACCACTCGAGGTCGGTGCCGGGCTTACAGAAGAATTCCAGCTCCATCTGCTCGAATTCGCGGATACGGAAGATAAAGTTGCCGGGGGTGATTTCGTTGCGGAAGCTCTTGCCTACCTGGCAGACGCCGAACGGCACCTTTTTGCGGGTGGTGCGCTGGATGTTGTTGAAATTGACGAAGATGCCCTGTGCCGTCTCAGGACGCAGGTAAACCTCGGTGGAAGAATCCTCGGTGACCCCCTGATGGGTCTTGAACATCAGGTTGAACTTGCGGATATCCGTAAAGTCCGACTTCCCGCAGCCGGGGCAGGTGACGCCGTTGTCGCGGATAAAGGCAACCAGATCGTCGCTGGTCATCGCCTCGACGTTTACGTCGGTGCGTTTCTGCTCCTCGCACCAGCTTTCCACCAGCTTGTCGGCGCGGTGGCGCATTTTGCAGGCCTTGCAGTCGATCAGCGGGTCGTTGAAGGTGGTGACGTGGCCGGAAGCAACCCACACCTCGGGGTTCATCAGGATCGCGGCGTCAAGTCCCACGTTATAGGGATTTTCCTGCACGAATTTTTTCCACCAGGCGCGCTTGATGTTGTTCTTGAGCTCCACCCCGAGAGGGCCGTAGTCCCAGGAGTTGGCCAGGCCGCCGTAGATTTCCGAGCCGGGATAAACAAAGCCGCGCCCCTTGGCGAGGGCGACGATTTTTTCCATTGTTTTGTCGGTGTTCTTCATCACGTAACCTCCATACTTTGCATTACCATAGTAGTGTATCCTGTTTCGCGCCGAGCGTCAAGGGAACGGCACAAAAAATCCCGTCACAGAGCGGAATTACTGCTCTTTGGGACGCCATCCCCTGCAGAGATCCGCCCAGCCGCGCGCGCAGGAGAAACGCTCAAGCTCCCCGCAGGAAAGCTCGATGGCGCTGTTATCGCTCCCGGCGGCGGGGAAAACGGTGGGAAAGCGCCGCAGAGACTCGTCCAGCCAGACCTCAACCGTATGGGGGACCGCAAAGGGGCAGACCCCGCCGGGGGCATGTCCCACCAGAGCGGCAAGCTCCTCGGCAGTGAGCATCTTTGCTTTGGTATGGAACTGATCCTTGAATTTTCGATTGTCGATTTTGGCATCCCCCGCGGTGACAATCAGCACCGCATGTCCATCGACAAGGAAAGAAAGGGTTTTTGCAATCCGCGCTTCCTCACAGCCAACCGCCTGCGCCGCGAGGGCCACCGTCGCGCTTGATACGGAAAATTCCAAAACACGGTCCTCGAGGCCCAGTTCTTTGAAATAGCTTTTTACCGCCGTAATCGACATCATTCGCCGCTCCTTTTTACAGTTATCTCGATCATTATAGCATTAAACCCAAGGGATTTCATCCCTCTCCTGCCGGAAGAAGGAGTTTTTTCTTGAACAGAAGCAAAAAAGGTTGACATTTTGTGCGTGAACTGATAAAATATCAAATTGTCAGCAAGACGCAGGTGCGTCCGGCGGACAGGCCTCATTTGCGCGTGTAGCTCAGTTGGATAGAGTGACTGGCTACGAACCAGTAGGCCAGGGGTTCGAGTCCCTTCACGCGCACCAAGAAAAGACACCCGATCGGGTGTCTTTTCTTTTTGTCAGAAGCCGCTTCGTGGCTTTCGCTGCGGCGGGTGATCGAACGCGCAGGATAACCCTGACAGTTTTCCTGCATACATTCTTTTCCTCTGAACTCTAAATGAATATCTATTTTAACTGCATCGGGCGAATAAAAGCATGGCTCTTTCCTTCGCGCTTCCCGTTTTACGCCCCATCTGCCTGACGCTGCATAGGGAGCTTCATCCCATCGGAGCTATTGCCCGCGAAAGGATGGAAGGCAGAAGGTCCCCGCGGCGATCAAAACCAGAGCCGCACCGCTGGCGGTCATGATCCACTGCAGGGGAATCATGTCGGCCATCGGACCGAAGACCGCCATGCCGATGGGCAGAAAGCCGGAATACATGGAGCCAAGCAGGCCAAATACGCGTCCCTGCATCTCTGCCTGTGCCTTTTCCTGAATCAGCGTGGTAACCGCTGTCTGCACCGCTGTCAGGGCGACGCCGTAAAGCAGCATCAGCGCGAGATACAGCGGAAAACTGCGGGAGAGTCCCATGCCGGCGGCGAGTATGCCGAATGCGGCGATGCCGGTCCGCAGGGTTGTGACGCGGCTTTGGAACCCTCCCCATGTTCCCATCAGAAGTCCGCCGGCCGTCATTCCGGCAAAACCTGCCAGTTCCACAGCGGTCATATACCAGTAGGCATTCCCATAAATACGGCTGACGAGCAGCTGCGCGAGGAAGCCCGCCGGTACGCACAGGAAGATGAAAAATCCGTAGAGAAGAAGCAGCATTCCGATCAACGGTTCGGACAGGGAATAGCGGATGCCGGTTTTCAGATCTGCAAAGGCGGAAGTATCCCCCCGCGCGGCCTTGTGCCCGGGAATCGGCACGCAGCACAGGAGACCGATGCCGAGCGCGGCTGTCAGAACGTCCACCCCGAGAGTGGCGCGAAGCGTCCCGGCGGAAAGCAATATGCCGGCGGCAGCGGGGGCTGCGAACTGGACGACCGCCTGCATGGCGGCATTGATGCCGTTAAAGCGCATGAGGTGCTCCCGCGGCACCAGCTGTGGGAGCACCCCGCTGACCGCCGGGGTTTGTACGCCGGCGCCGAGGGAACGGATCACAGACATCACCAGCAGAGCGGAAAGCAGCACCGGTTCCGGCTGAAAATGGGGCAGGATCAGCATCATGGTGAGGGTAACGGCAGCAATGGATGCGTCGGCTCCGATAATCAGAAGCTTTTTGCTGCTGCGGTCCGCCCAGACGCCCCCCAGGAAGGAAACCAGAAACTGCGGAAGGTAGGAGCAGACGGTAAAGGCGGCTGCCCAGGCGCCGGAAGAGGTTCTTAAGGTGACATACCAGACAACAGCCATCTGAACAAGGGTAGAGCCGAACAGGGTGATACACTGGCTGATAAGAAAGAGAAGCGTCCTCCGTTTCCAGTCCGGGATTTCAGTCCGGACTGTCTGGCGATGAATCATCGGGGCATCCTTCGCTTCACCGCACGCAGCTCAATATAACCGCGTTCTCCGCGTGGCTCGAGCTGAATCCGGGGATTTTCGTCATCCCACTCATAGCCGATGACAGTGGGATCATAGCGGCGCATGGCGTGCCGGACGGCGAGAATCGCCTCGCTGTAATCCTCCTCGCGGAAAGGCTCCCCCTGAAATGCCAGATATTCCGCAGCGGGCAGGCGGATTCGGTCAAAACTCTCCGGCACCGGGGTCTGTCCGTCCGCCGCCGTCTCGACGCCCTGCACATAGACGGAGGTGTTTGGTTTCCGGTAGCGGTCAGGCAGCCACAGGCACACCGGCTCGCCGCAGAGAGATTCCATGCTGGTCAGAAGTCCCCAGACATCGCAGCCCACTTCCTCGCAGTATGGGAAATAGTCCTGTGCCTTGACGCCTCGTTTGAGAATAACCTGCCGTTCGGGTTTGTGGATTACCTGAACAAATATGCTTTGCACTTGTTCCATATTCATGGTGTCCTTTCTGAGTTCTTTGAATTTGACGCCGTAAGGAATGAAAAGAGTGATGGGAACGGGTTTTCGGAGATATTCGCCGGGATTGCAGCCGAACTCCCGGAAAAATGCTCTCTGATATCCATCCACACTGCCGAACCCGAGGTCAAAGGCGGCGTCGGTCACGCGGCAGCCTTCCTGCCGGAGCTTCAGAGCGGATTTGCTCAGCCGACGCCGCCGGATGTATTCGGTGGGGGTAAGGCCCGCGTACTGCCGAAACAGCCGGTAGGCGTACCATGGGGAAAACAGCGCTGCCCGCGCGAGATCGGACATCGTAATTTCCCGGCTCAGATTTGCTTCAATATAGTCCTGCATCCGTTGGACGGCCATCGTTTGGTCCTTCATCTCATCTTTTCACCTCCGACCCTGCTTATTTTATAGATTCGGGAAGAAAACCGCTCGACTTTTTTTGCCGTTTGTGAAGCCGTATGCGAAAAACCGAAGGCTCCCTCAACAGGATAGAACAAATCGCGGGCCCTCTTTTCATGATTCTTGCGGAAACGGCGGACTGGATGCATTCGCAGAGTTTTCTTTTGCCCGGGAAAGGGAAAAAGCTGCCGCCGCCGAAAGGCGGTGACAGCTTTTTCCACGCGGGACGTTCCGGTTATCTGGCCGGCTGGCTGCCTCATGGCGCTGATGCCGGAATCTCCTTTGAGGCAAGATAATCCATATAATGCTGGCGGATTGCCTTGAGATTTCTCTGCCGGATCATGACGGTTTCTCCGTTGGAAAGCCGGAATTGCCGGTCCGCCTGCTCGATACAGTCCATATTGACCAGATAGCTTTGGTGGCAGCGGAGAAAGCGGGGGTCGCTGAGCTCCCGCTCGATTTCATTCAGACGCTTGTAGATCACGTAGGAATCCCCGCTTCTGCGGTGAAGAATGCATTTCGAGTTGCTGCTTTCCACATACAGAATTTCGTGGAAAGGAATTCGGATCATTTTTGACCGCTGCTTGACCCGATAAGTGTTAACCTCCACCTTTTGGATGATCCGATCCATTGTGCGGTGAAGCTTTTCGATGCTGTGCGGCTTGAGAATATAGCTGAGTGCCTCGACGTCGTAGCTGTCCACAGCGAATTCGGAGGAGGCGCTAAGAAAAACGATCTCCCCATCATAATGCAGGGTGCGGAGCCGACGCGCCACATCGATGCCGAGCTGGCCGTTCAGATAGATATCCAGAAAAATTACATCAAACCACCGAGATTCTTCAACGTCGTAGATCAGGTCCGTGCCGTTCTCATACTGGAAAATTTCATAGCTGATAGCCTTTTCGGAAAAATAGAAGGACAGAAGACTGGTAATAATTTTTCGATCTAAAGCACTGTCGTCGCAAACTGCAATTTGCATCGAAGGCACCCCTTTCCGTTACAAAAGATGCAGCCGCTGCGATCAAAATTGGTAAATTCAGCAAAATATCTGACATTTTCAATGGGATGAATCAAAAGACTGGCAATATGCTATAGTATGAAAGATGACTCCGAAGATTTTGAAAAATGCATCGCAAAAGTGGGAGGAAGCATATGGTTACATATCAGGTCATTGAGGAAACACTGGAGATTCTTGAAATTGGAAGCTATACTACGTTTGGGATCTGTGTGTATCAAAAAGCGGGGGACGATCCGAAACAGCTCTCCCATGTTCCGGATGTGTTCCTCCACCGGGAAGAGGCGGAACGGTTTACCGGGATGTGCAACAGACTGGAGCTGGATATCAGCCACCTGCTCGATGTGATTGCCGATATCCTGTAGTTCGGATTTAGGCGTCAGGCCCATTGCCTGTGATTTTTAAGCTACCAGAATATTATAGCACAAATTGCATAATTTTCTATATAAATGTGAAATTTTTTCATGAAAATATCATTCCTCACATTTCGGAATAAATCTGGGGCAGAATAAATTTGATCCGGAACTTGAATTTGTTGGAAATCCAACTGAAATTCCTCTAAAAAGTGCTATGCTGAAAAAGCAGGGGACGGATCGCTATTTCACAGAAAGAAGGAGCAAGTATGAAGGTCAGAATCATCGAAGGATGTATTGGATGCGGACTTTGTGCCGGTACCTGCCCGAGCGTGTTTTGCATCGGAAAGGATGGCCTGGCGGAGGTCTGCGCACCGCCCGTTGGCGCCGATGAAGAGGCGGCTGCCGCTCAGGCGGCTGCAAACTGCCCGGTTGGGGTGATCAAGACAGAGGATTGACAGACAGGAGAGATGCTTATGGGCGGCAAAATGAAAAACATTCCCAAATCACAAGTCCTTCGGCTCAAGGACGAGGTTGCATATCAGGAAGGGCAGGTGGTCAGTAAAACACTCGTACAGAACGAGTGGGTGAGCATGACTCTGTTTGCTTTTGAAAAGGACGAGGAGATCAGCACCCATGAATCGGGAGGCGACGCGATGGTAACAGTCCTGGATGGGGCAGGAAAGATCACCATCGACGGGCAGGAATATCTGCTTTCCTGCGGGGAGAGTATCGTAATGCCTGCCAAAACGCCCCACGCGGTCTATGGCAGGGAGCGGTTCAAAATGCTGCTGACCGTTGTGTTTTAAAGAAAAGGGGTCCGGCATAGACCGGACCCTTTTTGCGTACAGGCGTCCGGCCGCGCTTCCGGCGCGGCGTTGTTTCTGCAGACCGGACAAAGCTCTTCCTGCGAGCGGGCGTTCGCCTCACTCTGCACGAGCATTGTGTAAAGCATTCCTCCCGGACCTTTCTTTTGGTGTGCGGGGGCATCGGCCGTTCGTATCGTCAGAAGCGCAGGGCTTTCATGGCGCTTCTCCTGCGCGTGGACATTCGGCCGCGCTTCCGGCGCGGCGTTGTTTCTGCAGACCGGACAAAGCTCTTCCTGCGAGCGGGCGTTCGCCTCACTCTGTATGAGCATTGTGTCAAGCATTCCTCTCGGACCTCTCTTTTGGTGTGCGGGGATATCCGGATGCCGCGGCTTTTGTTTTTCCTTGAATTCCGGGAGAAAACATGGCATAATAAACCGGAACAGCTGACTGCGGAAGGGGGAAAAGCGATGAGCCGGTATGGCAGGCTGATGGGGAACACAATGGTTTTTGCCATCGGCTCCTTCTCTTCAAAGCTGCTGGTTTTTTTCATGCTGCGCTACTATACCAGCATGCTGACACCTGCCGAGTTCGGCATCTCGGACCGTATTACCACAACCTGCAATCTGTTGATGCCGTTTGTGATGCTTTCGATCAACGAAGCAATTCTCCGGTTCGCAATGGACCGCTCGTTCAGCCGGGCGCAGGTTTTTACCATCGGAATCAAGACGGTCCTCGCCGGCTTTATCGTTTTCTGTGTTTTCAGCCCGATTTTTCTGGCGATTGATATGCTGTCGCCTTATACTCTCATCATCTATGCGTATGTCCTTTTCGGGATGCTCAAGAGTGTCTGCGCCCAGTTTGTCCGCTCGTTGGGGTATGTGCGGCTCTTTGCCTTCGACGGATTCTTCGCCACCTTCACTACTATCGGGCTCAATATCCTCTTTCTGTCCGGATTGGGTTGGGGGCTTTACGGTTATGTCGGGTCGATCATCGGGTCGAACATCCTCTCGATTCTTTTCCTGTTTGCGGTGGCGCGCCTGGGACGGTACCTTGATCTTGCCCATCCCAACCCCCGCCTGTTCCGGGAAATGCTGCGCTATTCGGTGCCCCTGATTCCCACCACCATGTTCTGGTGGATTGTCAGCGCCTCCGACCGGTATATGGTGACCTGGTTCTGCGGAGATACCGCTGCGGGGATGCTGGCAACCGCGCATAAAATTCCGTCGCTGCTGACCATCGTTTCGGCCATCTTCTATCAGGCGTGGCAGATTTCGGCAGTCAGTGAGTCGGGACAGGGCCGCAGTACCTCGAAATTCTATTCCGAAACCTATGACTACTATCTGACCCTGCTGTTTCTCGCCGGTTCGGGAATTATGATGCTGATCCAGCCGATTACGAGAATTCTGTATGCACCGTCCTACTATGAGTCGTGGCGGTTTGTCCCGTTTCTCGTCGTGGGGGAGGTGTTTTCCTCACTGGTGACCTTTCTCGGGTCATTTTATATGGTCAGCAAAAGGAACGCCACTGTCCCGGTGGCAATCTGCGCGGGTGCAGTGGTCAATATCGGGCTGAATCTGCTCCTGATTCCGCGCGCGGGGGTGCTGGGAGCCTCCTTCGCCACGCTGATCAGCTACCTTGTTTCGTTTGGAATCCGGGCTGTGGATATCCGCCGCCTGGTGGAGATCGACCTGCGCATCCTGCCTACGGCGGTATCCTTTCTGCTCATGATGGCGCAGGGAGCGCTGCTGATGCGCAGTTCCGAACATGTTTTCCTGATTCAGCTGGGAATGTTTCTGCTGATGCTGCTGGCCAATCTCCGGGCGGTCGTGCGTCTGGTCTTTGGGGTGCTCGGCCAGCTTCGCAGCCTCTATCAATCATAGGGAGGATTTTTCTTTGTATCAACTGCTGTTTTTGTTTTTGCTTTCGATGGTGCCGGTCATCGAGCTGCGCGGCGCGGTGCCGGTTGGAATCAGCTGGGGGTTCCCCTTCTGGCTGGTCTATCTGGTCTGTGTGGCGGGCAATCTTGTGCCGGTGCCGGTGCTGATTCCCTTTGCGGGCCGCGTGCTGCAATGGGGTGCGCGCCTGCCGCATGTCGGCGGAATGTTCCGCTGGATCCTCTCGATCGGAGAGAAGAAGGTGGCCAAAGCCAAAAACGCCAGCACGGCGATCCTTCTGGCGCTGTATCTCTTTGTGGCCATCCCTGCCCCGGGAACGGGCGCGTGGACCGGCGCGCTGATCGCGACGCTGCTCGGGCTTCCGGTGCGCAGGGCGTTCTGGCCGATTGCCGCGGGGGTTGCCACCGCAGGTCTGGTCATGGGGATCGCCTCCTATGGGGTGATCGGATTGCTGGCGCCTTAAAAAATCAATATCCGGGGGCTGTAAAACTTTGCGGCTCCCGCATTTCTTATCAACGGAATGGTTAAAATGCGGACATTTTTGCGATGGTCATCCTTTCAAGCATGAAAAGGCCCCGCACCAGCGGGGGAAATGATTCTTATCATAAATAGAAGAAAAAGAAAATTGTCACCGTCAGTGCAAAAATCAAAGAAAAGACAGCATACCGCAGATAAGCGCTTTTGCGATTATCAATATATGCATATAGGAAAATGGTCCCGCGAGATATATGAAATTGTGACGGTTGTGAGTCCTGCCCCTATTTTAACAGATTCTTTCGGTTCGTTTTAACCGGGATTATAAATAAGAAAGAAGCAGGCATAAAAGTGATCATCCAAGTCCGCCCCCAACCCAAGCCCACAGCGTTTTCCGGTTCATTTCCTCTTGATGGTGCGAAGCATGGAGCATTGGGATGATCCCCGGCATGGCAAAAAATACTCCTGTAGTTTGCTCTGGTGCATTGATACCTGCCTCTTCGGCCCGGCTGTTACCCTTCCGCTCGCAAAAACGGCCGGGAATCGCCAGCGTCTTTTCATCAAAACAAACCGCAATCTGTAGCCGTTTCGGCGCGTCGGCGGCCCGTCCATCTTTTAAAAACCGCACCCCTGCACAACATCATTGTAAGGAAACGGGGATGCAAGGCTCCCTGCTGGTAAGACAGTAAAATCAAAATTCTTGGAACAGGCATGATCTCGGTCATGCCTGTTCCGCTTTTAGCAGCTCATCCACGGGAATGTAGCCCACAAGGTCGTACTCGATATGTACCTTCTGTCTGCGCTTGCCGCTGGACTTGTCCGGTGCATCTACATATGGCTTACAGCCTCAGCGGCAAGGACAGCCTCAGAAAGCTGACCCAGCGGGAGATCAACGAGGTCTGCTATGGGATGGTCGCCTACAAGGAACGCAAGGCGCCGGAGCTGCAGAATCCCAACCGGGCCTCAGAGCAGCAGCTCTACCGCATCCGCGAATATGAGCGGCTGCTCGGGTGGGACGATAACCCGGACCGGTTGGCGGCCTTCCTGAAAAACCGCTTCAAGACGCCGGCGGTCGAGTGGCTTTCAAAGGTGCAGGCCAGCAAGGTGATCGAGGCGCTCAAGCGAATGTACCAGCGGAAGGAGGCGGCGGGATGATCGGGGGCGAGTGGATCAGGGAACTCAAGCTCGAGCAGCTTCCCTCTCCCTATCAGGGGATTGCCGAGGCCATCGGGTTGGAAAACACCCTCAAGCTGGCCAATCTCGTGCAAGGGACAGGGGTCTATTTTCCGAAACTGGACAGTGCCCTCGCAGAAATCAGGAATCAGCGCATCCGGGCTGAATTCGACGGGTACAACCAGAAAACTCTGGCCATCAAATATGGGATTACCGAGCGGTGGGTCTACGAGATCGTCGGGCGTGAGGAAGACGAAAGCCAAGTCAGGTTTTTCTGAAGCAATTCAACGAATTGCTTCGTTCGAGACTTCAACTGAAAATTGTTACCCTAGGAGCAGGTCAAAGACCTGCTCCTAGTCTTTTGCCCACAAAACCGGAAAGAAAGGACTTGAAATCATGGCAAACGGAATTTTCGACGCCCTGTCCCCGCTGCTCGTAAACCTGCTTTGCGCCGCGCTCACCCTGCTGGCCGCCATGGCACTGCGGGGAATCAACAGCTTCACTGAACGGCTGCGCTGTGAATCGGAGAGCCTTGCCAACGACGATTGGCGTCACCTCGTCAACGATGCGCTCGAACGGATTGACACGCTGGCGGAGGCCACCGTCACCTGCATCGAGCAGACAGCAGCCGGTACAATCCGGGAGGCATTAAAGAACGGTGTGGAAGGGATCACAAGGGATGAGCTTCTGGCACTTGGAAAAGAGGCTTGTGAAACAGTAATCGGCAACCTCTCGGATGAGTACAAGGACGCACTCGCGGATGCCTGCATCGACCTCGAAAGCTACGTAAAATCGGTGGTCGAAAGCAAGGTGTATGAGCTGAAGCATTCCCCCTCCCTGCTGCTGGAAGGAGCGGTTTAAGGGATGGACAGTTGGATCATCTGGGCGTCCCAACTGATCATCACCCTGCTGATCGGCGGGGTCAGCTACTTCATCAAACGGACGCTGGACGAATTCAAGGCCGGAATGAAGCAGCAGGCGGACCGGCTGGAGCAGCTGGACACAAAGCACAGCCGGGAAACCGCGGAACTGAGAAAGGAGCTCTCAGAGCTGAAGGCGGACCTGCCGCTGGTGTTTGTGCTGCGGGAGGACCATATCCGGCTGATGAGCCGGATTGAAGATAAAATCGATCAGATTCTTTATAAAGACAAAGCAAAGGAGGAATAACAGGCCATGGCAATCCTGGATGAGATGACAGAGCAGGAGGTCAGCAAAAACAAATCGGTCCGGGGTTATATTATCCGGTATCTCGGGAGCGGCCCACGCAACTCCCTGCTGACCCGTCAGATCGCCAACGCGATGGTGGGGGCAGACCTGATTCTGTCGCCGGACATCTCCAAATATCTGGAGTATCTGCTGGACGGCGGGTATATTGTCTTCACCGACCGGACGGTGAACGCCTACACTGCCTACCGTAAGGATGCGGTCATCAAGCTGACCAAGAGGGGCGTCGATCTGCTGGAGGGCACGATCGACGATCCGGGAATCGATGTCTGAGCAGGCGCGGCGCACCTGTTCGAGTATCGACCGGCTGCCGGAGGATGTGCGGGTACAGCTCGATCAAAAGCTCGCCAATCCCGCCAACTCGTTTATCGAGCTGTCAGTATGGCTTAAGGAGCAGGGCTTTGAGATCAGCAAATCGGCGGTTGGGAGATACTCGCAGCGGACGAAGAAAACGGCGGAACGGGTGATCGACACGCTGCAGCGCACAAAGGCCATCGCCGCGGCGGTGGAAGCACACCCGGAGCTGGACTACACCAGGGCGGCATCCATGGTCATGATGGATGGACTGATGCGCCGGGTCAGCAGCGCGGAGGAGGAATTTGAGGAAATGCCGCTGGATAAAGCAGGGCGGCTGATCGCCTCGCTCTCGCGCAACGCAACCTACGAAAAGAGGACGCAGGCAGACCTGAAGAAAAAGGCGGAGCTCGCATTCGGCCAGCTTGAGGAAAAGATGTTGGAAACGGTCAAGGGAAGCCCCGAGTTGGCACGCCGGATGCGCGACCTGCTGATCGATGCCAGGCAGATGATTTTGGCGGAGGAGTGATCGCATGGGGATCAACCTGAATGAATACATCGGCGTCCTGTCGGTTGATACGCAGGCGGTCGATGAGGCCCGCTATCAGCGGGAGCTGTTCGAGGAGTATGTACAGCGGCCGGGCCGCTGGCCGGAAGAACGCCGGCGGCTCTGGCAGGAGTACCGGGCGGGCCTCGCTCCCCTCACCGGGAAAGACGGGCTGCGCCGACAGCTCGGGGCAATCGACCTCGCCTATTTCGGCAGGGCATATCTTCCGCATTACTTCATCAGGAAATCCCCAAGGTTCCACGAGGAGCTGGACGACATCTGGATGGACGGCGTGCTCAAGGGGTGCAGCGCATTGACCTCGGCCGAAACCATCAACAGGAAACCGGGCTGCAAGCGCGCAATCGCCGCGCCCAGAGGGCACGCCAAATCCACGTCGTTTACCTTCAAGGACAACCTTCACGCGATCCTTTACCAATACAAGCATTACCTCCTGATTCTGTCGGACAGTTCGGAGCAGGCGGAGGGATTTTTAGGAGATATCAAAACCGAACTGGAGGAGAACCCACGGATCCTCGAGGACTTCGGCAGCCTGCGCGGCGGCAAGGTATGGACCTCGGGCGTGATGATCACCGCGACCGATATCAAGGTGGAGGGCATCGGCAGCGGAAAGAAAATCCGCGGCCGCCGCCACCGCAATTGGCGGCCGGACCTCATAACCCTCGACGACGTCGAGAACGATGAGAACGTCAACACGCCCGAGCAGCGCCGCAAGCTGGCAAGCTGGTACTATAAGGCCGTTTCCAAGGCCGGAGACACCTACGCCGATATCGTCTATATCGGTACAATCCTGCATTTCGATTCCCTTTTGTCAAAAGTTCTGAAAAACGCGGAGTATGATGCGGTGACCTACCGGGCCATCATCAGCCCGGCGGTACATACGGATCTCTGGGATGCATGGGAGCTGGTCTACACCGATCTGGAGAATCCCCGCCGAAAGGAGCTGGCGAAGGAATTCTTCGAGGAAAACCGGGAAGCCATGCTGGAGGGCACAGAAGTCCTCTGGCCGGAGAAGCTTGACTATTACGCCCTCATGGTCATCAGGGTATCGGAGGGTGAGGCGTCCTTCAACTCCGAGCTGCAGAACAACCCCATCGACCCGGACAGCTGCGCCTTCAACCCGGAGTGGTTCGAATTTTGGGACGACGATCCGCCGGACTTTACATCCCCCGAATTTGTCCTCTTTGCCGCCAACGACCCCTCGCTGGGCAAAAACAGGCACGCGGATACCAGCACCCTGATCGGGATTGCCAAAAACATCCGCACCGGCTATCTCTATGTGATCGAGGGCTCAACCGAGCGCCGGACGCTGGACGTCATCATAGACGACGCGATTGAGATGCAGCGCCGGGCGATGCGGGATCTCCGCAAACCATATCAGCGCTTCGGGGTTGAGACGGTGCAGTTCCAGTATTTCTTTGCGAAGGTCATGGCGGAGCGGTCCCGCGAAACCGGCGTCTATCTGCCGGTGGAGGAGATCAACAACCGCCAGAGCAAGGAGATCCGCATCCTGTCCCTGCAGCCGCTTGTTAAAAACCACTACATCAAATTTTCGAGGAAACACAAAACCCTGCTCAAGCAGCTGGAGGAATATCCCCATGGCAAAAACGACGACGGCCCGGACGGGTTGGAGATGGCCGTCCGTCTGGCAATGGGCAGCCATCTCGGCGCGGACGCCGGATACAGCACCGTACAGCGGCGCGGCGCGCGCTTCGGCGGCGGGGCCTACTAAGACTAAGGAGGTGATGCCAAAATGAAGAAAGTGATTGTCCGTCCCCGCGCCCAGCCCGCCATGGGGAGGATCGCCATCCCGCCAAAATACAGCCGCTGGTCGGATTATCCCTCCAACGGACTCGACCCGCAGAAGCTGGCGCGGATCTTCCGGCAGGCGGACGACGGCGACGTCAGCCGCCAGATGCAGCTTTTCGAGGAGATGGAGGAAAAAGATCCGCACCTGTTCAGCCAGCTGCAGACCCGGAAGAACGCGGTCACCGGCCTCGACTATGAGGTCGTCCCCTTCGGCGAGGAGGCGCGGGATCAGGAAATCGCCGCCTTCGTCTCGGAGCAGATCGGGGCGATCCGCAACTTTGACAGCGTCCTGCTGGAGCTGCTTGACGCGATCGGGAAGGGCATCTCCATCTCGGAGATCATTTGGCGGTATCAAAACGGCGCCGTTGCAGTGGAAGAGATCATCCCGATCCACCAGAAGCTGCTGCTCTGGGATCAGGATGACCGGATGAAGCTGATCACAAAGGTCTTCGAGGGCCTGCTCGCCGCAGACTTTGCCAGCTCCGGCAGCGTCAAGGAGGTTCGTCTCCGAGACGCCGCCCTCCGGCTGGCGCTGACCCCGCTCAATCACAGCTTTGCGGGAGCAACCCCGCAGGAGGTGGTCCGGTACTGCTGCCGGGCGGCGGGTATCTCCTCTCTGGAGCTCTCCTCCGCCGTCTACCCGCAGCGGGTCTATCCGGTCATCAACGGGACGGCTCTTTCGGCAATCGAGGGAATCAACCACCATTGGGGCGTCTCCGCGTCCGGCTATATGCAGGATGGAGTTTACCGCTGGGGGAAGCCGCCGGTGCAGACCGCGATGATGCTCTTCGAATATGGCAAAAACATCGTCTCTCTTACCAAGGAGCGC
>FORK01000017.1 GCA_900113995.1 Ruminococcaceae bacterium D5 | reverse complement strand
CGGCCCCGCTCGCCGGTCGCGGCAAGGCTTGGGGCCTGTCGGCCCCGGCGCGGCTTTTCGGAAGGCTGCTGCGCCCGCCCTTGACCTTCCGCGCGCCTTTGGTCGAAAACGCAAAGGAGGCTTCCCCATGAACGCGAACATCAAAAACGCCACACGCCGCGAGGTATACCGCCGCGACGGCTACCGCTGCGCCCTGTGCGATTCCTCACAGGGCTTGCAGGTGCACCACGCCATTGCGCGCGGCGAGGGCGGCACAGATTCCCCGCAAAACCTCATCACCCTGTGCAGCTATTGCCATTCCCACGCGCATGGCCGCCCGCTCTACGACACGCCCATAACCGCGCAGGAAATCGCCCAGGCGTGCGTGGAGTATCTGGCCGACTACTACGCCCCGGACTGGAACCCTTGGGAGAAGGGCCGCTGGTCCGACGGGTGAGGGCTTCGGCCCTTACCCCGCTGCGGTGCCGACGCTGTTGACAACAATAGGTCGCCCGGCGAGCCTCCCCCCTATGGGCGGCCGGGCGGCCGCCCATGTGGCCCCCCCTCGCCGGGCAATCGGCTCGGGCGGCGCGGTCGGCCCGGCCGCCCGCACTCGCCCTCCCGCGCGTCGCTGCGCTCCGCGTACTCGCTCCGGGCGGCAAACAAGGGGGGGCGGTGCCGCCCTCCGCTCGGGCGCGCCGGGTACCGGACAGGCAGAGCGGGCGGGCAGGGAAAGGGGAACGGGAGGGAACGGGCGGCCTGCGGGCCGCCCGCGTCGGCTTGAACAAAGTGAAAGCCAGCGTCATTCAGGCGCTGGCAGTATTATGCCCTTACAGGGCTTGGTCATGCCACCCCTTTTAGGGGTAGTCATGACTGTAGCTCCCGATCGCTTGAGGCTTTTAAAACAAAAGAACGCTCTTCAAAATTTACTCCGGCAAGCTTTTTTCGGATCAACC
This sequence comes from Ruminococcaceae bacterium D5, assembly GCA_900113995.1. Classification (GTDB taxonomy): domain Bacteria; phylum Bacillota; class Clostridia; order Oscillospirales; family Ruminococcaceae; genus Yanshouia. Next base: position 74,951 of record FORK01000017.1, on the reverse strand, counting down.
GGCACCTTTCTCTCTGAATAACGGCGCGGAGTCTAGGGAAGATCATGGCCGGCCCATCCGAAAAGGGACTCCCCAACAGGACGCTATTTTTCCTTTTGCTCGAGCCGCCGCAGAATCCGGCGGTGCACCAGCGTACCGATTCCTCCGGCTGCAAGAAACGCGGCGTAGATGACCGTGAACAGCAGAAAGTCTCCCTTCCCGGCCACCGAGCCGGCAAAGCAGGAGACGGCGACAGACGGAATTCGGGCAAGGGTGGCATGCAGAATAAAACGCCGCGAAAGAACCCCGGAACAGCCGATGGTATAGATCAGGATATCCTTGGGAACGCCGGGCAGAAAGAAAAAGAGCAGGGCGGCAGCTTCAAACCGGCGGCTTGCACAGAGCTTTTTGTAACGGTCGAATTGCTTTCCGTTTACCAGCCTGCGGACCAACGGCTCGCCGAAGCGGCGGGAAATCCAGAAGGCGCAGAGAGTACCGAGCAGAATTCCGAAAAGGGCAACGGCAAATCCCCCAAGAGGGCCGTAAAGAATCCCACCCGCCAGCTCTACGAGTCCTCCCGGAAGAATGGCGACGACGATCTGAAAAATTTGAAAAAGCAGCAGAACAGGAATACCGGCGGAGCCGATCGAGTCGATCCATCCGGTAAAGCGGCGGATCAGATCGGGGTCACGCGCGAGACTCAGCCACTGCTCTCTCCTGGGCAGGGCACCAAGAAGCAGAAGCAGCACAGCGAGGCACGCTGCCAGACCAATCGCTTTCCGGCTGTTTTTCAAGCTGTTTCACCTCGGCATACCTTGGCCCTCTTCCGATAGAGGCGCCGCATTTTCAGATCACGCAAAAAGTTTCTGCCAGTAGCCCATGACGAAGATCAGAAGAACGACAAAAGGAAGTACACATTTGGCATACCAAAGGATTGCGGAGGGAAAACGGAGACCCTCCCCGGTGTTGGCTTCATTCAGAAAGTTTTCCCATCCCCAGCCGCACTTTGAGACACAGAACAGGAGATAGATCAGAGAGCCGAGCGGCAGCAGGTTGTTGCTGAGGATGAAATCCTCGAAATCCATGATTCCGCCGCCCATAATCTGCACATCGGAGAGCAGGTTGAAGCCGAGCAGGCAGGGGAGGGAGAGCACAAAAATCAGGACCAGATTGACTGCCGCGGCCCGGCGGCGGCTCCAGCCCCAGCGGTCCATGCAGCAGGAGAGAATATTTTCAAAGACGGCGATGACCGTGGAGAGGGCGGCAAAGGACAGGAAAATGAAGAAGAGCGCCCCCCACAGCCTCCCGCCCGGCATAGCGTTGAAAACGTTGGGAAGGGTGACAAAGATCAGTGAAGGCCCCGCGTCGGGGGTAATGCCGAAGGCAAAAGCCGCCGGAAAGATGACCAGTCCTGAGACAAACGCGACAAAGGTGTCGAGCAGAGTGACATTGAGCGCCTCACCGAGCAGGCGGCGTTCCTTGCCGATGTAGCTGCCGAAGATGGCCATTGCGCCGATGCCGAGCGACAGGGTGAAGAAGGCCTGTCCCATCGCGGCGAAAACCACCTCGCCCAGCCGGGCAAAGCTGAACGCTCCGGAAGCGTCCTCAGCAAGCTTGGAGAAGTCAGGCTTGAGATAGAAAGCGAGGCCTTCGCCTGCACCGGGCAGAGTCACCGACCGGACAGCCAGAGCAAAAAGCAGAAAAAGCAGTGCAAGCATCATGTATTTGGTGATCCGCTCCACGCCGTTCTGGAGTCCGCGAGAGCAGATCCCCATGCAGAGAAGCACCACGAGGGTCATGCCAGCGAGCATCAGGCCGGGCTGCGCCAGCATCCCGCTGAAAACCGCTTCCATGCCGGCCGCATCAAGACCGGTGAAGGTTCCAGACGCCATCTTGGCAAAATAGATGAGCATCCAGCCGGCTACGGTGGTGTAAAACATCATCAGCATATAGTTGCCCGCCATACCGAACAGGCTGTACCAGTGCCATTTGCTTCCGGCAGGCTCCAGCGCATGGAAGGAGACGGCGATGCTTTTGCGGCTGGCACGTCCAACTGCGAACTCCATCGCCATGATCGGCAGCCCCATTACAAACAGGAAAAAGAGGTAGATCAGCACAAAGGCGGCCCCGCCGTACTGCCCTACGATAAAGGGAAAACGCCACACGTTTCCCAGCCCGATCGCGCATCCGGCGGAGATCAGCACAAAGCCGAGCCGCGATGCGAAGGTTTCTCTCTCTTTCATTTCTACACGCTCCTCTTTTGATGTCTGCGTTTCGCTCCCATCATACCCGCTTTTGCCCCGGCCTGTCAACGATACGGCAGAAGATCTTTTCCTCTTTTACAGAGAAATCAAAACGGAGAAGGACTTTTCCTTTTAGAACTTTTGTGCTATACTAAATTAGTTTCCGTATCTCTACTTTTCGTTTCAAAGGAGAAAGCCGTGATCATCAACAATCTGACCCAGCTGGAGGAGGAGATGGACAGGCTCCAGCTCGAGCGGGCGGCGGCCCTGACGGCGGCACGCTACGACCACCCGCCGCTGGCTTTTGTCCACAGCTTCGGCTGCCAGCAGAACGTTTCGGACGGAGAGCATCTCAAAGGGCTGCTTGCCGAAATGGGGTTCGGCTTTACCGATTCCGCCGAGAATGCCGATCTTATCCTGTTCAACACCTGTGCGGTACGCGAAAGCGCCGAGGATCGTGTATTCGGCAACGTCGGCGCTTTGAAGAACATCAAGCGGGAGCGCCCCGAACTGATGATTGCCCTCTGCGGCTGTATGATGCAGCGGCCCGAGGTTGCCGAACGAATTAAAAAGAGCTTCCCCTATGTCGATATTGTTTTCGGCACCGGCGCAATGCACCGGCTTCCGGAGTTCCTGATCCGGCGTCTTGAGGGCGGCAGGCGTGTATTTTGGGATCAGCCTGCAAAGAATGTCATTGAGGGGATTCCCGCAGTGCGCGAGGAAGGGGTCAAGGCGTGGCTGCCGATTATGCAGGGCTGCAACAACTTCTGCACCTACTGTATCGTCCCCTATGTGCGCGGCCGGGAGGTTTCCCGCACGCCGGAGCGCATTGAGAAGGAGGCGCGTGAGCTGGTCGGCCGCGGCTACCGGGAGATCACCCTGCTCGGGCAGAATGTCAATTCCTATGGCAGGGGACTGGCCAAACCATGCAATTTTCCGGAATTGCTGCGCCGGCTCGACCGCATCGAAGGAGAGTACCGCCTGCGCTTCATGACCTCTCACCCCAAGGACTGCACCCGGGAATTGATCGACGTGATCGCGCAGAGCCGTCACGTCTGCCGTCACATCCACCTGCCGGTGCAGAGCGGCTCGGACCGTGTGGTGCAGGCTATGAACCGTCATTATCATATCGGCGGCTATCTCGAGCTGATCGCATATGCCCGGGAAAAAATGCCGGATGTGACATTCTCGAGCGATATTATCGTGGGCTTTCCCGGTGAAACGCGGGAAGAATTTCTCGAGACGCTTGCTCTGATCAAAAGAGTACGCTACAATGCGCTCTTTACCTTCATTTATTCCCGCCGTGCGGGAACCCCCGCCGCCGAAATGCCCGACCCTGTCCCCGCCGGAGAGAAGTCGGAGTGGTTTCGCGAGCTGCTTGAGGTCCAGCAGGGCATCTGCTGCGAGCTCAATGAGGCGATGGTCGGCAGCATCCAGCGGGTGCTGTTCGATTCTCCCGGAAAAAGCGGGGAAGGCTTCCTCGCGGGCAGAACCGAGGGAAATGTCATCGTCGAAGCGCCGGGCGACCGCTCCCTGATCGGCCGCTTTCTGCCGGTGAAAATCACCAGAGCGATGAACTGGGCAATGGTAGGAACGATTCTGGAATCCCGTTGAGGAACGGATCGTCGATATAAAACAATACAAGAGGAGAATGTTCAAATGGATATTATTGAAATGGCACGTGAGCTGGGGCACGCGATTCAGAAGGACGAGCGGTATATCAAGATGCTCGCCGCATCTGCGGCAACCGAGAAATCCCCGGAGCTGAGCACCAAGATGTCCCGTTTCAGCGAGCTGAGAAATGAGCTCAACCGCGAGATCGTCAAGGACGAGAAGGAGAGGGACCAGGACCAGATCAATAAGCTTGATGAGGAGCTTCGTACCCTCTATGAGGCGATCACCACCGCTCCGGAGATGGTCGCTTACAATCAGGCGAAAGCCGAGCTGGAATCGGCTCTCAACTTTATCTCCCAGATCGTTTCAGGCAGCGCGAACGGACAGGACCCCGATCTGATTGAGCAGCAGGTTTCCTGCAGCGGTTCCTGCTCTTCCTGCGGCGGCTGCCACTGACGGCGGCTGTTCCCCGCGGCAAGCGGGAGATTTCCGATGTGCCGGGGCTTTGCGGCTCCAAAGGAAAGTCCTTTTGAGCTGCAAAGCGCATCTGCCGCCTTTTCCGGATGAGGTATCCCCCGGCAGAACAGAACTTTAGAGACGGAGTGAGCAAAAATGGCGCCGCTTTCCCCCATGATGCAGCAGTACTTTGAAATCAAAGAACAGCATAAGGACCAGATTCTTTTCTTTCGCCTCGGTGATTTCTATGAGATGTTCTTTGACGACGCCGTTACCGCTTCCCGCGAGCTTGAGCTGGTGCTGACCGGCCGGGACTGCGGGCAGGAGGAGCGGGCGCCGATGTGCGGCGTCCCTTATCACAGCTGTGACGCTTATATTGCCCGGCTGATCAAAAAGGGCTACAAGGTTGCCATCTGCGAACAGATGGAGGACCCCAAGCTCGTCAAAGGGCTGGTCAAGCGGGAGGTGATCCGCGTGGTCACCCCCGGGACGCTGATCGAGGCGAATATGCTGGACGAAGGCGCCAACAACTATATCGCCTCCATCTATGTCGAGAAGGAGCAGGTGGGCCTTGCCTTTGCCGATATTTCCACCGGTCAGGTCTTCGTGACCGCGCTGCCGCTGGGGGATCTCTCCGCCCTGAAAAATGAGCTGACCCGCTTTTCTCCGAGCGAGGTTGTCTTCAACGACGCCCTTCTTTCCTTCGCTGAAATGGGCAGCTTTCTCAAGGACCGCCTGCGCTGCTGCGCCGACGTGCTCGGGGAGGCTGCATATCTCGGTGAATTGCCGAACCGGCTGATCACCGGCCAGTTCGGTGCGACAGCCTGTGCGCCTGGAGGCGCCGCGGCTGAGCCGCAGGTCGCCTGTGCGCTCGGCGGGCTGCTGCACTATCTTCATGAAACCCAAAAGACCGGGGTGGAACGGCTTGTGTCGCTGGAGCGGTACAGCGAGGAGCGGTATATGCTGCTCGATGCGACGGCGCGGCGCAATCTTGAACTGACCCAGACGATGCACAGCGGGGAAAAGCGGGGAAGCCTGCTCTGGGTGATCGATAAGACTGAAACAGCGATGGGCAAGCGCCTTTTGCGGCGTTATCTCGAGCAGCCGCTTGCCCATCCTGTGATGATTGAGAAGCGGCTCAACGCGGTGGATGAGATCTTCTCGGACAGCATGCTGCGGCTCGATCTAACCGAGCGGCTCAAGGGAATCTATGATCTGGAACGGCTGCTGACCCGTATCGTCTGCGGAGCAACCAATCCCCGGGAGCTGTGCAGCTTTGCCGCTACCCTGAAAAAGCTCCCTGATGTCAAGCAGCGGATTTCCGGATGCAGGGCCAGGCTGCTGGCGGAGATTTATGAGCAGATCGATCCGCTGCAGGAGGTTGCGGCACTGATTTCCGAGGCGATTATGGACGATCCGCCCGTTTCGACCAAGGAGGGCTGGTTTATCCGGGACGGCTATCACGCCGGCCTCGACGAAATCCGCCGGATGCTGACCCACACCAAGGAATACCTCGCCCAGACCGAGGCGGCCGAGCGGGAGCGAACCGGCATCAAAAATTTGCGGATCGGCTTCAATAAGGTGTTCGGCTATTACATTGAGATCACCAACTCCTACAAGGAGCTGGTTCCGAAGGAATATATTCGCAAACAGACCCTGGCCAACTGTGAACGCTACATTACCCAGGAGCTCAAAAATCTTGAAGATAAGATTCTCTCGGGCCGGGAGCGGCTGGTCGTCCTTGAGCTGCGGCTTTACGAGGACCTGCGCAATCGGATTGCCGCCGAAACTTCCCGGATTCAGCAGACGGCTGACGCGCTGGCAAGACTTGACGTATTCACCTCCTTTGCGGTGCTGGCCGCCGAAAAGGACTATTCCCGTCCGCAGATTACGACAGACGGCTCGATTATCATTGAGGATGGGCGCCATCCGGTCGTCGAGGAGATGCTGGGCGGCGGTGCCCGCTTCGTCGCCAACGACTGCACCCTGGATGGCGATCAGAACCGCATTGCAATCATCACCGGCCCGAATATGGCGGGAAAATCAACCTATATCCGGCAGATTGCGGTGATTGTGCTGCTGGCGCAGATCGGCTCCTTTGTGCCGGCACGCCGGGCGGTGATCGGAGTGGTGGACGGCATCTATACCCGTGTGGGCGCCTCGGACGACCTTTCCACCGGGCAGTCCACCTTTATGGTCGAAATGAATGAAGTGGCCCAGATTTTGAAGAATGCAACGAAGGACAGCCTTCTGATTCTCGATGAGGTCGGGCGCGGAACCTCGACCTTCGATGGGATGAGCATCGCCCGGGCGATGCTTGAATACATTGCCGACCGCAAAAAGCTCGGAGCCAAGACACTTTTCGCAACCCACTATCACGAGCTGACCGAGCTGGAGTCACTGCTGCCCTGCGTAAAAAATTACAATACTGCTGTCAAGAAACGCGGGGAGGATATCACCTTTCTGCGGCGGATTGTACCGGGCGCGGTGGATGACAGCTATGGCATCGAGGTTTCCAAGCTGGCCGGGATTCCCGACTGGATTATCAGGCGCGCGCATGAAATTCTGGCCGACCTCGAGGCGGACCGGCCGATTTCCGAACGCCGCGCGACGATGAAAGCGGCGCCGGAGCGGCAGAACCAGCCGGAACAGATCGCGCTGGTGCACGATTCCCCGGTCGAGGATGCGATGCGCAGGCTTGATCTCAATACCCTCACGCCTCTCGAGGCGCTCAACAAGCTCTATGAATTCAAAGCCATGCTTTGACGGGAACGTGCCTTTCGAACAGGCCTGTTTCCGCCGGCAAGGAGGTGAACCGCAATGGGAAAAATCAATTTGCTGCCCCCCTCGGTTGCCGAGCTGATTGCGGCGGGGGAGGTCATTGACCGCCCTGCCTCGATCGTCAAGGAGCTGGTGGAAAATTCCCTCGACGCGGGGGCAAATAGGATTGCCGTCGAGCTTCGGAACGGAGGAATCACCTATCTGCGGGTCACCGACAACGGCAGCGGGATTGGCCGCGAGGACCTGCCGGTGGCTTTTGTCCGCCATGCGACCAGCAAGATTGCGACGGCGGACGATCTCGACGCCATCATGACGCTGGGATTCCGCGGCGAAGCGCTGCCGTCGATTGCGGCGGTCAGCAGGGTCTGTGTCACGACCCGAACCGCCGGGAGTCCTTTGGGCTGCCGCTACACCGTAACCGGCGGAGATGAGGGGGAGCTGGAGGATGCAGGCTGTGCAGTAGGCACTACCTTTGAGGTCCGGGACGTTTTTTACAACACACCGGCCCGAATGAAGTTCCTCAAAAAGGATATCACCGAGGGCAACGCCGTCGCTTCGCTGCTTGACCGTCTGGCGCTTGCCAACCCTGCCGTTTCCTTCGAGCTGATCCGGGACGGCAGGCGGGTGCTGCAAACCCCCGGCGACGGAAATCTGCGGTCGGTGATCCGTCTGGTCTGCGGGGCGGATGTCGCCGCCGCCATGATTCCTGTCGGCTATTCTCAGGATGGCGTGACGGTCAGCGGAATGATTTCAAAACCCTCCGTCGCCCGTTCGACCCGTTCCCTGCAAACCTTTTTCATCAACTCGCGCTACATCCGCTCCCGCACCTGCGCGGGCGCGGTGGAGGAAGCCTATAAGAACCGTCTGATGACAGGGCGTTTTCCGGCATGCGTTTTGAATCTGGAGCTTGATTCCTCGCTGGTTGACGTCAACGTTCACCCGGCCAAGCTTGAGGTACGCTTTTCGAGCGAACGGACCGTCTATAACGCCGTCTATTCGGCCTGTCTTGCGGCGCTGTCCCAGGGGGAGCGCCGGGAAGTTATTCTCCGCAAGCCAGTTACGCCGTTCAGCCTTTCTGATTTCGATCACTCCGACCGGCAGATCAGTCTGCAAGGGGCGGGCACGGCCGGACTTGTGCTGCATCGTGCGTCGGAGGAACCCGCGGCAGCACCCCTTTCACCGAAACATGAAAAGCCGACGGGAAGCCTGCTGAACCTGCGGGACGACACCGGGCAGTCCGTCCCTGTTTGGAATCCGCCGCCGGAGCAAAGCGGTTCCCCTGAAACGGGAAAGGTTTCTCATTGGAATGATCCACCTGTTTCACACTGCTGCTTTTCGGTCGATATCGAAAAAACAGAACCTCCGACCGCGGCTTCTTCTACTGTAAAGCAAAATGACATGACAGTAGAAACGGCGCACTGTTCCGAAGTGCAGTGCCCGAAAACGTCTGAAACATCGGTTGACGCGGAGAACGCTTCGGCCTCGCATCCTTTTATGCCGCCTGCGCCTCTCGCTTCTGAGGAAAAGAAACAGTCCGGGTATTCTGAAGAGGCCCCCATCGCTGCCCAGAGGAAGGAATCCGTATCCTATCGTGTGATCGGGGAGCTTTTTGATACCTATGTTCTGATCGAACGCGGGGACGAGCTTTTGCTGATCGACAAGCATGCTGCTCATGAGCGGGCCATCTACAACCGAATCCGTAGCATCGGGGAGAAGGGTGGGGAGGAGCGGCAGCTTCTGCTGACCCCGCGGGCGGTGACCCTGCCGCACGATGAATACTTCGCCCTCTCTGAGAATCCGCAGGCGCTGGAGGCGCTGGGGATCGTGGCGGAGGATTTCGGAGAGGGAGCCCTGCTGGTGCGGGAGGTCCCCCTGCTGCTGCTCGACATGCCGCTTGAGGAGCTTCTGGAGGAAACGGCAAAGAGGGTGCTTTCCTGTAAGGCGAGTCTCACCCCCTCAGCTCTCGATGAGCTGCTTTATTCGGTGTCCTGCAAAGCGGCGGTCAAGGCGGGAAATGCGCTCGGCCGTCCCGAGCTGGAGCGGATCGCCGCAATGGTTCTCGAGGATGACGCTGTCCGTTACTGTCCGCACGGCAGGCCGGTGCTTCTGCCCCTCACCAAGCGGGAAATCGGAAAGATGTTTGGAAGGCTGGGATAACCCATTGAAGGGACTGGAAGAAAACAGGATACCGGTGCTCGCAGTGGTGGGGCCGACTGCTTCGGGCAAGACCGGCCTAGGGATCGAGCTGGCGCTTACCCTCGGGGGCGAGGTCATTTCGGCTGACTCGATGCAGATCTACCGCGGTATGCGCATTGCGACGGCCCGTCCGACAGAAGAGGAGATGCGCGGCATTCCACACCACCTGATTGGTTTTGTCGACCCACAGGACCGCTACAGTGTCGCCCGCTACCTAGAGGACGCGGGAGCGGCCATCCGCGAGGTGGCAGGGCGGGGCAGGCTGCCGGTGCTGGTGGGAGGAACCGGGCTTTATGTGGATTCGCTGCTTGACGGGATCACCTTTCGCGAGGAGCGGCAGGATGAATCGCTTCGCCGTATGCTCACCGAGGAGGCCGGCCGTCTCGGGAACGAAGCGATGCTGGAAAAGCTGAGGGCCATCGATCCCGAATATGCCAAAGCCCTGCATCCCAACAACCGGGGACGGATTCTGCGGGCGCTCGAGCTTTTTTACGGCACCGGCGTGACGATGAGCGAACAGCTGCGTATTTCCCGGGAAAAGCCGTCTCCCTACCGCTGCCTGCGGCTGGGGATCGGTTTTGCCGACCGGCAGAAGCTCTACGAAAGGATTGATCTTCGGGTGGATCAGATGCTTCGTGACGGCCTGCTCGACGAGGTGCGGGAGTTTTATCGCCGCTACGATCCCGGAACCGCGGCGCAGGCGATCGGCTGCAAAGAATTTCTGCCCTTTCTCAGCGGGCAGGAGCCGCTTGAACCCTGCGTCGAACGTCTCAAGCAGGAGACGCGGCGTTATGCCAAGCGGCAGATGACCTGGTTTCGCCGCAATCCGGACACCGTCTGGCTGCTGCGCGACGAAGAGGGCGTTCAGGCGCTGACTGACCGGGCGGCGCGTCTCGCGCGGGAATGGCTCTTGAAAAACGGCCGATAGGAAGGAGGGAAAAAATTGTCACAGAGCTACGGACGGATGACCCATCTGCTTTTAGGGACGCTGCTGGTCATTTTGCTGGCTTCCTACAGCCTTTACACTGCCGTTCGGTATTTTTACTCCCCCTATCAGACGATGACGGCCTTTTCCTATACGGTGTCGGACAGCTACACCGGCGGCGCGGTGGCGGTCCGGGACGAGGCCCTGCTGGACGGGACGGCCGACGGCGTTCTCAGTTATGTCTGCGCCGACGGCGAGGTGATCATTCCCGGCATGACCATCGCGGAGGTCTATTCCGGCGAAGAGGACCTCTATTGGCAGACGATGATGAATCAGTACCAGAACGAAATCCGGCTGCTCAACGAAGCGCAGAGCACTCCGGAACAGTTTCTGGCAACGGATGTGCTTTCCTCACAGATCAACGAGGCGCTCGGCCTGATCATCGACACCGTGCACCGCGGACAGCTCGGAAAGCTTTCCGACCGGCGGGACCGCCTGTCGCTCCTGATGGGAAAGCATCAGGTTGCGACCGGACGGGAGAAGGATTTCTCCCAGCGGATCTCCTACCTGCAGGAGCAGTACCGCTATGCGAAGGAACAGATGTCCCAAAGCGTGCAGGAGATCCGGACGCAGACAGGCGGTTATTTCTGTTCGACTCTGGATGGGTACGAGACAATCCTGACCACCGATTTTGAACGCCTTTCAACAGAGGATTACCGCCGGGCAATCAACCAAACGATGAAACCGGAAGCTGTTTCAGGAATTGGGAAGGTTCAGAAGGGCCACAACTGGTATCTGGCAATGGTGGTATCCGAGCAGGACCTCGCCCGCTTCGCTCCCGGCGCCTCGGTCTTTTTGGATTTTGGCCTGCCGGGCTGCACCAACATTCCCGCTTCCATCAACCGCATCCTGCAGGATGAGGAGAGCGGGGATGGGGTAGTGGTGATTCGTACCAATTACATCAGCGATGTGCTGATCGAGCTGCGTCAGGCCAATCTGACCGTCCGATTTAAATCGTATACGGGGCTTAGAATCAGCGCTGAGGCCCTCCGCTACCAGGGACAGACCGAGGGGGTTTATGTCAAGCAGGGGGCGCTGATCACCTTTAAGCCGATCGAACGGATTTATACCGGGGAGGATTTTATCCTCTGTTCCGATGCCACGGACGGAGAAAATCCCCTGCGTCTCTTTGACGAGGTCGTTGTGGAAGGAGTTGATTTGTATGATGGAAAAATCATCTGAGATACGCCGCAATGTCGAGGCGGTTCAGGAACAGATCGGCCGGGCTGCCGCCGAGGCGGGGCGCGATCCCTCTGAGATTCGTCTGATGGCGGTGACCAAGACCCAGAGCGCCGCCCGGGTTAACGAAGCGATCGCCGCGGGCGTCACCCTGCTTGGGGAAAACCGTGCGCAGGAGCTGCTGGAAAAGTATGACGGCTATGACCGCGCGGGCTGTGACATTCATTTTATCGGACATCTGCAATCGAACAAGGTGCGTTCGATCGTCGATAAGGTGTCCATGATCGAATCAGTGGACCGTCTTTCTCTGGCGCAGGAAATCAGCCGCTGTGCACAGTCGCATGGACTGGTGATGCCGGTTTTGATCGAGGTGAACATCGGACGGGAGCAGAGTAAATCCGGCGTCCTGCCCGAAGCCCTGCCGGAGCTGCTGGAAAAAGTTTCCTTACTTCCGGGCCTGAGCGTCCGGGGGCTGATGGCGATTCCGCCAAATATCGAGGATACCGTACAAAAAGAAGGATATTTTGAGCAGATGTACCGCCGCTTTATTGACATGAAGGCAAAAAAATTGGATAATGTCAGTATGACGATTCTATCGATGGGAATGTCGCACGACTATCCGCTGGCCATACGGCATGGCAGCAATGTGGTACGGATTGGCCGGGCGTTGTTCGGAGAAAGAATGTGAGGGATCATCAATGGGTATGATGGATAAGTTTCGCAGCTTCATGGGGATGCCCGATGAGGATGACGAGGACGATTACGACTACGAATATGAAGAGGATCAGCAGGACGAACGGGAGGACCGGGCGTCGAGAGCGGGGAAACGCGCGGCTGCGCGGGAGACTGTTCCGGCCTCAGAGCCTCTGAGCTACGGCCCTGAGCATGATGCTGCCGTCAAATCGCGTTCCAATAAGGTGGTCAACATCGCGGCGACCACCCAGCTTTCGGTCGTGTTGGTGAAGCCGGAACGTTTTGACGATGCCTCGTCGATTGCCGATCACCTCAATGCCAAGCGCACAGTGGTTCTCAATCTCGAATCGACCAACAAGGACGTCTCCCGGCGGCTGGTTGATTTTCTCAGCGGTGTGGCTTATGCCAACGATGGACAGATCAAGCGGGTGGCAAACAGTACCTTTATCATCACCCCCTATAATGTCGATTTTGTCGGGGACCTTCTCGACGAGCTGGAGAACAATGGAGTTTATTTTTAAGGGATGAAGCAGCTTGCCAGCCAATGCGAAGGAGAGGGCCAGGCTCTTCTGGCGCGGCTCGCGGACCTCGCGGAATCAGCCGGCCGCTGGGGGAAGCCCTGCTTCTCCGCTTTCCTGACCGAACACGAACAGGCGGTGGCGCGGCGGATGCATCCGGTGCCGGGGGTTTCCTTCTCTTTGGAGGGTGGGCACCCGGACGCGGAGCGCAGAGTTTTCGCCGCCGTTCCAGATCAAATTTCACTGGAGAAAATCGATTATCCGTTCGACGCGCTGACCATCCTGATGCCGAGGGGCTATTCGGTTTCCCATCGGGATGCCCTTGGCTCCTTTATGGCGCTGGGCGTCAAGCGGGAGACGCTCGGGGATATCCTGGTCGGGAATTCCCTTGCTGTTGTTTTTGCTCTGCGTCCGGCCGCTCTGCTGATTCTCGGGGAGCTGCGTCAGATCGGCAGAGTGGGGGTCCGCTGCAGCTGCGGACTGCCGGAACAGCTTCCCGCGGCGCACCGGTTGGAGCGGCTCGACGGTGTTGTATCCTCGATGCGGCTCGACTGCATTGTGGCAATGGCCGCCAATGTCAGCCGCGCCGAAAGTGCACGCCTGATTGCGCAGGGGCTGGTGAGCTGCAATGCTCAGGTCATCTGTGCCCCCGCGCGGGAGATCGCGGCAGGGGATAAGATCTCGGTGCGGGGTGTTGGAAAGTTTCAAATCGCCGAGATTGGGGCGCCCACGAAGAAGGGAAGGCTCCGTCTCGCCTATGATAAATATTGTTAAAGGAGAAAACGGCATGCTGACTCCAAAGGAAATCTCAGAAAAGACCTTTGACAAAACTTTCGGCTTCGGATACCGCATGGACGATGTGGACGCCTATCTCGACGAGGTGGCGAAGTCGATGACCGAGCTGCTTGGGCAGAACGCCGATCTGGAAAAAAAGCTTGAGGTGCTCGCCGACAAACTGACCGAATACCGCGAGGATGAAGAGAGCCTGCGCACCGCACTGCTCGGCGCACAGAAGCTCGGTGACAGCGTGATCCGGGAATCCAAGACCAAGGCGGAGATCATTATGCGGGACGCCACCATTAAGGCGGAAGCGATGGTCAACAATGCCAAACGTCAGATCGAGCGGGAACAGGAGGGACTGACCCGCATCCAGAAGGAGGTTGCCTCCTTTAAGAACCGGCTTCTCGACCTTTACAAGCAGCATCTCGAGCTGATCAGCGCGCTGCCGGGTCAGATAGAAAAGGCCGACGCCGCCGTGCAGCAGCCCGCGGAGACTTCCGCCTCGCCTGAGCCGGAAATTCCACCCGCAGTGCCGGTACCCGAACCTCCGGTTCCCGAGCCTGCTGCGCCGCAGCCAGAGTCTTCCTTTGCGCCGCCTTCTGCTGGGCCGGTATCTCCGGCGCCCGATGAGGAGGTTGTCCCACCCTTTTTCGGTGAGGATGAACCCGAGGAGCCGGATTTCGCACAGGATGACGAGGAGGAAGAGCAGCCTGTCGTCACCTCGAAGTTTGGAGAACTCAAATTCGGCAGTGCATTTAAGATTCCGCACAATGACAAAAAACCTAAATTTAAGTAAATCCCGCGATCGGGCAAGATCGTGTTAAGGAGAGAATAAATCCAATGGCTAACGATTATAACAGCACCCTGAACCTTCCCAAGACCGACTTCTCGATGCGCGCCTCCCTCCCTCAAAAGGAGCCGGGCATGATCGAGAACTGGGAGAAGAGCGACCTCTATGAAAAGATGATCGAGCACAATTCCGGAAAGCCGACCTTCATCCTTCACGACGGCCCTCCCTATGCCAACGCTTCGATCCACATGGGCACTGCCCTCAATAAGGTCCTCAAGGATATTATTGTCCGTTCCAAGAATATGATGGGGTACTGTGCCCCCTATATTCCCGGCTGGGATACCCATGGTCTTCCCATCGAGCTCAAGGCCCTCGCCGAGTTGGGGATCGACCGCTCGATCACTCCGGTTGAGCTGCGCCGCCAGTGCCGCGAGTTTGCCAAAAAGCACGTCAAAATTCAGATGGGACAGTTTAAGCGCCTCGGTACCGTTGCAGATTATGAACACCCTTATCTGACCCTGACCAAGGATTTTGAGGCCCGGCAGATCGAGGTATTCGGCGCCATGGCCAAGAAGGGCTATATCTACAAGGGACTCAAGCCGGTTCATTGGTGCCCCGACTGCCAGACCGCTCTGGCGGAGGCGGAGATTGAGTACCGTGAAGACCCCTGCAAAACGGTTTATGTCCGTTTTCAGGTCAGCGACGACAAAGGAGGTCTGCTGACCAAGCTCGGCGCCGATCTTGCCAAGACCTACATCATCATCTGGACTACGACCACATGGACCCTGCCGGCCAACCTCGCTCTCTGCGTCGGACCGCGCTACGACTATGTGCTGGTCCGGGAGAACGACGAGTATATCGTTGTTGCCGAGGCGCTTCTGCCCTCGGTGATGGAAGCTGCGAAAATCACCGATTATGAGATCCTGGGCCGCTTCACCGGCAAGGATATGGAATACATGGTATGCAGGCATCCCTTCATCGATCGTGATTCGCTGGTCATCGTCGGCGATCATGTGACCCTTGAGAGCGGCACCGGTATCGTTCATACTGCTCCCGGACATGGACTGGAAGACTTTGAGGTCTGCGTGAACCATTACCCGAAGATTCCGATCGTCGTTCCGGTTGACGACAAGGGCTTTATGACGCAGGAGGCCGGACAGTTTGCCGGGCTGACCACCGATCAGGCGAATGTGGCAATTTTTGACCATATGCAGAAAACGGGTTCGCTTTTTGCCTATGAGGAGGTCATCCACCAGTATCCGCACTGCTGGCGCTGCAAGAAGCCGATCCTCTTCCGCGCGACCGAGCAGTGGTTCTGCTCGGTTGAGAAATTCAAAGATCAGGCTGTGGAAGCAGTCAAGAAGGTCCATTGGATTCCCGGCTGGGGCGAAAGCCGCATGATCGGCATGGTGCAGGAGCGCAGCGACTGGTGCATCTCCCGCCAGCGGACCTGGGGCGTACCGATTCCGATTTTCTTCTGCAAGGACTGCGGCAAGGAGTATATTACCGACGAGAGCATTTCGGCGGTTGCCGAGCTGTTCCGCACCGAGGGGTCGGACGCCTGGTATGAAAAGGCTGCTTCTGAAATCCTGCCCGCAGGCGCCGTCTGCCTGCACTGCGGCTGTCATGAGTTCACCAAAGAAACCGATATCATGGACGTCTGGTTCGATTCCGGTGTTACCCATGCGTCGGTCCTCGATCCCGAGACCCGCCCTCACCACAGCTGGCCCGCCGACCTTTATCTGGAGGGAGCCGACCAGTACCGCGGCTGGTTCCAGTCATCCCTGCTGACCGCAGTGGCCTGGAGAGGAGAGGCTCCTTATCGGGAGGTCTGCACCCATGGCTGGGTGGTTGACGGCGAGGGCAAGAAGATGTCCAAGTCGCTGGGCAACGGCATGATGCCGGAGGATATCACCGATCAGTACGGCGCCGATATCCTGCGGCTCTGGGTCGCTTCCTCCGACTATCACTCGGATATCCGCGTTTCCAAGGAGATTCTCAAGCAGCTTTCCGAAGTTTACCGCAAAATCCGCAACACTGCCCGTTATATTCTGGGAAATCTCTACGATTTTGACCCCAGGAAGGATATGGCTTCGGAAGAGCAGCTCACCGACATCGACCGCTGGGCGCTGGCGCGCTTTGAGAAGCTCACCGAACGTGTGCGCGCGGCATATCGTGATTATGAGTTCTATACAATTTATCATTCGGTGCATAATTTCTGTACCATTGACATGTCCAACTTCTACCTCGATGTGCTCAAGGACAGGCTCTATGTTGAGGCTGCCGGTTCGGTTTCCCGCCGGGCGGCGCAAAGCACGATTTATCAGATCCTGCGCGGCCTGACTCTGCTGATTGCGCCGATCATTCCTTTTACCTGCGAAGAGATCTGGAGCTACCTGCCCAAGCTCGATGGGGACAGCACCGAATCGGTGATGCTCCATGAAATGCCCGAGGCAAAGGGTGCGCTGGCAACCGAAGAATTCATGGCCAGATGGGACCGTATCCATGCGCTGCGCGATTCGGTCAATAAATTTTTGGAGGCTGCGAGAGGACAGAAAAAGATCGGCAAATCGCTGGAGGCGAAGGTCGTTCTCCACGCCGACGGGGAACTGTATGACTTCCTCTGCTCGGTGCAGGAACTGATGCCTGCGGTCCTGATCGTCTCGCAGGTCGAGATCACCAAGGCCGCCGGAGGGGAATCCGGCGAGATTGAAGGACTCGGCGTTGAGATCCTGTCTGCGGAAGGCGCCAAGTGCGAGCGCTGCTGGAGTTTCTCCGGCACGGTCGGCGCTGACCACAGCCATCCTACCCTCTGTGCACGCTGCGCTTCGATTGTTCAATAAAAATTGGATTACAAACGGCGCATCAGTCCAAATGATGCGCCGTTGTGCTGATAAAAGGGGGAGCCTATGTCCGGCTTATTGTGGCTGACGCTGTCGGCCGTTTTATTTATCTGCGACCAGTTTGCCAAGGCTTGGGCGCTGCGGGATCTTTCACCGGTCGGCAGCATTCCGGTTGCGGGATTTTTGAAGTTTACCTATGTAGAAAACCGCGGCGCGGCCTTTGGCATCTTTCAGGGGCAGACTGCCCTGCTTGCGTCAGTGACGATGGCGATTCTCTGCGGCGCCGTTTGGCTGCTCTTTTCAGGAAAGGTCAGACTCCCGCTGGAAAAGGCCTGCATCTCCCTGATTGTTGCGGGCGGTGCGGGAAATCTCTATGACCGGCTGACACGCGGTTTTGTTGTCGATTTTATTGATATTAACGCGCTGTTTTCTTATCCTATGTTCAATCTTGCCGATTGTTTTGTGGTGGTTGGGGCCTGCCTGCTGATGCTGGGTGTCTTTCTTGAGGAGTCCAGACGGAAGGGGAAGCAACCCCCTGTTTCAACCGCTCCTTCCGTTGAGGGGGATTCCCCTGACCCGGAGGAGCAGCCGCCCGGGGAAAAGTAAATGCAGGAATATGTGCTGACTGTCCCGCCCGCCTGCGAAGGGAAACGGCTGGATCTTTTCCTCTCTGAAAGCGCGGAAGGATTAAGCCGCAGCGCCGCACAGCAGCTCTGTGAGGCGGGGCGGGTGTTCTGCGGCGGCCTGCCGGGGGCGAAAAATCTTCGCTTGAAGGCGGGCAGCGAGGTGCGTTTTTTTCTTTCCGATCCTGTAAAGCTCGATGCCTTTCCGGAAGATATTCCGCTTGAGATCGTCTATGAGGACGAGCATCTTGTCGTGGTCAACAAGCCGCAGGGGATGGTGGTGCACCCCGCGCCGGGAAACCCGGACCACACGCTGGTCAATGCGCTTCTTTACCACTGCCGGGGGCAGCTTTCGTCGATTAACGGAGTGATCCGGCCGGGAATCGTTCACCGCATCGACAAGGATACCAGCGGGCTGCTCGTCGTCGCCAAGGATGACCGGACCCACGAAGGGCTGGCCGAACAGTTTTCCTGTCACGGCATCGACCGGATTTATTATGCGGTGGTGCACGGCGCCCTGCGCGAGGACGTGGGGACGGTCGATCGTCCGATCGGCCGGAATCCGAATGATCGCAAAAAGATGTGTGTGACCGAAAAAAATGCAAGGCGGGCAGTGACTCATTATGCCGTCGTGGAACGCTTTCGCGCTTTTTCCCTGGTGCGTCTTCAGCTTGAGACGGGAAGGACCCATCAGATCCGGGTGCACATGGCTTCGCTGGGACATCCTGTTGCGGGAGATCCGGTTTATGGCCCTGCAAAAGGAGTAAAGGGCTTACACGGCCAATGCCTGCACGCGGCGGTGCTCGGTTTCATCCATCCGGTTTCCGGAGAGCACTTGCTGTTCGAGACGCCACTGCCCGACTATTTTTCTGATTTTTTGGCGAGGCTTCGCAAAGGAGAGACATATGGGCCGGTTTGACAGCTGCTATCTGTTTTCCGATGTCGACGGAACGCTCATGACCTCGGAATATACGATACCACAGGTAAATATTGATGCGCTGCGGCGGTTTACCCGGGAAGGTGGGCATTTTGCTTTGGCCACGGGACGGGGCGTTTCGCGCAGTACCTTTGATCTGCTGGAAAGCCTGCCGGTTAATGCGCCCTGTGTGTTGCTCAATGGGGCGCTACTCTATGACGGAGAGAAGCGGGAACGTCTGGCATGCTTTTATTTGCCGCCGTCCGCCCGGGACATGGTCGAGCGGTTGTTGGCAGAGGTGCCCGACTGCTCGGTTTCCATCTGGCGGGCGGAGGGGAAATATGAGGTCGGCTATGAACATCCGAAGATGGCAGGGTTCCCGGCCTTTTATACGAAATGTGATGTACTTCCCGATCCCTGGTGCAAGCTGGTAATCCGCACCACGCCGCAGGAACAGGCCGGACTGGTCCGCTACCTGAAGGGGATGCGGCTGGAAGGTCTGCGGGTCGTTACGTCCTGTGACAGTTTTGTGGAGGTGATGCCGCAGAACGTCTCAAAGGCAACAGGAATTGAGATCCTCGCGGAAAAATTGAGGATTGCGCGGAATCACATCCTGACGATGGGGGATTACTATAACGACTATGAGATGCTTGTGCTGCCGGGCGCCCGGTGTTTTTGTCCAGAAAACACGCCGGAGGACCTGAAAGCGGTCTGCGAGCGTTCCTTCTGTCGTGTGGAGCGGGGGGCGGTAGCGGCATTGATTGAGATGTTGGAGAGGGAATAGGAGGAAAGATGTCCGAGCAGTCCGGTACGGAAAAAGGTCGGGAACGCCTGTGGATGTGTTGCATGGGCGTTTATTGCCTTACGCTTTTTCTGGTCCTGCTCGGATTTCTGTTGATGGAATATTGCGCTGAAGAGACCGCGCTGGAACTTTCCGCTTATCAGGATCTGCAGTCTTCGCCGGACATTTATTTGGTGGGAATCAACAGCGCGGGAGCGGCTGATTTACAGATACTTCCCAGAATTGGACCGGTGCTGGCACAGGCAATCATCGACTATCGCACGCAGAATGGGCCGTTCCGCTCGGTGGAACAGCTTTTGGAAGTGCCTGGGATCGGAGAGAAAACCTTGGAGCAGCTTCGGCCGCTGATTTCTCTTGATTGATTATTTTTTGTTTTCGATCATAAACTCTCTGCTGGCAACGACGCATGTTTCGCTGTTCAGAGGGATATTTCCCTTGCCGGGCCGTTCTTTTTCGGTAACGGCATAGGTTTGATAATCGCTGATGACTTCCGAATGGCTTGGAATTGTGGTGCTGTTTCCTTTGATGATCCGTTGATGTTTCATAAATGACTCCTTTCATACGGCTTGGAAGGTGTACTGCGGTCCTGTTTAGTATCTGCCGAAAATTTTATAATACGCAGATTTTTGTGCGGAAAACGTTGACAAGCAGATTTCTTTGTATTATAATATAAAAGTCGCTGAAACGATGGCTTTAAAAGCGCGGCTTTGCGGTGCAGAAAATCGTTTGTGACCAAAATTGGCCCGGTAGTTCAGTTGGTTAGAACGCTAGCCTGTCACGCTAGAGGTCGTGGGTTCGAGCCCCATCCGGGTCGCCAATTTGCCTTTGTAGCTCAGTTGGTAGAGCAGCGGACTGAAAATCCGCGTGTCGTTGGTTCGATTCCGACCGAAGGCACCATTTCCGCGGGTTTAGCTCATCTGGTAGAGCGCCACCTTGCCAAGGTGGAGGTAGCGAGTTCGAGCCTCGTAACCCGCTCCAGAAGAAATCCTCAAGAATCGCTTGCTGGTGCGGTTTTTGAGGATTTTTTTGCTGAAATATTTTTGCGGCAATTAGAAATTCACGATATTTAATGAGGAATTTAGGTCATAAATGTACAAATAGATGTACAAATTTTTGAAAATAGATGTACATAGATGTACAAACTAAAACAAAAAAAGAGGCTGCTTAGCCCCTCTGACATAAGAAAACAAGCAAGAACCCAGTAAAATCAACGCTTTTAAGGGCAGTGGGCAAACAGGTTAGCTCAAAAATTGAATAACCAAGCGACAAAAGGGATGTTACCGCAAGGCAGCATTCCTTTTCGCATACCCTAACGCCGCAGATTTTGAAAGAAGTCTGCGGCTTTTTTTCTGCCCAAATCCAGAAAGGAGGCGCAGCCGGAATGCACTTTATGAGTGGTAAAAGCCGCGCATTTGAAATGCTCATGCAGGGAAAGCCCGGATTTGACCGGTACGAGAACGGCTGCACCGAGCATGAGAACTGTAACACCTGCCACTTCTACCGTCCGCACTGGAAATATCGGTTTTGTGTATATGCCGAGTGTCCGTATGAACCGGGCAGACTGACCGCAACCCGGCGCAGCAAGGCAGAGTGAGCGAAAGGAGCTGATAACCTATGGCAGTATTTCGGGTGGAAAAAAACAGCGGCTACACCGTTATGTCCAATCACCACCTACGCAATCAGGAGCTTTCCCTAAAAGCAAAGGGGCTGCTGTCCCAAATGCTGTCCCTGCCGGATAACTGGGACTACACGCTGAAAGGTTTGTCCCTTATCAACCGGGAAAAGATCGACGCGATCCGGGAGGCAATACGGGAGCTGGAAAGAGCCGGATATATTGTCCGCAGCCGGGAACGCGACGAAAAAGGACGCCTGCGCGGCGCAGATTATATAATCTATGAGCTTCCCCAAAAGCCAGCATCGGATTTACCTACATTGGAAAATCCAACATTGGATAATCCAACGCAGGAAAATCCTACGTTGGAAAACCCTACGTTGGAAAATCCAACGCAATTAAATAAAGATATATTAAGAACTGACTTATCAAAAAAAGAAAAATCAATTACAGATCTATCAAGTACCGATTCCATTCCTATCCTTTCCCCTTACCCCTCCCCTTTGAGCGTGGATGGGAAACAAGCGGCTGCGCCGCCGGAACGGAAGCGAAAGGAAACGGCAGACAGCGAAAATGAAGCATATAGGATTTACCGGGAGATTATCTGCGATAACATCGAATACGACATCCTTTTGCAGGATAAGCGCATTGACCGTGACCGCCTGAACGAGATCGTGGACATTATTCTGGAAACGGTATGCAGTTCCCGCAAGAAGATCCGCATTGCCGGTGACGACTACCCGGCAGAGCTGGTAAAAAGCAAGTTTATGAAGCTGAACAGCAGCCATATCGAGTTTGTCTTTGACTGTCTGCGGGAGAACACCACTAAGATCCGCAACATCCGGCAATATCTTCGGGCAGTGCTGTTTAATGCTCCCAGCACTATTGACAGCTACTATACTGCCCTTGTTGCGCACGATATGGCACAGCCGGATTGGGGCAAGCCCAAAAGCAGCATCCTGGATTACAGCTATGAGGGAGCAGACAGCCTATGAGGATTTGCCTGTATCAGCGGGTGCATCCACCATAGTAACGCCGCCGACAGGCTGAAATAGCAGGTAGAAATATTCACAGTCTTGTGGTATACTTTATCTGTTGTCAGAGCAACAAATGCGAATTTGATGAGGAAGATTATTTATATAATCTACCGTCTATGGTCTGAAAACGACCACCTGTCGAGAATCAGTGGAAATCGATTCTCGATTTTCTTATACTGTAACCGTAACAAAGAGGAGGTGAGCAAATGCAAATTGAAATCAAGTTAGATGAGAACTGCAAGGAACCCAAAATCATCGTTGTGACAAACAAAATGACCGACGAAATCAATGAAATCATGAAAAGGCTTTCAGACGAGCAGCCGAAAATGATTGCCGGATTCAAAGATGATATTGTCGAAGTGTTGGAGCCGTTTGATATTTACCGCATTTTTGCTGCAGCGGGCAAAGTGTTTGCCGAAACAAATCACGGTGAGTACACGCTCCGTCTGCGGCTTTACGAAATGGAGCAGCGGCTGGACAGCAACTTTTTTGTCCGAATATCAAACTCGGATATTATCAATCTGAGAAAAGTCAAGGGTTTTGATTTAAGCTTTGCAGGAACAATTTGTGTTACGCTTTCAAATGGGACGGTTACTTATGTTTCAAGGCGTTTTGTCGCCAAGATCAAACAATTATTAGGAATATGAGGTGGTAAAAATGAAAAAAAAGATGATTCAGCGTGGGCTTCTCGGATTCCCTCTCGGCATTGCTATCGGTTTTGTAATAACTGTGATTATATCAATGTGCATAGGAGATGGTTCGTTCTATCCTGTCACCCCTGAGCTGATTGATACAATGAAAAATGAATTAAACGCAGTTATTCTTCAAACAATTCTCTGCGGAATTTTGGGTACAGGCTTCGCAATGGCTTCCGTTATTTGGGAAATTGATTCGTGGAGCCTTGCAAAGCAAAGCGGAATTTACTTTGCCATTGTCTGTGTTACGTTGTTTCCGATTGCCTATATTACGAATTGGATGAAGCATAATGCCATTGGTATTCTTTCATATGTAGGAATATTCGTTGCAATTTCCGTCATCACTTGGCTCATTCAATATTTTGTATGGAAACGCAAAGTGAAAAGAATGAATGACAGAGTTCGAAACAGTAATAACGCAAAATGAGCATAACCTTCACAACGGCAACTTCTCGTTTATCTGGGAGCTGACAAGAACTGAATAACACCGCCACGAGCAGCCATTTCAATTTGAAAACGGCTGCTCTATTTTTATGCCGACGGGCAGAAAGGAGCGACCAACCATGACAAAACCAAGAGAGAAAACCCGTGAAGAACTGCAAGCCGAGATTGAGGACGGAAAGAAGAAAATCCGGCAGTTTGAGAACCGGGAAAAGGTGTTGCGTCAGAAGCTATCCAAAGAGGAACGCAGAACACGCAGCCACCGCCTTATCGTCCGGGGCGCGGTCTTTGAAAGCATTGTGCCGGAAGCAAAGAACATGACCGACGAGGAAGCCGCAGCACTTCTCCGGCTTGCCTTGACGAGCGAACCAGCGCGGGAATATCTGAAAAAACGAGCCGAAAGCGGGAACGCCGAATAAATCCCTTTGGAACAAAGGGCGCACTTATACACCCTTGCGGGCGTGTGCGCTCTGCCGAGGGCTTATCTCCGCACAGGGAGATTTCCCCGCGCTCCGATATGGCGGCCTTGCCGCAACAAGGGGCTGCCCCCCTTGCGCCGCTTCGCGGCTATCCCTGCACACCCGCAAAAACAGCACACCCGCCGTTGGCGTCTGTACCCTTTTTGCGGGTTTTGTTATCCTATCCGGGAGGTGATACCCATAGCCATTTACCATTGGAACATCGGCATTGTGAGCCGAGGAAAAGGCAAATCAGCCGTTGCCGCAGCCGCCTACCGAAGCGGCGAAAAGCTGACAAACGAATGGGACGGAATGACACATGACTACACCCGCAAAGGCGGCGTTGTCCATACCGAAATCATGCTGCCGTCCCACGCACCACCCTCTTTCTCTGACCGTTCAACCTTGTGGAACAGCGTGGAACTTTACGAGAAAGCTGGGAACGCCCAGCTTGCCAGAGAGATTGACGCGGCGCTCCCCATAGAATTATCCAGAGAGGAACAGATCCGGCTTGTCCGGGAATACTGTTCCTCTCAATTTGTTTCCAGAGGAATGTGTGTGGATTTTGCCATTCACGACACCGACAGCGGCAATCCCCATTGTCATATCATGCTGACTATGCGACCACTTGACGAGCGCGGCACATGGGCGGCGAAGTCCAAAAAGGAATATGACCTTGATGAAAACGGCGAGCGTATCCGCTTGCCAAGCGGCAGATACAAGACACACAAAGTTGACCTTACAGGCTGGAACGACAAGGACAACACCCTCTTGTGGCGCAAGGCATGGGCTGACATTTCCCATGTTCCCGTGTACATCATGGGCGAGGAAACTTTGAGCAAATATGCCCTGTATATGTCTGTGCTGGGCAACCGACCGGATCTGTTCGGCAACTCTGAATATATAAGCAGGTATATAACAAACCGGCCTGCAGGTTATGAAATTCCCGCATCGGCGCTGGAAGATGAAACCTTTGCCACGCTGATTGCCGAGGCGGAGAAATATATCGGGTATCCATATATGGTGGAGAAATATCCCGACTTGGAACGTGGGGAAAGTGCCAGCAAGACAGGCAGGAAGCAAAATCTGCGCGAAGCAATCCAGCATGTGACGGAGTATGAAGCCGAGTTTATACAGGAAGCGGCAGACAGCAGTATGCGGGATCGTGACGCAGAGTTTGCAAGGAAGCGCGAAGCTCTCTCAAAAGCAGATCAAAGAATTGCAGAGCTTGACCGTATCATATCCCGAATGTATGAGGACAATGTAATGGGCAAGTTATCGGATGAACGCTTTATTAAGATGTCCCGCGACTACGAGCTGGAACAGAGCAACCTTAAATCTATGGCAGAGGTTTTACGCAAGGAACTGAAACAGCAGGAACAGCAGAAAACCAATGTCAAGGCGTTTATCGCAACGGTGAAGAAGTACACGGATATGCAGGAACTTGACGCAACGCTTCTGCGAGAGTTTATAGACCGCATCGAAGTTTCCCATGCAGACAGGAAAACCAAGACGCGAGAAATTACCATTGTCTACAACTTTATCGGTGCATTTGACTTTGCACGGGCTATTGATGAAGCCCAGCATACAACAAAAAAGCAGCAAAAAACGGCATAGCCGGAAGCTATACCGTTCTTTGCTTAAATGTTTTCTTAATTCAGGGCGGCATTAAAGCCCCTTTTTTGCCTCTCTCTGCAGAAAATCCAGATTCACCACATCATCATATTTGTCAACGCTTGTCTCGTAGCTGGCATGGCCGACGATCTTTGTCAGAGCCTCCGGGCGCGGAAATTACACAGTGAATGACCGAATTTTGATTTTGTTTTCGAAGCAGCGCGAAAAAGGGACTTGTAGTTGGAGCTTTTCGCAGCTGTTGCAATTTTCTGGTTTTTGATGGGCAATGGGCGTAGATGTCCATTGCTGTAGAAAATTGCGCGTGCCCTCTATGAATACCCGCTTATCCCTTTATGTTTGGAAACAGAAGGAATCACCGGATGCAGAATCTGCAAAAAAATTTCAAAAAGGTATTGCCAAAGACAGTGTTCTTGTGTATAATATAAAAGCTGTCTCGCATTAGCGGTATTGCAATGGCGCCATAGCCAAGCGGTAAGGCAGAGGTCTGCAAAACCTTCATCCCCGGTTCGATTCCGGGTGGCGCCTCCAGAATAAAAGTCCGTCGCTTTGATGCGGCGGACTTTTTATATTGGCGCCAAAAAGAGGAGGCGTACCCGATTGGGTGCGCCTCCTGCCGATAATAAGCTTTAAGCAACTGGAACGATCTGCATAAAGGTGCCGAGAAATCCGGTGGTGATAAAAAAGGCGGCAAACAGCAGTGCGATGATGAGCGGATTGGGACGGCCGAGCAGGTAAAGATCGGTATAATATTGTGGATCGTTTTGGCGTCCTTGGCGGAACTGCGTGATAGTACGCAGCGCAGTTTGCAGATAGAACTTATTGGCAAATAAACCGCAGAGGATCATCAGGGCCCATTGTGCAAATCCCATGATATTACTGAGCACCGCCAACCGATCTAAAAGCTGTGCGTTGTAGCTGACCTGCATTCCGTAGAAAACCATCTGCTGATCAAACGGTCTGATAAAGAAGCAAAGCATCGTCGGAAGCGAGGACGCAATATAAAAAGCCAGCAGGGCAGCGCCGAGCCGGTACATCTTCCGATAGAAGAAATAAAGAAAGCCAAAAAAGAAGGCGCACCAGTTCCAACTGATATTCTGCCGGGAATGCACCAGGCGTTTGAACTGGCTGAGGAAATAGTAGGAGCCGGTTCCGGTATAGGCAGAGAATTCACGGGCAGTTACACCGTTGTACTCCCAGTCATCAAAGTAGGTTCCGAAGTTGGAAGCGGAATGCCGGGCATACTGTCCCTGACCGGGAAGGGGAGGCGGCTCCTGCGCGTCGGCGGAGAGAGGCGAGCCGCACATCTGGCAGTTGGGAAGCTCGGCGGGAGTAGCCGCTCCACAGCGGGAGCAGATCACTGTCTGAGACGTTCCCTCGGATTCGGGTTGGGCGGAATGGTAGCTCCAGGAAAAATCCGGGCCATGCTGTTCCTGAAGCGCGCAGTGTCCCAGCTCACGGAAACAGGAACGGTGGTGCGGCGCACCGCATTCCGGGCATACTACAACGTCGTCCTGATCGGTAAAAGTGTGGCCGCAGCGGGAGCATGGGATACCAGTATATTTACTCAAAATAGAACACCTCATTTCCGCCGGCCGGAGCTTGTCTGCCGGAGCCGGCGGCATTTTACAGGACCTTTTGAAAATATTATACAATAGGATTGGGGAAACCACAATATTATAATTTATGAACGAAAGGCCGGATATTGGCTTTACAAAGCGAAGTAATCCACGTATAATAAAATCCGGCGGCTGAAAAGCCGGGAAGCTGCCGGAGCGGCCTGATCGTATACCGGACACAACACCAATATAAAGGATGGATATCATGCTTCAAATAGAAGAACTGCGACTTTCTCTACAGGCGCTGCGGCCCGATATTGATGATCTTGCGGAAGCGATCGGATACCAGAAGATCGCCGAGCAGGTGGAGGAACTGGAAGAAAAGGCTGCCATGCCGGGCTTTTGGAACGATCTGGAGAATTCGCAGAAAATCGTGACCAAGACCAAGCAGCTCAAGGATACCTTGGCGGAATACGACGGGCTGGTGCGGGAATACGATGATGCCGCCACTCTGATTGAAATCGCTCAGGAAGAAGAGGATGAGAGTCTGGCGGAGGAGATCAGGGCGGGCTGTGAACGCACAAAAGCGAAATTGGAAGAGATGAAGCTGGCCACGCTGCTGACCGGCCCCTACGATTCGAACAATGCCATCCTGACCTTTCATGCGGGCGCGGGCGGCACCGAGGCGCAGGATTGGGCGCAGATGCTTTACCGGATGTACACCCGCTGGGCCGAGCGCCACGGCTTCACCTATAAGCTTCTCGATTATCTGGAAGGGGATGAGGCTGGGGTCAAGAGCGCTTCGGTTCTTGTCAACGGCCACAATGCCTACGGCTTTCTCAAATCGGAGAATGGGGTGCACCGGCTGGTGCGGGTCTCACCGTTTGATGCCTCCGGACGCCGGCATACCTCCTTTGCTTCGCTGGAAGTGATTCCCGAGATCAACGATTCGATGGATGTCGAAATCCGCGACGAAGACATTAAAATGGATGTCTACCGCGCAAGCGGCGCGGGCGGGCAGCACATTAACAAGACCTCTTCGGCTGTGCGGCTCACCCATATTCCGACCGGTATTGTGGTGGCCTGCCAGAACGAGCGCAGCCAGTTCCAGAACCGCGAGATGGCAATGAATATGCTCAAGTCCAAGCTGGTCGAGATCAAGGAACGGGAGCACCTGGAGAAGATCGACGACATCAAGGGCGTTCAGAAAGAGATTGCTTGGGGAAGCCAGATCCGCTCCTACGTCTTTATGCCCTATACGCTGGCTAAGGACCACCGCACCGGATTCGAGAGCGGGAACATCAACGCCGTCATGGACGGTGATCTTGACGGCTTTATCAATGCTTATCTCAAGGCTGCTAACCAGGGAACCCTTTCTGATGCGCAGGAGGAATGAGCTTTTCTGACAAAAGCGGGGGCGGAGCGGAAAAACCGCTCCGCCCCCGCTTCATGAAGAAAAGGGAGGATAGACAGATTTACTGAATCTCAAGACGGCGTGCGGACGGAGCGTCCGGCACTTTCTTCGGCAGGGTCAGGGCAAGTACGCCGTCTGCGTACTTGGCGGTAATCTTGCCGGCATCGACGTTGGAGATGTCAAAGCTTCTGCTGAACGAGCCGTAGCTGCGTTCGCGGTAGACCACCTTGCCCTCCTCGGTTTTTTCCTCTTTGGCCGAACGTTCGGCACGAATTACAAGGAAGTGATCTTCGACATCGACCTGGATGTCTTCCTTGCGGAATCCCGGAAGGTCTGCCTCCAGCAGATAGGCGTCGTCCTTCTCGGTGATATCCGTTTTGAATTCGCTGATTCCCAATCCGCCGAAGAAGTGCTTCTCCAAATTGTCCAGATCATGGAAGGGGTTAAAAACCTGATTTCTGCGTCCATAAGGCATAAGATCGAACATACAAAAACCTCCATTCATTGTTTGCTTGATCATTGTTGGTATGTTGCTGTCGGAAGAAGGCCCTCTTTGTGTTCTCCGGGTGCTCTTTCTTTCAACAACTATAAGATACCAAATAAAATCGAAAAAATGTGCGATGAAAAGTGAAAAAACTTTTAATTCTTAGCACTCTAATTGTTCGAGTGCTAATATAGGAGGGGAAATGAAACTGATGGTCAGCGCCTGTCTGCTGGGCACATGCTGCCGGTATGACGGCGGCGGTTATGATCCGATGATTTTTCAAAATCGTTTGAAAAAATGTACTTTGGTTCCTGTTTGTCCCGAACAGTTGGGCGGGCTGCCCACCCCGCGCAGTCCTGCTGAAAGAGTGGGGGAGCATGTGCGAAATTGTGAGGGCGCCGATGTAACCGCCGCCTTTTTTGCCGGAGCTTCTGCGGCGCTGGAGCTTGCGCAGCGGGAGGGGTGCCGCTGTGCGCTTCTCAAGGAGCGCAGCCCTTCCTGCGGAAGCAGCGTCATCTACGATGGAAGCTTCACCGGAAAGCGCATCCCGGGAGAAGGAGTTACCGCCGAGCTGCTGCGCTGCAGCGGAATTGCCGTTTTTTCCGAGAATCAGTTGGAGGAGCTTCTTGCCTGGATCGCTGCGCAGGAGTCATGATCGCCGGTTAAGCCGGCGGCTTGAATGGCCCATCAGGGCAGTTACCGGCAAGCGTCCCAAGACGCATGGAATTTATTTCACTTGCATCGCTTGCTCCGCAGCCCGTAAACAGGCGGTTGTTGTACTGACAGCAACTTTCTATCGTTGGAAATTTGGCATCAGAGATTCACTTCGCTCGAAGCCCGAAGCTTGAAGCAAAAGCTTTTTGCGGGGTGCCTCCACCGGCAGAGCCGGTCGTTTCCCTCCCAATAAAAAGCCTTTTCCTCTAAATGGCTCGCCATTCAGAGGAAAAGGCTTTTTATTTTTCAGTGGTTAGCGCAGGAAGAGCAGCTCTCACAGTGGTGAGGATCGTCCTTCAGCTTGCCGACGATCGGCTCGGGATCGATTCCCTGACGGCGGTAATAGTCGGCTAACGCTGCCCGTACCGCCTGCTCCGCCAAAACAGAACAGTGAATTTTGGCGGGAGGAAGTCCGTCAAGAGCGGTAATTACAGCCTGATTGCTCAGCTTCAGGGCATCCTCGAGGGACTTTCCCTTGATGAGTTCGGTGGCCATCGAACTGGTTGCGATCGCTGCCCCGCAGCCGAAGGTCTTAAACTTTACATCCTGAATCATCCCGTTTTCGATTTTCAGGTACATCTTCATGATATCGCCGCAAACAGCGTTTCCCACCTCACCCACGCCATTTGCGTCGGGAAGCTCTCCGACATTACGGGGATTGGAAAAATGATCAAGAACTTTTTCAGAATACAGCATTGCTTTTACCGTCCTTTCCGCCGTCAGCCAACGCTTTGTGCGCGCTGTTCGGCCATCAGCTTTTCCCAGACAGGGGACATGGAACGAAGCCGTTCGATAATGGGGGGGAGAATCTCAAGAATATATTCAACGTCCTCCATCGTGTTTTCATCTCCGAGGGAGAGACGCAGCGACCCATGTGCAATTTCATGGGGGAGACCGATAGCAAGAAGCACATGGCTCGGATCAAGCGAGCCGGAGGTACATGCTGAGCCGGAGGAGGCGCAGACCCCCTTCATATCAAGCAGCAGAAGGAGCGATTCTCCCTCGATTCCTTCAAATGAGATGTTAAGGCTCCCCGGCAGGCGGTGCTCCCGGCTGCCGTTGAGACGGCAGCGGGGAATTTGACCGAGAATCCCGTCGATCAGGCGGTCACGCATTGCAGTCCTGCGCGCCGCGCGCTCCTCAATTTGGAAGGAGGCAATGGTGATGGCTGCGGCAAGCCCCATGATCGAGGCGAGATTCTCGGTTCCCGCGCGGCGTCCGCGTTCCTGTGCGCCGCCATGCATAAAGGTATCGATCACAAGGCCGCTGCGCAGATAGAGGACGCCGACCCCTTTCGGGGCGTTGAGCTTGTGGCCGGAAAGCGAAAGCATATCGATCTGCTGAGCACCGACATCGATGGCAACCTGACCGACCGCCTGTACCGCATCGGTGTGAAATGGAACCCTGGCCTCCCGGCAGACCGCTCCGATCTCGGGAATCGGGAGAATGGTGCCAATCTCGTTGTTGGCATACATGATGCTGACCAGTGCGGTATCGGGCCGGATAGCCTCCCGCACCTGAGCGGCGGTGATCAGCCCTTGGCTATCGACCGGCAGATAGGTAACCTCAAATCCTTCTTTTTCCAGCATCTGCATGGTATGCAGCACCGCGTGATGCTCAAAATTGGTGGTGATGAGATGCCGCTTCCCTTTCCGCGCTCCCGCCGCCGCCGCGCCTTTGATTGCCCAGTTGTCCGACTCGGTGCCGCAGGAAGTGAAATAGATTTCCGAGGGTTTGGCGTGGAGCGCTTCAGCGACCTGCCCGCGGGCGGATTCCAGCGCCTTTTTGGCCTCGCGCCCCTTGGAGTAGATGCTTGAGGGATTGCCGTATCCCTCGGTCAGATAGGGGAGCATTGCGTTGAGAACGGGTTTGGAAATAGGGGTGGTTGCGGAATGATCCGCGTATACAAAGCGTTTTTCCATGATGATACCTCCCGGACGGTGGAACCACCGTCATCGTTGTGAGTTTGCCAGCGGCGGCCGGGTTAGCAAAGTCTACTAATTTAGTAGACGTTAATTGCGCACAACAAGGCCGCGTCTGAAAGTTTAATAGGTCAAGGGAACGGCGCAGGGAAGAGGGGGATGCTTTGCCGGCTTACAGAGGCATCCGGCTTAAATCTTCACTGCCTAAATACGACTAAATCGGTCGATTATTATTTTATACCAAAACAGTAGAGAAATGCAATAGGCTTTTAAAATTTTTTGCTTTCTGCGACCGCCATCCGGTCGCAGCGCTCGTTTTCAGGGTGTTCATTATGTCCTTTGACCCAGACAAAGCGAACTTCATGAATCTCAAGCAGCCCGAGCAGCCGCTCCCAGAGATCGGAGTTCAGCGCCGGCTTTTTGTCGGCCTTTACCCAGCCGCGCGCCCTCCAGCCCTTGGCCCATCCCTTCTCCACCGCGTCGATCAGATACTTGGAATCACTGTAAAGAACGACCGAACAGGGGCGCTTCAGGGCAGAAAGCGCCTCGATCGCCGCGGTCAGCTCCATACGGTTGTTGGTGGTCTGTGCGGCACCGCCTGAAAGCTCACGCTCGGTTCCATGGTAGCGCAGAATTGCGCCCCAGCCTCCGGGTCCCGGATTTCCGGAACAGGCTCCGTCGGTAAAGATAGAAACCATTCCGTTTTGTTCCTGTGCGATCGACATAAAAATCCTCCGTTGCTGTGTTAATTTTATTATAGACTATTCCTGCTCGGGGCACAATAGGACCGCAAAGAGAATTGGGGCGATGAACACAGCGGTTTTGAGGCGGAGATTGACAATTTCGGGAAATGAAGTTATAATAATCAAATATATGGGCGCTTTTTGGAAGCCCCTGTTTAAAATTTGATTTGTTTTTTTCCATCGCGGACCGGAAAATAAGCGGTGGAACTTACATAAATTGCCGGCTCATTTGTCGGTGTAATTCATGAAAACTTAAATTTGGAGGGTTATTTCGTGCCAGAAAATAATAAAAACGGAGCCGGGGGAAGACGTTTTTTCCCGCGGCGTTCCAAGGGTGCGTCCAATTCGCAGAGCAAGGAGTCTGAAACGACTGTCCTGAGCGAAACGGGCCTGTACGGGAGGGTCGAGCTGGATGCGGATCGGCTGGTCGGCAGCATCACCGAGCTTTTCCCGGAGAAAGAGAAGGCTGAAGCTCCGATGAAAACGCCGGAACATCCGGAGAAAAGAAGCGGCGGAAAGCCGCCTGCTCCGCAGGCGGTCAAGATGGTCAAGGAAAGACAGGAGCCGGAGCAGCCGGCCAAGCCTGCGCAGCGGCGCGGACGGCCTAGAAAAAAACCTGCGCCGGTTCAGGAAGCGGCGCAGTCCGCCGCCGCGGAGATTGCCGCGGCGCAGCCGCCCGCTCCCAAGAAAGTCGGACGCCGTCCCCGCCAAAGCAGAGCAGAAGCGAAAAATCCGGTTCGCATCATCCCGCTCGGCGGCCTCGGGGAGATCGGCAAAAACATGACGGTGATCGAGACGCAGCAGGATATTGTCATTGTTGACTGCGGACTTGCCTTCCCGGACGACGATATGCCCGGCATCGATCTGGTTATCCCCGATTTTACCTATGTGGTGCAGAATCGGGAAAAAGTGCGGGGGATTTTTCTGACCCACGGTCATGAGGACCATATTGGCGGCTTGAGCTACCTGCTCAAGGAGCTCAATATTCCAGTGTATGCGGCGAGACTGACGATCGGTCTGGTCGAAGGAAAGCTCAAGGAAGCCGGAAATCTCAAGAGCGCCAAGCTCAATGTGGTCAAGGCGGGGGATACCATTCGCTGCGGCAGCATTTCGGTAGAGTTCATCGCGGTGAATCATTCGATTCCCGACGCATGTGCCTTCGCCATTTTTACACCGGCGGGCACGCTGGTGCATACCGGCGACTTCAAGATTGACTATACGCCGGTCGACGGACAGATGATTGATTTGGCCCGTTTCGGCGAGCTGGGGCGCCATGGAGTTCTTGCGCTGATGAGCGATTCCACCAATGCCGAGCGTCCGGGCATGACGCCGAGTGAACGGCGTGTGGGCGAAGCCTTTGAGATGCTTTTTGATAAGGCGGGTGACCGCCGGATTCTCGTCGCTTCCTTCTCCTCGAACGTCCACCGCATTCAGCAGGTCATCGATGTGGCGGTGCGGCATGGGCGCAAGGTCGTCGTCTCGGGACGCAGCATGGAGAATGTGACCGCCAAGGCGCTGGAGCTAGGCTATCTCAAGGCGCCGAAGGATACCATACTCGATGTCGATCATATGAAAGGAATTCCGGACGACAAGCTGGTGATCATCACAACCGGCAGCCAGGGGGAGCCAATGAGCGCTCTGACCCGTATGGCCCGCGGCGAGCACCGGAAAATCAGCGTGACGGCGCATGACTTCA
Organism: Ruminococcaceae bacterium D5; assembly: GCA_900113995.1. Taxonomy (GTDB): domain Bacteria; phylum Bacillota; class Clostridia; order Oscillospirales; family Ruminococcaceae; genus Yanshouia. The sequence goes on along the minus strand of FORK01000017.1, from coordinate 41,146 downwards.
TCATTATTTCGGCTAACCCCATCCCCGGAAATGAAAAGCTGGTGGGCAGGGTTATCAACGACCTAATGAAGCTTGGGGCTGATGTGATCTATGAAAGCAGCATGGGAATCCATGTTTCCGGCCATGCCTGTCGGGAGGAGATTCGCACGATTCTCGGCTTGACCAAGCCGAAATATTTCATCCCGGTTCATGGAGAATACAAGCACCTTGCCAAAAACCGGGAGCTTGCCCTTGAGATGGGGATGCAGGACGATCACATCATGGTTTCCGAAATCGGACAGGTGATCGAGCTGACCGCCGATTCAATCAAGTCTGTGACTACTGTTCCGACCGGTGCAGTTATGGTGGACGGCAGCGGTATCGGGGATGTTGGCAGTATCGTGCTACGCGACCGCAAGATGCTCTCGGAAGAGGGCCTGATCATCGCTGTTGCAACGATCGATTCCAGGACCGGCGCAATTCTCGCGGGCCCCGATGTCGTTTCCCGCGGCTTTGTCTATGTGCGGGAATCAGAGGAGCTTTTGGTGGGGGCGCGCCAGGTCTGCCGCCAGGCGCTTGCTTCCGCCGGCAATGGGCAGGGGGGACGCGAGTGGTCCAACCTCAAGCAGGCGGTGCGTGATCAGCTCGGCGGTTATCTGTTCAACAAAACCAAACGCCGCCCGATCATTCTGCCGATTATTCAGGAGGTCTGATCCCTTGCGGCAGAACCCCGCAGCGGCCGTCCGGCCGCCTCGGTTCGATAAAGGCGGCGCAAAGAAGCGCGGCGTATCAAACAGGGCGGCTGTCTCCTGCGACGGCCGCCCTGTACGGTATATGGGCGCCAGGGTTATGCGGTATGTCCGCTCCCTCTGCGTCCGGTGTCGAAGAAATTCGACATCAAGGATAATCCATCCTCAGTTATTTTATTTACAATTTTATGGGGATGGTCTATAATGGAGTGCAGATTTACTCATCGGATTGTTTGATACAGGAGGGCTGCTATGCGAAAGCATGAAAAACTCTATCGCATTGCGATACGCATTCCGCTGGTCGCGCTTGTGGTGCTGACCGCAGCCGCATTTTATTGGAATCCGACGGCTTATCGCGTTTTTCTTCCTATTTCTGCCGCTGTGATTCTCCTTTCTCTGCTGGTGCTGATGCGGGCCGATCAGGCGTTGAAGCGGTTCGCACAGGACACCGGCAAGCGCGTTGAGGACCTGCTCGCCAAAACGCCGACTGAGATTCCGATGCCTGTGCTGGTGACCGATGAAAAAAACGAGATTGTCTGGTACAGTGAGGATGCCTATCAGAAAGTGCTCGGCGAACGGGACTGGTACGGGATGCCGGTCGCGGGGCTGCTCGGGGAAACGATTCCTGAAAGCGGCTGTTTCCCTACGGTCATTGACCGCAGGGACTACAGCGTTTATACGGTAAAAGGGCAGGGAGCGCACGAGGGAATGCATACCTATTACCTGCATGAGGATACCGCCCTCAAGCACGATGCCAAGCAGTATTGGCTTTCCCGGCCCAGTCTTTTCGCGATCATGATCGACAGTCTCGACGAAGTGCTTCAGGATGCCCGGGAAAACGAGCGGTCCCAGCTGATCGCCCAGGTGGAATATGTCATTGAGCAGTTTGTCAGCGAGAATAACGGCTTTGTCATCAAGACCGATCGCGACAAGTTCTTCGCGGTGATCGAGGAACGCTACATGAAGGGGATTGTGGAAAAGCGCTTTGTGCTGCTTGACCGGGTGCGCTCCCTTTCGGGGGTTGATAAGCTGCCGGTGACCCTTTCCATCGGCGTGGCAAGGGATGTTTCCTCCTATCCGGATGGTGAACAGGCCGCACGTCAGGCGCTCGATATGGCACAGGGCCGCGGAGGGGATCAGGTCGCGGTCAAAACCCCCAACGGCTATGATTTTTACGGCGGGCTTTCCAAGGGAATCGAAAAGCGTACCAAAGTCAAGACCCGCATTGTAGCTACCGCGCTCTCGGAATTGATCGAAACCAGCTCCAATGTTGTCATCATGGGTCACAAGTTTGCCGATCTCGATTCTCTCGGTGCGGCGGTCGGTCTGCTGCGAGCCTCCCGCCAGATGGGAAAATCCGCCGCGGTGGCAATCAACCGCACAAAAAATTTGGTCGGTCCTCTGCTTGAACGGCTGGAGAAAAACGGATATGAAAACAGCTTTTATAATCCGTCCGATCTCTTTGATCGGATCGACGCACGAACACTTCTGATCGTGGTGGACACCCATCTTGAACATGTGCTGGAATCGGCCGAGCTGTATCACCTCTGCAAAAACGTAGCGGTCATCGACCACCATCGCCGGATGGTCGGCTATATTGACAACGCGGTGATTTTTTACCATGAGCCGTATGCTTCTTCGGCCTCCGAGATGGTGACCGAACTGGTTCAGTATTTTGGCAGGCAGTGCTATGTCACCCGCATTGAGGCGGAAGCGCTGCTCGCAGGCATCATGCTTGATACCCGCAACTTTACCATTCGGACCGGTGTGCGGACCTTTGAAGCGGCCGCTTATCTGCGCCGCCAGGGGGCGGACACCGTAGAGGTCCGCAAGATGTTCTCTTCGACGATGGATGATTACCAGAGCCGTTCCCGGCTGGTTTCCTCGGCTGAAATCTATCACCGCTGCGCGATCGCCATCAACACGACGGTCAGCGAGGATATTAAGCTTGTGGCGCCGCAGGCGGCCGACGAACTGCTGTCGATCAGCGGGGTGGACGCTTCCTTCGTGTTGTATGAGTACGGGGATACCGTTTCCATGTCGGCGCGCTCGATGGGAAAAATCAATGTTCAGGTGATTATGGAGGCGCTCGGCGGCGGCGGCCATCAGACAATGGCAGCGACCCAGATTCCCAACATCTCGCTTGAGGACGCGCGCCAGAAGCTGCTGGAGGCCATTGAAAGCTACGACCAGCACAACAAGCCGCAGGAATAGCGGCGGCATTCAGATATCGATTGGGAGGAATATCAAATGAAAGTGATTTTGTTATCCGACGTAAAGGGCACCGGTAAGAAGGGTGAAATGCACGAGGTTTCGGACGGATATGCCCGCAATTTCCTGCTCCCCAGAAAACTGGCGCAGCCCGCCACTACTCAGGCGGTGGGGGAGATGAAGGCCAAGCAGGAGTCGAAGGCCTATCACGACGAGATGGACCGGAAAGCGGCTCAGGAGCTTGCCGATCAGCTTTCGAAGCTGAAAATTCAGGTTCATGCCAAGGCGGGTTCTGCGGGACGGCTTTTCGGCGCGGTAACCACCAGGGAGATTGCCGAGGCGATCAGCGCCCAGATCGGCACCGAGATCGATAAGAAGAAGGTTTCGATCGGCAGTGACATCAAAGCTTACGGCGACTATGAGGCAGCCGTCAAGCTGTATGCGGGGATTTCAGCTAAGGTTCAGCTGACCGTCTGTGAATAATCGGCTGCACCGAATGGGAGGAGGGCTCCGCCATCGAAAAGGAAACCAAGCTGACCCCCTATCTCGGCGACCTTCCGCAGGACCTGCCCTATAATCTGGAGGCCGAACAGTCGGTTCTCGGCGCGCTTCTGATCGACGCGCAGTGCATTCCGACCGTCCTGCAGTACCTGAAGCCGGAGAGTTTTTACCGTCAGCAGCACAGGGACATTTTTTCGATTATCGTGCGGATGTTTATTGCTTCCGAGTCAATCGACTTTGTCACGATTCTTGAGCAGGTGTGCCGCGAAGAAATCTTCCCGACCGATCAGGATGCGAAGATTTATCTGACGCAGCTTGTGCAGATTGTACCGACCACCGGGAACGTCGAGGCATATGCCCGGATCGTGAAGGAGAAATATTGCCTGCGAAGCCTGATCTCGACCTTCGAGGAGGTTATCGGCGCCTCGCGCGAGGGCAACACCGATCCCAATCTGCTGATGGACCTTGCAGAACAGGGAATTTATGACATCCGCCAGGGAAGGGACAGCTCCGGATTTGTCCATATCAAAGATGTGATCATCGGGACCTACGACCGGCTCCAGCGGCTGGGCGGCGAGGACCGGGCCGATTATATCGGAATTTCGACCGGCTATCCGCTGCTCGATAACGTGATCACCGGCCTGAACAAATCCGACCTGCTGGTACTGGCGGCGCGTCCCGGCATGGGAAAAACCGCCTTTGCCCTGAATCTGGCCCTGAATGTGGCCAAGCTCGATAAAAAGGTAGCGATTTTTTCACTCGAAATGAGCAAGGAGCAGCTGGTGGAACGCCTGATCGCTTCAGAAGGGCTGATCGCCTCAGACCATCTGCGGCGCGGAACCATCAGCACCGACGATTGGGAAAAGATTGCCGTTGCCACCCAAAAGCTCTCGCCTTTGCCGGTCTATCTCGACGATACGGCGGGAATTCATATCGGAGAGATGAAGGGCAAGCTGCGCCGCCTGCGCGACGTTTCGCTGGTGGTGATCGACTACCTCCAGCTGATGACCGGCGGGGATGGGAAGAAGCGTTCGGACAACCGCGTGCAGGAGGTTTCGGAGATGACCCGCGCCCTCAAGATCATGGCCAAGGAGTTCAACGTCCCGGTGATTGTCCTGTCGCAGCTTTCCCGCGGCCCGGAGTCCCGTCAGGACCGGCGGCCGATGCTTTCCGACCTGCGCGAATCCGGGTCGATCGAGCAGGATGCCGATATCGTGCTTTTCCTTTATCGAGACGCCTACTACAACAAGGAAAGCGACAGCCCCGGCTCGGCTGAGTGCATTGTCGCAAAAAACCGCCACGGCGAAACCGGAACCGTGGCTTTCGGATGGGATGGCGAGCACACCAAGTTCACCAACCCGGAGTTTGGACGCGATGATTGATCGGATCATTTCTTTTGTGGAACAGCATCGGATGCTCCAGCAGGGCGACTGTGTCACCGTCGGGCTTTCCGGCGGGGCGGACTCGGTCGCCCTGCTTTATGTGATGAGGAAACTGGCGCCCTGCTATTTCCTGACCCTGACAGCCTGTCACGTCAACCATCAGCTTCGGGGAGAAGAGGGGGATGGGGACGAGGCTTTCTGTCGGAGGCTCTGCGAAAGACTGGGAATCCCTTTGTCGGTTCGGCGAATTGATGTTCGATCTTACTGTAAAGCAAATAAGCTTTCCATTGAAGAAGGGGCGCGGGAGCTGCGTTACCGCGCGCTGCGGGAGGCTTCCGCCGGCAAAATTGCCACTGCACACCATGCGGATGACAATGCTGAGACGGTGCTTTTGAACCTGTTGCGCGGAACCGCGCTCGACGGACTCTGCGGGATCGCTCCGGTGCGCGGGCAGATCATTCGGCCGCTGCTGGGGGTCACCCGCGCGGAGCTGGAGGATTATCTGGATAGAATCGGTCAGGATTACCGGACCGACCGCACCAATCTGGAGGACGCTCAGCTGCGCAACCGGCTGCGGCACCATGTTATCCCCCTTCTGCGAAAGGAGAATCCCGATTTTTCACAGGGAATCCTGCGGATGACCGAGGGCCTTCGCGGGGACCGCAGCCTGCTGGAGCGTTCTGCCCGGGAGCTGCTGGAGTGTGCGGCTCTACCGCCCCGGCGGAGATCTTCCGTCCGGCTGACCGGACTGCCGGATTCCGCGGAGGCCGCTTCCTGGGACCGGCAGACTCTGCTGGCGCAGCCGCAGCCGTTGCGGCTGCGTGCATTCAAGCTGGTCTGCAGCGGATTTGGGCTGGACTTTGATCAGGAACGGCTGCTCCGCCTTGACCGCTGCTTGGCCGGAACCGGAACGCTTCAGCTTGCTCCCCATTGGCGGATGGCCGTGGATCTTTCGCGGGCCGTGCTACTGCGGGAGGTCCCGTTGGAGCCGATCTCTCCGCTTTCTATCGACCTTGATGGCCCTCAATTACAGGAAATAGCCCTTCCCTGCGGAAGAATCCTGTGCATTCATCAAATTGCCGGACAGGAGATAAAATTTTTTGTAAATAAATCCGGTTTTCAATTTGAAAATCTTCTGGATTGTGATAAAATGTATAAGATTATCAGGCTTCGTTCCCGGCGGGAGGGAGATGTGATCCGGCTTGCCGGCCGCCGCACCCAATCGCTGAAAAAACTGATGAACGCGGCGGCGATCCCGCCGTTCCTGCGCCAGGGCTTGGTTCTGCTTGAGGATGAGCAGGGCATCCTCTGGGCGGAGGGCTTCGGCGCTGGGGAACGGGCGGCCTTTTCGGAGAAAACCCGAAGGGCGATCTTTTTAGAAATTCGGGAGGAAACGCAACATGATGCAGGATGATATCCAGTCGGTGCTCATTTCGGAGCAGCAGCTCGCCGATGCGGTCAAAAAGCTGGGGGAACAGATCTCCCGGGACTATGCCGATCGGAATTTGATGATGGTCAGCGTCCTCAAGGGCTCGGTCGTTTTTATGGCTGATCTGATGCGGGCGATCAGCGTTCCCGCCTCGATCGATTTTATGTCGGTGACCAGCTATGGCAAAGGCGTCAAAACGAGCGGCGTAGTGAGAATTATCAAAGACCTTGATGAAGAGCTGGACGGACGGGACATCCTAATCGTGGAGGATATTCTCGATTCCGGTATGACCCTTTCCTACCTCAAGGAGCATATCATGGCCAAAGGCGCGCGCAGCATCCGGATTGCGACCCTTCTTGATAAGCCGGAGCGCCGCCGCGTTGACATCCATCCGGATTACAGCTGTTTTTCGGTTCCGGATGAATTTGTGGTTGGATACGGTCTTGACTATGCGGAGAAGTACCGCAACCTGCCCTATGTGGGGATTTTGAAGCCCTGTGTTTACGAAAAATAGGCGCTGCCTTTTTTCGATTATTGTCCCATCCGCATTTTCCTTTGGAAATGCGCCAGCCTGACAATTGATTCCTGCTTCGGGCCGGGGAGCCCGATTTCCAATCCAAGGGAGTGAAATGTTTGAACAATCCAAATCAGCACAAGCCCCCGGTGCCTTCCAGGGGGAATCGGGGCATCTTCATCTATCTGGCGGTTTTGCTCGCGCTGATCCTGATTGCCAGCAGCTCGTTCGGCATGAAAAAGCCTGAGAGTCCCTACCAGTACTCTGAAATTGTTGCCTTTTTCGACGAGCAGAAGATTGAAAAGTATACCTTTGATCTCGGTACCGGTGAACTGACCTTTACTCTGAAGGGAAGCACCAAGGAGGAAACCTACACGGTTCCGAATGTCAACCTCTTTGTCTCGACTGTTCAGGAGCAGGTAGAGGAGCAAAACCGCGCTCAGACCGATCCCGCCAATAAGATTCCCTATGAGCTGATCCCGATTCAGACGATGCCGTTCTGGGTTTCCTATCTGCCGACCCTGCTTCTGATCGTCGCGATGGGGGCGCTCTGGTGGTTCACCATGAAACAGTCGCGCGGCGGCGGGAACATCTCCGGCTTCGGCAAGGCCAAGGCGCGCACCCCCGATCAGGGCCGCAAGGTCCTCTTTGAGGATGTCGCAGGCGCGGATGAGGAAAAGGCCGAGCTTGTCGAGGTCGTCGAATTTTTGAAGAATCCCGAGAAGTTCAATACCCTCGGCGCGCGGATACCCAAGGGAATTCTGCTTGTCGGCCCTCCCGGAACCGGTAAGACGCTGTTGGCCCGCGCAGTCGCGGGTGAGGCGGGCGTTCCGTTCTTCTCGATCTCCGGTTCCGATTTTGTCGAGATGTTTGTCGGCGTCGGTGCCTCGCGTGTCCGCGACCTCTTCGACCAGGCAAAGAAAAATGCGCCTGCCATCGTCTTTATCGACGAAATTGACGCGGTCGGCCGTCAGCGCGGCGCCGGCCTCGGCGGCGGTCACGACGAGCGTGAGCAGACGCTCAACCAGCTCCTAGTGGAAATGGACGGCTTCGGCTCCAACTCCGGGGTAATTATCATCGCGGCGACCAACCGGCGCGATATCCTTGACCCTGCGCTGCTGCGTCCGGGGCGCTTTGACCGCCAGATTATTGTAGGATACCCCGATATCCGGGGCCGTGAGGCAATTTTGAAGGTACACGCGCGCAATAAGCCGCTGGGGCCTGACGTTGACCTCAAGGTAATCGCTTCCACCACCGCCGGCTTCACCGGCGCCGATCTGGAAAATATCCTGAATGAAGCGGCACTCCTTGCGGCGCGCCGCAACCTCAAGGCGATTACCATGCCGGCCATCGAAGAGGCGACCATCAAGGTGATTGCCGGACCGGAGAAAAAATCCCGTCTGGTCACCGAGAAAGATAAGAAGCTGACGGCTTACCATGAGGCCGGCCACGCTGTGGTCACCTTCTACATGGATACCGCCGACAAGGTGCATCAGGTTTCGATTATCCCGCGCGGCATGGCCGGCGGATATACGATGAGCCTGCCGTCGGAGGACAAGAGCTACCACACCCGCCGGGAAATGCAGCAGAATATCATCACGCTGCTTGGCGGACGGGTTGCCGAGCTGCTGGTCCTTGACGACATCTCCACCGGCGCCTCCAACGATCTTGAGCGGGCGACTACCCTTGCTCGTTCCATGGTGACCCGCTATGGCTTCTCGGATAAGCTCGGGCCGGTCGTCTACGGCCATGACCAGAGCGAAGTGTTTTTAGGACGGGATTTTAACCAGTCCCGAAATTATTCCGAGGGCGTGGCAACCGAGATTGACAACGAAATTCGCAATCTTGTCGAGCAGGCTTATGAGCTTGCCAAGCACACCCTACAGGAGCATATGGATCAGTTGATCCTGATTGCTGAAACGCTGATGGAACAGGAGAAGATCGACGCGGTTGACTTCGAAAGCCTGATGACAACCGGCAGAATGGCCGACCGGCAGATTCGGGTGGCCGATGCTCCGACGGGTGCAGTTGAATTTGACGCTGCCGCCGCCGATGCGAAAAAGGAGCAGGAGGAAGCCGCTTCTGGCGCTGTTCCAGAGGAAAACGGCGGGCCATCCGCTGCGGCGGAGGAGCAGGAACCTCCCTCTGAGCCGTCTTCTGATTCTGATCAGGAGTAAATATTCCAAAGGATGAAGGCCCGCGCAAAGGAAATTTCCTTTGCGCGCGGGCCTTTGGCGTCTTTTTGTAGAATTTCAGCTGCCGCGCAGCCGAAGAAGCAGGAATTTTGATCGTCATCATACTCTCCGGCTTAACCGGAGGCGCGATCAGGACACATCAGATTTCACTGCTTGCATCACGCGTCTGACACCCGAAAACGGGCAAATTCTCCGATCATACATGGACGGAGCTTTTCTACCCTCAAATGAAAGGACCGCAGAAGCCTGCGGCCCGGATCAGTTTCATATGCTCAGGAGAATAGGGCGGCGGCCCCGAGGATTCCCGCATCATTTCCGTTTTGAGCGGGGAGGACAGGAGGAATGTCAAAGCCTCCGATATAGCTCTGACAGATGCGTTCGATTTCCGCACGCAGAGGAAGAAAAAGGGCGTCTCCTGCGCCGGTGATTCCTCCGCCGAGAAGAATCCTCTCAGGGCGGAACGCAGTAATGAAATCAACGATCACATCTGCAAGACAGCCGATATATTCTGCAAATGCGGCCTTTGCTTGTGCATTGCCTGCGGCGACCGCATCAAAAACCTCCTTGGCACGGCGGAATCCACCTCCGCTGTGCTCGTTGGCCATTCGGATCAATGCGGTTGCGGAGCAGTAAACCTCTCGGCACCCGTGCCTGCCGCATCCGCAGGGCAGCCCTCCGCGCACCAGAAGCATATGCCCAAATTCGGTGGAGCCGACGCCGCTGAGCAGCTGCCCGTTCACCATGGCGCCTCCGCCGAGTCCGGTGCCCAGCGTCAGGAGGACTACGTTCCGGCAGTCCTTTGCCGCGCCGAACTTCTGTTCTCCCAAGGTGGCGCAGTTGGCGTCGTTTTCGATTTTGACTTCACAGTCAAGCATGGGGGAGAGGCGTTCCACCAGAGAAACGCCCTGAAGCGGGATGTTAGGGCAGGTGACGACTTGGCCCCGAACTGCATCCACCCAACCGGGGATGGCAATTCCCACCTGAACCGCCTCTGCCGAAGCGGAACCGGCACAAAGGGACCGTACCAATTCGCAGAGCTGCCCGATGATCGCCTCGCCGCTGGAATGCTCTGTATCGACGGTGCGGCGCAGGATAATTTTTCCCGTGTGATTGACCAGACCGGCCGATAAGGTGGTTCCGCCTAAATCGATTCCGATTGTATGCATGAATTTATACTCCTTCGCAGGTTTTCATCAAACAGGGGAACATTTTCCGCTTGGGACGCCGTTCATTGGTTAGCAGTATATCATCCGCAAAAACGGCTGTCAATAAAAGCCGCCGCAAAACAAAATGTCTTGCGGCGGCTTTTCCAACAAAATATGGGTTCTCAGGCTTGCTCTTCCTTCATCTTTGCAAAACATTCGCTGCAATAAACCGGACGGTCCTCACGTGGCTTGAAGGGGACTCTGGCCTCCTTGCCGCAGGCGGCACAGGTAGCAGTAAACATCTCGCGGTCAGGTCTGGATGCGTTCTTGCGGGCATCGCGGCATGCCTTGCATCTCTGGGGTTCATTGACGAAGCCACGCTCCGCATAGAACTCCTGCTCACCGGCAGTGAACACAAACTCGGCGCCACATTCTTTGCATTTGAGGGTTTTGTCAGCGTACATAGTTTTTTACCTCACTTATGGATTGATTTACCCGCAGCAACCTGAGACCGAAATGGATCGACAGTGTAACCTAAGGGTATTATTTCTGCAGCCGTGCGGCATGCATACAAAAGAAAATGGGCGCGCCGCTATTCGCGCAGCTTACGTCTTGCCCGCTGGAGGGCATTGTCTACCGCCTTGACGGGATGGTGCAGTACGACGGCAATCTCTTCATAGGAATACCCGTTAAGGAAAAGTCCGATGGCTCTTCGCTCAAAATCAGACAAGCGCTGTGAAACCATCTGCCGCCACCGCGCCATCTCTTCGCGTCCGGCCACAATTTCCTGAGGATCAGCGCCGCCTTCCGGTTCCTCAGAGAGGGGATGTTCGGAGTTCTGCCACTCGTCGTAACTAACCGCATAAATATTGCGTCCCGCTGCGGTGACAGCCGAACGAAGGCGGTTGGTGATGCAGGTATAAGCAAAGGTTTCAAAGGATGCACCACACTCCGGGCGGTATGAACGGACGGCATTCAGCAAACCGATGATGCCTTCTTGAAACAGGTCATCAGGCTCGATTCCACAGTGTCGAAACACATTGACCCGGCTGTGCACCAAAGGCAGATAAGACTCGATCCTAACACTTTCGTCAAGCGGGCGGCCGTCGGGCAGATCGCCGTCAATTGTAGAAAAGTCCGCCATATGTCCTCCTGATAACCCCTTTGACATTGACTATTTTATACGCAACTTCACGATTTGTCAATATATTATTGTGCAATGCGCTAAAAAAGATAGGATTCGACCGGTAATATTTTTTTTCTGCAATTTCCTGTTTATAAAAAATTTCCAATCGCGCTGTGACGCAGAACAAAAATTCTGTTTTCACTGCAAAAGGAGGATTTTCAAAAGGGGGATTTTCTAATTCGGTTTGATATGCCCCTTTGCCGGGAAAAGGATGTCTCTGTCGAAAGGACCGTCCAAAATTTTTCTGAATGCTGCAGGAATCCCAATGCTGCAGGAATCCCAAAGCGCTTGCCGCTCATATCGCTTCGCCGCTTCTTCAGACGGCATAAAGCAGGAGCGCCGTAATCATAAAATAGCGAAAACTTTTCAAATTGAAATAGAAGAGCCCATTTTCGGCTTAAACAAGCCAGGAACTGCATCATTTATTTGCCTGATGCGGTCAAATAGATATTCATTTTGAAGTCCGGGGGAAAAGAACGTGTGCAAGAAAACCGTCAGGGCGTCTTGTAGGTTCAATCACTCGCCATAGCGAAAGCCATGAAGCAGCCTACCGCAAAAAGAAAAGACACCCGATCGGGTGTCTTTTCTTTTTGGAGCTGGAGATGGGACTCGAACCCACGACCTGCTGATTACGAATCAGCTGCTCTACCAACTGAGCCACTCCAGCGACGGTAGGGCGGAAACAAAAATTATTATATCGCGTTTCATGCGTTTCGTCAAGATGAATAACCCGCTTTTTCCACCAGATACTAGAAGAAAAAGACTGGGGGGGAGTGGTTGCGGCGTTTTGAATTGGCGCATCCCTTTTTTCGGGAGGCTGTTCAGCTTTCATTGGCAAGCGCTGCGGCACAGGTTGTTGCATTGGCATTTTCGCCGGCTGTGCTGAGAAGGTACGATGCGGGGGCGTTTGGCGTTTCATCGATTCTGATTGCAGTATCCGGATCGGTAGGCCAGTTGTCCTGCCTGAAATATGACCTGGCCCTCCTGTCACTGCCGCGGGAGAGAGAGGAAAGCCCTCTTCTGAAAGCAGCACTTATTTCGGTCGCAGCTTCAGCACTGCTGATGGGGGCGGCTGCTTCCATCTTTGGAACATCGGTCAATCACATCCTCTTGATGATCCTGACCGCCGCGGCAGTGGGATGTTACACCATAGGATCGGCGGTCTGTCTGCGCGGTCCCGGGCCCGGTCTCCTCGGACGTGCCGTCCTGCTGCGGTCCGCCCTGCAGGCCGCGGCACAGCTTGCGTTTTCAGGTTGGGGAGACCAGACGGCCGCTCTGCTGGCCGCTTACCTGATCTCTTATTTGGGAGGATGTGCGATGCTTTTTCCGAATCGTTCTCCGCTGCAGCGGATAGGCTGGCGCCCCGCCGCGCAGGCCGCAGCAGAGTTTCGGGAGTATCCGCTTCTGCTGCTTCCGGGGGCTTTGGCTTTTCATTGCGCCGCCTGGCTGCATCAGGGAACGGTTCTGCGCTATGATCCCGCCTCTCTGGGATGCTATGCGATCGTCGAACGGCTGTTGGCGGCGCCGATGGCAATGCTTTCCTCAGCTGTGGGACAGCTTTTCCTCCGATGGATCTGCGGCCTTCCCGAACCGGGGCGCCGGCCTCTATACGACAGGGTAAGTCTTTCCATGCTGGCGATTGCCGGAGCGGCGTGTTTCTGTCTTTATCCTGCCGCACCGCTTATTCCCCGAATTTTCGGCAGGGGATGGGAGGGCGCGGTGCAAATCATGCGCGTATTGCTCCCTTTTTTTGCTGTTCGATTTGCCGTTGCACCGGTGGCTTCGGGGCTGATTGCGGCGGATGGAAGACGTGCGTTGGCCTGCTGGCAGCTCCTGATGCTACTGCTGACCTCTTCGGCGGTTTTGATTGCAAATTTGCGGGGGCTTTCTTTGCTGCCCTACCTTGCTGCCTACGGTTTTTTGATGACCGCCGGATACCTTATTCTCTGGTGCTGGGGGCGTGCCGCCTTGGAACGGAGGAAGGGAGCTGTATGAGCGGAGCGTGCTGGGAAATAGGACTCTTGGGCAGCGCCTTTTTTCTGTTTTGGGGATTGGCGGCCGGCGGGACCGCTCCGGCCGATTTGGGATTGATCTGCTTCGCCGGGGCGGCATGCGCGCTGCAGATTTCATCCCTGCGAAATTTCAGAAGCTGGTCCGCCCGTCTGTGGAAAATGCGGGACGGGCTGCTCCCGCTTCTGTTTTACCTGATTTTGGATGTTGCAGGCTTTCTCCGCTCGGAGGAATTCGGAATGCTTTGGGAAAAATACCGTGTGACCGTCCTGCTGCTGGCGCTGATGGGTGCAATGCTTCTGTCCGGCAAGCGGGAGGCAGCCTTTGACGCAGTCTTTTCGGGAACCGGATTGGCCTCGCTGGCGGTTGTCCTGACCACCCTTTTCCGTTATTTTGGCGGGAGCAGCGCCCCTCTGGAATACCTGCTTCGTTTTTCTCTGCGCCGCGATTACAATATGTATGCAACGGCCCTTTTTATCGGGTGGATCTGCTGCTTCTTTCTCCTGTGCGGAAAAGAAAGACCGGGCTGGGCGCTGGCGGTAACGGCTTTGATTCTGCCGGTACTGCTTCTGAGCGGTTCGCGCAGGGTCATGCTGGCGGTGCCGGTTGCCGCGGCCGCCGCGGCATGGAGCCTGATTTCGTCGGAAAAAGGGCGTCTGCGGCGAAGGACCGCGGCGGTTCTGGGCTGCGGTCTGGCGGTGCTGGCGGCAACTCTGCTGCTCCAATCCGCTCTCATGGGACTTTCCTCCAGCCCGAAAGCGGTCAACCGTGTGTCCGGCGGAGGAAGCGGAAGCGCCCAGACCGCAGCAGCCGAGCGGTATGAGACCATTGGGCATGGGTCAATGCTGACCAAACGCAGGGTGATCTGGGGGATCGCACTCGAAGAGCTTTCTGGCTACTCGCCCGCCGAGTGGGCTTTTGGGCGCGGCGGGGGAGAAAATATTCGTCTCTACGACCGGACCGGGAAACCTCTTGACGGAGTTTATCCCGACCGGGAGCTGCGGCGGGGCGCTCTGTCGGCCCACAGCGCGCTGCTGGCGGATCTTCTTGACGGGGGAATCCTGAAAGCTGCGGCGCTGATCTGGCTGCTGGGCGCCTGCGGATGGGGCTGTCTCAAACTGTTGCTGCGGGAGTCGGGAAGAGGTCTGGCGATCGGAATGATTTTAGGCTTTACAGTTCTGAGCAATCTTGTCTCCAACCGCTACGGCCTGCTTTATGACCGCGCATTTCTCCTCTTTTATCCGCTGCTGCTTCTCAAACCAGAAAGGGAGGAATCCTGATGAATCACCGAATTGCAATGCTGACCACCCTGCATCCGCATGACGACATCCGAATCTACCACAAGGAATCCAAGGCGCTGGCACAGGCGGGCTGGCGGGTGGAAATCTACAATCCGCGGATGGAGGCGGCGGGGGAATATGGTATCCGTTTCCGGCGGCTGATTCTTCCCTCGACCCGGACGATCCGGCTGCTGCGGGGACGGTCAATCGCTTATCGCGCCCTCTTTGAGAGCCGCGCGGACCTTTTTATGCTGCACGATCCGGAACTTCTGCCGCTGCTCAAGCCCCTTCAGCTGGCGGGACGCAGGACAATTTATGATGCGCATGAGGACCTGCCGGCGCAGCTTCTGGAAAAGGATTGGATTCCAATAAAAATGCGGCCCGCCGCGGCCCGTTTCGGGGAGGGGCAGCTGCAGCGATGGCTGCCCTATGCCGACGGAGTCGTTGCAGCCACCCCCTCGATTGCCGCTCGGCTGGGAGAACGGGCTGTGCTGGTGCGCAACCGGGTTACCGAAGCGGATTTTCAGCTGTTTGAAACTGCGCTGGTCCGCTATCGGGTGATTCCGCGCGCCGTCTGCTATGCGGGCGCGCTCACCGAGCAGCGGGGCTTGACAAGGATGATCCGCTGCTGTCACCGGGCGGGAGCGATCCTGCTGCTGGCCGGTTCCTTTGAAAGCGAGGGACTGCGGCGCCAGGTTCAGCGGATGGAGGAGTACCGCTGTGTCCGCTACTTCGGCCGCCTTGACCGCGAAGGGGTGGCGAGTCTTTATGCACAGGCCAATGCCGGGCTGATGCTTTTGGATGATACCGCCGCCTACCGTGAAAGCGAACCGATCAAGTCCTTTGAGTACCTCTGTGCGGGACTTCCGGTGATTGCGTCGGATTTTCCGCATTGGCGGGCGCTTCTGCCGGAAGAGGGGGTTCGGTTCGTACCCCAGGAGGACGAGCCTTCAGTCACCACGGCAATCGCCGACGCAATCTCGGGAAAGAGCCGGGCAAAACTGGCGCAGCGCAGAGAGCTTTATTATGAGCGGTATGGGTTTTCTCCTGACGCGCGCCGCCTGATCGAACTCTGTGAACGGCTTGAGAGGAACTGAGAATGCGGATTCTGCTGATCAGCCAGTACGCGGGATCGATAGAGATGGGGATGGAATACCGCCCGTTCTGCCTCGCAAGGGAATGGCTTCGAACGGGCGACCGAACCTTGATTGTGGCGGGAAGCTACAGTCACCTGCGGCGGACGAACCCAGCAGGGGTGTGGGGCGGTTTTCTGCGGGAGGAGGGGATTTTGTTTCGGATGCTGCCCACTCCCGACTATTGTGGAAATGGATTTGGGCGGGTGCAGAACGTCGGACGTTTTTTATGGGAGCTGTCCCGCCGCTGTGGTGTGCTCGCCCGGGATTTTTCCCCCGATGCGGTGATCTGCGCATCGACCCATCCGTTTGACTTCACTGCGGGAAAGCGGATCGCGCAGCAGAGCGGCGCGGCCCTTGTATTTGAACTGCACGACATCTGGCCCCTCTCGCTGATAGAACTGCACGGCTTTTCCGAACGCCATCCGCTGATGCGGCTGATCGATCGTGCGGAATCCCGCGCTTTCGAGCAAAGCGACGGGGTGGTGAGCCTGCTTCCGGGTCTGCCGCGTTATCTTGAGGAGCGCGGCATTGTCCCCAAACGGCTGATCTGCATCCCGAACGGAGCAACCTGTCCGTCGGGGCGGAGAAGCGCGGATGGGGAGACGCTGCATCGTTTCAAGGCGTTGAAAAAGGAATATGGCTCGTTGGTTGTCTATGCCGGAGGCTTCGCGCGTGCCAATGCGGTCGGCCGTCTGGCAGAACTGGCGTGTCAGCTCCCTCGGACCGCTTTTGCCGCAATTGGGGAGGGAGTGGAAAAAGCGGCGGTTGCCGCCGCCGCTCCTGAAAACCTGCACCTGTTTGATCCGGTAAAGCCGGAAGCCCTCGTTCCTCTGCTTCAGGAGGCGGACCTCCTTTGGATTGCGACCGAGAATCTTCCGCTGTACCGCTACGGGGTGTCGATGAACAAGCTGTTTGACTATATGGGCGCAGGACGTCCGGTGGTTTTTGAAACTCCCTGTCTTGAAAATCCGATTTCTATCTGCGGCTGCGGGATAACCGTTCCCCCGTCGGACAAGATAGAAACGCGGCGGGCGGTGGAAACGCTGCTGCGGCTTTCTCCTGCCGAGCGCGGCGTGATTGGGGAAAGGGGACGCAGAGCGGTGGCCGGACGTTACGGTTATCCTGCGCTCGCCAAACGATATCGAGGCTTTTTGGAGGAATTAGTCGATGCCAAACGAGAGGGATGATTCCATCCTGCAGACCCCGCGCAAAGGGCTGATGGGATGGCTGCGCGGAGTATTTGACCGGACGTTTGGCCGTCCGGCACTGACCGTCCGGCTGAAGGGGGAGCCGGACGCGCTTTATCCGGGGATGAGCAGAAAGGAGATCCGCCATGTTGCCGCGGCGATTTGCAGAGCTGCCCGTCGAAATGCAAAATGAATCGGTGAGCCCCTATTTTGAGCTGCTTTCCGCAAAGCGAAGGCAGCTCTTTTTTCGCCGTGCAGCCGAGCTGCCGCTTGCTCTTTTTCTGCTGGCGCTTCTGCTGCCGTTGATGGGCTTCATCGCGGCGGCCGTCTGCTTCGACAGCCCCGGGGGAGCGATCTACCGTCAGACGAGGGTGACCGCCCTCGGCCGGCGCTTCACCATCTATAAATTCCGCACAATGAGATTCTCTCCCGGGGACGGCGGACAGCTGGCCGGGAGCGGGGACTCCCGGATCACCCGCATGGGAAGGCTTCTGCGCAGGCTGCGGCTCGACGAGCTGCCTCAGCTTTGGAATATCGTGCGGGGGGAGATGAGCTTTGTCGGACCGCGCCCCGAGCTGCCCCGTTTTATCGAGCGGTATGACCGGGCCGCGTTGGCGACTCTTCTGCTTCCGGCCGGGCTGACCGGTCCCGCTTCCCTTGCCTTCGCGGGTGAAGAGCGTTATCTGGACACCGATGAGAGCGAGCGAGTCTACGCCGACCTGATCCTGCCGCGAAAAAATGCCGTAAATCTTGCATATATTGCTTCGTTTTCCATTTGGCTGGATCTGAAAATTCTGTTTCAGACCCTATGTTACCTGTTTTCCGGAGGGAATAGTGAAAAGCAGTGAAGCCGGTTGACGTGCCGCGCCGAACCGGGTACAATGTCAGAATCAGGAGAAAATAAAGGAATCTGCAATCCTTTTTGTAACAAAAATTTTAGAAATTGATGGAATCCCTGCAATAAAAACCGGCGGATTCGGCACATGATAGACGAACCGCTTAGAATGGTGGTGGACAGTCACGTGATCGACGTTGAAATCGTAAAGGCAGCAAAGCGGGGCGACCCGGAGAGCTTTGCTCGGGTGTATGACATGATCGCACCGGAGCTTTATCGGGTTGCGCTCTACACGCTGGGCAACGCGCAGGATGCCGAGGATGCGGTGAGCGAAACCTTTGTCGAAGCTTACAAGGGAATCCGCAACCTGCGGGATGAGAGCAGCTTCAAGCGCTGGATGATGACGATTCTGTCCATTCGCTGCAAGCGCCGGATCGGCGGTTACATAAAGGAGCGAAAAAACGTCGATATTGACGAAATGCTGGATCTTCCGGCAGATCAGGGCGGCGTTTCGGAAGCGGAGCGCGTCTCGGTCTGGGAGGCAATGAAAACCCTTGCGTCCGACGAGCGGGAGATCGTGATGCTGGCCACCGTTCAGGGTTACACCACACGAGAGGTTTCCGAAATGCTTGGGATTCCGCATGGAACGGTCAGCAGCAAACTGCATCGGACCTTGAAAAAACTTCGTAAAATCTTAGAATAACCGGAAAGGGGGGAGATTCATGGAAAATAATCAGGATTTTGAAAAGGATCAGGAAGAATTTACGCAGCAGGAGCTGGAACAGGAAGTCCTCTGGATGCGCGCCCTGCTCGAACTGGAAGAAAAGGAGATTCCGCTGCCGGAATCGCTGCGCTCGGAGCATCTTCTTGAGAAGATCAGGGATGCCGCCGCGGAAGAACCGGAGGCGGAGAAAATCCCCGTCCCGGATACGGCGCCGCAGGCAAAGAATAAGGGAAAGGTCCTCTTTTTTAAGTTAGCCTCCTGTGCGGCCTGCCTGGCGCTGGTGGTGTTCGGCTGGCGGCAGATCTCTATGGAGGGTTCGATGATTACCCAGAGCGCCGCCGGAGCGGCTCCCGCCGCTTCGAGCGCCTCAGCTGCCCCGGCGGCAGCGGAAACGGCGGAAATGGCGGCGGATACCGCAGCCGATGCCGCGCCGCTGGAAAGCTTGCAGATGGCCGAAGCGGAGGCTCCGGCTGTTCCGAAGGCAGCGGTTGAACTTCCGGAACAGCCGTCGGCGGCCGATTACAGCGAAGTGTACGGCGCGGTCAGCGAGATCTATGAGAAACGCCATGCGCCGCGCAAATCGGTGGATTACCGTTCATCTGTGACCGAGATGGCGGTCGAAGAGGACGCGGTGATGTTTGCGGCGCCCAAGGCGAATCCGGCCACCGCCGGCGGCGAAGCATATGACGCCGGTGTTTCTTCGACCAATGTGCAGATCGATGGAATCGACGAGGCGGATATCGTCAAAACCGACGGGGTTTACCTTTACCACTACCGCTTTGATCAGCAGACGGGCGGGGCCGAGGTGGCAATTATCGCCGCCAACGGCTTAAAGCTCCTTTCAACCATTCAACTGCCCGATTATACGGATGCCGAACTCTATGTGAGCGGAGACCGTCTGATTCTGGTGCAGACGGCGAGCGAGGACCGTGTGCGCGGGCTGCTTGGCGCGATAAAACGGCAGCCGCTTGACAGCGGAACGGCGGACTCCTCGGATATCATTATTCCCGATTATATCGAGCCCTCCGAAGAAGAGGAAGTTGAGCTGATCGATATGGTCGAAACGGTGGTGTATGATCTTTCCGACCGGAAAAATCCACGGGAAACCGCGAGCTTCCAGCAGGATGGAGTTTACGTATCCTCCCGCCTGAGCGGAAACACCCTCTATCTCGTCACCAATAAGGATTTATACCGCTTTACTCCGGACGGCGGCGTTTCCCCGCTGGCACGCTACCTGCCAATCATGGGCGAGAATGGCAAGGCGTCCGCGCTGGAGGCGGGGGACATCCTTCTTCCGCCCTACCGTGAAAATCTCAACTACGCAGTGGTATCCGCCCTGAACCTCGAATCCGAAAAACGGGAGGCAAAGGCGGTGCTCGGAATGGCCGAGCAGATTATGATGAGTGCTGATGCGCTCTTCCTGACTGCTTCGCTTCCCGCCGAGGGAGAAAATGCTTTTTGGTGGGACCGCACCGATACCGGTGTGACCCGTTTTGCGGTGACCGGCGGAACGCTGGGCTATCTGTCGAGCGGGCGGGTGCCCGGGCTGGTGGACAGCCAATTCGCACTCGATGAATACAACGGCAATCTGCGGATTGCGACCACCTCCCGCAATGCGGAAGGGGAGTCGGTCAACAATCTCTTTGTCTATAATCAGAAGATGGAGAAGATCGGCGGGGTGGAAGATCTGGCGCCGGGCGAACGGATCTATTCGGCGCGCTTCCTGGGGAATACGGCTTATCTGGTGACCTACCGGCAGACCGATCCGCTTTTTGTCATCGACCTCTCCAATCCAAAGAAGCCAGTTGTCAAGGGAGAACTGAAAATCCCGGGCTTCTCGGAATACCTGCATCCGATTGATGAAGATACCCTGCTTGGGTTCGGACGCAACACCGTTGTGACCCAATGGGGCGACAGCAGCGAGGACGGCTTGAAGCTTTCCCTCTTTGATGTGAGCAATCCGTCTGACCCGAAGGAAATCAGCAGCTATCTGCTCGGCAACGCGGGCAGTTCCTCGGATGTGCTGGACAATCACAAGGCGTTTTTGTATGACCCGCAGCGGAAGCTGGCCGGCTTTCCCGCCACGATCCGCACCGCGTCCGGCGCCCGCGTCGGAGAGCCGTGGAGCGGAGACAGAACGGTGACCTTCTCAGGCTATCTGCTGGTAAAGGTGAACGAAGACGGCTTCGAACTTTACGGAACTCTGCCCAGCGAGGGCGGAAATCCTGCGGAGGGCTTTCAGCGTTCCGATCCCGCCAACGCGATCGAGCGCGGCGTTTATATCGGCAATACCTTCTATACCATTGCATCGGGGAGAATCCGTGCTTATTCATTGGATGGGCTGGAGCCTCTCGGTGAATTGGTTTACCATTCTTCTCAGCCGTAAGGGAATTTTCATCTGCTGCCGCCTCGGGATAGTTCTTTCCGGGGCGGCGGCTTTTGTTGCGATAATTTCACGAAATGTCCATAGTCGGCGGCTGAGAAATATGCTATAATAATTTCCATAATCGGAAATTTGGAGGCGCATTCCCATATGATGCAAAAACGATGGCTTTCGGTCCTGCTGGCGCTTTCCCTGTCGCTCATTCCGACAACGGTTCTGGCGGACGGAGATGAAGCGGGGCTTTCGATCAAGGGCGGCGGAAACGGCCGGGTTGACAGCACGGAGCAGACAACCCTCAAGGCGGAGGGCGGCGCTGGAGAAACCGGCTATCAATGGTACCGCAACGACCAAAAGATTCCGCTGCGCGAAAAGGATGCCGACGGAAACCCGCTCCCAACAGACAGCATCACAACCGGCCGCACCGGGGATTATTATGTGAAGCAAGGGGACTCCCAGAGCGAAACAGTTCGGATTGTGCGCGAATTTGACACAAAAGGCTCCACTGCTCTTGTGATCGGGAAGCGCAGCAACACACTGGCGAAACGCAAGGATTCCCAGATTGAAAAGCTGGAGGCACGGGTCGCTCAGGCTGCTGCGGATGCGGAAAAGCCGCTGCCAAAGGTGAGCCTTGGGGCGATTTACAGCGCGGTTGAAGCTGCGGCCTCTTCAAACGGTACGGTCACTCTTCGGGATGCCGGAGTTTTAGAGCCTGCCAATCAGGCGGTTCTGATGCGTCGGATCGGGGAGGCGGGACTGACGGACCGTCTGTATGCCGATCAGGTGGCGGATTACAAAGTGACCACCCGTTTGAGTCTGGTTCCGTCGCGCATTTCTTCCGCGGTTGATCTGAGCCTTTCCCTTGGGGACGAGGAGTTGACGGCTCTTTTTAGAAATGCCTTCTCCAACCGCCTGCTTGTGATCGACGCGGCGCAGGACGGTTCCTATGGGCAGACGGTTGAAATGATGGTGAAGGGCGATTCAGTTTCCGGAGCGCAGAGCCTTTCCTTCTACCGTTACGATCCGGATTCCAACCGGTGCACCCCTGTTTCTGTATCAGGGGTTCATTTCGATCAAACGGGATACCTGCATTTCAGAATTTCAAGCGGGGGGATTTTGGTCGTTTCGGACGGAGATCTGTCCGATTCTTGAATGTAAAAGTTTTGCAGAAACAGCCGGGAGATGGATATCTCCCGGCTGTTTTTTGCGGAAAACGTTTTGCTGTGGTCGGGGGCAATGGCAAAAAGCGGATAAACGCAGAGATGTTGTAAAAAATAGAGGAGAATTATCGTTGAAAATGTAGAAATGGATTTTTGTGATTGCAAATATGTGGAAAGCTGTGCTAAAATAATTTTTATCTGCTTTATCAGACAGAACAGACCGTGACGGGGAAAGGAAGAGAAAGATGGAAAAATCAAAAGGAACGCAGCAGCGCGCGCAGTGGGCGAGCAGTCTCGGATTTATTCTGGCGACAGCAGGTTCCGCAGTTGGGTTGGGAAATATTTGGAAATTTCCCGGCAAAGCATACGAGGGGGGTGGCGCTGCCTTTATCATCGTTTATATTTTGATTGTCGCGTTTCTGGGAATGAGTATCATGCTTGCCGAGTTTGCCGTCGGCCGCAGAGGACAGAAAAATCCCGCCGCGGCGTTTCAGAAGATCGGTCATGGCAGGGGCGGCTGGATCGGAAAACTCAGCCTGATTACTGCTTTTATTATTTTGTCCTATTACTCTCAGGTGGGGGGATGGGTGCTCAAATATATTGAGGGCTATCTGATGGAATCCGGAACGCTCTACGCGGATCCGACCGGTTATTTTCTGGGGATGCTCGGCTCGTCGGGGATGCCTTGGCAGAGCGCGGTGATTTATCCGGCTATCTTTCTCGCCATGGTGGTTTTTACGATTATCCGCGGCGTTGAGGAAGGTATCGAGCGGATGAGCAAAATTCTTATGCCGGGACTTTTTCTGCTGCTGATTGTTTTGACTGTGCGTGCGGTTACCCTGCCCGGCGCGGCGGAGGGGCTGAGCTACCTGCTGCGGCCCGACTGGAGCAAACTTTCCTTCCAGATGGTGCTGGTGGCTCTGGGGCAGGCCTTTTACTCCCTTTCCCTTGGAATGGCGATCATTACCACCTACGGCTCCTACGTTTCGCGGCAGGAGAATCTGGTCAAGCATACTGCGATCATCTGTTCGCTCGATACAGTGGTTGCGATTATGGCGGCTTTCATGGTGATTCCTGCTGTCTTTGCAATGGGGGTACAGCCCGGCATGGGGGGTAGCTTCGCTTTCATTTCGCTGGCGGAGGTGTTCCGCCAGATGCCGATGGGAAATCTGTTTGGCGCTGCATTTTACCTTCTGCTCTTTCTTGCGGCCCTTACCTCGGCGATTTCGCTGCTTGAGGGGCCGGTGGCCTACTTTGTCGAAACCTTTGACTGCGACCGGAAAAAGGTCACTTATTGCTTTGGTATTGCGCTGTTTGTTCTGGGAATTTTTTATACCCTCTCGCAGGTTTATCTGCCGCTCAAGGGGGTTTGGTTCGACGGAGCCAATGGCTTGATCTTCCCGCCGTTTGGGGACTTTATGGAATTCTTGACCGATCGCCTAATGGTTCCGGTGGGGGCGCTGGCCCTCTGCCTGTTTGTGGGCTGGCGTTGGGGAGCCTCTGAAGCAAGCCGGGAAATTGAGCACAACGGCCGTTTTCCGCTGCGGGCTATTTGGATCGCGATGGTCAAGTTTATTGCTCCGCTGTCGATTGTGGTGATCCTGATCGGTGGGCTGGTATTTGGGCTTGCGCTGAGTTGAAACAAGAAAAACTACCTGCTAAGCCGGTGGCTTGGGCAGGCCTTATAAAGGTCTGTTTCCGGCAAACTTTTCAAGACGTACCGAAACTTCTTTCACTTGCATCATGTGCCCCGCAGCCCGCAAACGGGCGATTGCCGTTCTATCAAAGATTTTCTTTACTGATAGCTTTTCGGTATCAGCCCGTTTCGCTCGATGCTTGTAGCGAAAGCTTTTTATTGGATACCTCCACCGGCAGAGCCAATGGTTTCCTTTAACAGTGAAATAGGGGCGCCGCAGAATTTTGTTTTGCGGCGCCCCTATTTGACACTGCGGCATGTTCTGACTATAATGAGATCAGCATTTCAGGCAGATAAAGGATGGACTCCTCGTTGATAACACGCGCCCGTATGGGAAGACTGTGTGTGGAGGCGATGACGATGTCTGCACCCAGCAACGCATGGGAACGCTTTACCGCTACCGGCGCGGTGGATGATTATCTGCGCTATCTTGCCGAAAGCCGAGGAGTGCCGGAAACCCGGGAAGGAGTGGGCGATGCACACTGTTGTACGCGGAATCGTGATCCGGATGAAATCGGCCGGGGACGATCGCCTGCTGACCCTGCTCACAGATGAGAGGGGAGTTCTTCAAGCGGTGGCGCGCGGTGCGAATAAGCCGCGCAGCCGTCTGGCCTCGTCCACCGAGCTTTTCTGTTACTCCCGTCTGACCCTTTTCAGCTACCGCGACCATATCACCGTCGATGCAGCGGATGTGGAGAACAGCTTTTTTGCATTGCGGGGCGATTTGGCCGCGCTGGCGCTCGCCTCGTACATAGCAGAGCTTGCCTGCGAGCTGGCGCCGCCCGAAGAACCTGCAAAGGAATATCTGCGGCTGCTGCTCAACACCCTCCACCTTGCGGTAACCCATAAGCGTCCCCTGCTGCAAAGCAAGGCAGCCTTTGAGCTGCGGCTGCTCGCGATGGCCGGCTTCATGCCGGACCTGATCGGATGCACCTGCTGTGGGGAGTATGACGGAGAGCGCCCGATGTATTTTTCACCTGGGGCGGGAACGATTACCTGTCAGGACTGCGGGAAGGAATCTCCGGGTTCCGGGGGATTGGTTTCACCCGGTGTTTTAGCGGCAATGCGGCATATCCTTTACAGTCCGTTTGAGAAGATTTTCTCCTTCTCTCTTTCAGAAGACGGGATTTCCGAGCTTTCGCAGGTGGTGGAAGGATATCTGCGTTATCATCTCCAGCGTTCCTGGCGTTCACTGGACTTTTTCTATTCGGTGCTATAAGTGGGCCGGTCCAAAGCCGGCCTTCCATTTTCCGGCGGAAATTCCGCCGACGGAGGCGGCCATGATTTCACAAAAGCATCTTGATACTCTGGAATTGACACAGGTTCTTCATTTGCTGGCCGAATGCACCGGCTGTGAAGACAGCAAACAGCTGGCCCTGAATGTGACACCTGCCGGGAGCCTTGGACAAGCCGTAAGGCAGCTTAACTTTACAGTTGATGCCAACACGTTTTCCACCCGTTACGGTTATCCTGCTCTCTACCGGGTGGTTAACTGCGCAGGAGCGCTCAAGCGTGCTCAACTGGGCAGCAGCCTTTCTCTGCGGGAGCTGCTCGATATTTCGCTGGTACTGCGCTCCATGCGCTCGCTGGACAGCTGGCGCAAACAGTTCGCGGAGGAGCAGAGCGTTCTCGACGGGCTGTTTGAATGCCTGTTTCTTGAACGTTCGCTGGAAAACCGCCTGAATTCCGCTATTGTCTCAGAGGATGAACTGGATGACAATGCTTCCGCGACCCTTTCAGACCTGCGGAGAAAAATCCGGCAGGCGCAGTTGCGGGTGCGCAGCCAGCTCGACGGAATGATTCGTTCCAGCACCTACCAGAAGTACCTTCAGGAACCGATTGTCACCATGCGGGACGGCCGGTTTGTTATCCCGGTCAAATCGGAATATAAGGGAGAGGTGAAAGGCCTTGTGCACGACACCTCTTCTTCAGGGGCGACCTTCTTTATTGAGCCGATGGGAGTGGTCGAACTGAATAACGAAATCCGGGTGCTCGAAAATAAAGAGCAGCTGGAGGTAGAACGGATTATCGCGGAGCTTTCTGCCCTGGTTGGAGCCTTTTCCGAACAGATTGACGCAGGCTATGGCGCTATGGTGGAGTTGGACCTCTGCTTTGCCAAATCCCGCCTTGCTGACCGGATGCGTGCCAATATCCCGACCCTGACCGATGACGGAGTAACGGAGCTCCGCCGGGCAAGGCATCCGCTGATTCCTTATGAAAAGGCAGTGCCGATCGACATCGCAGTGGGGAAGGATTACGATACGCTGGTCATCACCGGACCGAACACCGGCGGCAAAACGGTAGCGATCAAGACATTGGGACTTTTGACCCTGATGGCGATGTGCGGCCTGCTGATACCTGCCTCTTCGGGGAGCACTGTCTCGGTTTATAGTCAGGTGCTCGCCGACATCGGAGACGAGCAGTCGATTGAGCAAAGTCTTTCGACCTTTTCTTCCCATATGGTCAATATCATCTCGATCGTTGGGCAGGCTGATGAACGTTCCCTTGTGCTGCTTGATGAGCTCGGCGCGGGTACAGACCCGGTCGAGGGCGCGGCGCTGGCGGTTTCAATTCTGGAGACGCTCAAAAACAAAGGGGCCAAAATCGCCGCCACCACTCATTATCCCGAGATTAAGATGTATGCCCTTGAAACAAAACGGGTAGAAAACGCAAGCTGTGAGTTTGACGTCAACACCCTTTCGCCGACCTATCGCCTGTTGACTGGAATTCCCGGGCGTTCGAATGCGTTTCTGATCAGCGAGCGGCTGGGTTTGGATGGGGAGATTATCGAGCGCGCAAAGGAGTTTGTTTCCACCGAGAACACCCGCTTTGAGGATGTTGTCTCGGAGCTGGAGGCTACCCGCCAGCAGCTTGAGGCCGAGCGGGAAACAGCCAAGCGTCTCCGGGAGGAAGCCGAGCGCAGCCGTGAAGAAGCGGCGGAGACAGCAAAGCGTTTGGAGAAGAGCACGGAAAAGGAACTGGAACGCGCCAGAACCCAGGCGCGTCAAATCATCGAGGAGACCTGTCTTCAGGCGGAAATCCTCTTTGAAGAACTCGATGAGATCAAAAAAGCAAAGGATAAAGAGAATTTTTCCGAACTTCTGGGGCGTTCGAAGCTCAATTACCGCGGCGCGATGAGGGAACTGGAGAAGCTTTCCGATCCGGTTTCCGTCAGCAGGGCACAGGATGAATACCGTCTGCCGCGCCCGCTGGAAAAGGGCGATATCGTCTTTGTCACCACTCTCAACAAGGAGGGGATGGTGCTTAAAAAGCCGGAGGGGCAGTCGGTGCTGGTCCAGGCGGGCCTGATCAAAACTTCGGTTCCGCTCTCCGACGTCCGGCTGGGGCCCGCCAAAAAGGAGCAGAAAAAGCGGCAGGGAGCTGCAGCGGGCAGATCCAGCCGCAGCGGCGTGGTTTCACGCGGCTCGCGGGATGTTAAAAATGAGCTGGATCTGCGGGGCCTTGATTCGGAGCAGGCGGTGATGGAGCTCGATCAGTTTATCGATCGCGCGGTGCTTTCCGGTTTAAAATCGGTCTGTATCATTCATGGCAAGGGAACTGGTGTGCTCCGCACTGCCGTTGCCAACCGTCTGCGTTCTCATCGGGATGTGGCCTCTTTCCGCCTCGGCCGTTACGGCGAGGGGGAAGATGGCGTCACCATTGCAGAACTGAAGTAATAAAACGGTAAAGCCCCCTGATGCGGTAAAAACTGCATCAGGGGGCTTTTTGAGCAGGAAAGCCATCTCTTCTGCCGGCAGAGGCATCCCGTAAAGAAGTCTTCGTTTCAAGCGCCGGACGAGGCCGGCAGGCTGACAACGCTCGGGCGGTGCCGCCCTCCGCCCGAGCGGGCCGCTCATCGGGCAAGCATGCGAGTGGGCAGGGAGAGGACGGAGAGGCAATCGTATGTTTACAGGCTTGGGACAGATTGCGGAATAAAATCCAGTGTGTTCTGACTGCTTTCCGGCAGCAGGCACTGTCAGTGCCTGTTCCGGCCAACAGTTTTATCATGGACCTGGGACGGGCTGATGCAAGCGAAATAAAAACGCGCTTGTTCTGAGTGCTTTCCAGCGGGTGGGGCGCTGTTAGTCCCTTTCCAGCCACCGGCTAAGCCGGTGGCTATGATCTGTGCGGCAATATTTTTAGGGAGCCGTATCGGAAATTTCCGCCCGCGCCTCAGCCAAAAGCAGATCGACCATCCGGCCGTAGCTGTGCACGCCGTCGGTCAGGTTGTTTGCCTTGAGATAGGTATCGTTGACCGCATCGGAAAGCTTGGCGGCCGGGGTGTGAAAGTAGGGCTGCCAATAAGCCGAAAGGGCGGCGGCGTCAGCCTTCAGCCGCTCATGATAATGCTTGCGGATTGCGAAATAACGCTCAGGGCTGACGGAATAGAGAGCATTCATGCTGTAGGAAAGCGCACAGTAAAGGCCGCTGTAGCGAATATAAGGCTCATCGGATCTCAGGCAGGCAAGATAACCGATGAAATTTGCCTCGTCCTCCCGCATAAAGCCGCAGGTGTGAGCAAGCTCATGCCCGATGGTGAAGGGGAGCTCCGTATCCGGCATATGTACATTGACGTTTGCCTCAGCGGTGTAGGGAAAATAAAAGCCGGTGAGATTGAAGCTTGAGAGAATTTCGGAAAAAATCATCGGCTTTGCCGCGATAGGAGGCTGTCCTAAAAAGGGATACTCGGAGGAAAGGGTGTGAAAGGCAGATTGAACCCGCTTTGAGGTTTCTGAAAAGGACATTCCGGTTGTATTCTGTTCTCCCAGCGCATCCCGCGCATCGTTGGTGCGCTGCAGTAGAGAAAGACAGAGTTCTGTAAGCTCATCGACGCTTGACGGGCGGATTTCAAGACCTGACTGCTCCGCAAAGGTGGGGCGGCTGTAATTGGGGGCACAGGTGACGGCGAACAGAAGCAGAATCAGGGAAGGGAGGAGCACCGCGCCGCAGAGATAATATGCGGCGGTTTTTCTCCGTTGCCGCGGCCTTTTCCACAGGAGGATGGGCAGGGAGGCCAACGCCGCGGCAAGCCCCAGAGCCAGCAGGGCCAGAATCAGCCCGGCCGCAGAAAAGGGGCCCGCCGCGCGCCCCAGCAGCCCAAATACGGCGGAGATCCAGCGGAAAAGATGCTGGGAATAAACCTCATCCACCGTCTGGGGCGGCGCCGCCCTCGAGAGCCAGATGATTCCAAGGCCCAGAAAGCAGGGCAGCAGGCACCATCCGAAGGGCTTCAAAATCCCGCCGAGTTTCCGGCGGCGGGGGGCAAGAAAGACTGATCTTTGTCCCATCGTTGGGGTTCCTTTCTTTTAAAATACCACGATGGTGATGCCGTCATTTCCCCGGGAATAATCCGAATCTCGGGTGAGAGATGGCAGATACGCGGTGATGCGCCGGGAATTTTCATAGAAAGGGGAGAACTCCTCGCCGCACACAAAATCCCGGATGAGCCCGGCTTTCTGCTTCTGCGCCAGCACCGCGAGGGTATCCGCCTTGATTTTCCCCCCTCGTCCGGTCGAACCGTAGCCATGAATGATCTTGACCGCCTTTTCACCGCGCATTCGCGCCGATTGCAAGCCCTGATTGAGTCGGGAACGCGCCAGTTCGACGGTGGGCATCCCGGCCTCCAGATTGATGATGGAAATTGCCATATGGACTGTCTCTCCTTGAAAATCGATAGAGTTATCATAACATAACTGTGCGGTTCTTTCAATTTTTCGATGCACCGTCTCGAAAAATTTACGAATGATCTTGACAAGGCTGTAATTTGAGATTATATTGTATATATAAAATATATACAGATGGGAGGCGGCGGCTTGACCATCAGCATCAGTAACTCAAGCGGCAAGCCAATTTACGAACAGATTACAATCCAGATCAAGAGTCAGATTGCGTCGGGTGCGCTGGCCCCCGGCGACGCCCTGCCGTCGATCCGCCTGCTGGCAAAAGAGCTGAGGATCAGCGTCATCACCACCAAGCGTGCCTATGAAGATCTGGAGCGCGATGGGTTCATTGAGACGGTGGCCGGAAAGGGAAGCTTTGTCGCGGGCAGGAATCTGGAATTGCTTCGGGAACATGCCCTGACCCAAATCGAGGAGCGTCTGGGAGCGGCGGTAGAACTTGCGAAGCAGAGCGCGGTGGACTGCAGCGAGCTGCAGAAGATGCTGGAACTTTTATATCGGGAGGAATGATTATGCAGGAGCTTCTTACGGTGCGCGGCCTGACCAGGCGTTACGATCGCTTCACTTTGGACCATATTGATTTTTCGCTTCCTTATGGCAGCATCATGGGACTGATGGGGGATAACGGCGCGGGAAAGACGACGACCCTCAAGCTGATTTTGAATCTGATCCGCCGTGATGAGGGAGAGGTGCTGGTTTTTGGAAAGGACAACATTACCTGTGAGCGGGAGATCAAGGAGGAGATCGGCGTCGTTTTTGACGAATGCCATTTTTCCGACCTCCTGCGTCCGGCGGACCTCGGCAGGATTTTTTCACAGGTCTATCGGAGCTGGGATTCAGCCTCCTACAAAGTGCTGCTTGATCGGTTTTCTCTTCCCGGGCGGGCAGAGATCAAGACTCTCTCCAGGGGAATGAAGATGAAGCTTTCTCTGGCCTGCGCTCTGGCGCACCATCCACGTCTTCTGATCCTGGATGAGGCCACCGGCGGACTCGATCCGGTGGCGCGCAGCGAGCTGCTGGATCTGCTGCTCGAGTTCATTCAGGATGAAAGCCGTTCGGTGCTGGTGTCTTCCCACATCATCTCCGATCTGGAACGGATCTGTGATACGATCGGCTATCTGCACGAAGGCCGGATGGTCTTCTATCAGGAAAAGGATGCGCTTCTGGAACGTCTGGGTGTCCTGCACTGCGGAGAGGGCGACCTTGCCCTGCTGGAACCGGAGTTCCTGCTGCGGGTGCGCCGCCATCAATTCGGATGCGACGCTTTGGTGGACTGCCGCGAGTCAATTCGGAATCGCCACCCCGACTGGGCGCTCGACCGCGCAACGCTCGAGGAAATTATGTTGTTTTATGCAAAGGGGGAAGAACGGTGAAGGGGCTGCTCCTGAAGGATCTTTATACCATGCGCAGCTATTTGCGCACCTTGGCGGTGATGTTCGTTTTCTATATCGTGCTTGGCTTTGTGAGCCGCACCAGCAGCTTTTTCGCGGCGTTTGTGGGGGTGCTTTGCATCGTCATGACCGTTACCTCCTATGCCTATGACCAGACCTGCGGATGGAATCTCTACGGTGCAAGTTTGCCGGTCAGCCGCCGAGAGATGGTGCGGTCGAAATATCTGCTGGCGCTTCTGCTCTCCGCAGCCGGGATTTTGGTGACGCTTTTGGCCCATCTGCTCTTTGTTCTGGGAGGCCGGGGAGGAACCCTTGCGGAGATCCTTCCGAACGCCCTAGGGGCCGGTGCATCGGGCTTTCTGATCGTGATCATCCTGTTGCCGGTGCTCTACCGCTTCGGGGTGGAAAAAGGAAGGCTGGTGATGATGATACTGGCGGCCGGGATCATGGGAGGAATCTTTCTAATGGCGCAGATTTCGCCCGGTATCCATATTCCCGAAGATCGAATCAGAGCAGTACTCTGGTCTGTTCCGGCTGTTCTGGCTGTCATGCTGGTGATTTCTTATTCTCTCTCCTGCCGCTTCTTTGAGGCAAAGGACCTGTAGCCGCATGGAAAAACGGCCTCCCTTCATATGGGAAAGCCGTTTTTCCATGCTCAGGTATTGTCGTCGTGCATGCTGCGCCGGATGAAGAGCCGCAGCATCCTCGAGCCGTCGAAGGGGATCATGGGATAAAGGTAGTTCTTTCCGAGGACGGTCGGGGTCGTGGCAATCAGAACCGCAATCAGAATGACTCCCGCCACAAAACCCCACAGGTTGAAAAGCTGAACCAGAATAATTAAGGCGACCCGGCAGAGCTTAAACGCATATCCGAGTTCAAAGCTCGGTTGTGCAAAGTTTGCCACCGCGACAAAGGCCATATAGAGCAGAACCTCCGGGACAAACCATCGTGCGGTTACGGCAAATTCTCCGAGAATCAGCGCCGAAACCACCGAAAAGGAACCGCCGAGCGCAGCCGGGGTGTTGAGAGATGCCTGCTTGAGACAGTCGATGACCAACTCCACGACCAGAAGCTGGAAAAAGATCGGTACATCGTTGGGATTTTCAACCTGAATAAAGGACAGCCAGGGCGGGATGAACTGAGGGTTTTTGACCAGCAGAAACCAGACCGGAATCAAAAACAGCGTCAGCAAGTAAATCAGATAGCGGGTCAGCCGCAGATAGCTTCCGACAAGGGGAGGGAAATAGTAGTCATTGGTATCCTGAAAGAAATCGAAGAAGGAGCTGGGCAGAAGCATGATCGAAGGAGTTCCGTCTACGATCAGGACAATTCCGCCTTCACAGATGGTAGCGGCCGCTGTGTCAGGGCGCTCTGTGTAGCGCACCCGAGGGAACGGGTTGTACCATCGCTTGGGAATCAGACATTCGGAAAGGCTTTCCTGCCCCATAGAAAGCGTTTTAACGTCGAGAGCGTCAATCTTTTCTGCCAGTCCCTGCACGGTTTCGGGGTCGGCGCGCCCCTCAAGATAGGCGAGCACCACGTCGGTCTTGGAGACGCTTCCCACGGAGTGATACTGCATGGTCAGGCGGGAATCACGAATATGGCGGCGGATCAGGGCGGTATTGATGACCAGCGTTTCAGCAAAGCTGTCCCGGGCGCCGCGCAGCACCCGGTCGCTGTCCGGCTCCTGCAGGGAGCGGGTGGGATAGGTCCTCGCGTCAATCATGATGGCTTCCGGATAGCCCTGCACAATCAGTGCCAGCGGGCCGGACAGCACCTGATCGACAACAGTGCTCACTTTTGTCTCGAGACTGACCTCAAGGTAGGGGATATATCGGTCAGAAAAGGACTTGGTATCGGGAAATTTCTCAAGATCCCCCTCCTGAATCGCAGTGAGAGTTGTGATGATTTTGAGCATGATAGCATCTTTTGCAAAGCCGTCGATCAGGTAGAGCTTTGCCTGCCGCCCGGCAAAAACGAGGTCGCGCCCCACGATATCAAAACTCTCCCTGACCCGCAGCGCCCGGTCAAGGATATCGAGGTCCTGTGCATAGTTTCCGGTCAGGTTGTCCGGAAAGGAAGGTTTTTGCTGCATAAGAAGCCTCCGTACACTTTCAGAATCAAAGTTTCTTGTTGTATTGTGTGCAATTTATTGATAGAATAACAGCAGCCGCAGAAGAAAAAAGACCATATTCAGACCGTTTGATATACAGGCGGACAGCGGAAGGACGTTTGAATGGCAATTAACAAGTATATGCGGGCGGCGCTCAAGGCGCTTTCCTACGGCGAACCTGATCTGACCGGGAATTATGAGATGGTCCGCAAAATTAAGGAGCTCAAACGCGGGGTTGGTGCCGGACTGGCCTATCGCACCTGGGATCATCTCGTCCCCTGCGGGGACCATCACGTCCCGGTACGGATTTTTGTGCCCGACGCCGGCCCGCTCGGACGGCCGGTTCTGCTCTTTTTTCACGGGGGCGGCTGGGTTACCGGCAACATTGAGAATTACAGCGGAGTCTGTGCCGCATTGGCGAAGGCGACGGGCTGCCTGGTGGCTTCCGTCGATTATCGCCTTGCCCCTGAGCACAAGTTCCCGAGCGGGCTCAACGACTGCTACGCGGCGGCGCAGGAGCTGCTGGAAAAGCCGGGGCTGCTGGGAGTCGAGCGGGATCAGATTACCCTGATCGGCGACAGCGCGGGCGGGAATCTGGCAGCAGCCGTTTCGCTGATGGCGAGGGACCGCGGAGGGTTCCTGCCGACGAGGCAGATTCTGATCTATCCGGCCGTCTATTCTGATCATACCCCGGCGTCGCCTTTTCCCTCGGTGCAGGAAAACGGCACCGATTATCTGCTGACCTCCAAGCGGGTGGAGGAATATCTCCAGCTCTATCGTTCCAAACCCGAGGATCTGCAAAATCCTTACCTTGCTCCGCTGCTGGCCGGGGATTTTTCCGGGCAGCCCGATACGCTGGTGATTACGGCCGAATACGACCCGCTGCGCGACGAGGGGGAAGAATACGCCCGCCGGCTTGCCTTCGCAGGAAACCGCGTGGTTCTGCATCGGATGCCCGACGCGCTGCACGGCTTTTTTTCGCTGCCGGCGCGGTTTGCACAGGTTCGCAGAGCGCACCAGTATATCCAACAATTTATCGCCGGAGATGATATGCTTTGAATGACGGCCATATGGCGGAATGGCGCAAGCTTGACAACGCTGCCAAAATTTTTCCATCGGCTACTTCGAAAGCGGATACAAAGGTGTTCCGCTTCTCCGCGGAACTCAATGAACCGATTGACCGCTATTTGCTTCAGGATGCTCTTGAACGTACACTGGAGGATTTTCCGGGCTTTTGCTGTGTGCTCAAGCGCGGACTGTTCTGGTACTATCTGGAGGAATCTGCGGCGGACTTTTTGGTTCATGAGGAAGATGCGCCGCCCTGCGGCATCCTCTATCATGATTCCCGTTCTCCTCTCTTTGATGTGAGCTATTACCGATGCCGGATCAATGTGGAACTCTATCACGTTCTGACCGACGGCGCGGGGGCGCTTCAGTTTTTGAAAGCGCTGACCTTTTACTACCTCCGGGCGGCCCACCGCGAGGAACTGAAACACTGTGCGCCGCTCGACTTTGACGCTTCCGCCGCGCAGCGCGCAGATGACAGCTTTGCGAAGTACTATACCGGGAAAAAGCCCCGCCGTTCAAGGCTTCTCAAAAAGCTGCCGCCTGTCTATTACCTCAAAGGCCCCAAAACGGCGGAATACCATCTCAAAATTGTGGAGGGAATGGTTCCCTCCGACCAGATGCTCGCCTGCGCAAGGGAACGGAACGTCTCGATCACCGCGCTTTTAACCGCTATCCTGATGCGTTCCATTTATGAAGAAATGGGGAAGCGGGACAAGAAAAAGATTGTCGCTGTTTCGATTCCGGTCAATCTTCACAAATATTTTCCCTCTCAGACGGTGCGGAATTTTTTCAGCGTCGTGAATATCGGCTACTGTTTTGACGGCTCATCCGACCGGATTGAGGATATCGCCGTATCGGTCCGCGACACCCTTGCGGAAACGCTCAACAGCGATTACCTGCAGGAACGGCTCGATACGCTGGCGGCGGTCGAGCACTGGATGATCGCGCGGGTAGTGCCGCTTTTTATCAAAAACATCGTTCTCAAACGGTTTTATCTGCGCTCTGAGCGGGAATACACCACTACCTTGTCAAATGTCGGGCAGGTGGAGATGCCGCCGGAAATGTCGCCTTATATTCACCGGTTTGACGTGTTCAACAGCACCAAGGATCTTCAGGCATGCCTCTGCTCCTTCGGAAACCGAATGAGCATCAGCTTTACCTCACAGCTTTTGAGCAACGACATTGAACGCCGCTTTTTCCGAACGCTGACCGCTATGGGAATCCCGGTCGAGCTTTCCTACAACCGTTTTGAAGGAATGGGGGAAAGAGATTGAAATTTTGTACAAGATGCGGCCTCTCGGTGACGGGCAGCGGCTCAAAGTGT
The DNA here is from genome assembly GCA_900113995.1 of Ruminococcaceae bacterium D5. Lineage (GTDB taxonomy): Bacteria > Bacillota > Clostridia > Oscillospirales > Ruminococcaceae > Yanshouia. The sequence continues at coordinate 5,873 of FORK01000017.1, read as the reverse complement.
CCTCTCTGCCAGCATACTCTTTCTGATGACGGGGTGGAGTCGCCCGATGTTTTTCCGCGCATTGAGACAATTTCCCATACTCATGGACTGCTCCTTCGGTGCCTGCTCTTTGGATTGATTTCGGTATCGATTGTTGCGGTGATGCTTGATTGGATGTTCCCGGATAAAACATTTTGGTCGGGCTTTGCCGTCGCGGGAGCGGCTTGTGTTTGGATTTCGGTTCGTATCGCAATTACCGGCCGCGGCAATATCATGAAGAAGCTGCTGAATCTCTCCATCCTGATCAGCCCGTTATCGGTAATATGGGATATTGCCACCGGATGGCACCGGTGGTCGATTGATTTTGTTCTGCCTTGCACCTATCTGACGGTGATGCTGGCCATCACCGTGATCTCAAGGATCACCAGGATGCCCGCCGAACGCTATCTGATCTATCTGATTTTTTTGCTGCTGTTTGGGCTGATTCCGGCGGTTTTTCTTGCGGCCGAATGGAATCGGGTGCGGCTGCCGTCCTTCCTCTGCGTCACGTGCAGCCTGCTGCTTTTTTCGGCGCATCTCGTTTTTGACGGGCCTAAGATGAAGGGAGAGCTTCGGCGCAGGCTTCATCTCTGAACCATATATGAAAGGGGGCATTGGCTTGCCGGAAGCCAATGGGAAAGTTAAGCGGAATCGAACGCTCCGCTGCACACCACAGGAAGAAAAAGCGTTGCTCAGCCGATGTATCTCGGTTGAAAAGGATATCAGCTTTACAGAGATAGAAAACCGCGTGATTCTCGGAGATTCCTTTGCGGTCCTCCCGCATCTTCCGGCCGGCTTTGTTGATCTTTTGATTGTTGATCCCCCCTATAATCTGTCGAAGATCTTTCATGGGGAAAGCTTTCACCGCCGAAGCGCGGAAGAATACCGGTCCTATACCGAGCGATGGATTGAGCTGGTGAAGCCTCTTTTGAAACCGGACGCCTCGATTTATGTCTGCTGTGACTGGCGCTCCAGCGGTATCATTGGGGAGCTGCTCGAACAGCATTTTTATCTCCGCAACCGCATTACATGGCAGCGGGAAAAGGGGAGAGGAGCCCAATCCAACTGGAAAAACAGCATGGAGGATATCTGGTTTGCCACCTGTTCCCGGTCCTATACCTTCCATCTCGATGCGGTCAAGATTCGCAAACGGGTGATCGCCCCCTATAAAACCGGCGGGAAGCCAAAGGACTGGGAAGAAACCGGGGAAGGGCGGTTTCGCAATACCTGTCCCTCCAATTTTTGGGATGATCTCTCGGTGCCCTATTGGTCCATGCCGGAGAATACAGACCATCCGACCCAGAAGCCTGAAAAACTGATGGCAAAGCTGATTCTTGCAAGCAGCAGTGAAGGAGAAGTCGTTTTTGATCCTTTCGCCGGTTCCGGAACAACCGCCGTGACAGCGCGCAAGCTGGGAAGGCGTTTCGTTGCGGTCGAGCAAAACGGACTTTACTGTGCCTGGGCACAGAAGCGTTTGGAAATGGCACTGGAAAATTCCGCGATTCAGGGCTACAGCGGAGGCGTGTTTTGGGAGCGAAATACCGCCGCGCTGCAAAAACGGATCTCAATGGAAGAAAACTCTGTAAAACAGAAGCCAAAGCCCTCCTCCATCAAGGAAGGGAAAGAGACATGAAGTTCAATCCGTTTGGTTATGATCCCTTTTCGGAAAAAGGCTCTTTTGAAGATGCCTTCACATCTTTTGTGGTATATGAATGCTTACGGCAGAAAAGGGACGCAGAGCCATAGCTCTGCGTCCCTTTTCTGGTTGATGGGCAGATTATTTTTCCAGCTTTGAATACGCTTTTTCTACAAAGCGTTCCCGAAGAACGATGGCGCGCTTCTGCGTGCCGGTCCCGATTACGCCGCGCTCGTCCCGCGCTTCCATCGAAAAGGTAAGGGTCCTGCCTTCCGCCGCGGTCAGGGTGGCGGTCGCTTCAACGGTCATCCCGACCGGCGTGGCCGCAACATGGGAAACCTGAACCTCGATTCCTACTGTGGTCTGACCCTCCTCCAGTGATTCGGCTGCGAGAGTGGAGGCGGCGTTTTCCATCAGTGCCACCATCATAGGAGTGGCGAAAACCCGCGTATCACCGCTGCCTACCGCAGCGGCGGTGTTGCTTTCGTTGACCACGACCGAAACGGTCCTGCTCATTCCAATTTTCATCATGATATGCCTCCTTGCGATCGTATGGACGGGGAGATTTCCGCCCCTACGATCATAGCACATCGGAACCGGAAGTGAAAGCGGTCCTGCAAATTTCGACGCCGTTTTCTCCGCGTCTGCAAAGCAGCCGGTCGCCCGGCCGGATCTGTCCGGTCAAGAGCTGCTCCGCCAGAAGATCCTCGATTTCAGTCTGGATCCGGCGGCGAAGAGGACGTGCGCCATAGTCGGAATCGGCAGTTCGGGCGATCTGCTCGACGACCGAATCATCAAAATCGACGGTGATTTCACGCTCCTCCATCCGCTTGGACACCGCATCGAGCAGGCGCCGGGCAATACGGAGCATTTCCGGGCCGCCGAGCGAAAGAAATACGACAATCTCATCGATGCGGTTGAGCAGCTCCGGCTTAAAGGTCTTTTTTAATTCTGTCATGACTTCGCGGCGGATGGTATCGTCCCTCCTCGCCGGGGCCGCAGGATCTGCGAAGCCCAGCGAGGTTCGGTCGGTAATTTTGCGCGCGCCAATATTGGAGGTCATGATAAGCACAGAATTTTTGAAGCTGCAGGTGTGACCCTGCGCATCGGTCAGCCGTCCATCTTCGAGAAGCTGAAGCAGCAGGTGGAGAACATCGGGATGCGCCTTTTCGACTTCGTCAAAGAGCACGACCGAATAAGGCCTTCGGCGGATGCGCTCGGTAAGCTGCCCTCCGTCGTCGTAGCCGACATATCCGGGCGGAGATCCAATCAATTTGGAAACTGCCTGCTTTTCCATATATTCGGACATATCCAGCCGGATCATCGCATCGACCGAGCCGAACAGAACGATGGAGAGAGCGCGGCAAAGCTCGGTTTTTCCTACTCCCGTCGGACCCAAAAAGAGGAATGAACCCACCGGCCGGTTGGGGTCGCCGAGTCCCACGCGCCCTCTGCGGATCGCGCGGCTGACGGCGCTGACCGCCTGCGGCTGGCCGATCACCATCTTCGAAAGCTCTTTTTCAAGGCCGATCAGCCGCTGAGACTCCTCTCCGGTCAGGGAGGAAAGCTCAATCCCGGTGCTCTGAGAAACCAGGTCGGCGATATCCTGCGGGCTGACCGCAAGGGGTTCCGATGCCTCCATCGACCGCCGGGAATTTTCCCGCAGCATGGCGGCTTCGTCCCTCAGACGGGAAGCCAGTTCAAAATCGCAGCGCGCAAGCGCCTCTTCTTTCTGGCGTCCAAGCGCCGCAAGCCGCAGCGCATCCCGATGGATTTCTCCGCTTTGGGCGCTGCTTTCTGAGGCGCCGCGCAGCTTGACGCAGGCCGCCGCCTCATCGATCAGGTCAATGGCCTTGTCGGGAAGAAACCGGTCGTTGAGGTATTTTGCCGAAAGCCTGACCGCTGAAACCAGCGCTTCATCGGGAATGCTCAGGCGGTGGTGGGCCTCATAGCGTTTCCGCAGACCCTTGAGAATCTCAATTGCTTCCTGCTCCGAAGGCTCCTTGACCACAACGCTTTGAAACCGCCGTTCCAGCGCCGAATCCTTTTCGATATGCTTGCGGTATTCATCAAAGGTGGTCGCTCCCACCAGCTGCAGCTCTCCGCGAGCAAGCTGCGGCTTCAGGATGTTGGCCGCATCGATCGCTCCTTCGGCGGCACCAATGCCCATCATATTGTGGATCTCGTCGATGAAAAGAATGATGTTGCCGGCGGACGAAACCTCGCTGAGAATTGCCTTGATGCGTTCTTCAAAATCGCCCCGGTATTTGGTCCCCGCGAGCACTGAGGTCAGGTCGAGTGAGACGACCCGTTTTTCGCAAAGCTCCTCCGGAACCTCCTGCTCGGCGATTCTTTGGGCAAGCCCCTCGACGACAGCGGTTTTTCCCACGCCGGCCTCTCCGATCAGACAGGGGTTATTCTTTCCGCGCCGACAGAGAATGCGGATCACCCGCTCGATCTCCTTTTCGCGCCCGATCACCGGATCAAGTCTGCTCTCCCGCGCCATTGCGGTGAGATCGCGGGAAAATTTGTCCAATGTCTGGGTCTTGGGAACCGACCTGCTGGCCGCGCGCGGCTGTGCGCGGAGAACCGATTTTTCAGCGCCATAAAATCTGGAACCGGCGATTGCTTCGCAGAGACCTTTATAAATTGCAGCGGGATCTCCGCCTAGTTCCTTGATCAGTGCGACCGCTCCGCATTCACCCTCCCGCAGCAGTGCCAGCAGAAGATGCTCGGTTCCCACCGAAGGCGCTTGACATTCCTTGGCCTCGCTGACCGCTGACTCGAGGATTCTCCGGCAGCAGGGGGTCAGATCCTCGGGGGTCAGGCTGCACCGGGGGGCACGCCCTGCGGATCTGACGACCCCTTCTGTAACGTCCTGTACCTCGATGCCGCGTGCAGCCAGCACGATGCAGGCTGTGGAGCGTTCGGCCGAGACAAGGCCAAGCAGCAGGTGTTCGCTTCCGATATAGGTATGGCCGAGAGCGGAAGCCTGCGCGATGGCGAGATTGACGGCGTCATTCGCCTTTTGCGTAAAGCCGTTAAAATGAAACATTTTCTTCACCCCGAAACTTATTTTATGCCGGTTATGACAGTGTCAATCACAGAGCTCCGAATTTGTTTGCAGCAGTTTTTGCGGCAGGGTGAAGCAGTTGTAACCCCGGCCTTGGGTTTTACATAAGATAAGGTGAAATCAATTTTAGGAGGTTACACCATGTTTTGCAATAACGGTTGGGGCGGCGGCGGCTGCCTGTGGATTATCATCCTGATCATCATCATCTGCTGCTGCTGTGGCGGCGGCTGGGGCGGAAACTGTGGCGGCTGTGGCGGAAACTGTGGCGGCTGCGGATGCGGCGGCGGCTGTGGCTGCTGCTGAACTCCCTCCACACAGAAAAGAGAGCAAGCCCGGGAGCGGCGTCAATGTGCCGCTCCCGGGCTGCTTCCTCTGCTGTGGAAGTGCATAAATGTGATGTCATCCGACAAAGCTTTGAGAAAGGAATTCCAAGAAAGGAAAGATCAAAATGAGAAGATTTTTTCCGCTCAGTGCCCGCGTCAGCAACATCGGATCGATGGGGACCGCCATCCTGATTTATCTGGCGATTTCAATTTTTTCGGGAGCGCTCTGGGGGATCGTTTCCGTTGTGCCGCTGCTCGGCCCGCTTCTGTCTTTGATGGTGCAGATGATCAATCTGTATTGTCTGGCAGGAATCGTCACTGCGGTTCTTTTTTACTGCAACCTGATTGGATGAAATGAACCGGCGCGGACGAGAATGCCGCGCCGGTTTATTTTTGTCGCCGAATAGGCAAGATAAAACCCTCAGTTGAACTGGGGGTTAATAAAAACACTTTAGTAAAAGGGAAAACCTCCTGTGATAGAATAAGTGCGGTGTGGCAACCACACAAAACACAGGAGGTTCGTCAATGGATGACGTAAAAAGTTTATCACACAGTAAGTTCAGATGCAAATATCAGAACCTGTATTCACAAGAGATTGAGAAGGGTGTGGGCATGGGAGATCATAATGACAGCTTCGGCGGAAGAGGTCAGTATCTCATAGTCCTTACTAAGGAGGCGGGAATGATTGAGCCAGGCAAGCGTCCGCTCCACAATCCAGCGCCAGGGAAGCTTCTCTCATTCGTGAGGCTTGATTTTCTCAGAAATATCAACACCACGCCCCAGAGTCTGACTGGCATCAAACGTAAAAGTCCCCCGGTATCCC
>FORK01000001.1:157533-180886 GCA_900113995.1 Ruminococcaceae bacterium D5 | reverse complement strand
TGGACAGGTGCGGGCGGGCACCGCCGGGGAGCTTGCGGCAGAGAGGGCGGAGATTGAGGCGAACACCCCGCCGCCCGCGCCGACTGACGCACAGCGGATCGCGGAGCTGGCGGAAGAAAACCGCGTGCTGAAAGGCCAGGTAGCCGCATCACAGGAAAACGCAGTCATTTTGGAGGAATGCCTTGTAGAGATGGCAGGCGTCGTTTATGCGTAGGCTGATCGAATTTTTAAAACAACAAGCAGAAAGGATGGCAATTATGATGGGTATGTTATTTGCGTGCAGGCTGGTAGACGGGAGGACCGCTTCGTTTGATCTGATTCCGGCAAAACTCAAGGCTCAGGTGGCCGAGATTGTAATCGGGGATTTCGGCCTGCCCGAGCTGGTGCCGGTGGAATTCGGCGGGACAATAAAGTAAAATTGGTGGAAGCGGGCCCGAAAGGGCCCGCTTTTGTTGTTGATTTCGGAAAGATTACTCCCGACGCGGAAGGTTTCCGAAAAAAGGCTTCATTTCAGGCACCGGACGAAGCAGGATGCAAAAAAGCGATTTAACCGGTCGGCAAAGGCGTTGCGGGAGAAATGTTCGATGCTGCATTTTCTTGAGTCACCTACCGGTAAAAAATTCTGATCGAGCCAACACAAACCGCCGGGCGGGGAGACGGTTGAAATCAGGAAAATATATCCTCTTTTTGATCCATAAAATATATATTCTAAAAAGCAACACAAACTCCGCTTTTTTCTTTAAAATGAAGAGAAGATCCTTTGAAGGAGGAAAAAGCATGGACCAGCAATATGGATACGTACGGGTATCTGCGCGGGAGCAGAACGAGGGACAGCAGATGGCTGCAATGCAGCGCTTTGGACTGACAGAAAAGCAAATTGTTGTGGAAAAACAGTCGGAAAAAAATTTTGAGCGTCCCAAATACCAGCGGCTGCTCAAAAAAATAAAACCGGGCGATACGCTTGTCATCAAGAGCATCGACCGGCTGGGCAGAAATTATGATGAGATTTTGGACCAATGGCAGTTGATTACCAAACAAAAGCAGGCGGACATCATTGTACTGGACATGCCATTGCTTGATACCCGGCAGGGGCGGGATCTGACCGGAGCGTTGATTTCAGACATTGTGCTTCAGCTTTTAAGCCACGTGGCGCAGACCGAACGGGAATTCATACGCCAGAGGCAGGCGGAGGGAATTGAAGCGGCTCGGGCCAAGGGAATTCGTTTTGGGAGGCCCAGACTGGACCGCCCGCAGGCGTTTGAAGCGCTGCGGGTTCAGTGGATGCAGGGGAACATATCATCCCGGAAAGCGGCTGCACAGCTTGGAATTTCCTATCAGACCTTCCTGCGCTGGGCCAAGGAAAAGACGGAGCCGGCCGAAGAAAGCCCGGAGCCGGCCGAAGAAAGCCCGGAGCCGGTTTTGAAAGAGGAAGTTATGTGACGGAAGGTAGGCGCCTGGCAATCGCAGATCCCTTTGAAATTTTGATATTTTCCAGCCCGCCATGCCCTGTCGCAGAACGCCGTCAAGGAGTCGTCATACTCTGTGACGAATTTTATGAAACCCTCATTTCCTGTGGCCGCTGTGCAGGAGGGCGAAATAAAATCACAGAGGATCAGGCCGTCATCATCCCATTCGTACTTGAATTCGTCGTGGGAATTGATCACTTTCGAAACCGCCCAAAGCATGGCGGGATAGAATTTTATGTTGCGCTTTCTGATGCAGATCAGCGGAGGAGCCACACCGACATCCACAGTGGGACTCATGACGGTAGGCATCTTTTCCATGTAAAGCCGAAACAGTTCCCCTCTGATCCGCCGTTCTAAGTCAATATTTTTAAATGCCCAGCCATCTTTGCCGCACTCCTCATCGCTCAGATTGATCTGCCTGCATGAAAGCACTCTTTGCAGCTTTTGTTATAGCAAAGCAAGCGCGGACCTCAATGTGCGCATCCGGGCGGCAAGGGACGCACCTCGATACACAAGCCCTGCGCCATGCGGTTTATGTTGCTTCGTTTTGGACAGAAAGCGGCTCCCCTTGCGCTGCTTTACAGCCCCCCCATATCACGAAAACCGGCATGACTTTCAAAGTCATGCCGGTTTTCCCGCTTTGCAGAGACTGCCCGTTTCAGAGCGTTGTTTTTCAGAAGGCCCATCCGGGCGGATTGCATTCGCCGCTGTCCCTTGTTTTCCGATTCCGGCGCCCCGCTGGGATGTTACTTTTCAGGAAAGGGGGCAATTACAGGGCGGCAAGCCGTTTGACGGCAATATTGATCCGGCGCAGGGTATCCTGCTTGCCGAGCGCGGCCGCAAGCTCAATGCCGCCGCCGGGGGTAAACTGCTTGCCCGAGACGGCGACCCGCAGCGGCCAGAGTATGATGCCGTTTTTGCAGCCGAGCGACTCGATGAGCGCGAAGAGGGCGGTGTGAATCGCCTCAACGGTGAAAGAATCCAGCCCTTCGAGCACAGGACGGATCTTTTGCAGAGAATCAAGGGCGACGGCGGGGTTGGTTTTCATCTTTTTGGAGGTGAAAAGCTCAAGGTCGTAGTCAGGCAGCACATCGATAAAGTCGAGCTGGGCGGGGATATCGCCAAGCACCTCACAGCGCGGATGCAGTGCTTCTGCGAGGATCGAAAGATCGACATCCTCCCGCGTGACTGCCCGGCGGATCCAAGGGGTGGCGACCGACAAAAATTCTTCGGGTGACATCCTGCGGATATATTCGGCGTTGACGAAGTTGAGCTTCATCGGGTCGAAGATGGCGGGGGATTTGGAGATATCCTCGATCGCAAAGACCTCCTTCATCTCATCGAGGGTCATGATTTCCGCGCCGCCGCGGGGGCTCCACCCAAGCAGGGCGATATAGTTGAGCACCGCCTCCCGGAGATAGCCCCTGGCGACAAGGTCCTGATAAGAGGCGTCGCCGTTGCGCTTCGAAAGCTTCTGGGTGGCGTCCTTCATGACCGGCGGGCAGTGGAGGTACTTCGGAATTTCCCAGCCGAAGGCCTGATAGAGCAGGTTGTACTTCGGCGCGGAGGAAAGATATTCGGTGCCGCGCACCACGGTGGTGATGCCCATCAGGTGGTCATCGACGACATTGGCAAAGTTATAGGTCGGCATTCCGTCGGCCTTGACCAGCACCTGATCGTCGAGGGTGGCGCACTCGACGGTGATGTCTCCGCGGATTTCGTCGTGGAAGGTGACCGTTCCTTCATCGGGAATCCGCTGGCGGATGACATGCGGCACGCCGGCGGCGAGCTTTTCGGCAATTTCCTCTTTCGAGAGGCGCAGGCAATGTCGGTCGTACTTCGGCGCGATGCTGGAAGCGCGCTGCAGCGTCTTCATCTCGTCGAGCCGCTCCTTGTCGCAGAAGCAGTAGTAGGCGTCGCCCTGTTCAATGAGCTGGCGGGCGTATTTGGCATAGATTTCTCCGCGCTCCGACTGGATATAGGGGCCGACCGGGCCGCCGACATCGGGGCCTTCGTCCCAGTTGAGGCCGGTTTCCCGCAGGGTCTGGTAGATGACGTCCATCGCGCCTTCGACGAAGCGTTCCTGATCGGTGTCCTCGACGCGCAGGATGAAGGTGCCGTCCTGCCCGCCCGCCTTGGCGGCGAGATAGGCATAAAGAGCGGTGCGCAGATTGCCCACATGCATGTAGCCGGTGGGGCTCGGCGCAAATCGGGTGCGGGGATGGCTGTAATCAATCATTGATTTGTTCCTCCATGGCCGGTATTCCGGCGTAAATCTCCGGGGGTATCCGCCGGATGTGACAACCTTATATTAGGACAGACCGGAGGCATTGTCAAGAAATCCCGTAAAAACAGAACGGCAAATTCCGGCAGGCGGTGCCGCCGGAAACCGGGTGCATCCCCCGGAAATCCCAAATCCGCCGAAGGTCCTGCACAGAGGCGGAGATTCGACCGATTCCTCTCCGCGGTTGCGACAGCATTTTCAGCTGGGCAAGCCTACAATAGAATAACCAGATTTATCCAATTTTATGCAACCGCAAAGGGGACGTATTCAATGGACATGCCTACCGCGCAATCTCTGCGCCTGCCCCAGCGACTTTCCGCGCTGCGCGCCCCGCTGGAACAATTCCTTTCCGCCGCCGTCGGATTTGTGATGAGCGGTGCCTCCATCCTTCTGGCCGCCGCCCCGTTCGGGGTGGCATGGGCGGGAGCTGCGCCGCCCGATTACGCTGTTTCCGCCACCCTTGGGGCGATGGGCGGATATCTGATGCTTTCCGCCGGCAGCGGCACGCTGCGCTATCTCGCGGCACTGGTTCTGCTGTTCGGACTGCGCTGGGCGCTCGGTTTTATCCCAAAGAGCCGGATTCAGTTTTATACCCCGCTGCTTGCGGCGCTTGCCATTGCTGTGACCGGGCTGGCCGTGGCCCTCTCCGAACCCTCGACCGTCTACGCTTATGCGCTGGTCGGCTGCGAAGCGGCGATCACCGCGACGGCGGGGATGCTCTTCGTCAAGGCGAGCCGCTCTCTTCAGGAGGGCGCGCCGCTGACACGCGCCAACGGAGTTTGCACCGGCGTGGGGCTTGCGATCCTTTACATGGGATTCTCGGCGTTCCAGATCGGCGGGTTCTCCCCGGCGCGGATGCTGGCCTTTTACTGCCTGCTGCTCTGCGGATGCTGCCTTTCGACCGGGGCGGGCTGCGCCGCGGCCATTGCGGCCGGACTGGTGGCGGCGCTGGCCGGACAGCCGCAGCTTCTGGCCGTTTACTGTGCGTCCGGTCTGGCAGCCGGGGTTTTCGCTCCGCTGGGCCGGGTGGGGAGCTGTGTTTCCATGTCCGCCGGCGCGGTGCTGGCGCTGTTGGCCCAACGGCCGCAATCCCCCGCCGCCGTGCTGCTGGCCCTCGAATGCGCCGGCGCCGCGGCGCTCTTTCTCCTCACACCGGGCGAGACGGTGCGGAAGCTGGGCCTCATACGCAATGAGGGGATGGCCTCAGGGGAGATGCTGCGCCGGGTGGTGGTTGCCCGGCTTGCAAGGATGGGGGAGGCGCTTTCCGGCATTGGGTCTCTGACCGGGGAGATCGCCAAGCAGCTTGAGACGCTCAAAGGGGAAAACGGAGATGAGCTGCTCGGTTCCGCCTGCGCGGAGGTCTGCCGGAGCTGTGACGATTCCCCGCGCTGCTGGCAAAGCAGCTATCACGATACTGCTGATGCGATTGAGCACGCCTTTGCGGCGGTGCGAAGCGGGGGCGCTGCGAGTGCCGACGACCTGCCGGATCATTTTACCTGCCGGAGAAAGTCCCAGCTTTTGGAGGCGATCAACGCCCGGGGGGAGACGGTGCGGGCGCGCAGAGCGCAGCGCCGTCAGGCCGCTCAGCTGCGCAGCGTGACCTCCGACCAGTTTGACGGCATGAGCCTGCTGCTCTCCTCGCTGAGCGACCAGTTGGTGCGGTACGCCTGTGCGCCCGCCCAGGCCGGAGATTCGGCGGAGAGGATTCTGCGGGCCCGCTGCGGCGAGCTGGAGCATGTCTGCTGCTACCTCGACGGAGACGGAAGAATCGGAATTCTGGCGGAGCTTCCGGTCTACAAATCGGCCCGGCTGACCGGCCCGGAGATCGCCGCCGAGCTTTCGGAAGCAGTGGGTCAGGAGCTGGGTCCTCCCGAGGAGGATCAGCGCGCAGGGCTGACCCGGCTGACCTGGACGGCGCGCGCCCCCTTTGGGATTGAGACGGCCTTTCTCCAGCGGGCGGCCAACCGCAATCGCTTCTGCGGGGACAGCTGCCGGGCAATCGGAGAGGCGCACGGCCGGGCGGTGCTGCTGCTCTCCGACGGGATGGGGATCGGCAGTCCCGCCGCCGTCGATGCAACCCTCTGCACCGATTTGCTTGACCGCCTGCTGACGGCGGGCAGTGATTTTGGGGCGGCGCTGCGGCTGGTCAACGCGGCGCTGCTTTCAGGCGGCGGAGAGGAGCGCCTCTGCACCGTCGATGCGGCGATTCTCGATCTTTTCACCTGCCGTCTGGACCTCTTTAAGGCGGGCGCGGCTCCCACCTATATTCTGCGTCAGGGCCGGGCGGCGGTGGTCGAAACTCCCTCGCTGCCCGCCGGAATCCTCGACGGCGCACAGGCGGAGCACACCGCTTTGACCCTAGCGGAGGGGGACCTCATTGTAATGGTGTCGGACGGCCTGACCGATTCCGGCGGCGGCTGGATTCCGTCACAGCTCGTTTCTCTGGCACAGCGGCCGCTGGAACAGCTCTGCGAAGAGCTGTTAAAAACCGCCGCCGACCGCAGGATCGACGGACATGAGGACGATATGACGGTGCTCGCGGCGCGGATTATCCGCACATAAATCGAAAGCTCCCCCTCTTGCGCCCGGTTCCGAAAAGTCGTATCATGTCAGCAGATTCTTTTGAAAACGGGAGAATTGCCATGCTGATTGCCGACCTGCACATTCACTCCAAATATTCCCTCGCCACCTCGAAGGACTGCGAACCGGAAACGCTTGATCTCTGGGCCCGGCGCAAGGGCATCGGCCTTGTGGGGACCGGGGATTTCACCCATCCCGCATGGCGCGCGGAGCTCAGGGAAAAGCTCGTCCCGGCGGAGGACGGGCTTTACCGTCTGCGCCCCGGAGCGGGAATCGAGGACCCTGCGGCCTCCGGGGAGGCGCCCCGTTTTGTGGTCACCGGAGAGATCAGCACCATCTACAAGAAAAACGGCAGGACCCGCAAGGTACACAGCCTGATTCTGCTGCCGGGGCTTGAAGCGGCGGAGGAGCTCGCCCACCGGCTTGAAGCAATCGGCAACATCCATTCGGACGGGCGGCCGATCCTCGGACTGGACTGCCGCGATCTGCTTGAAATTACCCTGGAGGCCTGCCCGGAAGCTGTCTTCATCCCGGCGCACATCTGGACCCCCCACTTTTCTTTGCTCGGGGCCTTTTCGGCCTTCGGTTCGATCGGGGAATGCTTTGAGGACCTGACTCCGCACATCCATGCGCTCGAGACGGGTCTTTCCTCCGACCCGCCGATGAACTGGCGGCTTTCGGCTCTCGACGGCTATCACCTGATCTCGAATTCCGATGCGCATTCCCCGGCCAAGCTGGGGCGGGAGGCGAATCTGCTCGACATCGAGATGGGATATGAAGGGCTTCGCGGCGCGCTCGAGGAGGGACGCGGCCTAATGGGGACCCTCGAATTTTTCCCGGAGGAGGGAAAATACCACATGGACGGCCACCGCGCCTGCGGCAGGTGCATGACGCCCGCCGAAACGGCCAAGGCGGGAGGGCGCTGCCCGGTCTGCGGCAGAAAGGTTACGGTCGGGGTGCTGCACCGGGTCGAGGAGCTGGCCGACCGCGAAGAGGGCTATGTCCGGCCAGGCGCGCCCGGATTTCAGAGCCTTGTGCCGCTGGAGGAGGTCATCGCCGCCTCGGACGGCGTTGCCGCCGCGGGGGTGAAGGCCCGGGCCAAGTATGAACGGATGCTGCGGTCGCTCGGGCCGGAGTTTACCATCCTGCGGGAGACGCCGCTTGAGGACATCGGCGCGGCTGCCGGTCCCTGCGTGAGGGAGGGAATCCGGCGGCTGAGGACCGGGGAGGTCGAGCGCAGCCCCGGCTTCGACGGGGAATACGGGAAAATCGGGCTGATTTCCCCGGGGGAGCGGGAGGCTCTCAACGGGCAGGTGAGCCTGTTCGGGGAACCGCCGGCGAAGCGCCGCGCCGCCGCGAAAAAGGCGGCCCAAAAGTCCGCGCCCGGCCGGGAGGTGGCGCGGCAGGCGCCGGAGTCCCTTTCGCTCAACGAGGAGCAGCGCGCCGCGGTGACGGCGGAGGAACGGGCGGTGGCGGTGACGGCGGGCCCCGGCACCGGAAAAACACGCACCCTCATCGAACGGATTCTCTGGCTGGTGAAGGAGCGGGGGATACGTCCTGGTGAGATTACCGCCGTCACTTTCACCAACCGTGCTGCGGAAGAGCTGCGCGGACGGCTGGAGACCGCGTTGGGAAAGCGTGCCGCGAAAGGGGTCACCGTCGGAACCTTCCATGCGGTCAGCCTTGCATTGCTCGGAGAGGTCCGGCTGCTCGGGGAAGCGCAGGCTCTTGCCCTTGCCGGGGAGACGCTGCGCGCGCTGGATGAAAAGGTTCCGGCGGCCGACCTTCTGCGGGAGGTTTCCCGGCGGAAAAACGGCCTGCCGCCCCTCGAGGAGCTGGACCCGGCGCTTCTGGACGGGTACGCCGGGCGCCTGAAGGAGAGCGGCCTGCTCGACTTCGACGACCTGCTGCTCGAGGCGCTGCGGCAGGCCGAGACGGCAAAAACGCCGGACAGGCGGTTCCGGCATCTGCTGGTCGATGAGTTTCAGGACAGCAACGCCCTCCAATACCGGCTGATCCGGGCCTGGAACCGGGAGGGAAGCGGCCTTTTTGTCATCGGGGACCCGGATCAGGCGATTTACGGCTTTCGGGGCGCGCAGGCGGGCTGCTTTGAACGGCTCGGCGAGGATTTTCCCGGCCTGCGCCGCATCCGGCTGGTGCAGAACTACCGCTCGACTCCTGAAATCCTTGGCTGCGCGCTGCCGGTGATCGATCAAAATCCCGGCCCCGCGCGGGAGCTGCATTCCTGCCGGGAGAGCGGCGCCCCGGTGCGGCTGGTAACCGCCCAAAGCGAGCTGGCCGAGGCGGTTTTTGTGGCCAAGGAGATCGGACGGATGGTCGGCGGGGTGGATATGCTGGAATCCGACCGTCAGGGACCGGGCAGGCGCGAGCGGGCATGGAGCTTTTCCGAAATCGCGGTGCTCTACCGCACCCACCGTCAGGCGGACCTGCTGGAAAAGTGCCTGCGCCGGGACGGAATCCCCTGCGTCGTCACCGGGCGGGACGACTTCCTGAGCGATCCGAGGGTGCTCGAGGCGGTCGGTTTCTTCAGCCGGATGCTCGGCGGGGAGCTGCTGCCGGGGGAGGAGAAATTCGCCGCGCATTTTCTGCCGGGCGTCCGCGGGGAGAAGCCGCGGATATTGCTCGGAGAATGGGCCGAGAGGACCGGGAACACCGGGTCTGAGGCGGTGGAGCGGCTTCTGCACACCTCGGTGTTTCACCGGGACATGGCCTCGCTGCTGAACACCCTGCTGCTCGGGGCGGAAGGGGATGTGCGGCGCAGCGCGGCCGACTATCAGGCGGGAGCAGTGAGCCTGATGACCCTGCATGGGGCGAAGGGGCTGGAATTTCCGGCGGTCTTTCTCTGCGGGGTGCGCCGCGGGCTGATTCCGCTGGAATCGCAGCGCCGCCCGGCCGACGCGGAAGAGGAGCGGCGCCTTTTCTACGTGGGAATGACCCGCGCGAAGGACGAGCTGGTGCTGCTGACCTCGAAGGAGCCTTCCCCCTTCCTCGATGAGATTCCAAAGGAGCGGCTGGAAGCCGGGACTGCCGGGCGGCCGCAGCCGGAGGCGGTGCAGATGAGCCTGTTCTGATCCGTAAGGGGTTGACACCGGACACGCGATCATGTAGAATAACCGGCGGGAATGAAGTTCTCCCACGGACAACCGAAACCGCTGTGAAGGCTGATGACTTCTGTGATGTGATGTCGCAGAAGGCGTCAGCCTTTTTTGCGGCAAAAAGGAGAAATGTGTATGTTAACCTCGCTGGCTCTGATTCTTCTGGTGGGTTTGGCCGCCGCATCGGTTTGCCGGGCACTGCGCCTGCCGCCTATGGTCGGAATGCTTGCCGCGGGCATTTTACTCGGTCCGCACGCGCTGAACCTGCTGGACGGCTCAATTCTCGGCATTTCGGCCGATCTGCGGCAGATGGCTCTTGTCATCATCCTGATCAAGGCGGGGCTTTCGCTTCGCCCCATGGATTTGAAGCAGGTGGGCCGTCCGGCCCTGCTGATGTCTTTCCTGCCGGCCTCCTTCGAGATCGCCGCTTTTGTGCTGCTGGCGCCGGTGGTTTTCGGCGTCAGCAGGCTGGAGGCGGCCATCATGGGCTCGGTGCTGGGGGCGGTTTCCCCGGCGGTGGTCGTGCCCCGGATGGTGCGGCTGATGGAGGAGGGGCGCGGCGCCGGCAAGGGGGTCCCGCAGCTTGTTCTGGCGGGGGCTTCGCTCGACGACGTGTTTGTGATTGTGCTGTTCGGCACCTTCCTCGGGATGGCGCAGGGCGAGGGCGCGGCGGCGGGGCTTGTGCGGGTGCCGGCGTCGATTCTGCTGGGAATTGCAGGGGGAATCCTCGCGGGGCTGGCGCTGCACCTGCTGTTTGAAGCGCGTTACACGAAGGGCAGGGCCGTCCGCAACAGTACCAAAACGATTGTAATTCTCAGCGCGGCTTTTCTGCTGGTCGCGCTGCAGGGAACGCTGGAGCATGTGGTCCCCTTTTCCGGGCTGCTGGCGGTGATGGCGATGGCCTGCGCGCTGCGGGTGAGAAGCCCCGGTCCGGTGGCGGCGCGGCTCTCTGAAAAATTCGGGAAGCTTTGGATCGCGGCCGAGGTTCTCCTTTTTGTGCTGGTGGGGGCGGCGGTGGAAATCCGCTATACCCTTGCGGCCGGATGGCGGGCCGTGCTGATGATTCTTCTCGCTCTTGTGTTCCGCAGCGCGGGGGTGGCGCTCTGTCTGCTCGGCACGCGGCTCAATGCCGGAGAGCGGCTGTTCTGCGTGATTTCCTATCTGCCGAAGGCGACGGTGCAGGCCGCGATCGGCGGCGTTCCCCTTGCGGCGGGACTGCCCTGCGGCAGGCTGGTGCTTTCGATGGCGGTGCTTGCGATCGTGCTGACCGCTCCGCTCGGCGCGTGGGGCATGGGCGCCTTTTACCGGCGGCTGCTGCGGCGGGATTGACGCGGCGCAGGGTCTGCCGAAGCCAAAAAACGCACCGGCGCGGAGAAGTCCCGTGCAGGTGCGGCTGTTTAGTCAAGCTGGTTGGGGGCGAAAGCCTCAATGAAGCGGAAAAGGGCTTCGCGCTGCTTGTCGGTGAGGTTGTGGAGACGAATTACAGGATCTTTTTCCCATCCGACCAGATAATCCAGCGAAACGCGGAAAATTTCTGCGATACGTTTTGCACGCTCAAGGGGCGGCATCTGAACATTTGCCTCATAGCTGAAAACAGTTTGCTTTGAAACACCAATGCGCTGTCCCAGTTCTTTCTGTGACCAGCCTCGCTCTTCACGCAGCTGTCTGATTCGCAGTCCGAAATCAAATGCAGCTTTTTCTTCTTTCATGATACCACCCCGCTCTCTTGGTGACATCATACCCTAATTTAGAACTTAAATACTTTAATTTTTGATACAGATATTTATAGACTTCTCCTTTTGAAAATGCTATAATCTCCTCAAAAGATCACAAAATAAAGGAGGAAATGCAATGCATCTGGTAAGAATGCTTGCCGACGACAGAAAAATTGACGCCCTCGGGCGGCTGGTGCTTCCTGCCGAGGCGCGTCGGGCGCTCGGGATTGGAGAAGGCTCCAGTGTCGATATCTACCTCGGCGGGGACGAGGAAACCCTCCTGATTCGCGCGAGCATTTCGAGCAACCGCTGCTTTTGCTGTGGAGCCGCCGAACACCTCCGGCGGCTCCCAAACGGCAGGTATCTCTGCGAAAGCTGCATCCAGGCGGCGGTCTGACCGTCCGCCGGGCCTTTGCGGGGGCAGACCGCCGCCGCGCGGTGATCATGTGGCCTGCCTTAATCCCTGACTGCTCGCCGGCCTTCACGGGGGCGGGCCGGTACTATCCGGATGGCGGGGTAAAACACTGACCGTCCGCCGGGCCTTCGCGAAGGCGGGCCATCCCCGGCTGTATCCCGTAAAAAACCGCCCCGGACTGTGCGGACAGCACAATCCGGGGCGGTTTGTGATTTTCAGAGAACTTTGAGCGGCAGCCCGTTTTGACGGCCTGCTCCGTTCTGCTGGACGGATTTTCAGATATCCTGCTTTTTGGTGCGGATTTCTTCCTTCGCGTCGCTGATGAACTGGCCGACGGCCATCGCGCCGAGGTCGCCGCGGCTTCTCGAACGCACCGATACGGTGTCGGCCGCGACCTCCTTCTCGCCCACGATCAGCATATAGGGAATCTTCTGGAGCTGCGCCTCACGGATTTTGTAGCCGATCTTCTCGGGGCGCAGATCGCTCTTGACCCGCAGGCCCGCCGCGTCAAGCTCGGCGGTAACCTTCTCGGCGTAGTCGGCATACTTTTCCGAAACGGGCATCACGACCGCCTGCACCGGCGAGAGCCAGAGCGGGAATGCGCCCGCGAAATGCTCGATCAGGATGCCGATGAACCGCTCGATCGAGCCGAAGGCCACCCGGTGAATCATGACCGGACGGTGCTTCTCTCCATCCGCGCCGGTGTACTCCAGCTCAAAACGCTCCGGCATCTGGAAGTCGAGCTGGATGGTGCCGCACTGCCAGGTGCGTCCCAGCGAATCCTCCAGATGGAAGTCGAGCTTCGGCCCGTAGAACGCGCCGTCCCCCTCGTTGATCTCATAGCGGCGGCCTTTCTCCTCCATCGCCGCGCGCAGGGTGTTGGTGGCCTCCTCCCAGACGCGTTCGTCGCCCATGTGGTCTTCGGGCATTGTCGAAAGCTCGATGTGGTATTTGAAGCCGAACAGGGAATAGACCTCGTCAATCAGATCCATGACCCCCTTGATCTCGCTCTTGATCTGATCGAAGGTCATGAAGATGTGCGCGTCGTCCTGGGTGAAGCAGCGCACCCGGAAGAGGCCGTGCAGCGCGCCCGAAAGCTCATGGCGGTGCACCAGGCCCAGCTCGGCCACCCGCATCGGCAGGTCACGGTAGGAGTGCGGCTCGGTCTTGTAGACCAGCATTCCGCCCGGGCAGTTCATCGGCTTGACCGCATAATCCTCCCCGTCGATGACGGTGGTATACATGTTGTCCTTATAGTGGTCCCAGTGGCCCGAACGGTGCCAGAGCTGCTGGTTGAGGATGATCGGGGTGGAGATTTCGACATACCCGTGACGGTGGTGGATTTCGCGCCAGTATTCGAGCAGGGTGTTCTTGAGCACCATGCCGTTGGGCAGGAAGAACGGGAAGCCGGGACCCTCGTCGAGCAGGGTGAAGAGGCCCAGCTCCTTTCCGAGCTTGCGGTGGTCGCGGCGCTTGGCTTCTTCGATGCGGGCGAGGTATTCCTCCAGCTCCGACTTCTTCGGGAAGGAGATGCCGTAGATGCGCGAGAGCATCTTGTTCTTCTCGCTGCCGCGCCAGTAGGCGCCGGTGCAGGAGGTCAGCCTGATCGCCTTGATGCCGGCGGTCGTCATCAGGTGCGGACCGGCGCAGAGGTCGGTAAAATCCCCCTGGCGGTAGAAGCTGATGCGCTCGCCCTTACCGGAATGCTCCTCAATCAGCTCGACTTTGTAGGGCTGGTCCTTCATCAGCTCGAGCGCTTGGGCCGGCTCGAGGGTAAAGCTCTCGAGCGGGAGCGCGGCCTTGACGATCTTCGCCATCTCGGCCTCGATCTTTTCGAGATCCTCGGCGGAAAACGGGGTGGGAACGTCAAAGTCGTAGTAAAAACCGTTGTCAATCGCCGGACCGATGGCGAACTTCGCCTCCGGGAAGAGATGTTGCACCGCCTGGGCCAGAACGTGCGAGGTGGTGTGCCAGAAGGCGCGCTTGCCGTCCTGATCCTCAAAGGTGAGGATTTCGAGCGCGCAGTCGGCCTCGAGCGGGAAGCGCAGATCGCGCACCTCGCCGTCTACCCTGCCCGCGCAGGCGGCCTTTGCCAGGCCCGCGCCGAGCGACGCGGCGACCTGCCCGACCGTCGTGCCGGACTCGTATTCGCGGACAACGCCGCCTTTCAATGTTACCTGGATCATAGAATCCATCTCCTTTTCACGCTGTATTCTTTGAAAAAACAAAAAAGCTCCACCCCAGACGGGGTGAAGCTCCTGATATCAGGCTCCACGGTTCCACCCGAATTGTATTTTATTCTGCCGGGAATAAAATACCGCTCTTTCGGCGGTAACGCTGCCGGGGCGGCGGGTTTGGGAGAAGGGCAGAGCCTTTCTTAATCCCGCACTCAGGGGTGGTAATCGCTGGCAGGGACGCTGTCAAGCCGTTTTCAGCCTGTGGCGGCTCTCTCTGAGGACGGCGCGCGGTGCCGATTTCCCCTTCGACGCATTGTTGGATGAAGCTTTTCACATGGATGATAACACTCGGCGGCGGGCTTGTCAACCCTGCAAATCTTCTTGACAGAATCCTCATATAAATGTAAAATATTTTTGTCTGCATGTACAAGTTACTGTACAAAACGCAGGTATTGACCATGAATTTTGAAAATTTGAAAGAAAGGAGGAATTAATGATTCATGGAAAGCTACATTGTAGGATTCATTGCATTAGTAATCGGTGTTGTAATTGCCTTTCCCCTGGGCATTCAGTATAGAAAGCAGATTGCAGAGAAGGAACTTGGAACAGCCGAAGCCGAGGCAAAACGAATCGTAAGTGAAGCGATCAAGTCGGCTGAAGTCAAGAAGAAGGAAGCCCTCGTCGAAGCAAAGGATGAAATCTTCCGTCTCAAGAGCGAAGCCGAACGCGAAATGAAGGAACGGCGCAACGAAGTCACCCGTCTCGAGCGCCGGGTTCAGCACAAGGAAGAGACGGTGGATAAGAAGATCGACAACCTCGATAAGAAGGAAGAGGCGCTCCAGCAGAAGCTGCAGGACGCCGAAACCAAGCTCGAGGAAGCCGAGACGGTCAAAAAGAGCCAGTTCGACCTGCTCGAGAAGATTTCGGGCTTTACCGGAGAGCAGGCGAAGGAATATCTGCTCAAAAACCTCGAGGAGGAGCTGACCCACGAGAAGGCCCTGCGGATTTCCCAGATGGAGAGCCGCCTGAAGGAAGAGGCCGACCTCAAGGCCCGCAATATCATCTCGCTGGCGATCCAGCGGTGCGCCGCCGACCAGGTCGCGGAAACGACCGTCTCGGTCGTGCCGCTGCCCGGCGATGAGATGAAGGGGCGTATTATCGGCCGCGAGGGCCGCAATATCCGCGCACTTGAGACGCTCACCGGAGTCGATCTCATCATCGATGACACCCCCGAGGCGATTACCCTTTCGAGCCACGACCCGGTCCGCCGCGAGGTGGCCCGCATCGCGCTCGAGCGGCTGATCAACGACGGCCGCATCCATCCCGCCCGCATCGAGGAGATGGTTGACAAGGCCCAGCGCGAGGTTGACGCCAAGATCAAGCAGGACGGCGAGCGGGTCGTGCTGGAAACTTCGGTCGGCTCGGTCCATCCCGAGCTGGTCCGCCTGCTCGGCCGGATGCGCTACCGCACCAGCTACGGGCAGAATGTCCTGATTCATTCTACCGAGGTCGCTTATATTTCGGGGATGATCGCTTCCGAGATCGGCGCCGACGCCACCCTTGCCCGCCGGGCCGGCCTGCTGCATGACATCGGCAAGTCGATGACCCACGAGATCGAGGGTTCGCATGTCGCTATCGGCGTCGAACTGGCGAAAAAGTATAAGGAATCCCCCGACGTCATCCACGCCATCGAAGCGCACCACAACGATGTCGAGCCGCGCACCGTCATCGCCTGCATCGTACAGGCGGCCGATGCCATTTCGGCGGCCCGTCCCGGCGCCCGGCGCGAAAACATCGAGAACTACGTCAAGCGCCTTGAGAAGCTTGAGGAGATTGCCACCTCCTTCAACGGCGTTGAAAAGTGCTTCGCCGTTCAGGCCGGACGTGAGGTGCGGGTTATGCTCAAGCCCGATGTGATCGACGACGACGGAATGGTGATTATCGCCCGCGAGATCGTCAAGAAGATCGAGAACGAGCTGGATTATCCCGGGCAGATCAAGGTCCATGTCGTGCGTGAGACCCGCGCGATTGAATACGCCAAATAAAGACTGTGTGCCAGAGCTTTCAGAGGACCGCCCTGTTGGGGCGGTCCTCTTTTCTGTAAGAAGAAAGCCGCAGGCGGCTCCCAAAAGTTTTTGCTGCGCCTCAAAAAGGAATCCGAGCGAAGCGGGGGACTGCTCCAAGGTCAGCAGAGGGAGCAGCTGCAAAGGAAAACCATATAAAGGAGGAACACTCCACAGGTATTTGAATGGCGGCAGGGCGCGCCATGCAGCAGAAAGAATGTGATGAGTCTGTAGGCTCGCTGGTAGTGGGCAAAAAGGAGGCGCGCACAAACCACCGGTACGGCCTGTGGTTATGATTTATGCCGCTTCGGCGTATAGCCGCTGGTGAGGGAAAATCAGTTTTTGCTTTAGGATTCGGGCAAAGCGGGCCTCCAATCGATAACGTCCTTTGTACAGGTGTGCCGCGCGCCGGGCAGGTAGGGAAGGAAAGGCTGGCAGGAGCAAGAAGCGGCCTGCGGCCTGTAGGGCAGGCGGAGAAATATCCGTTCCTTTGGAAAGGGCTTGCCGGTGCAAGCCTCCGGAGTTGACGGAGCCTTGCCCAACTCCGGAAGAAAATGCGCCCCGCGCCGCCCGGCGTTCCGGCGGACGGTCTCTTTGCACTTGCGTCCCGGATATAAACGTGTTATTCTGACGGTGCGGAACATCAGCCCTTGGCCAAATCGTTTGGCGCCGGCGGCGATTCGCCGCCGGTTCGAGAAACCTCTGCGTATTCGCTGCGCTCCAGCGGCGGTGCTCGCAGTATTTCTGCACACTGCGTGTGCTCAGGGCGCGCTGGGCGCGCCCTTCCCATACTGCTGCGCCCGCGCAATGCACATTTTGTTTTGTTCCGCAGAAAGGGCGGGGTCTCGTGATTGTCTACCGTGAGCTTTCGACCCTCGCCGGGGATCTGGGGGTCAGCGGCCGCACCCTCTACGCGGTGAGCAACAGCCTGCCGAAGCACTATCGGACGGTTGAGCTGCCCAAGGGGGACGGCGCTGTCCGCCGCCTGAGCATCCCGGACCGGGAGCTGATGGAGATTCAGCGCAGGATTCTCAACCGCCTTCTGGTTTACATGCCGGTTTCTCCCTATGCCGCCGCCTACCGCCGCGGCGTGGATCATGCAGCCGGCGCGCGTCCGCATATTGGCCGCCCGGTGCTGCTGCGGCTGGATATCCGGCATTTTTTTGACAGCATCCTTTATTCGGACGTGAAGGAATATGCCTTTCCCGCCCACATCTACGCCGAGCCGCTGCGGGTGCTGCTTTCAATCCTCTGCTACTGCGGGGATGCGCTTCCGCAGGGGGCGCCGACCTCCCCTGTGGTTTCGAACCTGGTCCTCCGCGATTTTGACCTTGAGACGGGCGCCTGGTGCAGCGCCCGCGGCATCAGCTATACCCGCTACTGCGACGATATGGCCTTTTCGGGGGCGTTCGACCCCGTCGAGGTGAGCCGCCTGATTGCCGGAAAGCTGCGGGAGAGGGGTTTCTTCCTCAATGAAGAAAAGACGCGGGCCATGTTCGCAGGGCAGCGGCAGACGGTCACCGGCCTGGTCGTCAACGAGCGGCTGAACCTCCCGCGCGAATACCGCAGGGCGCTGCGCCAGGAGCTTTACTTCTGCCGGCGCTTCGGGGTTTCGGCCCATCTCGCGCGAACCGGCGCCGCGCCGGAGCCGGAGGCCTGTCTTCGAAGCCTGCTCGGGCGGGTTTCCTATGTTTTACAGATCTCCCCGGAAAACCGGGAGATGCTCGGATACAGGGAATGGCTTTTGCAGGAGCTGGCGCTTCTGCATTCCGGCGAAAGGGATTCCTGACCAAAAGAGGCTGCGCGAAGGCTTGTCCTGCCTTCGCGCAGCCTCTTGTTGGATGGGCTATTCCTCTTCCTGCGCGCCGGTTTCGCTGTAGTGCTCCAGAAAGCTGTGCTGGACGCCGTCAAGGGTGGTGTAGCCGATGATGGTTTCGAGCTTGAGATTGTGGATGCTGCGGAAGATGTTCATCCCCACCTGCGGATTGCCCTTTTCCAGCGACGCGATCAGCGATTTGACCTCAGCACGCTTCGAGAGGTGCTCCTCCTCCGCAGCGCTTTCGGTAAAGCGGCAGGCGCACTGCAAAAAGCGGAGGCTGTTATAATCCTTCCAGCGCAGCACGTCCCGCTCCCGCACGAGATAGAGCGGACGGATCAGCTCCATCCCGGGGTAGTTGGAACTTCTGACCTTCGGCATCATGGTGCGGATCTGGGAGCCGTAGAGCATGCTCATCACCACCGTCTCGATCACGTCGTCGAAATGGTGGCCGAGTGCAATTTTGTTGCAGCCGCGCTTCTGTGCCTCGGTATAGAGCCAGCCGCGCCGCATCCGGGCGCAGAGGTAGCAGGGATTGTTGTTGACCTTGTACACCACGTCGAAGATGCGGGTCTCGAAGATCTCGATGGGAATGCGCAGTGTTTCAGCGTTTTTCTCGATCAGAGCCCGGTTGGCGGGAAGATAGCCCGGGTCCATGACGAGAAAGCGCAGCTCGAACGGGAAATCGCTGACCCGCTGAAGCTGCTGCATGCACTTGGCAAGCAGCATGGAATCTTTGCCCCCCGAAATGCAGACCGCCACCCGGTCGCCGGGTGAGAGCAGCTCGTACTGCTTGATCGAGCCGACAAAACGGTTCCAGATGGTCTTGCTGAACCGCTTGTGCAGGCTGTGTTCAATTTCCTGATAACGTTCCATAGAAATCTCCTGTCACAAATGTTCCGGCAGAAAAACAGCCGCAGAAGCTGCGGCCGTTTTTTCTTGTCTGGAAAACCTTGCCCCTCGGCGGGGCGGGAAAACGGGCAGAGGGCCTTCGAGACCGCCGCGCCGAGCAGGCAGCAGGCTGCCGTTTCGATCACGCCGTTGATTCCGACGAAGGCGACGCAGAAGGCGAGGACATTTTTCCGCTGGCAAGGCCCTGAATAAAATCGGTGTGGTAAAAAAAGACACAGAGCGAGGTCATAAAAAGCAGGGTGTTGAGCAGAGGACCCGCAAGGCAGGCCGCGGCAAAGACGCCGAAGCGGCTGCCGAAGAGACGGCGCAGAAGCAGAAACAGGACACCGGACAAAAAGCCCATCAGAATCCGCGGGATCATGCAGGTGATCAGGGTGCCGACCGGGTTGATCCCCATCAGGGTGGTGCCGAACGATTCGAGGCCGAAGCACTGGATGACGCTCGTGACCCCGAATACTGCTCCGAGGATTGCTCCGGCGGTGGGCCCGAGGACGATGGCGCCGATGACCACGGGGATCGGCAGAAGGGTAATGCTCAGGAACCCGGTGCGGAAGTATCCGAGCGGGGTAAAGGCCATCACCGCGATGACGGCTGCGAGCAGGGCGACCCGGACAAGGAAACCGGTGCTGGAATGGCGTTCATGGGATTGCGGCATGCTTTTTCACTCCTTGCTGCCGCTCCGGGCAGGCCCGGATGCAGCGCAAATTTTATCCGCAGCGCCCGCGCGGGGCGGTGGGAAGATGGGAAAAGAGCGGCGGAATCTCCCGCCGGTTCAGCGGTTTTTGCGGTAGACGGCGAGCAGACCTGAGAGCAGCAGGCCCTCGTCGAGGATGATCCGGCGGCGGCAGTGCGGGATCACCATCGGCGCGAGGCCGCCGCAGGCGACAACCGTTTTGGCCTCTCCGATCACCTCGCAGAAGCGGTCGATCATCCCGTCGAGCATCGAGGCGGCGCCGAGGATGCTCCCGGAGAGCATTGCGCCGGTGGTATCGCCGCAGATCGGTTTGATTTTGGAATCGAGCGAGACGGCGGGCAGCAGCGAGGCGCTTTTGGTCAGCGCCCCGAGCGAAACGGCGACGCCGGGGGCGATCGCCCCGCCGATATAGCGGCGGCGCTCGTCCACCACCGTAATTTTCGTCGCGGTTCCCAAATCGATGATGATGGCGGGAAGGGGGTAATGCTCCATCGCGCCGACGGCGGTGCAGACAAGGTCGCCCGCAAGCTCGCCGGGGTTGTCGATGCGAATATCCAGACCGGTCTTTACGCCAGGGCCGACGACGAGGACCGGAAGATCGGCCAGCAGCCCGACGGCGGCGCGCAGCACCGGGGTCAGCCCCGGCACAACCGAGGAGAGGGCCGCGCCTTCGAGGCTCTTCGCCGGGCAGTCGTGGAAGGCGAGCAGGTTGGAAAGCAACACCGCATACTCGGTTTCGGTGCGCAGCGGATCGGTTTTGACCCGCGAGGAGAAGAGAAGCCGGTCTTCGCCGTACACCCCGAAAACGATGTTGGAGTTGCCGATGTCGATGGTCAGGATCATGAGCCGCGCCCTCCTTCAAAAGCTCTGGAAATCCCATTTATCATACCCTTCCGGCCGCTGTCTGTCAAGAATCCGGGTGAGAAAAGGGAATCTGAAAAAACAGCGGGATTTGCCCGCCGCGGGTGGCACGCGCCGCTCTTTTGTGGTATAATGTCCGGAAAGCGGACATGATGCGCCTTTCAGCCGGCACCCTCTTTGGGCGGCACCGGCTTTTGATGGCCGGTGCCGCCGCCTTCCGCTTCGCGGCCGCGGCACCGTATCCGCAAAGCGTCCGGCTGTCCCCGGCTGGGGGAACAGCGGCCGGCCGGCAGAAAATCTCCGGGAGGGACCGATTTGGGCCGTGTGATCGCAATCACCAATCAAAAGGGCGGGGTGGGAAAGACCACCACCGCCGTCAATCTCGCCGCCTCGCTCGGCGACAGAGGACGGCGGGTGCTGCTCGTCGATACCGATCCGCAGGGAAATTCGACCAGCGGGCTGGGCGTCAACAAGAAGGGGCTTGAGCACTCCACATACCATATGCTTGTCGAGGGGGAACGCGCCGATGCGGCGAAGATTTCCACCCAGTTCCGAAACGTCGATCTTCTGCCCGCCGGAATTGATCTGGCCGCCGCGGAAATCGAGCTGGTCGACCTGCCGGAGCGGGTGTTCCGCCTGCGGGCGGGGTTGCTTCCGGTCAAGGAGCAGTACGACTACATCCTGATCGACTGCCCGCCTTCGCTTGGGCTGATCACCCTCAACGCACTCGCTGTGTCGGACAGCCTGCTGATCCCGATCCAGTGCGAGTATTACGCGCTCGAGGGGCTTTCCCAGCTCATGGCGACGGTCCGTCAGGTCAAGCGCCTCTATAATCCCCGCATTGACGTCGAAGGAGTGCTGCTGACGATGTTCGACGGGCGTTTGAACCTCACCAATCAGGTGGTTGACGAGGTGAAGAAGTTCTTTCCGAAAAAGGTCTTTGCCACCGTCATCCCGCGCAACGTGCGGCTTTCCGAGGCCCCGGGCTTCGGGATGCCGGTGCTCTATTACGACCGCGCCTCGCGCGGAGCGGCCTGCTACCTTGAGCTGGCCGACGAACTGATGAAAAACCGACGATAACGTCCAAGAAGGAGGAACCGGTATGCCAAAACCCAAGCGCGGCCTCGGCAAGGGGCTCGAAGCGCTTTTTGCCGATAACGACACCGCGGATGTTGCAGTTTCAACCCTGCAGATCGGGGAGATCGAGCCGAACAGCGAGCAGCCGAGGCGGGAATTTTCCCCCGAGGCGCTCGACTCGCTGGCCGCCTCGATCCGGGAGCATGGGGTGCTTCAGCCCCTGGTGGTCCGGCCGCGTCCCAACGGGCGCTACCAGATCGTCGCAGGCGAGCGGCGCTGGCGCGCCGCTCGGATCGCGGGCCTGACCGATCTGCCGGTCGTCATCCGGGAGCTGACCGACGAGCAGGCCTTCGAAATTGCGCTCGTGGAAAACCTTGTGCGCGCCGACCTCAACCCGATTGAGGAGGCGATGGGCTACCGCACCCTCATGGAACGCTTTTCGATGACGCAGGAGCGGGTGGCCCAGCGGGTAGGGCGTTCCCGCCCGGCGGTAGCCAACGCGCTGCGCCTGCTCACGCTGCCCGACGGGGTGGTGGAGATGCTCCGCCGGGGAGATCTCTCGGCCGGACACGCCCGGGCATTGCTGCCTCTTGAACAGGCCGCCGCCTCCGAGTTGGCCAAGCGGATCATCACCCAGGGACTTTCGGTCCGGCAGGCGGAAGAAGCGGTGCGCCAGCTGATGAAAAAGCCGGCGCCCAAGCGCGGGAGTTCCGCGCCCACTTTTTACCGCGAGATGGAGCTGGCCCTCGGCGAAGTTCTTTCCCGCCGGGTGCGGGTGACCCGGAAGGGGAAAGACAAGGGAGAGCTGACCGTCGAGTTCTACTCGGAGGAAGAGCTGCGCGACTTTGCCGCCCGGCTCGAGCGCGGAGAAGGGAACAGGAGCTGACCATGCTGGAAAGCCGAATCATCCGGCGGGACCCCGAGCGGGTCAAGGCCGCCTGCCGCCTGCGCGGCATCGACCGCAGCGCCGAGGTCGACGAGCTTGCCGCCCTCGACGCAAGGCGCGGGGAGCTTCTTTCCGCCGCGCGGGAGCTGCGCGAGCAGCAGAACCTGCTGCGGCTGCGCTTCCCGGAGCTGGAACGGACCGGGAAAAGCAGCGTCCCCCTGCAGATCGAGCTGCGCCTGCTGGCGCGCAAAACCGCCGGTTTTGAAGCGGAACTGGAAGAGCAGGAGGAGCGCCGCCGCGCCCTCCTGCTGCTGCTCCCCAATTTCCCCCGCGGGCGGGCTGCGGAGCCGGTCCGCCGCTGGGGTGTGCCTGCGGCGTTTCCCTATCCGCCCAAAAGTGCGCGGACCCTCGGGGAAGGACTGGGTATTTTCGCCCCATCGGCCGGTTCGTCCTCAAGAAATGAGACGAAAGCCTGCACGGAAGATCAGGGTATTCCTGCCTTCTCGGACAGCCTGCCCCCTCTGCTCGGAATAGGCGCGCGGCTTGCCCGCGCGCTGGAGTCCTATTGGCTCGACGCCCTCGCGGCGGGCGGGCTGACCGAATACAGGCTTCCCGGCGGGCCGGCGGATGGAATGCAGGGGGTGACCCCCGCGGTGGGCGCGCTGATGCGGCCGCATCGCGGCAGGGTCTATCCCGCCGGATGCGCTCTGCCCGGCTGCTGCGCCGTCTTTTCCGGCCGGGAAGGCGGAGATACCTCCGCCATGCTCCTGCTGGCTGCGCCGGGTCAGGACGGCATGGCGATGGAACGGCTTCTGTCCCTGACCGGCAAAGCCCTGCGCGGATTGGGGCTTCCTTTTGAACTTTCTCCGCTGGAACCGGCGCAGCTTCCTTTTGAGGCGGCCGCTGGATGGTCCGCCGGGGTGTGGATGCCGTCGTCCGGACGCTATGAGACGGCCGCGGCCGTGAGTGCATGCGGAGATTTCCTCGCCCGCCGCACTGCCTGCCGCTGCCGGCAGGAGGGAGAGCGGCGCCCCCGTCCGGCGGAGGCTGCCTGCGGGACGGCCGACCTTTCGGTGCTGCTTCGCGCCCTTCTGGAGAACGGGCAGGACGGCGGCGGCTCGGCCGCCGTCCCCGAGGTTCTGCGCCCGCTGACAGGTGCGGAACGGCTTGTGCGGCAGCGGCAAAGCGATTAAACGAGATAACGGCAGGGCTGTGTGGCGCGGATAAAGGCGGTGCCCGCCGTCGGGTGCGGAACGGCTTGTGCGGCAGCGGCAAAGCGATTAAGCAAGAT
>FORK01000001.1:0-157393 GCA_900113995.1 Ruminococcaceae bacterium D5 | reverse complement strand
GCTGTGTGGCGCGGATAAAGGCGGTGCCCGCCGTCGGGTGCGGAACGGCTTGTGCGGCAGCGGTAAAGCGATTAAGCAAGATAACGGCAGAGCTGGATCACCAATAAAAACTGCGCCCGCCGGCGGACGCGGAACGGATTACGAGGTGGAATGTTTTGACAAAACGCTATCCCTTTTCCCTGCGTCTGCGGGTCCGGGGATTTGACTGCGACGGGCAGGGACGCTTGCGGACGGCATGTGCGCTGCGCTATGTACAGGAGGCGGCGGGCGGTCATCTGGAATCGCTCGGCTTCGGCTTTCAGAAGCTGAAGGAGGAGGGAATGTTTTTCGTCCTCATCGGTCAGGGGCTGCGGATTCTGCGCACCCCGCGCGAGGGGGAGCTGCTGACCGTCGCAACGGCTCCGGTTCCGGCGCACGGGGCGCGGATGTTCCGGGAGACGGTGCTGCTCGACGAGGGAGGAAACCTGCTGGCTGAAAATCAGACGGCGTGGGCATTGCTGGACTTCGAAACCGGACGGCCCTTGCGTTCGTCAAGCTTCCGCCATGAGCTTCCGGCCCTCGGCGGGGTGTGGACGCCCTTCATCGACCCTTCCCGGATCAGAATTCCCGAGGCGCAGGAGCCGTGCGGCGGGCGCGAGGTCCGCCTTTCGGATCTGGACGTGAACCGGCATATGAACAACACCGTCTATGCGGACGCCGCGCTCGACTGCTTCCCGGAAGAACTGCTCTGTTCCGCTGGGGTGGACACCCTGCTGCTGCGCTACCAGCATCAGGCCCGCCTGGGCGAGACGATCAGCCTTCGGCGCGGCCGGAAGGACAACTGTTTCCGCGTCAGCGGCAGTATCGGAAACTCCGCCTGTTTTTCCGCCGAATTTTCTCTCAAAGCCCTTGCAACAGAGGACCATGGGTGATAAAATGGGAAAAATATTTTGCAATATGATAAGCCAACCGGCATGAAAGGAGAGATTGGATGCTTAACATCGACTATTCATCCAAGTTCGTCAGCGAAGGACTCACCTTCGACGACGTGCTGCTGATCCCCGCCTATTCGGAGGTAACCGCCCGGGATATTGACCTGCATACTGTGCTGGCCCGGGACATTGTCCTCAACACCCCGCTGATCACCGCCGCGATGGATACTGTGACCACCGCGCCGATGGCGATAGCCATTGCCCGCGAAGGGGGAATCGGGGTCATCCACAAAAATATGACCATCGAGGAACAGGTGACCGAGGTGGACAAGGTCAAGCGTTCTGAAAACGGGGTCATCGTCAATCCATTCTACCTTTCTCCCGATCACTATGTGACCGACGCCGACGCGCTGATGGGCCGGTATAAGATTTCCGGTGTGCCGGTCTGCGACGGAAGCATGCGGCTGGTCGGCATCATCACCAACCGCGATCTGCGCTTTCTGACCGACTTTAACGTTCCGATCAGGGAGGTCATGACCAAGGACCATCTGATTACCGCACCGGTCGGCACCACCCTTGAGGAGGCGCAGAAGATCCTCTCGAAATACAAAATTGAAAAGCTGCCGATCGTTGATGACGATTATAAGCTCAAGGGCCTCATCACCATCAAGGATATCGAAAAGGCGGTCCGATACCCCAACTCCGCCCGCGATAAGGGAGGGCGCCTGCTCTGTGCGGCCGCCATCGGCGTCACCGCCAATGTGCTGGAACGGGCCGAGGCGCTGATCGAGGCGCAGGCGGACGTTCTGGTTCTTGATTCGGCCCACGGCCACAGCAAAAACATTCTGGACTGCCTGAAAAAGATTCGTGCCGCTTTCCCGGAGATTGCGATCATCGCCGGCAACATCGCCACCGCCGAAGGCGCCGAGGCGCTGATTGATGCAGGCGCCGACTGCGTCAAGGTCGGTATCGGCCCCGGCTCGATCTGTACCACCCGCGTCGTCGCGGGCTGCGGCGTTCCGCAGATCTCCGCCATCTATAGTGCCTGCCGCGCCGCTGCCAAACGCGGCGTCCCGGTCATTGCCGACGGCGGCATCAAATATTCGGGTGATATCGTCAAGGCGCTCGCCGCCGGCGCCAACGTTGTGATGCTCGGCAGCCTGCTCGCGGGCTGCGCCGAATCCCCCGGTGAAACCGAGATTTACCAGGGCAGGAATTTCAAGGTCTACCGCGGCATGGGCTCCCTCGCCGCGATGGAGAAGGGGTCGAAGGACCGCTATTTCCAAGAGGGCACGAGCAAGCTTGTTCCTGAAGGGGTTGAGGGACGGGTTCCCTACAAGGGACCGGTTTCGGACACCGTTTATCAGCTGGTCGGCGGTGTGCGCTCCGGCATGGGCTACACCGGCTGCCGGACCATTCCCGAGCTGCACGAGCGCGCGCAGTTTGTGCGGATCACCGGCGCGGGGCTTAAAGAGAGCCATCCGCACGACATCTATATCACCAAGGAAGCACCCAACTACTCGGTGGGAGTATAAACAGAAGAATTCGGAGAACCTCAGGCAGGTTCTTTGGCTATGGAAAAACAGGCGCGCCGTCGCAGCGGCGCGCCTGTTTCTTTCGCAGAACCGGAGCGGGCAGGCGGAATCAGCCGCGCTTTTCCCCGCAGAACCGGAGCGGGCAGGCGGAATCAGCCGCGCTTTTCCCCGCAGAACCGGAGCGGGCAGGCGGAAGCAGCCGCACATTTTATCCATAGAACTGGAGCAGGGCAAGCAGGATCAGCATCGCGCCGCAGAGCGGTGCGAGCGGGACAGGAACGGTGCGGGCAAGACGTCTGCCGATCGCTTCTCCGAGCCGAACCCCCGCGAGATGGACTGCAATCGAGATCAGCAGAACCGAGAGCGGGCCGAGGCAGACCGCGCCCGCTCCGATGCCGGCTGCCGCCCCGTCGAGCGAAAGAGCCAGAGCCAGCGCGCAGGCCTCTCCGGGGGAGAGTGTGCGTGAGCAGTCGCGGTCCGCGCAGTCGGGACGGCAGTAGATGGAAAGCAGGGCGCCCGGGGAAAATGCGCGGCCCGCCGGGGGACAGGACGGCGGCGCGCGCCGCCGCTTGAGAGGCTCTTCGATCAGTTTGGCGGCCCCAAGAAGAGCGAGAATGCCGCAGCCGAAGAGACGGGCGGCGGCAGGCGGGAGCAGAGGAGCCAGCAGCCCTCCCGCCAGCAGTGCGGCGGACAGAGCGCCTGAGCAGATCAGTGCGATTACTAGCAGCGAGCCGGTGGGAATCCGAATGGAGGCGGCCCCGTATCCGAGCGCCGCAACGAAGGCGTCGAGCGCCAAGGCGGCGACGAGAAGAAAGGGCGCAAAAAAATCGCCCATCCAATCAGCAACCCCTTTCTTTTGACGGACTGTTTTCATCTTATGGGGAGGCTGGGCGGAAGGTGAGGCGGCCTGTTTTATATCGGACACAAAAAATGTAAAGGTTTTCAAAATAATGCGAATTTGACTCGCTTTTTTAACACTAAACGATTATAATCAGAGATATATTGACAAGCTGGTGTTTCGATCCCGCAGTCTCAGAGGAGGAAAATATATGGAAACGTTTACCGAACCGGCACTGCGCGAGCCGATCCATATTACTTTTTTCGGCGAATTTTCACTCTGCGCCGGCAAGATTCGGATTGACGACAGTCTGAACCGGTCCCGCAAGATGTGGAATATGCTGGCATATCTGGTTTCTCACCGGGAACGTGCAATCCCCCAGAGAGAGTTTGTTACCATGCTGTGGGGCGAGAGCGCGGGCGGACGGGATACCGCGAACGCCCTGAAAACCCTGCTTTACCGGATTCGGGGATTTATCGAGCCGCTCGAGCAAAAAGTGGGCCTGCCGCTGATCCTCTCCCAGCGGGGCGCCTACCGCTGGAACGACAAGGCGGCCTGCGAATCCGACGCCGACCGGTTTGAAGCCATCTGCGGGCAGCTTCAGGCGGAGGGGCTTTCCGACGGCGAATACGAGGCGCTCTGCCGCGAGGCGATCGGGCTGTACCGGGGAAGGTTTTTTGCCAAGCTGGATAAGGTGCCGTGGATCAGCGTTCTTTCCGCCCATTATCACGGGCTTTATCTCGATCTTGCGGACCGTCTGGCCGGACTTCTGACCGTTCAGGGCCGGTTCGGAGAGGTGACGGAGCTCTGCGGGCGCGTGCTGGCCATCGATCCCTGCGACGAGAGAATCCATTGCCACTGCATTCGGGCGCTGCTCTCCCAGGGCGCTTATGACGAGGCGCGCCGGCATTACGAAAAGGCGACCGACCTGCTCTACCGCCATCTGCGGGCACGCCCCTCCGAGGCGCTGCGCGCGCTTTCGGATGAGCTGATGAAGGTTGGACTCAATCGGGAACTGGAAACCGATCTCTGGAAAATTCGGGATGAGCTGGGCGGCAACGAAGCCGGAGAAGGGGCGTTTGTCTGCGACTACGGCTTTTTCAAGGAAGCCTACCGCTTGGAACTCCGCCGCAGCACCCGTTCAGGGCGCACCATGATGCTCGGGCTGCTCACCGTCACCGACCCCTCGGGAAATGTTCCAGAGCTGGAGGTGCTCAACCGGGCGATGGATCAGCTGCTCTCGGTGCTTCAGGGAAGCCTGCGCCGGGGAGACGTTGTCTCCCGCTACAACGGCGCACAGTATGTTCTGCTGCTGCCAACCCGCGGCTATGAGGCGGGCGAGCGGGTGATGCGCCGCACCGTCGGCCTTTTCTGCCGCCGCTACCGCACTCCCCTTCAAATCCATTACAAGCTGCAGGTGCTCGAACCCACGCCGGATAAGGTGCGGGCGGACGGATAAAGAGCGCGGGACCCTCTTTCCGGGGTCTTCCGCCCGCAGAATTCTCGGCGGCTGCGCGCGAACCAATAGACAAAATATCCCTTGGTGTGGAAAAACAGACTGAACCGCCCCGGATTGTGCAGACGGCACAATCCGGGGCGGTTTGACCTTGTGCTCAAGACAGCTGTCAGCTCTGCTAGCGGCGATGAAAAAGCTTTCGCTTCAAGCAATGGGCACGGCGAAATGACAAATCATTAAGGAATCGAAGGGCCAAGCGGCGCCGCCCTCCGCTCGGGCGCGCCGGGCACCGGACAGGCAGAGCGGGGAGGTAGGGAGAGGGGAACGGGAGAAAACGGGCGGCCTGAGGGCCGCTCGCAGCAGTGTATGTAATGCATGGAAAAAGCGTTCAGAGACTCTTAAAAGAGACAGGCAGGTAAGATGCCCTTTTAGCGCTGGTGCAAGCCGCGCCTTTCACGCGTGGTTTTGATTTACGTAGCCGCAGAGGGTGAAAACGAGGCCCCGGTCCGGCCGGAACCTTTGCCCGGGCTGCCGGATTCCCCGCCCGTTATCTGCGCGCCGGCGGTTCCGGCTGTGCGGATCTGCCCAAAATACCGGTTGATCTCCTTGCGACGGCCTTTTCCTGCTCCGGGGAATAACGCGCGGTTGGCAGCCCGGGGGCGGCGCGCTTTTTCTAGGAGCAGCAGCGCCCCTTCAAAAAGGAGGATGCCTCGGAAACCGGCCGTATACACCTCGGAAAGCGCACGATTCCGTCCGGCGGCAGAGCCGGGCGCTGGAATTCCGCGCGTTGCCGTCGGTTTTGCGCCCGGCTTGGAGCAGTGGAAAATGAGCTTCCCGCCATAAAGACATGGCTGAACGGGACGGTATAGGCTCCCGTGCCGCCCGGCAGGTTTGAGGTTCCGCGGCGCATGGTCCCGCGCACTCCTTTTTGAGGAGGCCTGACGGCAGCGGCGCGTTGTTCCGGCTGTGGAAATGATTCCTGCGGTTTGGCCGACCGCCCCGGAGGTTCTAAACCGAACGACAAAAGCGAAGCCCGCTTTGCCTCAGGCAAAGCGGGCTTCGCGCGGGAAAAGTTTCAGGTGAATCGCTTGGGTATTGGGATGGCTGCGTTCAAGCAGGCTTCGCGCGCGGGGACTTTCAGGGCCGTTTCATCAGCAGCGCCATCACGGCCTTCTGGGCGTGCAGGCGGTTTTCCGCCTCGTCAAAAATTTCTTCGGCGTGCGCCTCAAAGGTTTCGGCGGTGATCTCCTCCCCGCGGTGGGCGGGCAGACAGTGCAGCACCAGAGCGCCGGGATTGGCTGCGGCCATCACCGCGCGGTTGACCTGATAGCCTGCAAAGACCTTGGTGCGTTCCTGCTGCTCCGCTTCCTGGCCCATCGAGGCCCAGACGTCGGTATAGACCGCGTCGGCGCCGGATGCCGCCTCGATGGGGTCCTGCACCCAGGAGAAGCCCGCATAATTGTGTGCAAACGCGAGAACCGCCGGATCGGGAGCGTATTCCTTCGGAGTGGCAACCGAAACCTTCATTCCGGTTTTGAGCCCTCCCACAATCAGGGAGTTGGCCATATTGTTGCCGTCGCCGATAAAGCAGAGCTTTTTGCCGGCGAGGTCCTTTTTGTATTCGCGGATGGTCATCAGGTCGGCAAGCACCTGACAGGGATGGCAGAAATCGGTCAGACCGTTGATGACCGGAATCGAGCCGTACCTGGCCAGCGCCTCGACCTCCGCCTGTTCGAAGGTGCGGATCATGATGCCGTCGAGGTAGCGGGAGAGGACGCGGGCAGTATCCTGCACCGGCTCCCCCCGGCCGATCTGCAGGTCGCGTGACGAGAGGAAAAGCGCCTGACCGCCGAGCTGATACATCCCCGTCTCGAAGGAGACGCGGGTACGGGTCGAGGATTTTTGGAAGATCATCCCAAGAGTCCTGCCCGCGAGCAGCGGATGAGGGATGCCGTGCTTCTGCTCGTATTTGAGCCTGTCGGCCAGATCGAGGATCTCGAAGAGTTCCTCCGGCGAAAGGTCGGAGAGCTTGAGAAGATGCTTTTGATTCACGCCGCCGCCTCCTTGAGCACCTGCTTGAGAATCGCGGCCCCCTGCTCAAGCTCCGCGTCGGTAATGACGAGAGGCGGCAGCAGCCGCACCTTGTCCTTGGCGGTGAGCACCAGCAGCCCTTTGCCGCGGCAGAGGTCGAAGATCTCATGTGCGTCCCCCTGCTTGGG
Organism: Ruminococcaceae bacterium D5; assembly: GCA_900113995.1. Taxonomy (GTDB): domain Bacteria; phylum Bacillota; class Clostridia; order Oscillospirales; family Ruminococcaceae; genus Yanshouia. The sequence continues at coordinate 150,434 of FORK01000001.1, read as the reverse complement.
CAGGACGCCGAGCATCAGCCCCATGCCTGTGACCGAGGCGACGTTTTCCGCCCCCTCGAGCGCCTTTTTGAGCTTTTCCCCCTTGCGGGAGACCTCCTTCAGAAACGCGTCGTCGATCCGGTTCAGGACGACCTTCGCGCCCGCACAGACGATGGGATTCATGCCGAAGGTGGTGCCGTGGTCGCCCGGCTTGAGGACATTTTCGGTCTTTTCCCCGAAGAGAACCGCGCCGATGGGCAGGCCGTTGCCGAGCCCTTTGGCGGTGCTGACGATATCCGGCTCCACCCCGAAGGCCTGATAGCTGTAGAAGAAGCCGGTGCGCCCGTTGCCGGTCTGCACCTCGTCAACCAGCAGCAGGATATCCCGTTCCTTGCAGAGGGCGGCGACCTTTTTCACAAATTCGGCTTCGAGCGGGACGACCCCGCCCTCTCCCTGAATCATTTCAACCATAATTCCGGCGGTGTGCCCGCTGATCTTTGCAAGCAGATCCTCAAAGTTGTTTGCCTCGGCATAGCAGAAGCCGGGGGTAAAGGGATAGAAAAACCGGTGCATCGCCGGCTGTCCGGTGGCGGTCAGGGTCGTGACGGTGCGCCCGTGAAAGGAGTTGACCAGGGTGATGATCTCGCTGCGCTCGGGGCCGTACTTTTCCTGGGAGTACTTCCGCGCGGTTTTGATCATGCCCTCATTGGCCTCGGCGCCGGAGTTCGCGAAGAGCACCTTCTTCATCCCGGATTTTTCGCAGAGGAGCTTTGCCGTTTCCTCGCCGGGGGCCGAGTAGTAGTAGTTGCAGATATGGGCGTATTCCTCCGCCTGCTTTGAAACGGCGGCCACCCATTCCGGGTCGGCGAAGCCGAGGGAGGTGACGCCGATGCCGCTGGAAAAATCGATATACTGTTTGCCGCCGCAGTCCCAGCAGGTCGCGCCCCTGCCGTGGGAGGGCAGGAACGGCGCGCGTGCGTATGTGTGGGCGACATAGGATTGGTCGAGGCTCATCGCTTCCTGAAGGGTCATCATGCTTCCTCCTTTTTGTCGTGGTAGATCATCGTGCCGATGCCCTCGTCCGAGAGCATCTCGATGAGGATGGCGTGAACAATCCGCCCGTCGATGATCGCCGCTTTTTTGACCCCCGCTTTGAGGGTATCCACGCAGCACTCGACCTTGGGGATCATGCCGCCCGCGACGATGCCCTGCCCGATCAGCGGCGGAACCTGCGAGATGGTGACCGAGGGGATGAGGGTCGTCTCGTCGTTTTTATCCCGCAGCAGCCCGCGGATGTCGGTCATGAGGATGATGGTTTCGGCCTTCAGCGCGCTGGCCACATAGCAGGCCATCGTGTCGGCGTTGATGTTGTAGGTCACGCCGCTGCTGTCCATGCCGATCGAGGTGATGACCGGAATATAGCCCTTGTCCAGCAGATCGGTGATGGGGTCGGGGTTGACCTTGACCAGTTCGCCGACAAAGCCGTAGTCCACCGGCCCGCCCTTGCGCTCGACGATGACCATGCCCCCGTCAACCCCGCAGAGTCCGACCGCCTTGCCGCCCTGTGCGTTGATCTGGGCGGTGAGGTCCTTGTTGAGCTTGCCCGCGAGCACCATCTGGGCCACGTCGCGGGTCTCCTCGTCGGTGTAGCGCAGGCCGTTGATGAACTTGGACTCCTTGCCGATCTTTTTGAGCATTCCGCTGATCTCGGGGCCGCCGCCGTGCACCAGCACCACCTTGATGCCGATGCAGGAGAGCAGGACGATGTCGCCCATGACGGCCGCTTTCAGCTCGTCGTCGAGCATGGCGTTGCCGCCGTATTTGACGACAACCGTTTTATTGTTGTATTTCTGAATATAGGGGAGCGCCTGACTGAGAATGTCGGCCTTCTGTGCGGTGGTGGCGTTGGTCATGGGGGATTCCTCCTGTCGAATGGTTGCGGCCGTCAGAGAAGGCCGGTGGTTTCGTCGAGTCCGAGCGCGATGTTCATGTTCTGCACCGCCGCGCCCGAAGCGCCCTTGCCGAGGTTGTCGAGGCAGGCGGCCAGCAGCACGCGGTCGTCGTTGCCGCAGACAAAAATTTGCAGCAGGTTGGTGCCGGCGAGCTGGTTGGACGGCAGGAATCCGCCCTCGAGCACTCCTTCACCCATCAGGGGCATCACCTGGACGAAATGCTGGCCTGCATAGTATTCGCAGAACATCTCATGGATTGCCCGGATCGAGGGCTTTCCGGAGAGCAGCTTGGTGTAGAGAGGCACCGATACGGTCATGCCGCTGTAGAAGTCGGAGACCGCGGGGTTGAAGATCGGGATATCGGCCAGACCGGAGAGAACCTGCATTTCCTTTTGATGCTTGTGGCTCTGGGTCAGGCCGTACTGCCGCACGCTTTGGTATTCGGCGGGGCGATGGGGGTCGGCGTAGGCCGCGATCATCTTTTTGCCGCCGCCCGAATAACCTGAGATAGCGTGGCAGACGACCGGATAATCCGCGGGCATCCAGCCCTTCTTCACCATCGGGGCTGCGACCGAGATGAAGCCGGTGGCATAGCATCCGGGATTGGCGATCCGGTGGGAGGCGGCAATCGCCGCGCGGTGCCCGCCGGAAAGCTCCGGGAAGCCGTAGGCCCAGCCGGACGCGACCCGGTGGGCGGTTGAGGCATCGATGATCTTGACATGATCGTTGGTCGCCAGCGCCGCCGCTTCGATGGCAGCCGCGTCGGGAAGGCAGAGGAAGGTGATGTCCGACGCGTTGATCAGCTTCTGGCGCTCGGCAGGGTCCTTGCGCTTCTCCTCGTCGATTTTGAGGATTTCGAGGTCGGGCCTCGCGGCGAGGCGGTCGAGGATTTTCAGGCCGGTGGTTCCTTCCTGTCCATCGATGAAAATTTGATAGGCCATAGTATCCCTCCTGTTACTGGAACGGCGCGGCGGCGTCGAGCGCCGAGAGCCTGGCGTTCAGGTCTTCGATCTGAGCGGCGACGGCCGACGGGGCCGGGCCGCCCGTTGCGGTGCGCTGTTCGACGCAGGTGCTGATGTCGATCGCGCGGTAGAGATCGCCCGCGAAGGCGGGGCAAAGCATCTGATAGCTCTGCAGCGGGAGCGTTTCGAGGGTGCAGCCGCGTTCGATGCACATCTTCACCAGCCAGCCGGTGATCTGATACGCCTCCCGGAAGGGAATCCCTTTCCGGGTGAGATAGTCGGCGCAGTCGGTGGCATTGATGAAGCCGCGTGCGGCGGCGGCGCGCATCCGTTCCTTTTTGACGGTCATCGTTTCCAGCATCGGGGTGAAGGTTCGGAGGCAGAGCTTCACCGTTTCGACGCTGTCGAAGATGGCCTCCTTATCCTCCTGAAGGTCCTTGTTGTAGGCGAGCGGGAGCCCCTTGAGCATCGTGAGCAGTGCGGAGAGGTTTCCGTTGACCCGCCCGGTCTTGCCGCGGATCAGCTCGGCGATATCAGGGTTCTTTTTCTGCGGCATGATCGACGAGCCGGTGGCGAAGGCGTCGTCCAGCTCGATGAAGTGAAACTCCGACGAGCACCAGAGGATGATCTCCTCTGAAAAGCGGGACAGATGGGTCATGATGAGCGAGAGGGCCGCGCCCAGCTCGACACAGAAGTCGCGGTCGGATACCCCGTCGAGGCTGTTCTGTGAGACAGCCGAAAATCCGAGCAGCTCCGCCGTCATCGAGCGGTCGATCGGGTAGGTCGTCCCGGCCAGTGCGCAGGAACCAAGCGGCATCACGTCCATTCGTTCATAGCAGTCGGAAAGCCGGCCGAGGTCGCGGGCCAGCATCTGGGCGTAGGCCATCAGGTGGTGGGCCAGCGTCACCGGCTGCGCCACCTGAAGATGGGTGTAGCCCGGCATGACCGTTTCAAGGTGCTCCTGCGATTTGGCGAGAAGCACACCGGTCAGCTTGCGGACTGAGGCATAAATCTCCGCGGTCTGGTTCTTTAAGTACATCCGCAGATCGAGAGCGACCTGGTCGTTGCGGCTGCGCGCGGTATGCAGCCGCTTGCCCGCGTCTCCGATCCGTTCGGTGAGCACCTGTTCGATGAACATGTGGATATCCTCGGCCGCGGGATCGAAAGGGAGCACGCCGCTCTCGAGATCGGCGAGGATGCCCTTCAGGCCCTCTGCGATCTTTTGGGAATCCTCCGCGGGGATGATTCCCTGTGCGCCGAGCATCGCCGCATGGGCGATCGAACCTGCGATATCCTCGCGGTACATCACATGGTCAAAGGAAATCGAGGAGTTAAAATCGTTGACGCCGGCGTCAAGCTCCTTGGAGAAGCGCCCGGACCACATTTTCATAACTGCCGCTCCTTACCTGCCCTGTTTGGCCAGCATCTGCGCCCGCACCTTGAGGGGCAGGCCGAACAGGTTGATGAAGCCTTCCGAATCCTTCTGGTTATAGACCTCGTCCTCGTCGAAGGTGGCCACCTCCATCGAATAGAGGCTGTAGGGGCTGGTGGTTCCCGCGCCGATGACGTTTCCCTTGTAGAGCTTCAGCTTGACCTCGCCGGTCACATACTCCTGCGTGGAATCGACGAATGCCGAAAGAGCCTCCCGAAGGGGGGTGTACCACTGGCCGTTGTAGACGAGATCCGCGAACTTGAGGGCGACCTGCTGCTTATAATGCATGGTTTCCTTGTCGAGGCAGAGGCTTTCAAGCTGTTCGTGTGCAAAATATAGGATGGTGCCGCCGGGCGTCTCATAGACCCCGCGGCTCTTCATGCCGACCAGCCGGTTTTCGACAAGATCGGTGATGCCGATGCCGTTTGCGCCGCCCAGCTCGTTGAGCTTCCAGATGAGATCGGCGGACTTCATTTTGACCCCGTCAACCGCGGTCGGAACGCCCTTTTCGAAGCTGACCGTTACATAGGCGGGGTGGTCGGGCGCCTTTTCGGGAGAGACCCCCAGCTCGAGAATTTTATCGTACATCGGTTCGTTGGCCGGGTCCTCGAGATCGAGCCCCTCGTGGGAGAGGTGCCACATGTTCTTGTCCTTGGAGTAGTTGGTCTCGCGGGTAATCTTCAGCGGGACGTCATGCGCTTCGGCGTACGCAATTTCATCCTCCCGGCTTTTGAGGTCCCAGATCCGCCACGGCGCGATGATCGCCATGTCGGGGGCGAATGCCTTGATGGTCAGCTCAAACCGGACCTGGTCGTTGCCCTTTCCGGTGCAGCCGTGGCAGATGGCGTCGGCGCCCTCTGCCTTGGCGATCTCGACGATCCGCTTGGCGATCAGCGGCCGTGCGAAGGAGGTTCCCAGCAGATATTTGCCTTCATAGACCGCCCCCGCCTTGACGGTCGGTATGATGAAATCCTCGGCGAATTCATCGGCAAGGTGTTCGATATAGAGCTTAGATGCGCCGGTCTTGAGGGCTTTTTCCTCAAGCCCGTCGAGTTCCGAGCCCTGGCCGACGTCGGCGGATACGGCGATGACCTCGCAGCCGTAGTTTTCCTTGAGCCAGGGGATGATCACCGAGGTGTCAAGCCCGCCGGAATATGCCAAAACAACTTTTTTAAACTGTGTCATGAGAATGCCCTCCCCAATCTGTCTGATTCGTATTGATTTATAATTATACACATAATTTGCAAAAAATAAAGAGTTTTTCGAATAATTATTCAATATTAGTGAAAATTTATGCTTTTGCTCATGCGGTGGAAGAGGAAGGCCCGCCGTTTTGTGCAATCTGCGGAGGAATGTCTGCTGCTGTTTAGGCAGGTGCCCCGGCACACAAAAAGGGGACTGTGTAATCATTGCGTAAAATAAAACCGGGTTTTCAGATAAAACAAAATATTTTAATAGTGAAAAGAGAGTTGCACAACTCCGTTGAAAAAAGGGGAAAAGTATACTATAATAACAAAGATGACCCTGTGGAGCCGGAATGTGATGGGGAGGGATCGGTGTGGCAAGGGTAATTTTGAAATTTCGGGAATGGCTGTTTTCCCGCGTTGTCATTGTTGGACTGCTCATCATTGTGCAGGTTGCCATGCTTGCCGTCGTTGTGCTGCGTCTTTCGCGGTATTTTGCGATCTTCTACGGAATTTTCATGCTCCTTTCGGTGGTTATGACCCTTGTGGTGATCAACAAGGAGGAAAATCCCTCCTACAAGCTGGCGTGGATTATTCCGATTATGGCCTTTCCTCTGTTCGGAGGATTTTTCTACCTGATGTTCGGCAATCCCCGCCTGAGCCGCCGGCTTTCCGAACGGCTCGGAAAGGTGCACAACCGCTTTGCCGAACTGGTCCCGCCGAGCCGCTCGGCCTGCGCGCGCGCCGCCGAGCTCGGCGAGGGACTGCGCAACCAGTCGGAGTATATCACCCGGATGGGCTTCCCGCCCTTTGCACGCACTGAAACGACCTATCTTTCCCCGGGTGAGGAGAAGTACAAGGCGATGCTCAAGGTGCTTGAAAACGCCAAACGGTACATTTTTCTGGAATACTTCATCATTGAGGAAGGTCAGATGTGGGATTCCATCCTTAAAATCCTCGAGCGCAAGGTGAAGGAGGGGGTGGAGGTCCGAGTGCTCTATGACGGCTTCGGCTGCCTGCTCACCCTGCCGGACGACTATTTCCGGACGCTGCGGGAAAAAGGGATTCAGTGCATCGAGTTCAATCCCCTGATCCCGGTGCTGACGATGTTCATGAATAACCGCGACCACCGGAAAATTCTTGTGGTCGATGGACATACCGGCTTTATGGGCGGAATCAATCTTGCAGATGAGTATATCAATGCAAAGGTCAAGCACGGCCACTGGAAGGACGCCGCGGTCATGCTGCGCGGCGATGCGGTCTGGAGCCTCGCGACGATGTTCCTGACCATGTGGGACAGCATTTCGGACGAGGAGCTTTCCGACCCGGAGCGCTACCGTCCCCTGCCCGAAGAGCTGCCCGGCAGCTTTAGCGGCATCGTGCAGCCCTACGCCGACTCCCCGCTCGACCGGGATCTGGTCGGTGAGATGGTTTACCTCAACATCATCAACCGCGCCCAGCGGTACCTCTATATCTGCACGCCCTACCTGATCGTGGACAACGAGACCCTCACCGCGCTTCTGCTTGCCGCCAAGAGCGGAGTGGATGTGCGGATTATCACCCCGCATATCGGGGATAAGTGGTATGTCCATCTCCTCACGCGGGCCTGTTATCCGCAGCTTGTGAGGGGTGGGGTGAAGATTTACGAGTATACCCCCGGCTTTATCCACTCAAAGACCTTTGTTTCGGATGATGAGGTTGCAACGGTCGGAACGATCAACCTCGATTACCGCAGCCTTTATCTCCATTTTGAATGCGGCCTTTGGATGGCGCACAGTTCCTGCATCAGCGCGGTGCGGGATGATTTTCTTGAGACGCTCCGGGTCTGCGAGCAGGTGACCCTCGACAGTCCGTTCCTCAAGCTGAACGGATTCGAACGGCTGCTGCGTGCGGTGCTGCGGATTTTCGCGCCTCTGATGTAGAAAGCAAAGCACCCCGGCGGTGCTGTGAAAGAAAGCAAAGAAGAAGAGAGGAAGATGATTGATGAAACGAACTCCCGGCGCAGACAAAGCGACCCGTTCCAACCAGTCCTCCGAGAAGCTGCTGACCATTATGGAATGCCTTTCCGCGCAGGACGAACCGGTCCGGCTGCAGGAGATCGCGCGTCTCGTCTCGATGAACGAGAGCACCACACTGCGCTACATCGCCACCCTGCAGAAGAGCGGCTATGTCGTGCAGGACGTCGATACCGGCCGCTATTCCCTCACCTATAAGATTTGTGCCATCGCGGCCAATGTCTCAAGCCGGAAGAATATCCGCAATATCTGCTCGCCCTACCTGCGCTCGATCGCCCACATTTTTTCCGAGTCGGCGAACGTGGCCGAGGAACACAATATGATGGTTGTCTATATTGAGGCGATCAGCGGTCCGCACCAGCTCCTGATGACCACCCGCAGGGTGGGGAACGTCTCACCGATGCACTGCACGGCGGTCGGCAAGCTGCTGCTGCTCAATTATACCCAGCAGCAGCTCCACCAGTATGTCGCCGCCAAGGGGCTGCCCGCGATGACCATGCACACCATTACCGATCCGGCCGCCCTTTTCGCCGAGCTCGACAAGGTGCGGGCGCAGGGCTACGCATTTGACAACGAGGAGTACGAACCGGGCGCGCGCTGCATCGCCGCGCCGATCTACGACTATACCGGCAGGGTAGTTGCCGGCCTGAGCGTCTCCGGCCCGGTGACGCGGATGACCGACGAGCATATTTATGAGAAGCTTCCCTTCCTGCTCGACGCCGCCGCGCAGGTTTCGCAGCGGATGGGCTATGACGAATCGGTACGGGGGGCAAGGAACGGCTGATGGGACCGCTTACCCTCTGCCGTCTCACCGGTGGCTCCATCGGGCTTTCGGTCCTGCATACGGTGGACGAGCTGCTCGAGGCTGATCTCGGCGGGGTGTTCTGGATCAGCGCCCCCCGGCTGCATCCTGACGAATACCGTGTCCTTGGGGAACGTCTCGGCCTGCATCCGATGGTGATTTCCGACCTGTCCCACGCGGCCCGCCGCGCGTCCCACGAGGATTACGGCAGCTATTCCCATCTTGCTTTGAACCTTGCCTGTGAGGACACAAAGGGACGCCTGCGGAGAAAAAACATTCAGTTTCTGCTCTGGCAGGAGAGGCTGGTCAGCTTCTGCGAGCATGGTGAGGAACAATTTGCCGCGACCTTTGAGCTGCTGCGCAGCGGATACCTCAGGCCGGACGACGACCTCGTGATCCGCAGCTTCTGTCTGGCGATGAGCGACATTCTCCGGGATGCCGCGGCGCTGGCCGAGCGGATCGATGCAAGAATCGACGCTCTGGAGGACGAGCTGTTCCGGGGCGTGCAGTCCTCCCAGCTCGAACGGATTCACGATCTCAAGAGCGGCACGCTGGAAATCCGCCGCACGACGGTGCCGATGCGCGACGCCTTTTTGATGCTGCTGCGCGGAGGCGGGGACCTGATGTCCCAGAACGTCTATCTGCGTGATGTGGGGGAGCAGATCGCCCAGCTCTGTGAGATGGCCGAAAACAGCCGCGAGACGGTGGCCGACCTCGCGGATCTTTATATGACCCTGATGAGCAATTCGACCAACGCGGTGATGAAGACGCTGACCCTTGTTTCGACCATCTTTATTCCGATCACCTTCATCGTCGGGCTTTACGGGATGAACTTCCGCTATATGCCGGAGCTTGGATGGCGGTACGGCTATCCCGCCTGCCTGCTGCTGATGGCGGCCGTCTCTGCCGGCATGGTCCTTTATTTCCGGAAGAAGAAGTGGATGTAAGCCTGTCAGAAATCGGGGGAAACCCCAGAACAAAGGCGGCCGGGGAGGGTCCCCGGTATTCTGCCGGGGGAGTGTTATGAGAAAGGATACCATCAAACTTGCAGTGCTGATTCTGGTGCTCTGCTGCGGAGCCCTTGGAGTTTTTGCGGCGGCCTCCGGCCTTTTGGCGCCGGAGCAGGGAGGGGAATCCTCCGCGCCCGCAGGTCCCGCTTCCTCCGCCGCCGCGGAGGAGCCTGCGCCGCCTCCCGACGTGGTGGTGCGGCTGCGCGCGGTGGGAGACAACCTGATCCATGATAGCATCTACCGGCAGGCGGCCGAGTACGCGGGAGGAAACGGCTTTGATTTCGGCCCGGTTTACGAGCATGTTGCCCCGCTTGTTGCCGACGCCGACCTGTCCTTCATCAATCAGGAGACGATTATTGCCGAAAGGCTCTACCCTCTTTCCGGGTATCCGATGTTCAACTCTCCCGAGGCGGTGGGGAGGCATATGGCGGAGATCGGCTTTGACGTGGTCAGTGTGGCGAACAACCACATGTTTGACATGGGGGAGGCGGGACTGGCGGCCGCCCTCGATTTCTGGGAGGGGCTGGGAGTCGACGTGTTCGGCGCCTGGCGTACAGAGGCGGCGATGGAGCATCCGGTCCTCACCGAGTGCCACGGCATTACCTTTGGGTGGGTTCCGATGACCGAGCACACCAATGGCCTGAGCCTGCCTGCCTCGACCGAGATGCGCTATATCCGCACCGACGAGCGGGAGCTGATGAAGCGGCAGATCGAGCTTGCGCGCGAGGCCGCCGATTTTGTGATCGTCGTACCGCACTGGGGCACCGAATACAGCCTGGAGGTCAACGACAGCCAGCTCGAGTTGGCCCAGTGGTTCGCCGACCTCGGGGTGGATCTCGTCATTGGAAGCCATCCGCATACGCTGCAGCCGATTGAATGGCGGACCGGGCAGCAGGGCCACCGGATGCTTGTCGCCTACTCTCTGGGCAATTTTGTCGGCAGCATGCTCTATCCGCAGAATATGCTCGGCGGGATGCTTGACCTCGACATCACCAAGGACGGGGAGACGGGGGAGACCTCCATCACCCGCGCCGAGCTGATTCCGACGGTGATTCACTATGAGGGGCTGGGAAAGCATCTGCGCACCTACCCCTTCTCGGAATACACCGGGGAGCTGGCGGCCGCCCATGGCATCGTCCAGCTGGCGGCATCCTATGACGTCGCGATTGCACCGGGAGCATTTTCGCTTGACTACATGCGCGGAATTATCAAAAAAAATGTGCCGGAGGAGTTTCGCCCGAATCTCCCGCTCGGAACACAGAAATGAAGGAAGGGAAGGATCGCGCGCCACGCGGCCTTCCCTTTTTGCGCCGCCTGCAAAATTTGGCGCGGAAGAAGAGTCCTTTTCATATGACGCATGTACGCAGTAAAACAACAAAAAGGCCCTGAATGTTGAGATTGCATCGTTCCTTCTTTGTCACTGCAAAAAAAGTTTTAAGAAAGTTCAAATATAAAAAGCGCTTTTCAATATTCAACAGGTTTCGCAGGATTTAATTCATATAGGGGTTTCTTGAAAATTTGAAGGAAAAATTTTCAAGGGGGTCAAATACCTTAGCGATTTCCTTGTTTAACTCGTCAAAGCGTGGAAAAAATATGTGATTGTGCCCAAAAATTTTGCAATATTTCTACGTTCTTTCTTCGAAAAAATTAATTTGTGGGCAAAAAAATCTCTTGAATTGCCGGGTGGAACGTGCTAAGATTAAGTCGTTAAGGAAATCTGATATGCAGGTTTTCCTTCAAAACACGTTCGTTACTGTTATGTCAAAATTTGAGGAGGCAATCTGGTTATGAACGCTTATATCCAAAGAGTGATTGACGAGACCAAAAAGAAGAACCCCAATGAGCCTGAGTTTCTGCAGACCGTTGAAGAGGTTCTCTCTTCCCTCAGCCCTGTGATCGACGCGCATCCCGAATATGAGAAGGCCTGCCTGCTGGAGCGGATGGTCGAGCCCGAGCGCACCGTCGAGTTCCGCGTGACCTGGATGGATGACAACGGCCAGTACCACGTCAACCGCGGCTACCGCGTGCAGTACAACGCGGCCCTTGGTCCGTATAAGGGCGGCCTGCGTTTCGATCCTTCGGTCAATCTCTCGATCGTTAAATTCCTCGGCTTCGAGCAGGTCTATAAGGATGCTCTGACCGGCCTGCCGATCGGCGGCGCCAAGGGCGGCTGCGACTTCGATCCCCGCGGCAAGTCCGACGCCGAAGTGATGCGTTTCTGCCAGGCCTTTATGACCGAGCTCTATCGCCACATCGGTCAGGATATCGACTGCCCCGCCGGCGACCTCGGCTGCGGCGGCCGTGAGATCGGCTACCTCTATGGCCAGTATCGCCGTCTGGTCGGCGCTGCCGAGTTTGGCGCGGTCAGCGGCAAGGCCGTCTGCACCGGCGGTTCGATTCTGCGCCCCGAGGCGACCGGCTTCGGCGCGGTTTACTATCTCTGCGAAGTCCTCAAGCATGACGGCGAGGAGATCAAGGGCAAGCGCATTGCGATGTCCGGCTACGGCAACGTGGGCTGGGGCATCATGAAGAAGGCTGCCGAGCTGGGCGCCAAGGTCGTCTACTTTGCCGGCCCCGACGGCTATATCCACGATCCCGATGGCGTCGATACCGAGGAGAAGCTCAACTACATCCTCGAGATGCGCGCAAAGGACCCGATGCACTGCCAGCCCTATGCCGAGAAGTTTGGCTGCGAGTTTGTCGCCGGCAAGAAGTGCTGGGGCGTCAAGGATGTGGACATCTACATGCCTGCGGCCACTCAGAACGACGTCAACCTCGATTGGGCCAAGAAGATTGCCGAGTCTGGCGTCAAGTACTACATCGAAGTTGCCAATATGCCTACCACCAACGAGGCGCTTGAGTTCCTCAAGGAGCAGAAGCACATCATCGTTGCTCCTTCCAAGGCTGTCAACGCTGGCGGCGTGTCGGTTTCCGAGCTTGAGATGGCGCAGAACGCCGAGCGTCTGTACTGGACTGCTGAAGAGGTCGATGCGAAGCTCAAGGGCATCATGAAGAACATTTACGCTTCCTCTGTTGAGGTTGCCGAGCGCTATGGCTTGGGCTATGACCTGGTTGCGGGCGCGAATATCGCTGGCTTCCAGAAGGTTGCCGACGCTATGATGGCGCAGGGCATTTTCTAAAGATTCACTGCGGAAAAAGGGACCGTCCTTTTGGGACGGTCCCTTTTTAATATCGCTTTGGCTGACAGGGCCACCGGCCCTGCCGGTGAGGACAAAAGCTTTCGCTTCGAGCTGCGGGCGAAGCGAATTGACAGGCAGCCTGTCTTCGAATCACAGAAGCCACAATAAAAAGTTTCGTTGTTTGAGCAGCGGCAGGTATATGATGCGAACGGAAGAATTTCGGCGCTTCCTGAGATGCCTGCCGGTACCGGACTCAGGATCTGTTCAAACCTCCGGTTTAGCCGGGGATTTTGACCGCCCCGTAAAAGCGGTTTTACCTGCCGCCTTCCGGCGCCGGAAGTGCCGTCCCCTTTCGTTGCCGTCACGCGAAAGCAGATCTGCGCTAAAGCAGCCGGTCCGGGTACCTCAGGAAAACGAAGCGGTCCTCGCCGGACAATTCGGGTGAGAAGCGATAGTTCAGGCGCCGGAAGCCCTTTGCCCCTTCGGGGGTACGAATGTGCTGCTCGGCAAGATAGCGCACCATTTCACCGCGCGCCATCTTGCACTGGGTTCCCTTTTCAAGAATCCGCCCGTCCTTCCACTCCCCAAAGACGCAGGTGATCAGCCGCACACCCTCCGGAAGCTGTCCGGCGACGGCCCGGCTGTACTCCTTGGACGCAAGGTTGAGGATGACCTTCGTTTCGCCGGCCAGCTGCGCCGCCAGCCTGCCGCCCCAGAACTCGTACAGCGAGCCGAATCCCTCTCCGGAAAGCTTTGCCTGCATCTCCAGACGGTAGGGCGTCACCCCGTCGAGCGGGCGGAGCATGCCGTAAAATCCGGAAAGAATCCGCAGATGTTCCTCGATGTAGCGAAATTCCCCGTCGGTAAAAACACCGGGAGCCATGTGCCGGTACTGGATTCCGTCGTAGGCAAGGACGGCGGGTGTCAGCCGCCTCCGCAGGTCCATGGTGCGCAGGCGGCGCTCGTTGAGCGTCGCGATCTGGCTGTTGCAGTTCCAAAGGCGCTGAAGCTCCGGGCCCGACAGGGCACAGAGCGCCGTTCGAAGCTGTTCGGTCTGCTCCAGATACTGCGGGAGGCTCCGAGGCTCCAAGCTGTCGTCCTCGTTCATTTTTTTGGCAGGGGAAATGATGATTCTCACGAAGCTCCCTCCCGGAAAGCGGCGGATTTCGCAGAGACGGACCGCATTGTTTCTCTCACTCTCCCACATTGTAGCATTCCTGCGGCACGGCTGCAAGCGATTGCGCTTTCACGCGCCGCGGATGGCTCGGACTTGATAAACGGCTCAGATCGTTTTATAATAAAAGATAATTACGGATGGAAGGGGACCGTTTGCCGCCGGGGCGGAAATGTGTCCCGGGAAGAGGCGTTTCATGGGTGCGGAGGAGATCCCGGCAAAAGCAAAAAGAAACGGGGAAGCGGTCCTGCTCTCGCCAGAGCTCCGGGCGCTCGGCATCGCAGGGGAGGAACCCTGCCGGCTTTCGGCCGCGCAGGCATGGCTGATGCTCAACTACCTGCAAAGCGTGTTTGATATCGTTCGTCTGGTCGATGCCGCCACAAGCCGGCAGTTTTTTCTGAACAATACAGGAGAGGCTGTCGAAGAGCCGTACCGCTGCTATGCGGTGTGGAAACGCGGGGAGCGCTGCGAAAACTGTATTTCCGCCAAGGTGTTTTCCACCAGGGGAAGAGCTGCGAAATTTGAGTTTGTGGGCGGCGACGTCTATCATGTTCTGGCGAAGTATCTCGAGGTGGAAGGGGTTCCCTATTCGCTGGAGCTGGTTTCCCGCATAACCGATGAAACGCTCTTCGGCGCCTATGGAAGAAGCGAGCTGGTCCGCTCGATCTCCAACTATAACCGCAAGCTCTACTGCGATCCCCTGACCGGCGCGCGGAACCGGCAGTACTACGCGGAACAGCTCAAAGAGATGCGGGGCGATTTCGCGGTGGCGATGATGGACGCCGATGATTTCAAGAGCATCAACGATACTTATGGCCATCAGGCCGGAGATCTTGCGCTGAAAGCCATCGCCAAAACCGCTCTTGCCTGTATGCGCGACTCAGATTGCTGTGTCCGCTACGGCGGAGATGAGTTCCTGCTCCTGTTCCGGGAAATTCCGTTCGACCGCTTTGCCGCCCGGATGGAGGAAATCCGTCTCGCCGTTTTGGGCGTCACCCTTCAGGAATATCCGGAAATACGGCTTTCGGTGAGCATCGGAGGGACCTACGGTACGGGCGGGATGCCCGAGCTGATACGGCTGGCGGATCAGATGCTCTATCAGTCCAAGGCGACCGGGCGCAGCGCCGTACAGAGATACGCCGGCCCGCCGCGGGAATTGTGAACCAAACGGGCGGGAAGCAGACCCTGCTTCCCGTTTTTTTCAGCCGGATGACCGGCGGGGAGAGAGAACGGATGGCGTATTTTCCGATATTTATCGAACTTCAGGACCGCCCCTGCCTTGTGGCGGGAGGGGGAAAGGTGGCGCTGCGCAAGGCGTGCGCCCTTCTCTCCTTCGGGGCACGGGTGACAGTGGTCGCGCGCGCGTTCCTGCCGGAATTTGAGCGTCTGCCGGCGGTGCTCATCCGGCGCGGGGTGCTTTCCTCCGACCTGCGGGGAATGGCGCTGGCAGTGGACGCCACCGGCGATTCCGCCGCGGGGGAAATGCTGTCCGGGGAGTGCGCGCGGTGCAAGATCCCCCTCAACGTGGTGGACCGGCCCGATCTCTGCAGCTTCTTTTTTTCGGCGGTGCTGCGCCGCGGCCCTCTGACAGCGGCGGTGAGCACCGGCGGAACGAGCCCCACTGCCGCCGCCTGGACGCGGGACCGTCTGGACGAGGCGCTTCCCGCCCGCTTCGAGGAGATTCTTGAGCAGATGGGGAGGCTGCGCGCCCAGGCCCGCGGGGAATCCGGCGGCCCGGCCCGGCGGGCGGCGCTGCTTCAGCGCTGTTTCGCGGCGGCGGTTGAGAAGGGAGGCCCGCTCTCCAAAGAGGAGCTGCGGCAGCTTTGGGAGGAAAAGGAATGACAGGGTCGGTTATGCTGGTGGGGGCGGGATGCCTCTCGCGGGATTTGATCACCGTCCGGGGGCTGGAATGCCTGCGGCGGGCGGATGCGGTGGTTTATGACGACCTGCTGGCCGACGGCCTGCTGGAAGAGGCCCGTCCGGATGCGCAGCTGCACTACGTCGGCAAGCGCAGCGGCAGGCACAGCCTGCCCCAGCAGGAGATCAGCGCCCTCCTGATCGAGCTGGCACGCCGGGGGCAGCAGGTATGCCGTCTGAAAGGCGGGGACCCTTTTGTGTTCGGGCGGGGCGGCGAGGAGGCGGAAGCGCTGCGCGAAGCAGGCATTCCGTTTCAGGTTGTGCCGGGGATCTCTTCCTGCATTGCCGCGCCGGAGCTGTCCGGAATTCCGGTGACCTGCCGCGGGCTCAGCCGGTCGTTTCATGTGGTGACGGCTCACACCGCCGGCACCCCGGACGGCCTGCCCGAGGATTTTGACCGGCTGGCCGCTCTTGACGGGACGCTGGTGTTTCTGATGGGACTTTCCAGGCTGGAGGAGCTTGCTCGGCGGCTGATCGCGGCGGGAAAGCCTGCGGATACTCCCGCCGCAGTGGCAGGGGAAGGGACGCTGCGCGGCACCCTTGCCGGAATCGGGCGGGAAGCCCGGAGCTTTCCCGGTCCGGCGGTCATCGTTGTGGGACCGGCCGCGGCGCTTGACCTGCGGGACCAAAGCGTCCTCCCGCTTTGCGGGGTATCGGTGGGACTGACCGGAACCGCCCGGCTGCGTGGAAGCCTGCGCTCCGCGTTCGAGGCGCTGGGGGCGCGGGTCCGCTGCATACAGCCCGCCCGGCTTGAGGACGCCTGCACCGCTTCGGAGCTGGCGGAATGCCTTGCCGGAGGGTGGGACTGGATCGGCTTTACCAGCCCGAACGGCGCGGAGATCTTTTGCCGCCTTCTGCGGGCCGCCGGATATGACCTGCGCCGCCTCGCCGGAATCAGGCTTGCCGCGGTGGGCCCGGGAACGGCGCAGATGCTGGCGCGGCAGGGACTGTTTGCCGATCTCGTTCCCGGGCGGCATGACACCGCATCGCTCGGCAGGGCGCTGGCCGATGCCTGTGTCCCCGGGGACAGGGTCCTGCTGGCGGGCGCGGAGAACGCGGGCAGTGTTCCCGAGCAGGCGCTGCGCGAAGCGGGGATTTTCTGCGAAAGGCGGGTGCTCTACCGCGTCGCCCCGGGACCGCTGGATGACCGTCCGGTGGATTATCTGGTGTTCGGCAGCGCGGGCGGGGTCGAAAGCTACTGCCGCGCGGGCGGGGCGCTGGAACAGCGCACGGCCGTCTGCATTGGGGCGGTGACAGCCGGATGTGCGGCGGAATCAGGGGCGGCGCGGATTCTGACAGCTCCTTCGGCCTCAGTGCAGGGGCTGACCTCAGTAATCCTGGACGATGTAAAGGAGAAAAGATGATGAAAAACGCCCTCCGACGGATGGCGGCGCTGTTCTGTGCGGCGGTTCTGGCGGCCTGTGCCCCCGCGTCTCCGGCCAGTACGCCGGAGAGGGAACGGGTCAGCTTTGCCGACGACCTCGGGCGCGAGGTAAGCGTTCTCTGCCGGCCAAAACGGACGGCGGCGCTGATCGGCAGCTTTGCGGATGTCTGGCTGCTGGCAGGCGGAGAGCTTGCTGCAGCGGCAAACGATGCATGGACCGAATTCGGTCTGAGTCCGGACGGCGGGGTGGTGAATCTGGGCAAGACGACCGAAATCAGCCTGGAACGCCTGCTTGCCGCTGATCCGGATTTTATCCTTGCCAGCGTCAATACCCAGATCGACCTCGAGCTGCGTGAAACCTTTGAGGCGGCGGGGATTCCCACTGCCTATTTCGATGTAAATGTCTTTGACGAGTATCTTCGGATGCTGGAGATCTGCACCCGGATCACCGGACGGGCGGACCTGTACGAAACCAACGGCTTGGAGGTGCAGCGGCAGGTCGGCGAGGCGCTCGCACGCGGGATGCCCCCGGGGGAAGGTCCGGAGGTGCTCTACCTGCGCGCGACGGCCAAAAGCGTCAAGGCAAAGGGAAGCGAGGGCAATGTGCTCGGCGAGATGCTTCGGGACCTCGGCTGTGTGAACATTGCGGACAGTGACCAAACGCTGCTCGACAGCCTGAGTCTGGAAGCGATCATTGAGCGGGACCCGGAGATGATCTTCGTGGTGAAACAGGGGAACAATTCCGCCGCCGTGGACGAAAATCTGGACGAGCTGGTCTTTGGGAACAAAGCCTGGAGCACCCTGACCGCTGTGCGGGAGGGGCGCGTCTATGAGATGGAGCCCCGGCTTTACAACCTGAAGCCGAACAACCGCTGGGGAGAAGCCTATGAAATGCTCTGTGACATCCTGTATGGGAACCGATAAGCGTCCGGCGCTGGCTTTGGCCGGGCTGGCCTGCCTTGCCGCCGCGCTGCTCAGCGTCTGCCTGGGCGCGGCGAAAATTTCTCCGGCTGAGCTTTTGGCCGCCCTTTTCAACGGCGGCCAAACCCCGGCCGCGGGGATTGTGCGCTATGTCCGGCTTCCCAGAACAGCAGCCTGCCTCGCGGCGGGCGCGGCGCTGGCGGTATCCGGCGCGATCATCCAATCGGTGCTTGCGAATCCGCTGGCTTCCCCCAACATCATCGGGGTGAATGCGGGCGCGGGGCTGATGGTGGGGCTTTGCTGCGCCTTCCTGCCGACGATGGGCCGGGGGCTCTCGGGTGCGGCCTTTCTCGGCGCGATGGCGGCTGTACTGCTGGTGCTGGGGATCGCACGGCGGATCGGCGCCTCTCGGATGACGGTGATCCTCGCGGGGGTGGCGGTCAATGCGTTCCTGAACGCCGGAACCGACGCAGTAGTGACCCTTTTTCCGGATGCCGGGATCGGAAGCGCCGATTTCCGTGTGGGAGGCTTTTCGGCAGTGCCGGCGGGACGGCTCTGGCCCGCCGCGCTGCTGATTCTCATGGGGGTTGCGCTCTCCTTCACCCTCGCCAACGAGCTTGACCTGCTGGCGCTGGGGGAGGATACTGCCCACGGACTCGGTCTTTCGGTCAGGCGGATGCAGTTCCTGCTGCTCGGAATCGCGGCAGTGCTGGCCGGGGCTACGGTCAGCTTCGCGGGACAGCTTGGCTTCGTCGGCCTGATCGTCCCCCATCTGGCCCGTCGGCTGGTAGGGAGCGGGAACGGCATTCTGCTGCCGATGTGCGCTTTGAGCGGGGCGGCGCTGGTAACCCTCTGCGACCTCGCGGCGCGCCTGCTTTTTGCGCCCTATGAGCTGCCGGTAGGAATCCTGCTGTCGCTGATCGGCGGACCCTTTTTTCTGATGTTGCTGGTCCGGCAGAGAGGGGGCAGGCTCCATGATTGAACTGCGGGAACTCTGTGCGGGCTACGGCGGCAGGGAGATTCTGCACCGGATCAGCCTCACCTTTGTGCCGGGGCAGGTGTATGGGATTATCGGCCCCAACGGATGCGGCAAAAGCACCCTGCTCAGAAGCATCACGGGGCTACATCCGCTTTCCTCGGGCACAGTGCTGCTCGACGGTGCCGATCTGTGCAGCCTGACACCCATTCAGACGGCACAGCGGGTGGCCTATCTTCCGCAGAGCCGCAATGTTCCGGCGATTTCGGCGGGGCGGCTGGCGCTGCATGGGAGGTTTGCCCATCTCTCCTATCCCCGCCGCTACCGCCGGGAGGATGACGAGATCACCCGCCGGGCGCTGGAATGGACAGGCGCGGCAGATTTTGCCTCCCGTAATATGCAGGAGCTGTCGGGCGGACAGCGGCAGCGGGTTTATCTCGCGATGGCGCTGGCGCAGGATACTCGGACAATCCTGATGGATGAGCCGACGACTTATTTGGATATCGGAAGCCGCTTCGAGGTGATGAATCTCGCCCGCGGACTGGCAGGAATGGGCAAAGCGGTGGTGTTGGTGCTGCATGACCTTGAACTGGTGCTGCGCTACGCCGATCGGGTGGTTGTGATGGACGGCGGCAGGGTGAAGGCCGAGGGCCCGCCTGACGAGGTGTATCCCTGCCTGCGGGACTGCTTTGGGGTCGAGGTATGCAGAATTTCCTCACCGGAGGGCGTTTTTTACAGCTTTTCCCCGAGACACGATGGATAGCCGGTTTTTGAGCGGCGGGACATCTGCCGGTTGAACCGCTCCGGCAAAGCGGACAAAGAAACCAGGGGACAAATTTATGTAAAAAACAAAAGCATGACTTCGTTCCCGAATGAGGCTTTTCTCAGGCGGGGACGCATAGAGACTCTTGCCACGTACCCGGGTTTTGTTTCGACAGTCTCTTTCCGAGACGGGGACGCATGGCGGCGCTGCGCTCAAAAGGGATTCCCGGAATCACGCAATACCTTCTGCCTGTGTGCGGCTTATGTGCGCATAAAACTTTGACGGGCCGATTCCCCGGACAACATTTAACAGACAGGCACTCCCACATAGAAATAAACGAAAAGGGATAAGGGGGTCGCATGATGCTGATGGAAACGCTGCTGCTGGGACTGCCGCAGCTGCTGCGCCTTTTTTTCGTTCTCCATGTCGGGAGCGGGCACTCGTTTCCCAAGCCGCTTTCGGCGAGGCGGGAACGGGAGTGTCTGGAAAAAATCCGTGCCGGAGATCCTGATGCTAAAAATGAGCTGATTGAGCACAATCTGCGCCTGGTTGTTCACATTATCAAGAAGTATTATTCCAACATGAAGGATCAGGATGATTTGATTTCAATTGGAACCATTGGCCTGATTAAGGCCGCTGCAACCTTTGATTATGAAAAGGGAACGCGGTTTGCAACCTATGCTTCCAGATGCATTGAGAATGCAATACTATCACAGCGGAACAAACGGCGGTTGAGGCGGCGGAACGGGTGTCTTTTGAGGCAAAATGGCGCCTGCTGGCGAGAGTGGGAGTCCGCTGCTATATTCTGATTTCCAATGTATCAGGTACAGTAAAAGTAGCCCCGCTCCAAATCTTGCAATTTCCAGTGGTGCTGCCGCACAAGTTTCAGGACGCGGAAAAGTTCAATTTGCAATTTTCAGATTTCTCAGAAATCACCGAAACAGCGGACAAGCTCCGCTGGCTCCGATACCAGAGAGGGCTGCGGCAAAGAGATGTAGCGGACTACGCCGGTATCGACCGGAGCACCTATGTCCACTATGAAGAATACGGAAAAGACCTCTATCCGCTAGAGCACATGGAGAAAATCGCGCAGCTTTTTGAAGTGCCGGTCGATACGCTTCTGGATGACTACAATCTATTTCTGAGGAATGGTCAGGGCAACCAGATCAAGGCAATCCGAATGAAACTGGGGCTGACGCAAAAACAATATGCGGACAAGCTGGGCGTCAGTCTTGGAAATCTCAAGCATTGGGAGCAAAACCGCAAGCAGATTTTCAAATCCACATGGGAGAAGTATTTCAAACAGAGTCTTGAAAGCCGTAAATAATTCCGATAGAATTATTACAGAATCATTCAGGAGATACAGACCCATGATTATTAAATCTTCGACTGCACTGTGTAACGACTACAGCATGATCTCTGATCTGGCGAATGAAAAAGCCGAACAGCGTGAGGAAACCTTGAAGCTGCGCGCAAAGCTGGAGGCAGCAGAGACCGCTCGGCTTTCCCGCGCACCTGCCTACACGTTGGAGGAATCCAGAAAACGGTTGGAGGCAATCTATCAGCGTGACTGACCATGCGCTCAGCGGGAGGTTGAAGCCATCGCGCAGCTCCACATGAACCTTGTGGGGCCAAATTCAGCGAGAAACATATGAAAAACGAGCAGACCGGCTGTTGAGGCTGGCCTGCTCGTTTGCTATGTATTATTGCTGCGCTTTCAGATGCTTCACGGCTGCGTCCACCAGTTCCAGCTTCTGCTCCGTGGAGCAGGGCAGCTTTTGGATGGATTTCAGCGCCTGCTCGGACTGGAACTTCGCCAGCTCCTGCCCAAGCTCCTGCTGCGCCTGCTTTGATTTCGGGAAGATCAGAAATACTTCCATGGCTGCCCTCCTTTCCAGAGCATTTTCTGCTTCAATCTATGCGTGTGTTCCGGCGCTTATGTAGACAGATAGAACTCGATTTCGCGGCCGCGAGGGAAATCGTATTGCCACGCGGCTTTGGCGGTGCGGGAATGCTTGCAGTTCAAGGGCTTTTCGCCCCCAAATTGTCTACGCCCGTGCGCCGTTTACGGGCGGATTTTGCCTTCTGCTGGCGGTGAACCTCCTTGGCGCAGGCGGGGCAGTATTTTGTCCTGCCGGAGCGGACGAGGATGCCCGTGCCGCAGACTTCGCAGCGGCGGAGTTTTTTCGGGCTGAGGATGGTTTGCTCCAGCTTTGGCTGCTGGGGCAGCACGGCGCGGCGGAACCACCGGCAGATCAGGCTGCGGGAGATGTACTGCGGGCAAACACTGTCCAGCAGCAGGCAGTCGCCATCCAAGAAGTTGCAGCAGCGCTTTGCAAGACCGCGCACGCTGCGGAGCTGCCCCGGTGTCAAGCGAAAGAGCGTGCCGTCCGGCAGCCGCTCGATGGGGTCAAGCTTGTGCATCTTCGCCCTCCTTTGCGATGAACTTTGCATCTGACGGGTAGTTCAGCGTGATGAGGGCGGGCTTGCCCAAGCCCTGCTTGCGCCGAACAATCAAACCACTGTACTCCAGCTCCCGGAAGATCCGCGTGGCGCTCTGGCGGCTGCGGTGGAGCTTCGTCTGTGCTTGCTCCAAGGTGAAGTACAGCCGGATGGTGCCATCCGGCTCGACGTAGCCGTTCTGCCGGGAAATGCTTGCTCTGTCCAACAGCAGCGCGTAGAGCACTTTTGCGTCGTTGCTGATGTCCCGCAGGGCTTCGTCTTGGAGAAGAAACCTCGGCAGCGGTACATAGGACGCCGCTGGGCTCTGCGTTGTGAGCTTGCAAAAAGTTTTCATCTGACCTCCTATCCCATCCATCCCATCAGGTGTATTGATTGGATTGATAGATTGATTCTCTTGTATCTTGATTTATTTCTTAATTAGTTAGAGGATGAATTTCAGCCCCGATGGAGGGCACGAAAACCGTCGTCCTGAAATCCGGTTGCGGAACGCTCCGGAGCGTCAGCTTGTCCACCGTCCGGAAAACCGGTGACGGAAAACCCACACATGGAAAATCCCGTTGTGGTCAAAGCTCGTCCTTTTGCTGTGCTTTTAGCAGCTCCCAGATCTCGGCCTGCCGCGCTTTCAGCTCGGCAACGTCGTCCTCATAGCAGCGCCCGGTGCTGTTGATGCGGCGGCAAATCTGGTTGATGTTCGAGGCGACTCTGCTGACGGTGGCAGCCAGCTTCTTTTGCTCGGTGTAATCGACCTTGATGATGTACCCGTCGATCAGCATCTTGCGGGCGTATGCGCCGAAGTTGTGGGTGCCCAGTTGGCGCATTTTGTGCTGGATCAGGCTCAGCTCCTGTTCATTCAGGCAGATTTCCTTGCGGATGGGTCGTGTGCGATCCGGCATGAGAATCACCCCTTCAGGTGCAGCCCGAAGGCACCGTTTTCTTCCAGAATTTCCAGATAGCCGTTGCCGGTGAGTTCAGCAAAAACCGGAGCAACTTTTTCGGGCGGAAGGGTCAGAGCATTTGCAAGTTCCTGAGCACTCAGACCGCCGTCCTCGAAGGTATACAAGAGCGCGCCGGTGAGCTTGGCTTCTGCGGAGAGGTTCGTATCCAGCAGGAGGCGGGTGGGTACAGCGGTCATGTGGGTGTGGTTGTAGTAAGTGATCATAGTGGTTCTCCTTTCGATTTTGAAAATCTCTGTTTGAAGGGCGGGTTTGGATGGATTGGTTTCCCTTTCACCATCCCACGGACAATTTTTGACCGTTTGTCAGGTGGCTTGAAAAAATTCCGGACGTACAGAAGGTCCTCTATATAACCAACGGACACATTTTCCGGTTTTGTCCGAAAAAAGTTTTGAGGATGGAGGCCTCCTCCTGCACTCTCGCTCCAAAAGGTCCTCTCACTATTCAACGGACAAAATGATGCGGCGCGTCACGGTTCTGTCATAACAAGGACAAAAAAGAAGCGCTTGCCACTACGACAAACGCTTCTTTTTTGCATCAATTATTCGAGCAAATCCTCCATGTCCCTTTGATCGTATTCAGTTTTCTGCATCAACCGGCAGACGCCGTCTGCCTCGTCCCGCTGCAGCAAAAGCTGAGCAAACGCCCGATAGAGTGCAATCTGCCGACGCTCGATTGCGCCGCGATTCATGTGCATGGCCTCAGCCGTTTTGCGGATGGACAGCCCCTCGGAAAAGCGTTTCCGAAACAGATCGGCGTAATCATTGAGCACGGTTTTGAGGGATTGCTGAGCAAAGGCAAGGTCCTCGCACATGGCTTGATAAGCTTCACGGCCTGATACACCGATGTACTGCTTGCGCTCCCGGATCAGCTTGTACCGCCGCAGATCCATCCGGTAGTTTTCACAGATGTCCTTGGCGTATTCATAGTACGTTTTACTGCGCCGGATGTGGCGTTCGTCCTGTTCGCAAGGGATATACACAAAGGGCTTGCGCTTGGGTTCCGGAAAGCCGTCCTCTGTTACTTCTCCGATCATTTCCGGTTCGACCTCACGTCGGGTCTGACGGATGTATTTATCTCTAAGAATACCATCCACATTCACCTGCTCACAGAAGGACTCCAGGCGAATGGTGTAGTATTCCTCATTGCCTTCCCGGATGAAACTGGCATCCTTGCAGATCACAACAGCCTCGCCGGTATCGATATCTTTTACCACGCGGACAACGTAGATCCGCTTGCCGTCGTATCGTTTATAGTAACCGGCAAAAACGCGTTTGACTGCCATGCATAGGCTCCTCCCTCCGGGTGATTTGCTATCAGTATATCATAGAATGCGGCCGATAAACAGGACAATTTGAATAACACGGATCAGAGAGTGTTGAAGAATAGCAAGCACATCCGGTGTCCGTACACACCGAAAAAATGCATGCGCTGCCCCCTCCGTCCAAGCGTGCATTTTATCATTTGGGATACTCCCAAGCCCTATATTTTTGATAAACCTCAGTTATAATCAGAGAAATGAGATGATAACAAGAGCGGCACAGACAGCTGGGCTACCGAAATGGCAACGGATGCGATTATTTCCAAAATATTTTTGAAAAATCATGCGGATAAATCATTTCGTATTGTAATTTGTCGAAACTTGTGTCATAATTATTTACAACGCTGCTAAGCGCTGTTGCGCTTGGCTGCAAGCACAATGAATTAGTGCTCTGCCAAACGGCAGGGCACATTTTGTTTATCAGGAGGAGATTCCTTATGGCAGTCAGTTATAAAAAGCTCTGGAAAATGCTGATCGACAAAGACATGAAGAAAAAAGACCTCTGCACGAAAGCCGGTATCAGTACGGCTTCCGTCACCAAAATGGGAAAAGGCGGCCATGTCACCACCGAGGTGCTTGCTAAGATATGTGCGGCGATGGATTGTACGCTGGATGATATTATGGAGATTTTGCCTGACGAAAGCAAGATATAAACAGCAAAAGATAATGTAAAATCCCTCCAAATTGTAAGACCAGAATGAAAAACTTGAGGAACCCAGAAAACGACACAAGGAGGAATGCATATGGCTTCACTAACACATGTCTGTATGTGGTCGGATAATGGCTGGAAGCGAATCACAGCAGAGCAAGCCGCCAGATTGCATCCGGGTGGAACTGTATCTGCTCATAGCGGTCTGTTTATGTGTGAACTCTGTGGCCAGTATGTTGGGCTTACTAAAGGTGGAGAGAAAACACGTCATTTCAGACACAGTTCTTATGAAAAAAGTAAGGATTGTCCTGAGCGCACATTCGGAGCTGGCTATTCAATCTCTTACGGTTCTCAGGAACACGATTTACCAATCCGTATTACAAACGTATCCTCATCTTCTTTCAGTTTTGAAGTCGGTTTGATTCGTGCGCCAATAAGTTTGCTCAGTAAGGACTTCTGTATAGAAATTAGACCAAAGGGAGTATCTGATGTACGCTATGTGTTCACCAAAGAACGCCTGAATTGCGACAGCATCACATATCTTCCGATCGGTGAAAGACCATTTGAAAAATACACGCTCGGTTTTCAAAATGGAAACGAAAAATTACGTGAATTCTGGCCAGCAGAAATTAAAGGTATTGATCCGGACGGCACGTTGTTTGAAAAAGTTTCCGGCAAAAAACTCTCATATGATTCCGATGTTGAGATTGATAAAGAATACTACCTGCTAAAACGTGGCTACATCTATAGGGAGTCATTCAGCAGCGTGCGAATTCAAGAAATCATGCAAAAACGAATCGGGTGGGAAACTTGGACTCTCTATGTGGTTTCTGCATCTGCATTTAATGAAGATGCAGCCCGATTCTATCTCGACTTCCATTGTCGGCTGACAGATCACCCTGTTTCATTGCAACCGGTATGGCCGTTATTTGTCGAAGGAAATTATATTGTTAAGCACAATCAAAACAGTATGTATATGCTTGTCGATGGTAATGTAGCTGCAGTTAAAACATTTCCTTCAGTGACAGTTCGTCAGCTAAATTACAATTCATCTCAGCCAAAACTATATGAGGTGTTTTGCTCCGGTAGGCAGCAATTGATATCTGCTGGCCGTACTCAAGCTTTACAATATACATACCTTTGGAAAGAGCCTCTTGACCAAGTAGGTTTGCATCCAGAAGTTTCAGTAACCGATATTGCAGGTACTGAGGTTGATCCTGGCGAGACCGATACTCTACCACACAACAAAACACTGCGCTTCAAATCAACATTTGATGGCGAGCTTATTATCTCCAACAATAACCGTGTTGTTGATAAGCAAAAAATATCCGCTGACAAATATATCGAGCTGGACGGACTATCCTACGGTTTAAGCGTTCAGGTTGTCATTGGCCTTGATGTCAACTGGCAAATCGATTTCAAGAAACAACAGCCCATCGTTGTTAATGACGAAATTGAAATTCTGAAGCGAATTACTAATGTATCAGGGGCAACAATCCCAGCTCCGCACTCTTTGCGAAATATGTTGGCGGGCATGAATTGCTATCCGCAGGTATGCCAGTGGATACGAAAATGTATTAAAAATGGCACCATTAATGAGCAATCATACCGGAGATTGCAAGAAGCCTATCGCAACATGAATACGAATAGATAAGGAGATGTATTATGAATTACATTGATCTTCTTACTCAGGAAGAGAAATCAATCCTCTGCGGAATTATCACTGGTAGAGATTTCAAAGAACTCTTCAAAAGAAACGAACAGGAATTCTCGAAAATACGAAAAGGATTCAGAGCCAAATCATTGACAGAGCAGCAAGCGCTTTCGATTGCTATAGTCAATGTTGACAAGCCCTTTATTGCAATGTGGGCCAATACAAAGGTAAAGATCTGGCTTAAGGAAATTCAGGAAAACATAGAGGGGCTTGAAAGGGAAGGTTCAACGCATGACATTGCATTGGCAACGACTATGCTTGACTCCGTCTTTGCCAATAATGTTGATTTATACCTCAAACTTGCAGGAAAAACTTTGGATACGGATGCCCGCTCTAAACTTCAAGAAAGAATGGAGAGCATCAAATCTGAGCGTGCAAGGAATGCGGAAGTGGCTGACCGTATTAAGATTATGGAAGAAGAAAAACGCCATCTACTCGATCAAATTGCTGCTACTCAGCAGAGAGTTAATACTATAAAGGCAGAATACGAACGGAAAATACAAGAGCTTGAACAGGATAAAGACACATTGGAATCCTTGTTAGCTGAGGCGCAAGAGAGAATTACTGAGTTGCAGACTGCTCCTACCGCTGCTAAAAGTGACGATGCCGATTATCTCGCACAGTTTGACGATACAGATACTTCTGTTCTGCCCTCAGTTGGTAGCGATGAAATCGTTTCTTTATGTAGTGTTATCTCAGATTACAATGGGCAGAAATGGCTTATTCGTTATGCTGATTTGAGTCATAATGGGCACTATCACATTTTCCGCAAAAGTGAAGATGTTCCGCCGTACTTCACAAATAGAGACAAGATTTTCTATAAGGACGGCCCTTCCAATGACGGTTTTTATGGCATTTGGACTTGGTCCGCAACTCCGAATGAGAAGGACCCTTCCAAGGATTATATATTATCCCGGTACAACATGGACCTTGATGCCATTGAAGTCGTTACCATTTCAGAAGCATCAAACCTTGACAACCTGATCAATCTGCTGAAAAACGGAATCGAATACCAACCTCATAGTCATAGAGTCATGTTCGCCTTTTATGCATCCAAAGGACAGTACATGGGCATTCTGTGCAACACCCAAGAACTCAACACGGTTAATGGAAAAACTGCCTTTGCTGAAGATTGCATTGAAGTACCAGTATATGAATTTACTGGTGGCAACATTTTGCGTTTGGATAATGGGCTTTCTTTCTATAGAAATGCGTTTGCTGGTCTTCCAAGTAAGCTTTATCAATTGAAAAGTCCACTTGATATTGTAAAGAATATCGTTTTCTCTTCAATTTCTTGGGGTACATATAAAACAAGAGGGTTGACTCGTGCCGAGTATAGAACCTTCAAGGATTTTCTCAGTTCAATTCCGGTTGACGACATAACGTGCAAGATTGAGACTGCGTGCCGTTGCTCCAATTCCGCTGCTAAAGAATTGCTGGATGAATTCCTAAATGTGGTCTGGAAATACGTTGATGGAGATAGTTTAGAAGACGAAATAATCCTCTCTGCTATTTCTGCAAGTACTGAACTTCAGGAAAGAATAAAAGCACTCATTCGTACGGATTGGGAAGCAGAGAATAAGAGTTTATTAGCTGAAGCCCAGAAGAAACTCGATTCACTTGATGCCCAGTTAAAATCTGCTACTGTTAGTTTATTCGAAGCGCAAGAAGCGTTTAATAAAACAAAATCGGAAGAAGAACGTCTTGCCGGTGTCATAGCAGAAAAGGAAAAACTGGCTGAGGATGTTGAAGTAGCAGTTGCTGAAAGAATACAAAAGGCACGCGAACACGCGGCAGATTTCATTGCAAATATGGCTTTTGTTGGTGGACAACCGATTCAAGTTGCAGCCACAGAGACTCCTGCCGCAGTTGAAATTTCGTCCAAACCTGTTATTGCCCCATATCACACTTTTTCAGCATTCGATGATCTAAATGATCTCGAAGCTCATCACTCTTGGGCAGATGTCATTAATACAGCCGCATTTGAGCTCAAGGAAGCTGGTGTAGCAGAAAAATACAGAAGCAGCCTAGCCGCGTTCCTCTGCGCTGCCTATATCGAAAAACAGCCAATTTTTCTTGTTGGCCCTAATGCAATTGACATTGTTCAAGCATTCAGCGCAGCCGTAACAGGTCATAAATATGGAATGCTCTGCTGTGAGGGCGGTTATTGCAATCAGGTAATCACTGAAATTGGCACCGATGGCGAAGACATTGTGATAATCAACAATCTTCTTGCAAGTGGCTGGATGAACAGACTCCCGGAGATTCTTTCTCAAAAAGATATTTTCTATGTTGCCACCCATCCATATGCAGAAGATATCCAAGTTGAGCCAAAGAGCCTGTACGGATTTATGCTACCGTTGTTTACAGAGTTTTTTGTGGATGAAAAAGCTACCGGAAAATACTATGGAGGTTATTTTGCTGAGGACTTCAAAGCCTACTCAACGCCAAAGGGTACACGTAAAGATTTAAGGGTCCTTTCAAAATTAAAGATAGGTTCGTTAGTCAGGAACCGAATCAACAGACTTGTTGCTACGATGCACGGCATTTACTCTGCAACAACAACGGATGAGGACTTCTTATATGCTGTTCTTCCTATTGCTTATGCTTCACTGGAAATTAATGAACTCACAGAGGCGATTGCTGATCCTCAAAAGGGTATCGCAATTTCTGAAGGCCTCAAGCGTGATCTGCAGTATGTTTTAGGAGAATTCTAATGAATAAGTATAATGGGCTGCTTTCGTCAGTGGCGCACAAGTATCATATCTGCAAAGGAGCACGAGAAACAGAGAACGAATGGAAAACTCGTCTGGTGTATAGTATCTGTGGAATGATGGCTTATGCTTCGCTCTGGGACGACTCGGAAGAAGGCACCATTTCCATTGTGCACTTAAAAAGGAAAGTCCGCAGCATGCTTGCAAATTACAAATCAATGTACCCGGAGCTGTCTGGCAGCTTACCATATGTTTCTGAAGAGCTCGAAGATGAGATTGCAGACCAATTCTTAAGCACTGGCGTGGTTTATCACCGCCCCAACCGAATAGTTCCATCAATGAAGCATGAAGAACCGTTTGGTGATATCTTATTTCAAAGAGGTATTGCTCTGGATAGTATTTCCTGTGTATCCGGTATTGGATTTTATTCAAAACAGTATGGAGCAAAAAATACAGATAAGATAAAGGCAATGTTCGGTCTCGACCAAGAGAATTTACAAACATTGTGGCGTATAACGCTGTCTGCTGCTTCTTGGAAATCCGATCTGTCGTTTGAGCAAAATACAGAGTACCTTCGCTTAAAACCGCCCTTCTCCCAAGGGTACTGGGTAAACAAGCCAGATACGACTGGTACTGTTTCGATTCTTCGAACCGGAATGAAAGGTTCACAGTTATACTATCTTTACCGCTATTATGGCACCACGATGGAAGTCAGCCCGCTCCCACAGTGGCAGGTAGAGTCCTACAATTACAGATCGCTTGCATGTGCTTGTCTCTCAACCTATGGAACATTGCCGCCAATAGAGTATTTCGAGGATGGAGCATTAGTCCATGTACATATGAATTATTTGCTCCCACCACGTGAACTTGAGTTTTTAAAACTCTATAGCTGGCCTGAGATATGCACATCACTCCCGTGCAATTTTAGGCGAAAACTCTCAATAGAAGTCTTTACAGCCATTAAAAATATTCTATCTGATGAGGGATATGAATTTAAAGGAGGGACAATCTGATGCCAAACGGAGCGAATTCTGTTCATAAGCAGTTGCGAACGGAGTTGGAAGACTATATTAAATCACAGTATTTCGGAAAGTCTCCTCTCCTGCTCTCTGCCTTAAGCGATCATATTGATGATGAGGGACTGCTTTACCAGAAACCCTTTATTGAGTCATCTCCGGCATATGTTACTGTCCAAAACGGCATTGAAACAGCATCCATAGAACCTTGGCTGAAAGATTATTTCTTACAGTTGGCAGAAGCGGGCATCGGGGTTTTTCCATCTCCATTTGCTCACCAGATATCTGCGCTTGAAGCGGCAACCAGAGGTGAAAACCTGTTTGTGTCAACGGGTACTGGTTCTGGTAAAACGGAGTGTTTTATGTGGCCGCTTCTTGCGAAGATGGCTGATGAAGCGAGAAACTCCAAAGAATCATGGGCAAAACGAGGCGTTCGCACAATTGTTATGTATCCCATGAACGCTCTGGTTTCAGATCAGGTTAGCCGACTCAGAAGGATGATTGGAGATCCTGATAAGAAGTTTATCAAGATATTCAGAAACACCTGCGGTGACGAAGTTCGCCGTCCCCAATTTGGTATGTATACTGGTCGAACCCCATACCCTGGAGCGCAGCCTTCTACAGAACAGGACAGAAAACTTGAAAAAACTTTGGCCAGAATGTCTTTCCCGCAAAGTGATTCTGAACAAGAATACTTCAATCACCTTCTCAAAGAGGGAAAGATCCCCGCAAAGGCAGATATGCATCAGTTTCTGCAAGGACTTCATGAGAGTAGGCATATTCCAAACGATGAGGACGCAGAGCTAATAACCCGCTTTGAAATGCAGCAATTTTGCCCAGACATTCTCATCACAAACTATTCTATGCTGGAATATATGTTGCTGCGCCCTAGAGAACAGAAAATCTGGGATGATACTCGCGAGTGGCTTGCTTCGAACAACGAGAACAAATTGCTGTTTGTTATTGATGAAGCACACATGTACCGTGGTTCATCAGGCGGTGAAGTTGCGTTGCTGATTCGCAGACTTTTCCATAAACTTGGCATTAGCCGTGACCGCGTGCAATTTATACTTACAACCGCAAGTATGCCCAACAAGAATCAGCAAGACGTTGATTCAGTAATGAAGTTTGCAAATGAGCTTACTGCCTCCGACAAAGCAACCCGGTTTTGCTATCTCACCGGCGAAAGAGAAGTCATTGATGGTCAGTTGAAATATGACATACCCGCTGAGCTTCTCTTAAGCTCAGATCCTAGCCAATTTGAGGACAAGGATGACTTAAAGCTTTCTGCGCTCTTGTCGTTCTGGTGTCAATTGGAAGGCTTTGACCAGAATATCAACTCCTTGGAAGCGATCTACAACTGGATGTACGACAATCTTGTCTATTATCGCCCGTTCCATGAACTCATCAAGTATTGTCGTGGGAATGCAGTATCCCTAGGAGAGTTGTCTTACGGTATCTTCCCGGATCTCAGTCAGGAAAATGCTTTAAAAGCGGTCAGTGTCCTTCTGGCAATTGCACCACTTGCAAAAAACGCCAAGGGTTCTGTCCTTTTCCCTGCACGCATGCATATGCTTTTCAAAGGAATTTCTGGAGTTTATGCCTGTGCCAATGCAAATTGCAGCCGTTCTCATTCGGAAGGAGGTCTCACTTTAGGTGAGGTCTATTTGTCTGATGGTAATTTGATTTGCCCCCATTGTGGCAGTGTGGTCTATGAGCTTTATAATGACAGACGCTGTGGTGCGCTATTCTTCAAGGGCTATGTCCTTGAAGATGACTCGGAACTTCATGGAAATGTATACCTGTGGCGCTACCCCGGTCAGTTAATGGATCACAGGATGAAAGAAGTACATCTGTTTATTCCAACTGACGATTTTGAGCTACCTGCAAAACAGGGTAAAAACGCCATCAAACCCTGTTATCTTGATGTGAAGAGCGGGTTTATCAACTTTACGGATGACGCTTCCGCTGGTAAGTCATGGATTAGAAAGCTATACTACTGCAACTACTCTGCAAAAGGCAGGCCGCAGATCATTACCTTCCCGACCTGCCCGCATTGCAGGCATCAACTTTCTACATCGCAGCTTACCTCATTCAGCACTCGAGGTAATCAGTCTTTCTTCAACTTGATTAAGTCGCAGTTCCAACTGCAACCTGCTGTACCAGGAAAGGACAGTGATCCTGTTCGTTTTCCTAACGAGGGACGCAAGGTTTTGCTTTTCTCTGATAGCCGTCAACGTGCAGCAAAACTGGCTAGAGATATGTCTGATGCTTCGGACATTTCTGCTGCAAGGCAGTTATTTGCAATAGCGATAAAAACAATGGAAGAGCAAACAGTCGAGCAATCCATGAATACGCTGTACGATTATTTCTGCCTTGCAGCTGGTCAGCGTCATGTGCAGATGTTCCATGCCGATGAACGCACAAAATTCGCTGAAGATTGTGCTTCCGCGCTGAATAATTACAATCGATGCGTAAAACGGGGAAGGGACTACGCTCCGCGATTTACGATTGCGAACGCGCCTGTACAGATGCAAGAGTACCTTCTTCGACTGTTCGCTGGAGGTTATAACACTTTGTACGACTCCGCTACGAGCTGGATTGAACCTACCGATCAGGCGCTTTTTGATGCTGTCGATGCTCTCGAGGAAAACCATGTGACGGTCACCGATGAGGAGTTTATCAATCTCTTCAATGCTTGGATTCTATCGATCTGTGATATGTCTACTGCCCTTGGCCATACCATCAATGATACGGTTCGGTTAAAGGTTCGCCCAAAGCGAGGTGGTTATGGACTTGATAAAGATTGGGAGTTTTCGAAAGTCATCCGAGAGATCATGGGTTGGAGTGACGGAAATGAAACTGAGATGGCTTGGAAACGAGTATTGAAAGAAGCATTCCTTGACTCAGCGCAACCTGATAACGGCAAACTATATATTGATCTTTCCAGAGTAAAGACACGTTATGATGCTACGCATGTATGGTACAAGTGTGAGCAGTGCTCTGAGTTGACACCTTTCTTCCTAAAAGGCAGATGCCCAAGCTGCGGTTCTACTCATATCCACAAGATGGAATCCGACGAATACGAAGCACTTAGTTTCTGGAGAAGGCCGGTGGCTGACGCGGTTCAGGGTGAGCCAATCCATGTGATCGACACAGAGGAGCATACTGCTCAGCTCTCACATAAAGACCAGCGTGACGACCTTTGGAGTAAGACCGAACAATATGAGTTACGCTTCCAGGACTTGATTCAAGATGGTGAAACGCCTGTCGATATTCTCAGCAGCACAACCACCATGGAAGTTGGTATTGATATTGGCTCCCTAGTTGCAGTTGGTCTGCGAAACATTCCGCCAATGCGTGAAAACTATCAACAGAGAGCTGGCCGTGCGGGCCGTCGTGGATCTAGTTTATCTACAATCGTTACCTTCTGTGAAGATGGTCCTCATGATACATTGTACTTCAATGACCCGATTCCCATGTTCCGTGGCGATCCCCGCAGGCCGTGGATCGATGTGCGAAGCGAGAAACTCCTCCAGCGCCATCTGGCTATGGTTGTCTTACAGGAATTTCTCGCAGAAAAACATATGAGCCTTGATACAGTTCCCGCAGCCGTTTTTCTCGAAGATTTCCTTGACAGTTTCAAGAACTATCTTGCTTCCTACAGTGTTGATAAGGACAAGCTCCTTTTGCCTATTGGAGTGGTATTTCATTATTCAGAGTTTGCGGATGAACTCGAAGAGGCCCTTGATACACTTAAAGAAAAATGCCATGCTCATCCCGAGCTTTTTGGTGTAGATGAAGGCGCCAAGGAAGGCGATGCAAAAGTTCTCTTGGATGCTCTTTATGAAGAAGGTATCATCCCAACATATTCGTTCCCGAAGAACGTCGTCAGTACTTATATACCAGATATGAACGGGAAAATCCTTTACGAGGTTGAACGTGGACTTGATGTAGCTATTGGCGAATATGCTCCTGGCAGAGCAATTGTGGTTGATAAGCAAACCTATCAGATTGGCGGATTCTACTATCCTGGAAGTGAACGTCATTACGGTCAATCACTAACCCCGGCACGTGCCTACGCAGAAGACCCAAATTATGTGAAGCAGATTATCTCTTGTCCTGAGTGCGGCTGGTTTGGCTTGATGGAGGAAAACACAAAACAGTGCCCATTCTGTGGGAACGATGATCTCAAAATCACTCGTGAAATGATGCGTCCATGGGGCTTTGCACCAAGAAATGCTGAAGCAATACCGGATGTTCAGCTATCAGAAGAGTATACCGCCGTACAGCAGCCTCTGTATTCAACTCTACCAGATGCAGAAGAAATGAAACTTGCCCCAGGTTGCAAGAACATACGAATTGCTTCACGAACAAATCAGCGAATCATCATGCTGAATAAAGGATCAGATGACAAGGGCTTTATGGTCTGCAAAGACTGTGGTGCTGCTATGCCAGGCGACGATATTTCTGTTCTGAATGACGTTAACAGGCCATACAAGTCAAAGTATGCTCGAAGCAGATGCCGTCACGGTAATTCCTTTAATGTGAATCTTGGCTATGACTTCATAACTGATATGTTGGTCCTTGAATTCACAATTGACGACAAGGTTATTGATGCACGCCGTAATGATAATCCATGGCTTAACCGTGCAGCTCAATCCTTAGCTGAAGCACTGCGACTGGTAGCAAGCAAAAAACTTGATGTTGAATTCACCGAACTTGTCACCGGTTATCGTCTCAGGACTGGGGCTGAAGCCTCCTATGTCGATATCTATCTTTACGATAGTCTATCGAGCGGCGCTGGTTATGCTGTCAGTGTAGCCGATGCAATTGCCGAACTACTATCCGATATGAAAGAGCTGTTGAGTTCCTGTGATTGTGGATCTGCGTGTTCCAAATGCCTAAAGCATTACAGGAACCAATATGTACATGGCATGCTTGACCGCTTTGCTGCACTTCAGCTCCTTGAATGGGGTGTTGATGGCATAAAAGCATCTCCTATCAAACCAGAGACACAGATTAACATGATCATGCCTTTAGCGAATATCCTTAAGCAATCAGGCTGCGAAATCACTGCTGATAGTGAAATTACCGCAACTGGACGAAGAATCAAAAAGAAGATTGTTATCTACCCGGCAATGTGGGTTGAACCACATGCTACAAACACCATTTTCGTGAGCGATGCTTATATCAAGTATGCCAAGCCATATGCCGTCCAAAAGATTCTAGATAACATTTGATGGAAATTATGCCTGAGTAGTGAGAAATAAATGGAGAAGAGATATTGTAAAATTCTTCTGAAATTGTAAGGAGCGAAACTATGTTACATCCCGGCCTATACGAACAAGTTATCAATAACGCCTTGACTAGCGAGCTTGCGGAGATTCCGGAAGCCCGCAAGGCTGTTGCGCCTATCGACAAGGCGGAGGCATCCAAGGTGCTGGCGCAGT
This sequence comes from Ruminococcaceae bacterium D5, assembly GCA_900113995.1. Classification (GTDB taxonomy): domain Bacteria; phylum Bacillota; class Clostridia; order Oscillospirales; family Ruminococcaceae; genus Yanshouia. The sequence goes on along the minus strand of FORK01000001.1, from coordinate 114,540 downwards.
ATCTGGTAGATGTGGTTCAGAAGGGCTTGGATAACGTATTGGACAACGGTGGAGATATCTCAACCCAAATCGAGCTGACGAATCAGATCATAGCGCTCATTCAAAATGCAACAAAAGAAGCAGACTTTGCTTCGCAGAGTGTTGACAAGCGGGCAGAGCAGCTTCTTGCGCTTTTGCGGGAAGCTGATCCGAGGTTGGCTGCGGGAAAAACTGCGGCGGACATAGAGCGGTCGGAAACATCTATTGCCCAAAGTTCTTTGTTTACTGGGGCCGTTCACGAACCACAGATGTTCACAGAACTCAAGAAAGAGGTCGTCTCGGCTGACCGAATTGATATGCTGGTGTCCTTCATCAAATGGAGCGGTCTGCGGCTCATTATGGACGAGCTGAGAGAGTTTACGCAGAATGGCGGTGAGCTCCGTATTATCACCACTTCCTACATGGGCGCAACGGATATAAAAGCCATTGAGGAACTCCGACAGCTCCCAAACACACAGATCAAGGTTAGTTACAACACCAAGACAACTCGCCTCCATGCCAAAGCGTACATCTTCTACCGCGAAACCGGCTTCACAACGGCTTATGTGGGTTCGTCCAACCTGTCCAATGCCGCGCTGACCAGCGGACTTGAATGGAACACCAAGGTAACGAAGCGCGACCTGCCTGAAACCATTGATAAAATCGCCGCGACCTTTGAGTATTATTGGAATGACCGGGAATTTGAGTATTATGATGAAGGGCAGAAAGAACGCCTTGCCCGTGCCCTGAAAGCAGAAAAATACTTCGATACCAACAATGCCGAAGTCTACACCATGGATATCAACCCCTATTCCTATCAGCAGGAGATTCTGGACAAGCTGGAGGCGGAGCGTGCCGTCCGCGGTTATACCCGCAATCTGGTGGTAGCCGCCACCGGTACCGGTAAAACGGTCATCTCTGCTTTAGACTACAAGCGCTTCCGCAAGCAGAATCCGGACAAGCCTTGCCGACTGCTCTTCGTAGCGCACCGGGAAGAAATTCTCAAGCAGAGTCTGTATGCCTTCCGTGCTGTACTCAAGGACGCCAACTTCGGAGAGATGTTTGTGGGCAGCTATAGGCCGGAAAGCATCGACAATCTGTTTATTTCCATTCAGACGTTCAATTCACAGAACTTTACGGAAAAGACGTCCCCTGGGTTTTACGATTACATCATCGTAGACGAGTTCCACCACGCGGCAGCTCCAACCTACCAGAAGCTCCTGGCCTACTACCAGCCTCGTATTTTGCTGGGCTTGACGGCTACGCCTGAACGTATGGACGGCAAGAGCATTCTGCCATACTTCAACAATCGTATTGCGGCGGAAATTCGTCTGCCGGAAGCCATTGACCGAAAGCTGCTCTGCCCGTTTCAGTATTTTGGCGTTACCGATACCGTGGATCTGGATGAACTCAAATGGTCTGCCGGTGGCTACCAAAAGAGCGAGTTGGAGCACATCTACACCTTCAGTGGTGCCATTGCCACTCAACGCGCCGACCATGTTGTGTCCGCGCTGCTGAAATATGTCACGGATATTGACGACGTGAAGGGCCTCGGCTTCTGTGTAACGGTCGATCACGCGGAATTTATGTGCCGCTATTTTAACGACCACAACATCCCGTCTATGTGCCTCACCGGGCAATCTTCGGACGAGGAAAGAGTGGCGGCCAAGCGGCGCTTGGTGTCCGGCGAGGTGCGGTTCATCTTCGTCGTGGACATCTACAACGAGGGCGTAGATATTCCGGAAGTCAATACTGTTCTTTTTCTGCGTCCCACGGAGTCATTGACGATCTTCTTGCAGCAGCTGGGACGTGGTCTGCGTCTATCCGAGGACAAGGAATGCCTGACCGTGCTGGACTTCATCGGTCAGGCAAATAGAAAATACAATTTTGAAGATAAGTTTGCAGCGCTGCTGTCGAATACCACCCGCAGCGTGAGTCGTGAAATTAAAGATGGTTTTGTGTCCGTCCCCAAGGGCTGCTATATCCAGCTGGAGAAGAAGGCGGCCAAATACATTTTGGAGAATATCCGCGCATCCTATGGCAATACGGCTGGGTTGGTGGCTCGCGCAGCCTCCTTTGCGGAGGACAGCGGGCTGGAGCTGACGCTCAAAAACTTCTTGGATTACTACCATCTTGACCCGCGGGCGATCTACAAGTTTTCCTCCTTCTCTCGCATTTGTGCCAGAGCGGATGCCATCGAGGACTTTTCGGAGCCGTTGGAGGACATCCTGACCAAAGCGTTTGCAAAGCTTGCTGTGGCTGATTCCCGCCGCTGGATTTCGTTCCTGTTGGATGTTCTTCCGCGGTTGGACAACCTTGATTTTGCAGCGCTTCCGGATACGGAAAAGCGGATGATGCAGATGTTCTATGTCACCGTCTGGGGCAAGGCTGTGGAGGACTGGGACGACGAAGAGGTGCTTAGTAACCTCTATACCCTGTCTGACAGCACAGTTCTGCTCGGTGAGCTCTTGGAGCTGCTGCGTTATCGCTTCGAGCAGATCGACTTTATCGACGAGCCGGTGGAACTGGGCTTCGGCTGCCCGTTGGATCTGCACTGCACCTATACCCGCGACCAGCTCTTGGTGGCGCTGGACTTTATGAAGCCGTCCACCGTTCGTGAGGGCGTGAAGCGGCTGCCGGAGAAAAACATCGACGTGTTCTTTGTGACGCTGAACAAGGCGGACAAGGACTACTCGCCAACCACCATGTACAACGATTATTCCATCAATGAGAGCTTGTTCCATTGGCAGAGCCAGAGCACCACGGCGGAGAATTCGCCCACCGGTCAGCGCTATATCCACCACAAGGAACGCGGCAGCAAGGTACTGCTGTTTGTCCGTGAGTTTAAGTCGGACCGTATGACCGGCGGTGCAGAGGCGTATACCTATCTGGGTGCGGCGAACTATGTGAAGCATGAGGGCAGCAGGCCGATGAATATCACATGGCGGCTGGATCGCCCAATCCCGGCGAAGTTCTTGAAGAAGACAAATAAGTTGGTAGTGGGATAAGGAGAAATGTATGACTGAACTTGAAAAAATCGAACGAGCAAGAATGTATATCGACAAACTGGCAAACGGCATCAATCCCATAGATGACACTGTGGTTCCAGACGGCGATATTATCAACAATGTCCGGTTGTCACGTTGCCTTTTCTTTGTATCCGACGTGCTGCGGCAGGTGATCGAAAATGGTGGAATGAGATCGGCTGCGGACAGGAAGCCAAAAAAGAGGCCCCTTGAAATTCCCTTTGAAAAAAGAAGCCGATTTGCCTATTCGGAAACGCCTATTCCGGCCAGCGAAATCGCCAAACGGATAAACGCTTTGGCCGATAACGACACTATGCAAAAACTTACCTATTCAGGAATCCTTGCGTGGCTCACGGAAATTGGAATGATGGAATGGGCGCTCATGCCAGACGGAAAGCACACAAAACGGCCGACGAAAATTGGCGAAGAAAATGGTATTTCCGTGGAGGAGAGAATGAGCAATAAAGGGCCCTATCAGGTGGTTGTTTACAACAACGCTGCGCAGCATTTTATCATAGATAATTTGGATGCGATCCTCGCAGCGGAGAATATGCAGACAGAGATGCAGGGCGCTCCATGGACGAAAGAACATGACGACTGCCTCGTTGATCTATACAAGAAATCTGTACCAATGAGCGAGATTGCCATTACATTAAAGCGCAGTACATCAGCGGTACGTGGACGATTAAAAAAGTTGGGGTTTGACTCATAGTTTACGTTATGATGCGACAAGGAGGAAAAAGATATGTCCTTAATTCGTTGCCCGGAGTGTGGAAATTCAATTTCCGACAAAGCTGAAAAATGCCCTCACTGCGGACTCCCTGCGGCATACTTTTTCTCTTTGGATAAGGAGGCTGCGCATGTCAAAGAAGGATTGGACTACAAAAATCTGCAAAACGTCTTAATTTCTTTTGAACGAGACCATGCCCAGTTGTTCTCTGCAGAACACTATATTTCGCACAGAGATGCGCAGAGGCTACGGGACACATATGGAAAATACAGCGAAAGCCTAAACAACAAGCTCATTTTCCAATATGTCTGTAACAATGCTGCCGCGATAAGAGTTGATATCGATTTGCTACGCCGCTTTTTGCGTCGGATGCAATCTTTAGATGCAGATATTACAGCACATAATACGACATATGTAGACCGAATACTGGAACAGGATAAGGATTATTTTGACAGCATCTTAAAGCAGATCGACCCCAATATTCAACTGGATGAAGAGCAGCGCCGTGCGGTGATTACAGATGACGACTATTGCCTGTTGGTAGCTGGTGCTGGTGCGGGGAAAACCACGACGATGGCCGCAAAGGTCAAGTATTTGGTCGAGAAAAAGAATATAGATCCGGAGGAGATCATTGTAATATCCTATACAAATAAGGCGATTGGGGAGTTGCGTGATCGAATCAATAAGGGACTTGGTATTCCAGCGAAGATATGCACGTTCCATGCTTTTGCGTATGATATTGTTAAACAGTTTTCAGCAGAACCACCTGAGATCAATTTTTCTTCCCAGCAGATTATTTTTGATATGCTGGAAAAGTCGATTTTTCACAACAAGCAGCTTATGCGCAATCTGGTTCTGTTCTTAGGGTATTACTTTGACCTGTCCGAGGATGTCTTCAAATTTACGGATTTGAATCAATACCATCTTTACAAAGCAGCACAAGACTTTGAAACGTTAAAAAGTGGATTGGGCGAGTACGTCAAAAAAGTTGAACAGCAACGCACGAAAAAGACGCGGACCATAACCGGAGAATATCTGCGCTCCATGCAGGAAGTGCAGATCGCAAACTTTCTCTATCTGAACGGTTTGGATTACGAATATGAACGAGTGTATCCCTTCGGATCACCTTCTCGTAGCAAGAAATACACGCCTGATTTCTATATTTCGCAAGGAGAGCATAGCGTGTGGCTGGAGCACTATGCGCTCAGCGAGAGCGGCTATAATAGCCTGTTTACTCCGCAGCAGAGGCAGCGTTATCTTCGCGCAATTAGTGATAAGCGTCGCCTTCATAAGGCTAATAAGACCACATTACTGGAAACCTGGTCATTTTATACAGATCGACGTCCTCTTCTGGATCATCTGAAAGAAGTCCTCGAAAAGGAGGGGTTTATCCTAAAGCCTCGCAATATGGAGGAAGTCTATAAAAAGATAGTAGAAACCGGAAAAGACAAATATATCTACAAACTAATCATCTTTATGATGAAGTTTATCGAGCAATACAAGACGACTGGTTATGATGGCGGTGGCTTCTCCATTTTGCGAGAACGTACAGATAATCCGAGAACACTCCTTTTTCTGGATATTGCCGAGCAAGTCTATCATCACTATCAATCTGTGCTGAAGCAGCGCAATCAGATAGACTTTGCTGACATGATAAATGATGCGCATTTCTATTTGCAGGAGATCGAGCGCCAGAACATAGTGCTCCCTTACAAGTACATCATCATCGATGAGTTTCAAGATATAGCCCGCCAAAGATTCAATTTGACAAAAAGGTTGTCTCAAATTACGCAGGCTAAAGTTGTTGCGGTGGGTGATGACTGGCAGTCAATTTATGCCTTTTCTGGGTCTGATATTACTTTGTTCACGCGCTTTTTGGAGCTAATGGGTGCGGGCACGGAACTGAAAATTACTCATACATATCGTAACTCGCAAGAATTGATTGACATTGCCGGCGGCTTTGTGCAGAGAAACTCCTCGCAAATCCGGAAGCAGTTGATTTCTCCGAAACATCTTGAGAACCCAATTGTTCTTGAAGTCTTTGATGACAGCGTCAAACCTATGGAGCAGCTTGCCAACACAATTGAACATATTATTGGAGAAATCATATCTGAGTACGGTGAGCGGAGCTCGATTCTGTTGATCGGCCGATACAACTATGATATGTACAAGCTGTATCGGACAAATCGGTTCAGTGAATTGCCAGGTGGTGCTATCAGAAGCGAAAAGTATCCAAATGCTAAGATAACATTTATGACAGCACATAGCTCCAAGGGCCTTGGCTATGACAATGTAATTCTGATCAATATGTTTGAAGGGAAATTTGGATTCCCCTGCCAGATTGAAGATGATCCCATTATTAAACTCGTTACATATGAGGACAATAGTATGCCTTTTGCGGAAGAACGGAGACTGTTTTATGTAGCGATGACACGGACTAAAAACAGGGTATATATCGCGGCCCCCAAAACAAAGCCATCCAGATTTCTTGTAGAACTTATCAAAGATTTCAACATTCCCCATAATGACGAAATCAATATGCAAGTAGTGGATCTCTTTAACTTGCGTTGTCCGATATGCGGCTTCCCACTAAAATATGAGTTTAACAAGAACTACGGCTTGAATCTCTGGATATGTACAAACGAGGCGGAGCTTTGCGATTTTATGACCAACGACAGGGTGCACATGCACGATATTTTGAAGTGCCCCAAGTGCGCAGACGGATATTTGATCGTTAAAAAGAATCCAAAGAATGGTGACATATTCTATGGTTGCACCAACTTTTTTAACGAAGAAAAGAAGTGCACCAATATGATACCGTTGGAAAGAGGCAATACGCGAAACGATCAATAGCGTTTTGGTTGCTATACTACCTCAGACAAGAGTTTTTGCAAACTGACATCTATCACAGCAAATTATACCCCATTATACCCTTGATTTTACGGGTATAATGGGGTATAATTTTGTATATAATAGTTTCACCGAGGAGGTGTATCATGGAACTGTTTGAACTTCAAGCCAAGATTGCTGATCTGGAGCAGCAGATTGCAGAGCTGCCTGCTGGGTCTGTCACAAAGAAGACGATCAGCGGCAATGTGTATTTCTATCACCGCTGGACAGAGAACAATAAGCGCCGAGAGAAGTATATTCCTGCGGAAGAGGTGGATTCTTTCCGGAAGCAGATTGAACGCCGGAAGGGACTGGAAAAAGAACTGAAGGTGCTGCAGAAGCAGCTGCCCAGGAAATCCGTATCTGCTGCCACTGCAAATACCTTTGCAACGAATATCCGCACTGGCGAGGCACTGCGTACCTTTTCTGCCTCTGTCCGTCGGTATCGCAAGCGCGAGTGCTTCCGGCAGCTGCATGACTATACTTACGGCGAGCCGCAGGACAAGGTATTCATCCTCTACGGCCTGCGCCGGACGGGGAAAACCACCATGATCCGCCAGATTTTTGCGGAGATGAACGACGCAGAGCTTGCCAAGGCAGCGTTCATTCAGATCGCCGCAAAAGACACGCTGGCAGACGTGAACCGCGATCTCAAAGCGCTGGAGGAGCAGGGTTTCCGGTATGTGTTCCTCGATGAAGTGACGCTGATGGAGGATTTCATCGAGGGCGCGGCGCTGTTCTCCGATGTGTTTGCCACCTGCGGAATGAAAATCGTGCTGTCCGGCACGGATTCACTGGGTTTCCTGTTCACGGAGGATGAGCAGCTCTATGACCGCTGTATTCTGCTGCACACCACCTTCATCCCTTACCGCGAATTTGAGTCCGTGCTCGGCATTCACGGCATCGACGAGTATATCCGCTACGGCGGCACTATGAGTCTCGGCGGTGTCCACTACAACGAAACCTCCACGTTTGCCAGCAAGGAAAGCGCGGACGAGTATGTGGATACGGCTATTGCACGCAACATCCAGCACTCTCTGCGCTGCTATCAGTACGAGGGACATTTCCGCCATCTGCGTGACCTGTATGAGAGGAACGAACTGACCAGCGCCATCAACCGCGTGGTGGAGGACATCAACCACCGTTTCACGCTGGAAGTGCTGACACAGGATTGGAAATCCCACGACCTTGGCATTTCCGCCAGCAATCTTCGCCGGGATCAGGAGAACCCTACGGACATCCTTGATCGCGTTGACCTTGTAGCTGTCACAGACAGCCTGCGGAAGCTGCTTGAGATCCGCAACAAGGCAGAGCAGACTGTAGCGCTGGACGATGTTCACGCGGCGGAGATCAAAGAATATCTGGATTTGCTGGACCTGACGCGGGAGATTGACGTGCGGTACCTGCCGGATGTCAGCCGGAAATCCAGCCGCACGGTGATCGCCCAACCCGGTCTCCGTTACGCGCAGGCCGATGCGCTGATTCGCAGTCTGCTGTTGGATGAGACATTCAGCGCCCTGTCTCTGCCGGAGCGCACTGCTGTTCAGGAACGCATTCTGACCGAAATCAGAGGCCGGATGCTGGAGGACATCGTTCTGCTGGAAACCAAGCTGGCGAACCCCAAAAAGCAGGTATTTGTCCTGCAATTTTCCGTGGGTGAGTTCGACATGGTGGTATTTGACCCTGTTGCCGGTTCCTGCCAGAGCTTTGAGATCAAGCACAGCACGGAAATTGCGCCGCAGCAGTACCGCCATCTGATTGACGAGGAAAAATGCGCCCAGACGGAGCATCGTTATGGTCCAATTACCGGAAAGTTCGTCCTCTATCGAGGGGAAAGTCAAGTGGTTGAGGGCATCCAGTATCGGAATGTGGAAGAATACCTGCGAAGCCTCGCATAACGAAACCGCCGCCCCGATTATCGATCGGGGCGGCGGTTTTGCGTTGATGCCAAGAGCGGATGTACTTGTCATACGACAAGTGATAATCGGCGTTCCATCGCTCATTTCATCAGAAAAAATTGCAGATTCTTTCCTTAGTACCTTTTCAAGTGGATTCCAATCCGTTATAATAAGCTTATCAACCTAACATGTGATGTTCGAGGTGCGCTATGAAAACGAAAGACAAGACGCAGGCGAAGCAATACGTCATCTATTCCCGCAAGTCCAAATTTACCGGGAAGGGCGAGAGTATCGAGAACCAGATCGAGCTGTGCCGCCAGTATATTGCCATGCATTTTGGCGAGGATGCGGCGGAGCATGCGCTGGTGTATGAGGACGAGGGCTTTTCCGGCGGCAATCTGGAGCGCCCGCAGTTCAAGAAAATGATGAAGGATTCGCAGAAGATTGCATTTGCCGCCATCGTGGTCTACCGGCTCGACCGCATCAGCCGCAACATCGGCGACTTTGCCAAACTCATCGAGGATTTGGGCGACCAGCACATCGACTTCATCTCCATCCGCGAGCAGTTCGATACTTCTTCCCCCATGGGACGCGCCATGATGTACATTGCATCCGTGTTCTCCCAGCTGGAGCGGGAGACCATTGCCGAGCGCATCCGGGACAATATGCACGAGCTGTCCAAGACCGGACGCTGGCTGGGCGGCACAACGCCCACGGGCTACGCCTCGGAAAGCCTGTCCAGCGTGACGGTGGACGGCAAGGTGAAGAAAGCCTGCAAGCTGAAGCCCATTCCGGAGGAAATCCAGCTGGTCAAGACGATTTTCTCCGTGTTCATGGAGACCGGCTCTCTCAGCAAGACCGACCAGTATCTGCTGGAGCACCGCTGTGTCACGAAGCGCGGCAAGCAGTTCACCCGCTTTGCCATCCGGGGCATTCTCACCAACCCGGTCTATATGATCGCCGACGAGACGGCGTATCAGTATCTGAAAGAGAACAATGTTGACCTGTTTGCCGAACGCGCAGAATTCGACGGCGAGCACGGCATCATGGCGTATAACCGCACCCTTCAGCGCCCCGGCAAAGCAAACCAGATCCGCCCCATGGAGGAATGGATCGTGGCGGTGGGTAAGCATCCCGGCATTATCGCAGGCAGCGATTGGGTGCAGGTGCAGGCCATGTTGGATGTCAACAAATCCAAGAGCTACCGCAGACCACGCAGCAACGTGGCGCTGCTGTCCGGTCTGCTGCGGTGCAGCGAATGCGGCGACTATATGCGTCCAAAGCTGACCAACCGCCGCACAGCGGACGGAGAACTGATCTACACCTACATGTGCTCCACCAAGGAGCGCAGCCACGGCACGGTCTGCGGCATGAAAAACTGCAACGGCAACACGCTGGACGCCAAGATCATGGAAGAAATCCGCAAGCTGTCCGCCGACAAGGAAACCCTTGCCAATTTGCTGGCGCAGACGAAAAAAGTCATCAGCGGCAACAAGGAGGGCTACGACGCGGAATTGGCACTGCTGAAAGAGAAGCACGCCGAAACGGAGGACCGCATCAAGCGGCTGGTGGAATCCCTGTCCGTTGCCAGCGAGACCTCAGCCAAGTACGTCATGGAGCAGATCGACGAGCTCCATCGGGAGAGCGAGACGCAGCAGGCAAGGCTTTCTGAGCTGGAAGCCCTCACTGAGCAGAGCCGGATGCTGCATCAGGAGTTTGCCTTCCATCAGGAAATGATTGAGTCCTTCGCCAACGCGGTGGATACGGCGACGCTGGAAGAAAAGCGACGCCTGCTGCGCACCATTGTCAAAAAAGTGGTTTGGGACGGCAAAAACGCCTACGTCTACCTGTTTGCGGAGGATGGAGAGGCGGATTTGCCGCCTGTTGACCAATCTGTGTATCCGTCAGGAGAGGATAGCGAATGAGATTCTGATGTATTTCCGCAATCGTAAAAAGTCGGCGCAGGACGTTTACATTTCTGATCCGATCGATACCGACAAGGACGGCAACGCGCTGACGCTTCAGGATATTATGGCCGACGATACCTGCATCTTTGACGACATTGAGTTGAGACTGCGGGCGGAACAGCTCCATCGATGCATTGAGCAGAGCCTTGCGGGCCGGGAACGGGAGATTGTTGTGATGCGGTATGGCCTCAACGGCAAGCGCCCGCTGACCCAGCGTGAGGTGGCGAGCCGCCTGGAAATCAGCCGCAGCTATGTATCCCGCTTGGAGAAAAAGGCGCTGGAAAAGCTGCGGGCAGAGCTGGAGAAGTGCGGAAAGTAACGAAAAAGCCTGCGTCAGCAGCGGGAAGCCTTTGGCGGCGGAATATTCCACCGCCAAAGGCTTCCCGCTTTTTGTCCGCCGAAAGGACACTGCGGCAAATCGGGCTTTTCTGCCGTCAGGAATGAACCTTGTAGTCCCGAAGGATGTTCTGCCGGGTTTCCAGTTCCCGGAGGGTACGCTTTTTATTGTGCCGTCCAATTCCGATGACCACAGCATTAAGGATGGCCCGGACCATCCGCAATTCGGGCGGGTTAGCGGCCTTCCTTCTCGAGAAGGCGCATATTGCGGCAGTGCCGGGCGTGGCCTTCGAAGCGCCCGACGACCTCCGCCTGACCTGTGCAAGCTCGATGCGGGAGATTACCGAGGGGATGGACCGGATGGAGCGCTGCCTCCGGATTCTGCAATAGGGAAAAGGGTGAAAAGATGGAACAGTCGGATTTTCAGGGAATCATGCCGGGGGAGCGGCTGTCTTTGCTGCGCCTATCGCGCGGCGGTCAACGCCGCGCGTTCCATCCTCGGGCATCAGCGGGCGGCCGAGGCGGACCGCGATTACTGCATGTCGATCAAGGAGATCCTTGCGCTGATTCCGGACAGCCTTTGAACAGACAGGCGCGGCCTCTTCCACAGACGAAGAACCAGGGGCAAGAAAAGACCGTATGAAAACGCATGAGAATAAAACAATCGGAATCATCTGGCATTTTTTCACCCCCTTGCTTTTGGAATAAAATTTGATATACTGAAAATGAAAACAATAGGGAGGTGTATCGTCGTGTTTGGGTGGGGAATCATATTCTTTGTCATGGGGCTTGCCGGTACATTGGGGATATTGGTGGGCACTTTTTTGGGCGGTATTCCTTTTGTATATAGCCTGCCATATCTATGCTGGTTTTATTGGAATGCCGGTACGAAAGGATTACCGAAGGATATATCATGGAATCGGACGCCTATACGCTTCTTATGGCATCAGGCTGTCAATGCTACAAAGATTTATCACTCTTGGATTACCGGAAAGCCGCATAACATCACAGACTTTTAGGCCATGAGCCGGGACGATTTCACCGGGGCGGATACCCACTCGGTGATTTCTTTCCCGGTACCAACCAGAACCGCTCCATCCCGCGCAACCTTTTAAAGACCGATTCTAATGACATTTTGTTTTCACCCCCTTGCATTTGAACTGGAGTTTGATATACTAAAATTAAAGAAACGATACGGAGGTGACGGTATGTTCAGCCTTTTCGACGGCCTTTTTGATGGATTTTGGGGATTTTTTATCCTGATTCCAGCAGCAGGAATCGGCTGCGTTGTTTTGCTTGTTTGCGCCCTTTGTATCGTTTTCAGCATTCCGTATGCAGTTTGGTGCGGTTGGGAATCTCCTCGGGATATTCCAACGATTTCTGAAAACAATCCCGTAAAGGGGTTGGTGCATGAAGCAGCGAACGCTTTTCGCCTGTATCGTTCGTGGATTACGAAAAAGCCGCATGGAATCCGATATTTTACTAAATAGTCTGTATCATGAGCCGGGACGTTGCTCCCGGCTCATTTTTCTTTGTTAAAAGCCCGTACCACGCCGTTGGTCACGATCCTCTGAAGGTCCTGCTCCACGAGCCGGGCCTTTGCCTCCCACCGGCAAAGGCCGTCCAGATCACAGGCCGCCAGCTCCTGCCCGGTCACATACGGCAGGAACGCCCGGATGTACAGGCAGAACGACTCATATACACTGCCCTCAATGGCAGCGATATGATGTCTACAGCTTTTTTACCGAGATGTCCTTCGAGAGGCCCAGCAGAGCAAAGAGCTTGTCGGTCAGGCTCATCGAGATCGCCGGGTATTCCTCGATGTCGTCCGCCAGCGCGTCAAGCTGCTCGGGGACGATGTTATCGATCACAAAAGCGCGGGTTGCCTTGGTCGGGCTGTTGGCGCTTGTCTTCACGAATCGGTCGTAGCTGGCCATCGTCGGCTTGCGGAAGAGGATTTTCATCCGTCGGGCTGCTTGCGGCCGATGGGATTATCCAGTCCGGAGTGTATGCGCGGGAGTTTGAACGCCGGGGCGTTGGCTTGGTGACGCCGGATGGGGCGGAGCAGAGGATGGTCGTCACGATGATCTGTCAGGGGGTGAAAACGGGTCGGACAAGCTGGCCTGTTGAGGAAATTTCGCGGGTAATCGGGAGTTTGGCGGAACGGGGCGCTGGGCGCCCCGCTCATTTTGATGTCATTTTCCCGAATCCTTTGCAAATTTTACTGCGATGCGGTACAATACTATCATATAACCGCGGCGCGCGGCCAATCGATGAGAAGGAGAATTGTTCTGTGCCGAAATTTTTCAGGAAAATCGACCGCGAAACGGTGCTGTATGTCCTGTTTGGAACATTGACCGCGGCTGTCAACCTGTCGGTCTATTTTGTCCTTAACTGGACCTTTCGCGTCAATTATATGGTCAGCAATATCAGCGCATGGGTGGCCACCGTCCTCTTTGCCTATGTTACCAACAAGCTCTTTGTTTTCCGTACCAAGAGCGGGAGCTGGAAGGAGCTGGGACGGGAGTTTGTGCGGTTTGTCAACAGCCGGATTATCTCCGGCGGGGCGGATCAGGCGCTGATGTGGCTGCTGGTGGGGATGCTCCACTTCAACAGCTCGATCATCAAGGTGGTCAACAGCGGAGTGGTTGTCGCCCTCAACTATATTTTGAGCAAGCTGATGATCTTCAAACCCAGGGAGGACCGGGCCGGATAACCGGACGGGGCGGCAGATGAACATTCAGATTTTCGGAAAGAGCAAATGTTTTGATACTAAAAAAGCGGAACGCTATTTTAAGGAGCGGGGAATTCGGGTGCAGAGCGTCGATCTGCCCCGCTATGGGCTGAGCGCGGGGGAATTCGCATCGGTCTGCCGGGCGGTGGGCGGCTGGGCGGCGCTGCTCGACGAAAAGCATCCCGACGCTGCGCTGGTGCGCTGTCTTGCCTCCGATACGGCGCGGGAAGAGAAGCTGCTGGAGAATCCCCGGATGCTTCGCACCCCCATCGTGCGCAACGGGCGGCAGGCGACGGTGGGCTATTGTCCCGAGGTGTGGGCGGAGTGGAAGTGAGGTGCGGTCGGTGAAACGGCTTTTGATGGTGGTGAATCCTCACGCGGGAAAGCAGCATTTCAAGGGGAAGCTCCTCGATCTGATCGACATCTGCACACGGCAGGGCTATGATACGACGGTGCTCACGACACAGGGCCGCGGGGATGCAGCCGGAATGGTGCGGGAACGCGCCGCCCTCTATGAGAAAATCATCTGCTGCGGCGGAGACGGTACTCTCAATGAAGTGATTTCGGGCCTGATGGCCTGCCCGCCGCAGGCCAGGCCGCCGCTCGGCTATATCCCGGCGGGGACGACCAACGATCTTGCCGCAACGCTCGGCATTGACAGGGACCCCTTTGCGGCCTGCCGGGATATCTTCTCGGGAACGGAGATTCCCTATGACATCGGCAGCTTCAACGAGGACCGCTGTTTTTCCTATATCGCCGCTTTTGGGGCGTTTACCGAGGTTTCTTACCAGACCCCGCAGCCGCTGAAAAATACCCTCGGTCATTTTGCTTATCTGCTCGAAGGGACCCGGCGCCTTTCCGAGCTGCATCCTTATCGGATACAGGTGCGGCACGATGGCGGCACGATCGAAGGGAACTTCATCTTCGGCGCGGTCTGCAACACCCGGTCGATCGGGGGACTTCTGCACTTTGACCGTCAGGATGCAGATCCTGCCGACGGCCTTTTTGAGCTGCTTTTGGTGCGGATGCCGCGCAGCATCGCCGGCCTCAGCCGGATTCTGGCGGGACTGCACAGCCGGCGCTTCGATGAGGATGCGGTTATTTTCCTGCATACCGCCCATGCCGCCTTTCTCTGCCGGGAGGACACCGCATGGTCGCTCGACGGCGAGGACGGAGGCGTCCACCGCCGGTGTCAAATCCGCAACAACCCCGGGGCGGTCCGCTTTTTGTATGATTTTACAGCTCATGCCGCGGTGCAGCGGCAGGCAGAAAGCCTGAACGGATTCTGACAGGGAACACCGGCCATGGGGAGTGCTGTTATTCCTGGAGGGGCCTTGAACCGGCCCTGTCCATGCTTATGGGGGGAGCGCCGCCTCACAAAGGCGGCTGAAATTACTGCTCCTGCGCCGCTTTGCCTGCGAGCCTGCAAACGGGCAGCGATTGTCTTGATGGCGGCTTTCCGCTATCGAAGGAAGACGGTTCACTGCTCACTTTTACCCTTGCTTGAGACGAAAGTTTTTATCCTTACCTGCAAGGCGGCGTCTCTCTTCACGCAAGCTGTCTGAAAGAACCCGACCGTCCCGAGAGGGACGGTCGGGTTCTTTGTGAGGACAGGCGAATTTTAAGATTGAACCAACTCCAAAGAGTTAAGTATATCTGCTGCATTACGGCCAAACCGTGACAGCTTATACACTAAAATATAGTCAATGTCCAAGCCATCCTCAATATCTCTGAGCATTTTTTGAAAGGCAGGCCGTCCCTCAATGGATTTACCGGATTTACCGGCATCTTCATAAGTATCAACAACGATCATTTCCTCACGATCCGCAAATCGTGTCAGCATATTTTTTTGACCTTCCAGGCTGTATCCGTCCACTTGCATCTCTGTGCTGACCCTCGGATACAAAACACAGCGTTTTCCATATCGGTTCATAATTCATACCTCCAAAATTTACTTTTGGAAAATATCCTATGTAAAGCTGCGATTCTCACGCAGCTCCGTCAACCTCGCCCAGCACTCTCATACCATATTTCTCGATGATATGTGCCAGCGAAGTGATAAACGCTTCAAATTTTTGTTCCGCCAGAAGTTCTTCTGACCGGATTTCATCTGAAGGAATCAATGCGCTTTTATTCTGGATATTCTCCATTCAGAATCACCTCCGCAATTCCTAACGAAATTATAACCCTACTTGTACAGCCTGAAAATGATACGACCTTTCGGCACTTTTATGTAATCCCCAGACTGCACAAGAGCGTCTTGTTTATGTTTTCCATGTCATCCTTGTTTAGATGGCCAATATAGTTTTTTAACCTCGACTTGTCGATTGTTCTGATCTGTTCCAGCATAACAACAGATGGTTTCACCAAACCGTATCTGTCATTTAAGTGGTAATGCGTGGGGAACTTTCTGCTTTTTTTGCTTACACTGGTAATTGCTGCAATAATAATCGTAGGACTGAAACAATTTCCCACATTGTTTTGAAGAATGAGTACAGGACGAGAGCCACTTTGTTCAGAGCCGATACCAGGGCTTAAATCAGCCGAATATATGTCACCTCGATGGAATTTTTCAAACATCACTCTCGCCTCCTTAATAGCTTAATACTTAAATAGCCGCACCAGTCTGAAAGAAATCTTCGGATAAAAACCTGGTGCGGCTACTGTTATTCTGTTCGGATTACTCGTCATATTTGCCACGCCCCCTGACGATGGGAACACAACAGGTCTCCGCTGGCGCGGCTGTCATAACTCCGCAGCATCGTTCGTATCGTGTGCCGCAGGGTTCCCCCCAAGTCTTTGGCGGGCCGTGAGGAAGTATCTTTAAGCCCCCATGCAGTCATCGCGCCGGATCTGCCACAATCCGTTTTATGAAATCGTAGATCGCTCCGAAGCAGTTCTCTCATCACCTCCCTGACTGCTCCATCTTCGCGGCGTTTCATATTCGCTCATACATGGGTTATGTACCTGTTGTGCTGTCTATTCGATTGTCAATGTACTGATGAAGGAGGAAAACTTGTCCTTCTTATTAACACTGACAAAAAAAGCAAAAAACAGGCGCATCAAATGAAACTTTATCAAAAATATTTTCCGAGCTGCTTTAAGCCACGTCGGATACTGTCACGGACGCGGCTTGGGTCTACACCTTCTACTTCGGCAATTTCATTTACCGTCATTCCCAGATAGTATCGGGCATAAATTCGCTTTGCCTGTTTCTCCGGCAGCTTCATCACAGCGGCATAGACCTGCTCCTGAAACTGTTTCTCCTCCAGCGCCATCTCCGGTGTTTGCGGCTTCAACAGCACCGCATTTTCAATGCCATTCTCGCAATCCAGAGAATACTGTGCTTTATAACGATACATCTTTCGCTCATACGCAGCCTCCGCACGTTCAGCTGCCCGAATAGTCTCCATTACTTCCTCTGTCACATCTACAAAAAAGTCTGTTGTATAAACATCAGGATAAAGCTCCCGAAGGTTAATTTTCTTCATTATGTACCTCCATTTCGATTCACAGGTGATTGACGAGTGAATCGAAATGGAGGTGGAGATCGGCTTCTTGGAAAAATGAATAAAACAAAACGGACAGGAACACGGGAATATTCCATGTTCTTGTCCGTTCTGTTTTGTGGAAATTTATAGACTACTAATAGTTCCGTATCGTTCCGCAAAAATGGTATGAATGGAAAGTTGATTTTTTGATTGCTAGCGAGATTTTGCAGCCAGATTTTTTCGTTAAGAACGCCCGCTGATAACAGACAGGCTATTTTCTTTGTATATCATCAACTCCCCCCCTTAAGCCAGAACGGAACGGATAGTGGTTATAAAAAAGCTACTCTGCAATCATTTCGCATAGCATTGGTAAATCGTAGAATATTGTTATGTGAGGTGACGGAGAGTGTCTAAAAAAAGCAACAAATTATGTTCTCATTTGGTTGTTCCCTTCGCTGCGCTAGAGAAAAACGGGATTATACCCGTGAGCAAATTGCGGATCGTGCCGAAATCAGTTCTCGTTTTCTAGCAGCTATCGAGAATGACAAACGAAAGCCGAGCTTGGACGTCCTGATCCGTCTCGTTAATGCTATTGGTGCTTCATTTGATGAAGTTCTCGCACCGCAGATAGAACAGGAGAGCGAAATCGTAGAGCGCATACAGCGTTTAGTCCTACAATGCAGTCATCGGGAACAGGAGCTTTTACTTGCCCTGATTGACAAAATGCTCGACACAAGGGGAAAACCAGAGAAAGAATAAACGCGGCTGGGTATCTGCTTACCCGACCGCGTTTATTCTTTGTCCGCTGCTATTACGGGCAAACAGTCTTTTATTGTAGAAGGGGCATTCCAGTACACATGTCGTTTGGAATGCCCCTGTTTTAATTCTTAATTTGCTGGTAAAAAACTTACTTTCTGGCTCCATCCGCACCGATGGTCTTGCCGTCTACGGTGGTATTCACCGCCATAGAGCCATCTGCGTAGAAGTAATACTGCTTACCATCAATCTGCTTCCAACCACCAGAGAACATTTTGCCGGTATTTTTGTCCAACCAGTACCACTTCTGATCATTAGAGAGCCAACCTTTGACCAAATCCCCGTTTTTGTAGTAACTCCATTCACCGCTGTCGTTCTGCACCCAGCCGTTGGCAGTCTGCGGATCGATGACGATCTCCACGAACCGCCGCAGGACGGTAGCGACTTCGGCTCTGGTTGCGGTTCCAGCAGGGTCGAAACAGTTGTTTGTCTTGCCCGCAAGGATGCCCGCCTGCTGCATGGACTTGACCGCTTCTTTTGCCCAGGAAGAAATACCTGCGCTATCCGCAAAATTCACAACTTCCAGAGTTTTCGGGATGGTGTAGCCCAGTTTGGTAGCGTAGTTCTTCATAATGACCGCCATCTGCTCGCGGTTGATGTTGGTATCCGGGGCGAAAGTAGTATCTGTCGTTCCACTGACAACGCCAGTCTTTGCCGCCCAGTTGACATAGGGGGCGTAGTAAGCATCTTCTTTCACATCGGTAAACATGCTGGCCTGGTAATCAGTCGGGTCAACACCTGCTAATCGCCCCAGTGCGGTGACAAACATTCCTCTGGTCATGCCGGTATTGGGACTGAAGGTGGTGGCACTGGTACCACTCAGCAGCCCACGGCTAACAACAAAGAGCATATTGTCCTTTGCCCAGTGGTTGTTCACGTCGGTAAAGGCAGGAATCTGATTCTTGTAGCCTATGCCGTAGATGCTGAAATGCTCTGCTACAAAAATCACTGCTTTCTGATCCATATTATAGCTGGATTTGCTGATCCACTGTACATTACCGTTTTCGTCCACATAAACCGCATACAGGTTGCCAGGCTGCTCGTTTTTCGCCGGAGTATACGGAATTGCAATGCTGACGGTCTTCCCGCTCAAGTTGACAGCAGTTTCCTTGCCGTTCTTTACTTCCCATAAGGTAATATCATAGACCGGGCGATTTCCAATGGCTGTTTCTACTTCCTGAGAGGTAACTGCGGTCTTCTTCATTTTTAGAATAAGATCTCCGGTAGTCTGACGGTTCAGTTCCTTTAGGGTATCCAGCATAAATCCAAAGTCAGCCATACTGTCGGTATCGATGGTGAACCGTTTGACACCAGAGGACACTAGTTTATCCAGTGCATCTGCTTTCAGCGTAATCTGCACACCAGCTAACGCTTTGCTGATTTCCACAGGAACAACCACCGCGATACCGTTTTTCGTATTCCCATGCTTTATTGAGTCAGACTGGGCAACGGAGATAACATCAGCAACTATGCTTCTTGTAATCACTGCATTTCCCTTACTATCCACTTTTACAGAATTTGATTTTGCTGTGGTTGGTGTGGTCGGGTTATCCTTGTTCGGACGATCAGTGATAAAGGCGTTGCCAGAGGGATCGTCCCTGTCTTCGGAAGATGAACTACCGCTAGTATAGATCCAGTAGGCATATAGGGTGGTATCTGCCGTATAAACCTGATTTAAGGTAACTTTTATGCCGCCGGTCTGTTCGGTGTACCATCCATCAAAACGATAGTTGCCACCACGGGTTGGTGTAGGTAAAGAGGACAGCTTGCCGGAACTATCTGTGGTAGCAGCAACCGGATTGACACTGCCACCATTAGGGTAAAATGTCACGGTGTAGGTATTTACTTCCCACTTTGCCCAATATTCCTTATCGCCTGTTTCGGTATCGCTGATCGCCGTAACAGGGGTGCCCGTTAAGGCTTTGTTGTCATACCAGCCCTTGAACGTATGGCCTGTATAGGTCATATCGTCGGCTGTCGGGAGTGTTGCGCCCACGCCGTAGGTATATTCAGTGACATTGCCGTTGTTGATCGTGCCGCCGTTTGTGTGCAGGGTTACGGCATAGGTCGGGGCTGTCCACTGCACCGTCAGTTCCGTCACATCAGCCGGAACACTGGCACCGGGCGCGTAGAGCTTGCCGTCGCTTCCAAGCCACATAAAGAAACTTCCTGTATCTCCGTCGGGGCGGGTCAGGCCGCCAGAGGCAGGAGCGGTAAACGCACTGCCGTTTTTCACAATAATTTGAATATCATCGGCGCTGCCGCCCAGCTTGCCGCCGCCAAGGTCAAGGGTAACGACCTTCATCCCGTCAGAGCCCAGTGTGTCAGGGTTCAGGACTTCAAGGACGGGGCGGAAACCGCGGTACGGGTAGGAGTCCGAAGCACTGAAGTAGTTCCAGATGCGGGCCGAACTGTACCCGCGAACCGCACGGGTCGACGCGTCGACAGAAACAGTATCCTGTCCCCACGAATACATTTCATTCCAGTTTTGGATATATCCGCTGTCCTTATTCAGCATCGTGTCCCATTCGTTGCTTTGGGGCACGCCGCGTTCGGAATTGCCCGAACCTGTATAGTTACTTCCCACAGACGGTGCGCGCAGGGTATAGTCCACGCTGCCGCCGGTATAGCTCTTGCCGAAAATCAGGCCGGCGGCGTTCAGTTCATACCAGCTTACGGTGTGCGTCACGGCATAATTCGCCACAAACAGGCTGTGGGGGTATTTGTTCTGCTGTGCATATTCCTCGGTGGCCGCCATCGCAGACGTGAGCTTGTAGGCTTCTATCGTTCCGGCGTAGGTAAAGGGAACATAGTGGAGCGTCGTATCCGGCAAGGAAGTCGCGCCAAAGCTGTTTCCGGTGTTCACCGTGCCGGGAATATTTTCACCGAAGAGGTCAAAGTAATAAACGCCGCCGGGGGTGAGGGAAAACTGCTCTGATAAAGTAAACTGCGCCGTGAGCTTGGTAACGTCCGCCGGAACGTTGGCACCGGGCGCGTAGAGCTTGCCGTCGCTTCCAAGCCACATAAAGAAACTTCCGGTATCTCCGTCGGGGCGGGTCAGGCCGCCAGAGGCAGGAGCGGTAAACGCACTGCCGTTTTTCACAATAATTTGAATATCATCGGAGTTGCCGCCGATCTTGCCACCGTTCAGGTCAAGAGTAATGGCTTTCAGTCCGTCAGAGCCCAGGGTGTCAGAGGATGGGAGTTCAAGCACGGGACGGAAACCGACGCTCGGAGACAGTTGCAGGTCAAACTGCCAGGAGCGGGCTGTAGAAGACCCGCGCGTCGCACGGTTCCAGTCAGGATCGGGACCATCCTGGGTATCCTGCCCCCAGGAATACATACCGTTCCAGTTTTTGATATAACCGACCGTGTTATCCTGATAGCTTTGGTTCGCTTTGTCTAAAATCGCGTCCCACTCGTTGTTCAGCGGAGTTCCACGCTCACTGTCCTTTGAGCCGGTGCTACCACTCCCCGCAGAGGGTACGCGGAGGGTGTAGTCCACGCCGCTGCTGGTGTAGGCCTTGCCAAAAATCAGGTTTTTCGCATTCAGGTTATGCCAGTTGGCGCTACGGGTCACGTTGTAGTCCGCAATGAACAGGCTGTGGTCATAGGTGTAGCCAATGGGATTGTCGGGGTCTGTACTGCCGGCCGCATTCGCTGAATCGCCTCTTGCGGTGTTGTCATTGGCAGAACGGCTTTTCAGCACATAGGCGTTCACGGTGCCCGCGTAGGTGAAGGGCACCCAATGAAGGGAGCCGTCCGGCAAGCTGCCGTTCTTGTCGCCCGGAATGTTCGCTCCGGAAAGGTCAAAATAATAGGTGCTGCCGGGAGCGAGGGAAAATTGCTCTGATAAAGCAAACTGCGCCGTGAGCTTGGTAACGTCCGCCGGAACACTGGCACCGGGCGCGTAGAGCTTGCCGTTGCTTCCGAGCCACACGAAGTAACTGCCCGTATCTCCGGCCGGGCGGGTCAGGCCATCGGACGCAGGCGCGGTAAACTCGCTGCCGGTTTTCACGATGATTTGAATAGCACCGGAGCTGCCGCCCAGCTTGCCGCCGTTTAAGTCGAGGGTAACGGCCTCCAGCCCGTCAGAGCCCAGTGTGTCAGCGTTCAGGACTTCAAGGACGGGGCGGAAACCGAGGAACGGGCCGGAAACCGTACCATTGTAGTATTTCCAGTAGCGGGCCGAATCGTACCCGCGAACCGCAGGGTGCGACGCGGAATAAGTATCCTGCCCCCACGAATACATTTTATTCCAGTTTTGGATATATCCGCTGTTCTTGTCCAGTATCGTGTCCCATTCATTATTTGTCGGCGTGCCGCGTTCGGAATCGCCCGAACCCGTATAGTTACTTCCAACAGACGGCGCACGCAGCGTATAGCCCACGCCGCCGGCGACATAGTCCTTGCCGAAAATCAGACTTTTCGTATTTAAGTCATCCCAGCTTACTGCACGCGTTACGGCATAGTCCGCCACAAACAGGCTGTGGGCGTATTTGTTCTGCTGTGCATATTCCTCGGTGGTCGCCATCGCAGACGTGAGCTTGTAGGCTTCTATTGTTCCCGCATAGGTAAAGGGAACATAGTGGAGCGACGTATCCGGCAAAGAAGCCGCTCCATATGAGTTTCCGCTGTTTGCTGTGCCGGGAATGCTCACGCCGGAGAGGTCAAAGTAATAGGTGTCGCCGGGCTTGAGGGAAAACTGCTCGTCAGGCGAATCATTAGCCAATAGCATTGGCGCAGCCAGCGCCCCCAATGCAGCGGCAGCTTCCGCATACCGGGTCATATCCAGCTCATCGATTTCCTCGTCGGAGAGCTTCTCCTTCGCCTCGTCGATGGCGTCAAGCTGCGCCTCGACTTCTTCGGCGTTCTCTTCAGTGATTTCTTCTGCGTTCGGTAAACCGTCGATCATGGCCTGTACGCTTGCCACCGTGACAGCCTCCGCATTGGACGGGGTATTATCTCCCGCGCCGCATAGCTCGCAGACATATCCGCAGGGCGTCCCCGCAGTTGCAGGAGAGTAGCCGCACTCATCGTCATGCTCATGCTGGCAGTTTAATTCCTTGGTGATACACCCGCTTTCCTCGTCGCAGATGTGGAGGCAGTTCTCCGGCTCCCGTTTTTGTGCGCCGGACGGGGTCGCTTCATTGCCGGAAACGCTTTCCTCCGGGTAACAGTCCTCGTCATGTTCATGGACGCAGTTGGTTACTTCCTCATAGCAATCTGCGGTGTGTTCATGGACGCAGGGTGTTCCCGCCGTTCCCTCCGTGTAGCCGCAGTCCGCGTTATGCTCCGGGTGGTGTTCGCACAGGCCGCTTGTGCCTGCTGTAACGCCGCCCGCCTGCCCGTTCCCTACGGCCAGCGCCGATTGGGGGCAGAGGGAAAAGAGCATTACGACGCAGAGCAGCAGGCTCAATATCCGTTTTCTCATTTTCTTTCATCCTCGCTTTCTTCCGTACTGTCTGTACGATTTGTTGATTTGTTTTTCAGTCGGATACAGAGTACGGTTACAGACACGCCAATGACAAAAGCGACAATGCCAATGATGACATACGCCCCTGCGCCGTCCTGCAGCAGCACCCCGCCGTAGCCGTCCGCTACCGATGCTACGCCCGATGTCTGTACGCTTCTGAAAAGAACGCCGATACCGGCGAGAAGAAACAGGCTGCACGCTGTCAGGCAGGAAAGCAGCCGGGTTTCATACCGCTTTCGGTACTGCCGCGTCCTGCTTCGTATCTCCCGTACCCGGTTTTCCGTCTTACCGGTCATCCAATACCCTCCCTTCGTATGATGTTTCGGGGGAATTTCAACCCCTCTACTTCCTAAAAGACATGAAATCAAAAATCCTTCCACCCGAAATGAAAATTTCTTCAAAAAATTTCAAAAAAATTTGAGCCGCTCCATTTCTGGAGCGGCTCGTCACACAAAAGCGGTTATTCAAATGTGATTTTGAGTTTGGGGAGCAGGAGCTTTCCTACAAATAAAAGCGCAATCAGGATAGACGGGAATAGGTAGCCCGCAATTCGCCAGCCCCCATCTCCCGAGATCAGCAGGTTATAGGTAGCATGGAACACGATACAGGCTCCCAACAGACCTACTATTCCGGTAAACGCCAGCCATCGGTGACGGAATACATAAGATAGTCCGAAGCCGATTGAAATGCCACAGAGAATGTGCAGCGCCCCGGCGGAAATCCCGCGAATCAGCAGGAATACAAAATTTTCCGCGCCGTTCTCCGTTAGGTAACAGACATTTTCAAAAGTGGCGAAGCCCACTGCAAGAGCAATGGCGGCCTCCGGCAAATCACGAACCCTTGGCTCAAAAATCAAGAAGTAGAAAAGCAGCGGCAGTAGCTTCATCACTTCCTCGCACACCGGCGTGATCTCAACAACAGCAACGGTGGCACTGACACCATAATGTCCCATAAAGAAACTATTGACATAGGCAGACAGCAGACATACGCCCATCCCGGTCATCATAAACAGCATGAATGTCCGAGGACGCCTCCCGATAAACAGCATGGAGAGCGCCAGTGGAATTGCAAGGCAAACAAAAATATTTTCAATATAGATCATTTCTCCGCCACCTCCCGAAGCGCCAGCGGCAGCAGAGCCACAAATGAAAGTGTCAATGTAATATCTACGGCAAAGTAGAGATTAAAGCGGGTATAGTCCTGCGTAAAGCCAGAAACCACAAACAGGAGAAGCTGTAATCCCACGCAGAGCAACAGCCAGCGGTCAATCCGCTGTCCTCCATCTCTGTGCAGGAGCCGCCAAACCGCAAGATATACGATTGCAGATACGACCCCTGCAAATGCAGCAGAAACAAAATAGGACGGACCGAAAATCCGAAATGCCAGAACGACCGCCGCTGTAAGCAGAGCGCAGGCCAGGGACGGCAGGAAAAACAACGGCTTTATTCGATCTGTCTGTAGTATCTGGAACGACAAAAGGAACAGATACGCCGCTATCCATGAAAACTCCGAAACATAGAAAACCTGTGGTACATTACCAAAAATAAAAAGGTGCAACACCCAATAGAGAGTTCCCATGGAAATGCAGATATCAAACAGGGCAAGGATCAGGAATCGGCGGTCTTTGTGCCGGAGCGCCGCTGCAATCGCCGCCAGCGCCGCACAAAACAGCACGGCAATCTGAAAACAGTTGTCAATCAGTTCAAAATTCATCGTCATCGTCTAAGTTCTCCCGTTGTTTTCTCTCATTCCTGCGGTGCAGACGGTACAAAAGCACTGTTACGCATACGCCAAGCAGAAATGAGAGTAGCCCCATGAGGATATAGCCCAATGCAGCGTGGTTTCCCACAAGGCTTGCTGCACCGGAAACATGGTGTACTTCACCGCCGACAATGTCCGCAGACAATCCAGGCATAAATGAGCCAATCCCAACAACCAAAAGCAGACAGGCCGCCATGCAGACTGCATATAGCCCTTGTTGTTTCTTTTTTCGATGCTCTTGTTTAATTTCCGCTGTCCGCCTGTGGATCAGGCGGGCACGCTCCTCACTTGTCCGCATAAGCAAATCCCTCCTGCTCCAAAATTACTTTCAGGCTTTGTTTTCCACGGTAGACCAGTTTTGTGATCTGACTCTCACTTTTGTTCATGACCGTAGCCGCGTCGCGGTAGCTCATATCTTCAAAATAGACAAGATAGAGTGCTTCCCGGTATTCCGCCTTTAATTTTTCGAGAGCGTCATAAAGCTGGCGGTCTCGCTCGCTGCGAAATAGATCAGTATCGATCAGGGTGTCGCTTTGCGGCTCGAAGTCCAGCTCATCCAAGCGCAGGAAGACAAAACGGTGTTTCTGATTATGCCGAAGGGCAAGGTGGCGAGCGGTTTTGTAAAGATATGCCTTAAAACTGCCCACACCCTCAATCGGACGCTCCTTTGCGAAAAGCTGTGAAAAGGCCTCGATCATCAGATCCTCCGCCTCGTGAATGTCCTTGATATATCCGTTTATGTAAAGCGTCAGCGCATCGCCGTAGCGTTCCACCAGCAAATCGGCAGCTTTTTGCTCTCCGCCAAGATACCGCCGGTACGCGGTTTCATCGGAGATCATATCCACCGCCTCCTTCCGTGGCCTTCCTACGAGGGTCGGACGGTTTCTCCGCATTTTCCGGGATCGCCCATGAGCGCCCGAACCGGGACGCACCAAGGATGCGTCCAGCTGCGCAGTATTGGTTGACTCTCCGCTCTGACACGCCCCAGCGATAGGAGGCCTCCCTTATGGAAATATAGCCCTTGATCCCGTTCATACCGCACCTCCGCATGGATAATACTCAACATGATACATTATATACGAATATCAGAAGAAATACAAGGCGTCCGGCGAAGTGTCCAGAAAAAAGTTACATCGCTGCGAAGGACGGGAGAAAACGTGGCAAGCAATGCCTGTGTTAATACACACAGGCCCGCAGGGAAGAAAATCCCTTTGTGATTTTCCTCTCTGCTTGCTTGTTGAGGGCAGCGCCCCCAAGCCCCTTTGAACACAGAATTTCATTCTGTGGCTGCGCGTTCTGCGAACGCTTTTGACCAGAACCAGCTTACCGCTGGCCGTGGTCTTTTTCTTTTTCAACATCCTGTTCTACCTCCATTTTCAGCACCCGATCTACATTGGCCTTTGCTGTTAAAAGCTCCCGCATTTCTTCACGGGAACGCCGGTACTCGGCATAGGTCTTTTTCTTTTCTTCCAGCAATTTCGCATACTCTGTCTGCAACTCTCTGACCTTGGGCAGCTTCTTGACGCCCATCTCATCAAAGGCATTCTTAGCAGCCTGGTGGAACAGAATTTCTTCCTCATGTTCTTCCCTGAATTTCTTAGAGTAGCCGGCCTTGCGGTATGCCACATAGACCTCACGGGTTTTAGCATATGCCTATATCCGGCGCACCAGTGATCGGCTGTGCAAGGAACACGGATTGTCCGTGGTAAAGCCCGGCCAGAGTAAGGGCAAAAGCTACGCCGAGTGGGATGCCCAGCGGAAAGGGACAAGCTGGAAAGCAAAGCTCAAAGCCGCCATTGATGCTGCCATCCCGCAGGCCAAAGACTTTGACGATTTTCTGCGGTTCATGCAGGCGCAGGGCTATGAGATCAAACAGGGCAAATTTATTTCATTCCGCGCCCCCGGACAGGAACGCTTCACCCGCTGCAAGACGCTGGGGGAAGCCTACACCGAAGAAGCAATCAAAGAGCGTATCAAAAGCCGCGCCATCACAAGGAGGCCAAAAGAACGCAAGGGAATTTCCCTGCGGATTGATCTGGAAAATAGCATCAAGGCCCAGCAGTCGGCGGGCTATGAGAAGTGGGCGAAGCTCCACAACTTGAAGCAGGCCGCAATGACACTGAACTTCCTAACAGAACATGGGATAGACACTTACCCGGATTTGGTAATCAAAGTGGCCGAGATCACCGCCGCCAGCGACGAGGCCGCCGCTGTCCTGAAAGCTGCGGAACATCGGCTTGCGGATATGGCGGTATTGATAAAGAACATCACCACTTACAAGCAGCTCCGGCCCGTGGCGCTGGAATATCGCAAGGCAGCGGACAAGGCTAAATTTCGACGTGAGCATGAAAGCACCTTGATTTTGTATGAAGCTGCGGCAAAGGCCCTAAAGGAACAGGGCATGAAAAAGCTCCCTGATCTGTACGCCCTGAAAGCCGAGTACAAGCGGCTGGCCAAGGAAAAAGAACGGCTGTATGAACAGTACGGCGAAGCAAAAAAGCAGATGCAGGAATACGGTATCATCAAGCAGAATGTGGACGGCATTTTGCGGGTGACGCCGGGAAAGGAATGGTCGCAAGAGCTATGAGTTTACCAAGAATGAATTACCCGCAATATCGCAAGGCCCGGAAGCTGGTGCGGGAGTGCTGCAACTATTGTGACGGGAACTGTCTGCTGCTGGACGATGGCGAAGAATGTGTTTGTGTTCAGAGCATTTCCTATTCGCTGCTGTGCCGGTGGTTCCGGGCTGCTGTTCTCCCGCTGGATGCGGCCCTGTGTGCCGAGATCACCAAAGACCGGGACGATGTGAAACGCTGCTCCGAGTGTGGCGCTGTATTTATGCCAAAGTCCAACCGGGCTAAATACTGCCCAGCCTGCGCCAAACGGATGCGCCGCCGCAAAGAGGCAGAACGACAGCAGAAAAGATACTGGCAATCTACGCATTTAGGGCCTTAAAAAGCCCGGTATTCCGGGGTCTTTCCGGCATAGTCGCAGGGGTGGTGGGATGATTTATCATATACCCGCCGAAACGCTGTTCTAAATGCGTAGAAATAGGCAAAAAAACACACTGGACGCAAGCGGCCACATGACCGCCACGCACGGCGTCTTTCCTTTTTGTCGAATGTGTGCTATATTTAATCAAAAGGACTTTGCCAAAAGGGAGATTAGATATGCGGATAGTAAGTATTCAGTCTGTATGTGATGAATTTATTGAAGCCGTGTCTGAAATCAATGATTATATAGCGAAGTGTAATATAGCGTTTGCAACTGAAAAGAAATATCAATCTTTTTGCTATGAAAATGCCATAATAATGCTTTATAAAGCATTTGAACGGTTCGCTTTACGATCAATGATTTCTTGCCTAAACCATGACCATTCTCATTTTGAAAACAAATATAGTGTCAAGTTAGGTAAGCACATAAATGATGATGTATGTGAATTCCTTATTACTAAAGGTGGTTTTTTTGACTTCAAAGGCAGAAGTGGATTAAGCAAAGTGCTGAATGATGTTATTGGTGCAAATCATAATATTGCTAAGGTATTCAAAAATACTAAATACAGAGATACTATAGATCAACTTTGCGCAATTAGAAATTATGCCGCACATAATAGTTTGCAGTCAAAGAGAACTGTAATGCAAGTATTCGGATTGCAACGAATTAGCAGTGCGGGGAGTTTCCTTAAAAAGCAGCATAGATTTGAAAACATAGCCGCATCTCTTGTTGAATTGGCAAATGATGTAAAGACTACTCCTATGCACTAACAGGCGCCAGACACAAGCGGCCATATGGTTGCTGTGTCTGGCATTTTAATATCCATTTCGTCATTTTTGTGCTATAATTATTTTAATAAATTCTTCCAATATACAATGGAGGCCAGCTATGAGATTCACTGAATTGCTCAACCGCCTTACAGGGATAAGTTGCCCTGTTTTTGGCGTATCATGGAACCCCGTCGATACTGAAAGAAGTATCGCACGACGGATAATTATTTTTCTCGAACCGCGTCGCGTTTTATATTCCGCATATGACTATGAATCTGTTTGCCCATGTATTACGTCAGTAACAGAGATCAAGAACTATCTCACTTCTGAATTGCAGAATATAAACGAGCAATCAGAGCTAAATGCCTATGTTCGATCTATGAGAAACGCTTGCAATAAGTTTTTAAGTAAATGCCCAGACAAAAAGGAGTTTCGTTGCTATGCTTGTCAGCCCGGCAACATTGACAATTGGATTTTTACATCTGCTATTGGAGAACTGCGTGGCGTGTTTGGTGTGATGATCGGCCAAATTGCAAAGGCATACGGACTCGATGTTGAGGATGATTTGGCACAGATAATTCCAGAGTAATTGTAGGAGGTACTTATATTGAGCAATATAACAGCGTTATTAACGGGGGTTTGTATGTACCCTGCTGCCGGCTATCCTGCATTGCCTCTTTGCGCTAATGACGTACAAGCTGTAAAAAAGGCTCTTATTGCAGGTCTAAACGTATCAGAATCTAATATTAGGGTTTGTGGTCATCATGGAACAGCGACTACAAAAGACTTAATTGCAGGACTTTATTCCTCAATTTCTGGAACTGCTAATGAAGATACTTTTATTTTTTATTTTTCTGGACACGGAGGAAAAAATGTCTTAGCGTTGAGTGACGGTAACTTGAATCTTCAATCATTGATTGACGTAATTGAAAAGATACCTGCCAAAAATAAGATTATTATTTTAGATAGCTGCCATTCAGGATATTTTGCAATAAGCGATACACCTGCCTTAGATTTATCAGAAACTATCGAGACATTTGTTGGACGCGGTTATGCTGTTCTTGCTTCATGCAATGCGGAACAAACATCTGGATTTGAACCCAACCGACAGTTAAGCACATATACCAGCTTTTTAGTTGATGCCCTTACCTCGCGTTTTTTGATAAGAGAAGGAAAAAAATCATTAGAATCTATCAACGAGGCAATTTTTCATTTTGCGAAAATATGGAACACTAAACATCCTTCACAGACACAAACGCCAATATTTCGTTCCAACATTGGTGGAACAGTTTTCTTTGATGTAGAAGAATACAAGCCATACCGTGTCGCGAACGTATATGAAGAAACAGAAACATATATCATCTACGATGTTACCCCAGTACATACAGGACTAGCAAAACGCTTATCTGCGAAAGTAATTTTGCGATATGAAAGTTCTTTTGAAGAAATAGCTGATATCGCAAATGAAGTTAAAAACAAAATAAAGTATGCCGATGTTTACCAAAATGCTCTGTCAGAATCTCGTCACAGAGGTAAACCAGCGAACATTATTTGGTGCTATTTTGGATACAGCGAAGATGATATTATAGATAGTAATTATATTTGCCATACAACATGGGTTGATAATACACAAGATAAAAAATGGTGGTATAGAGAAAATAAGAATTCTCGGGTTGTCAATAATGTCTATTTAGAAACAAATCCGTCATACAAAATGATAAACCAGTTGTTGCATAATAAAGTGGTGAGTAGGGAGAATTTAATTGAGGAAACTCATTTAATTACAAAAAAATTGGTAAATGCTGCTCAAAGTTTTATTAAGCTATATCGCGAATATCGCAATGGCGTACTAAGTGAAAGTGAGTTAATTGATGCCGTTGAGCCGCTCAATCGTGAAATCACTTGCTTGTTTTTGGAACAACGTGATCTCCCATATCCGCCCAAAGAGCTCCATGAATGGGCAAATGCGCATACTCAATTAGCAGGAACAATACAAGATTTTTCTCTATATTATGACAGGAAAAACCTCAATACATGGACAACTGAAAACAGAATATACCTCATGGATTCATCAATTAAACGCTATGAAACTGATTTAGAAGCATTACGTACACTGGAAAAAACATATAAATAGAAAGACGCCGGACGCAAGCGGCCACATGGCCGCCGTGCCCGGCGTCTGATTTACTTATTCATCGGTAAAAAGGAATTTCTGGCCGTCAAAGTCGGCGTCCGTCATGGCCTCCAGCTTCGTGATCGTCTGCCGAGCCAACGCCCGCATATCCCCGTCCATATCCGGCAAAGCGGCAGTAATCTTGCCTATTGTCCTGCGACGGTCTGCATTGTGGTACATACAGATCAGGTTTTCTTCTTCCACGGTAAAGTGCATTTGGTTATACCTCCAATTCGTTTTTCTTGGTTCTGGCTGCCGCCTTTTTCGGGCTGGCGGCCTGTTTGCTGTCGGTGAGTTGCTTGCGGATAGAGGGCCGGGGCCTGCGTATTGACACATCCCGGCGCTCGTCCTTTCCGATCATGGCATATACTCCGTGCCGGTCTTTTATGCCGGTAAAGCACAGGGACTTATAGGGCAGCATGGCAAAGAGCCGGTCATTGTCCTTGGTGGAGGCCAGCGCGTCAAAGTGCGGTGAGATCTCCACCATGAAATGCGTCTTGTTGGGGCTGTTGGGTGCAGACAGATCTTTCAGCTTATCCACGATGCGCTGGGCCTCGGTTTCAATCCGGCTGTCATGTAAAGCGGTGATGTGGGCCTTGAAATCTCCCGGTCTTGCCTGCTCCCGTCCGTGCTGCTCCTGCTGTAACGCCTCCTGCAGCACAGCCGGGTCGCGGGGCTGAAACTCATAGCGCAGGAAATCGCCCAGTACACGGTCAGGGCTTCCGTCAAAACTCTGTCCAGCCGGGATGTCCCGGCTCCCATGCTCATAGAAAAGCCGGTTTACGCTCACCGGCAAGGTGGCCTCAATGACGTGCCGGAAATGCTGCGGATAGTCCAGCTCATAGAGATTGCCCCGGATGGTGCCGCCCTGGGTGCCGGTCAGCTCCACAGCGTAGGCCAGTATCTTGTCGCGGGTCTGCTCCCCGTAAAACCGCCATGTGTTATGCTGGCGGGTATCTTCCAGGAAAACGTCACGTTCCCGGAAACAGTACGTCCCGGAGGGCCGGGACATCCAAAGCAGGGCCTTGTCTACGGCCTGTTCGCTGGCGGCGGCCCGTTTTATGATCTCTTTGTCAATGTCAAAGTCATTCCGATAAAAGGCGGTGTTCTGCCGCATGATCTCACCCAGAGCCGCAATCACGTCCACATTCTCAAACTTCTGCATCCGTTACACCTCCAATTCCTGCGATTTTTCCCGCGCCGGTTTCTTTTTTGCCAGTTCCTCCTGTGCGGCTTTGAGCTGCGCACGGATGGAGGGCTTTTTTTGCTGGGTCTTGCGGGATTGTTTGGCCTTGGGCTTCTTGGCCTCGGCCTTGGCAGCATCGGCAAGTTCGGTAAGGGAAATCTGTTCCCCGGCTTTTACCTTGGCCTCCAACTCGCCCATGGACGGGGTGTTATTGATAACGCCGTCGATCATGTTTTCGTTCTGCTCCGTGGACAGCTCGGCGGTACGCAAGGGATTTTCCCGTAAAAACTCCGGCACCTGCTGAAAACCAAAGCTGTCACAGTAATGGGCGGTATCTTTCCCGCCCTGATGCAGCACCACCACGTCGGACACGGAAAGGGAATGTCCCTTGAAATCTGCCGGATGGTCGATGTTGAATGTACGGTAAATGTCCTCCAACGTGGTCTTGCCATCCAGCGGCGCGGTGTAAACAAGATCATAGTTGGCCCTGTCCACAGAGCGCCCCGTGGCCTGCAAATGGTCATAGGGTTCAAACCGATAGTCCCGCGTTTCATCACCACTCTTGATCTGATAGATAGAAAAGCTGTCCTGCTCCGGCGCTTCATAGCCAGCCGCCGCATATTCCTCCACGGTCATACCAGCTGCGGCGGCCTCCTGTGCGAGCTCGGCCTGCACCTGCGCTTTGTAGTCCTGCAAGGTCTGGTCAAAATCGGACAGCTTCGGCGGCTCCGGCAACTGATATTGGCCCTGATTGAGAAGTGGGCGGCACTCCTGTACATAGTCAAGAACAGCATGGAAATAGGCGGACTGCTCCGGCGTCAATTCCTCCCCGGAACGCAGGGGCCGTCTGGCTTCCTGTTCCATCTGTGAGAGATTGCAATGCAGCTTCATATAAGGAACAAACTCACCCAGCAGCATATCCCGTTCCGCTTTGTCCTGCTCCCAGCCCTCTAAGCCGGTTTCCGCAATCACATGATTTTTCCAGCTTTCATCCTGGGCATAGTATGTATGGTAGCTCTGGATGTGCTGTATCAGGGAACCGTCCCCGTCGCCAAAATCCTGCCGTCCCTCGTAGTTGTCCGGCTGTCCCCGGAAGGTAAAGTCAATGCGGAACTTGGTCTTGTCATAGCCCATGCCTGCCGGATATTCTGCATCCAGCTTGGAAAACAGGGCGTCAGCCTCATGCAGCGGCATGGTCTGACCCTCTTTCAGATGGGGGCTTTCACTCCAAAGCACCGTAACAACCGGCTCCGCTGCCGGGTCAAGGGACGGAGCCTCGGTCTGGTCTGGCGTTTGCTGTTCCTGCGGCTGTTCGGCTTCCTGTTTTGCCTCGCGCTCCTGCTGAAGCTGGGCCAGATGGCCGTCAATGTCGGTTATCAGCTCATTGGCCGCCTTTCGGATGGTTTCAAGGGAGGCTTTCAGCTCGGACAACTCCCGCCCGGAACTCCAACCGGCCACATAGCCAAAGGAATAGTCCGATGTGTCCAGCCCGTAATGCTGGCAGACGGCATACGCCACGCTTTCGGCCTGCACCTCACGGGTACGGCGGTCAAGCCGGTCAGCCTGCTCGGTGGCTGGGGCGTCCTTGTCGATGGCGTGGAGCTTGGCATGGGCGATCTCATGGATAGCCGTTTTCAGGGTTTGCAATTCACTCATGCCCTCTTCAATGGCAATCCGCTTTTCTTCCAGATGGTAGTAGCCGTGTGCGCCGCCCTGGATGTTCTCAAAGGCTATCGGCACCGGCGACGTCTTTTCCAGCGCGGCGAAAAAATCCTGATACTGTTCCACGCTGCCGGTCAGTTCGGACACAGCAATGTCCGGGATTTCCTTGCCCTCGGTCTGGCTCACGTCAAAGACTGTGACGACGCGAAAGGCCGGGATTTCAATTTCCCGTTCCTCTGTAACGGGCTTGCCGTCTGCGCCGATCACCGGCTTTTGGGTAGCCGGGTCTATTTTCTCCATCTGCTTTTTCACTTTATAAGGGGATGGGGCCAGTATCTTGATGCCTTTTTCGCCTTTCTTCACATGGCGCTCAAAGTCGTCCCGCCACTTGCCAAAACCGGCAACCAGAGAGGCGTCCGGCTTCTGCATGGCGATCAGCAGCGTATTGTTGAAGCTGTAATTATGGAACTTGGACATCGCAGTGAGATAGGCTTTGTACTGCTCACTTTCAAAAAGGGCCTGTATTCCGGCTTCCAGACGGTCAGTGATCTCTTTCATACGCTCGGCATTGTTCTTTCCGTTTAAGTCGATGGGGATAACCGGCTGGGGCTGTGGGGCCTCGGCAGTCAATACCGCCGCCTGCCGGGTCTTGATCTCGTCCCGCATAACCTCCGGCTGGGGATAGGCCATTTGTTCTTCTCCACGCGGAATACTGCCATATCGTCGTCAGCTCCTTTCACTGTGAATTTGACCGCAGCAAGGGCGGTCAGCTTGCCCGGCTGATAGGGACACTCTGCATACACGCAGTATTGATATTTCCAATCCGGGCGATAGAAGCGGCAACTGCCGCAATCCTCCGGCGCGTTCGCCCCGCCGCCGTCGTAATGATCGAAACCGGGCTTTTCCTGCATCAGCCGTTCAAAGGCCCGGTCTTGGCCGGAAGTAAAGTACATAGCGTCGCCTCCTTTCTGAATTTGGGCATGAAAAAAGCCGCAGACTTTTTTCAAAATCTGCGGCAAAGCCTATGAGAAAAGGACACCGTTCTCACGATGTCCTTTCCATTCTGAATATTCAATTTTTTGTGTTCCCACACTCCATATCAATGACTACCGAAACGGTGATATAGTCCTCAATACGCTTATTACGGAATTTATCGCCCTCTGCGTCAAACACCACATGACGGGAAAAGTGCCTGAATCTAAGGATTTCTACAAGGTTTCTTTTTGTAGCAACACTATTGTCTCGACAGTTGTTTCAGTTTCCAAGGGAAGTTCTTTCACTTCCTCGCCATCAACAGGCACAGGGAAATTGAATACGATCTTCTTTATCCAGCTTCCGTCTTTCCTTTTCTCCGGGAACATTTCAATTCGCTCGATAAAGGCTTTCATAAACTCTTTCTGTTCCGCTTCCGTTGCGGAATGGTAGACTTCATCAAATGCCAGTAAGAGCCGATAGATATTGTCGCCGGAGATTTTCTCCTGCTGAATGCTGCGGATTTGGCTTTGCAATTCCCCAATCTGAACTTCGATATCCTCTATGGTATCATACTGCTCATCATAGCGGCGCTGCAAGTCCAAAATCTTTCTGTCATAGTGGGCATCGTTGATGTCCAAGGTGTCCATCTGACGCTCCAAGCGGCTTTTTGTTCCAAAGGCTTGCTTTAACTGACCTTGCAGAACGGCGATCTGCTTTTCCATATCCTCTGTATCAACTGCCGAGCCGATTTTCGCCTGAATCGCTTCTACAAACCGAGGATTGTTGACCATAGCGGATATAATCTTTGCCACAAACTTATTGATTTCCGTCTGCTCGATATTCAGTCGGAAGCTGCACTCATGCCCGGTTGGTGTTACTGTGTTTTTACAGTAGTAATAATATCTTGTTTTCTTGTCCTTGCTGTGAGCCTTGGCGATATTGCCATACATACTCTTTCCGCAGCATGGACATTTCAGAATACCGGACAGGATATGTGCGTGATCTGGATTATTGACCTTTTCCCGCTTAAAGGAATTGATCTTGCGCTTTTCCTGTGCCAAATACCAATCTTCTTCCGAAACGATTGCTTCGTGTTGCCCATCATAAATAGGGAACTCTGACTGCTCAACCACGTGCATCTCGTTTCTTGTACCTTGCTTCTTTTCCGTCCTGCGTCTGCCATAGGCTATCTTACCCATGTAAACAGGATTGTCCAGTACGTCCTGCACGAAGCTCCTTGAAAATCCGGGAATGGTATTGTTCTGCCGCAGCTTCTTGACAAAGCCATTGCGATTCAGGTATTTTGCAACTCCAGCAACCCCCTCGTTGGTGTGAATATAACGGTCATAAATAACACGGATTACTTCCACTTCATCCTCGGCAATAACAAGATCGCCGTTTTCCAGACTATATCCATAAGGGGCAAATCCGCCGTTCCACTTGCCCTCACGAGCCTTTTGCTCCCGTCCTGCCATTGTTTGGGTGCGGATATTCTCTCGCTCGATTTCTGCCACCGCAGACAGCACGGAAATCATCAGTTTTCCGGCGTCCTTAGAGCTGTCAATGCCATCCTCCACGCAGATCAGATTGACACCGAAATCCTGCATGAGCTGCAAAGAGTTCAGAACATCCGCTGCATTTCTGCCAAATCGGGAAAGCTTAAAGACCAGCACATAGGAAACGCCGTCTTTGCAGTCCTGAATGTCATTCAGCATCCGTTGAAAATCCTGCCGTCCTTGGATGTTCTTTCCGGAAAAGCCCTCGTCAGAATACTCCCCCGCAATAACCATATCTTCGTATGCCGCATACTTCCGCAGTTTGTCACGCTGGGCATCCAAGCTGTACCCGTCAACCTGCATAGAGGTGGACACTCTTGTATAAAGATAGCATTTAGTTTGTTTCTTTTTCAGAATCGCCACCTCCCTCATCCATTTCTTTTACCATAAGTCCCTCGTTGCGGATATAATACTCCAAAAGCCACAGCACATAATCCGGTGCATGGCGGTTATCCAATTCCCACTCGGTCATAGTCCGGTAAGGGATATGGACGAGCTTGCAAAAATCTTTCCGGTTCAGTCCTGTACTTTCCCGCAACTTGATAATTCTGTTCTTACAATCCATCTGTCTTTTCTCCATTAAAAACAAAAATACACGTTGCGTAATCATTATAGCATAGCTACACCGAATACGCAACGTGTAAATTGTAAATTTTTACGCAGCCTTATTCGTCAAAGGCTGCGCTTGATTTCTTTCCTCGGAATGCTCTACTTTCTGCTGGGCATCCTGTTCCAATTTATCCAAAACCTGATGTCCGTATTTCTGGAGCATCTGGCTCATAACATCCACACAGCGGACAAATGCCGCATTATACTTTGCATCCTCATAATATTTCTTCAATAGGCAGTTACCTCCATCAAATTTCCATGTCCTGTCCACGCTTGCGGGCAGGTGCTTTGTGTTCCTGTGTTTCCTTTCCTCTGGCGAGGATAGAATTGATAAAAGCCCAAACCTTTTCGGATGCAACTTCCAGTGCATCAAGGAAAGGCTGGGCTTTCTGTTTCAATTCCTGATATTTTATATTTGCTTCTTCACATCGCTGCTTCCAAATGGATGCAGACTTTTGAGCCGATTCCAGTTTCCCTTTCAATCGCTCATTCTCTGCATTGATGATAATGCCATTGGTGGCATAGCGTTTCAGCGTGTCACATTCATCCGGTGTCAGCGTGATATTGTTTCCGAATTTAACTTTCTTACCCATCGCTTCAATATCCTGCACCGTCAGAGCAACGGTCTTTACTGCCTTGGTTTCCTTTTGCAGAGCTTCCAGTTTCTTTTTCTGTTTCTCTGTGGCAGCCTTGGCGTCCTCCAAACTTTGTTCTGCCTGTGCCACCTGTCCGGTCACAGCTTCCAAACGCTGCTGCTCTGCCTGCACCTTAAACTGTGTCACCGTCAGATGTTCTTCAGTGCTGCCACGTTCTCCACGCTCCACATCGTCATATCCGGCTGCACGCATGAACTGAAAGAAGTCATCCTGCAACACACTGTAGGATGACTTCAATATCTTTTTTCCTTTTGCGTTAATCATGGGATTACCGTTTTCGTCAAGCACCGGCTTGCAGTCCCATTTCTTACTTCGACTGACCTGCGTGATCGTTTCCTTTACGGTTCCCCGGAGGGCTTCATCCTTACACCGCTTCGACCAAAGGATCTGCTTTTCCACCACAGGGATATAAACCACATGAAGATGGTAGTGGTACACATCCTCGCCCAGCGCTTCGGACATTGCCTGGTTGCGTTCATCGGCGTGCATCACAGCGGAGAGGATATACTGTTCAC
This sequence comes from Ruminococcaceae bacterium D5, assembly GCA_900113995.1. Classification (GTDB taxonomy): domain Bacteria; phylum Bacillota; class Clostridia; order Oscillospirales; family Ruminococcaceae; genus Yanshouia. The sequence continues at coordinate 76,302 of FORK01000001.1, read as the reverse complement.
CGCCCACGATCTCCACAGCGGCTTTATAGGCATCGGCATAAAACTGTTTTGCAAATTCATAGCCGCCGTGGTTATAGAAGTAAGCGGAGTTCACATCAAAAACTAACTCGCCGTATTTAACTGCGTCCGGTTTCAGACCTCTGGTAGAGATGATCTTGTCCTGCTCCATCTGCTCAAACATTTTTACATAATCATCGGTAGGAGCTTTGAAATGGACATTCAGGGTCGTGCGTTCCGGCACAATGTCCTGATTGCTGTAGCTGTCCTTTTCACGCTCATTGTGTTCCTGTATTTTTGCTACATCGTCCGGAGTTTCCAAGTCCTGATTCCGGGCTACGGTGCGGTCTATTCCATCATTTCTTGCCATAGATTTTTTGTCCTTTCTTTGAGATTTGCAGACAGCGGGGAGCTACGGAGAGGCACTTTTTCAAAGTGTAATAACCCACTATAACACTTTCATCCATACTGGCTGCAAAGTGCCGTGGGCTCTCCGAGGGCTCTCCCGAGGGGGAGTGCGGTCGCTGCGGCGACCTCTGCTGACCAAGGCGAAAATGTCTGCAACTTTTCTTATGGTCAGCCCGTCTGCATGAAGCTGTTCCGGCGAACTTCCTCTTGCAGACGGTGGCAGCGAAAACCGTATCTTTCACTGCCATCCATAGGCAGCACTGCGGTGCGCCTATGGGGACGGGAGAAGCGAGGGGCTGCTGCCGGGGCATCATTTCTCCCGTCTTTGCTGCCATACGATGTCGTATCCCAGCACATCGGCAAGCTCCAATACTTCCTTGTATCGGATGCTTTCCCGCTGTAATTTTGCGGACAGGTTGGAAACGCTGTCGCTCCAACCGTATTCGTCCGAGAGCAGGTCAACAACTTCCTGCATGGTCATCCCAGCACGGATGATCTGTGCCTTTATTTCGTTGCGTACATTCATATTGAAAAATCCTCCATATTTTTGATTTGTGGTTTGGTGCAAAGGCTACTCTCCAAAGCGGAGCAGATGCACCGAACAGTAAAAAATCTGCTTTCTCCTAAATCGTTTTAATTTTATGGGTGCGATACTCTGTCCATATAGGCATATATCCCACTTTACTGTTCCATGCGGTTTGGTCTGGAACAGTGAAAACACCTACTGTTCCGTGAACCGGGTGCATGGTTTGGAGAAGCACGATTTGGTGAAATGGTTTCGTTCTGCGGTCAAGAACTTTGCTGTTTTCATTACCATTGATTTTCAATGCCCGAAAACAGCTCAATTCTGACCGCTGATTGTTCCTATAAAAAAGAAAAACGGGCAAAACACTGCGTACATACATACAGAAAATGAAAGACAGGAATCAGTCCTGCCATTCCTCCGGTACGTACGTACATGGCGAAACGTCGTAAAACCCGTTTATATTAGGTCGTGCCACAGCTTCCACGCCCATAAACCCCCATACCCGCCGTCCGGCAGAATTAGTGATGTTGTTGCAATGCTCCAAATTAAATTTCTTCGCATTGGCAACCATGGCATCGCTGAAGCTGCGGGCTTTCAGAGGGGCAAGGGAGTTTTCCTCGCACCACAGGCGATAGATAGCGTAGAAGTCCTTGGAACTGATGGAAGCATCCGCTTTGCGCCGGATATACCCCTCGGAATCCATGAAGTCAAAAATGTTGTTATTGTCACGCTTGACCGCTTCCCGGTTTGCACGGATGCGGTCACTCTCCGTAAACTTAAAGTTGTTGGCAGCGAGCCGCTGTAAGCCTTCAAACGCCCAAAGGAAAATCCCCTCGGCTTCGGCTTTCATTTTCTCTGCAAGGTCGGGATCATCGGCTCTGCCTACGGGTTTTTCCTTGGTAGTCAACACAAGCTGTCTGCGGTAAAACCCATCGCTGCGGTCATACAGGGCTTGCAGATCGCCGTTGCTGAATGCCAGTAATCGGCAGAACATCCAGCCCTGATAACTCTGTTTGTTCTTTCGCTCCAAATCCATTCTGCCTTGCGCTGTCACAATGGATTTTACATAGTTGGTCTGACGCAGAGCTTCCATGCACATATCATCATCCACACACAGCAGGATGTGTTCCAGATCAGCACGGGCGAAGCGGTCTTTAGAAATCTTACCGATACTGCCGTCTTTCATATTCGTACCGAATATAGCAGAAAGCACCGAACCGATTTGAGATTTGCCCTCGCCGCCGTTGCCCTTAATCACCATCATGCGCTGTCCCTTGTTGGAGGGAATCAGGCAATAGCCGATAAATTCCTGCAAGGTGGGGATGTCCTCCGGGTACAGCAGACCGTCCAGAAAGTTCAGCCACAGGGCAGGCGCAGAAGCATCTGGATTGTAGGAAACAGGCAAGCGGCTCTGTACGATTTCCTGTTTCCCCTCGATAAATCTTCCATCCAGCATAAGTGTTCCGTTGGCAACATGGAGGCGGTCAGGCTGGGGAGGAAGATCCTCAACCATTGCTTCCAGTTTCAGCAATTCCATGATGTTTTTGATCTTCTGCGGTACGCTGCTGATGGTGTAGCTTTTCAGCTTTTCGTAGACCTCTCCCCGCAGGACAATATCATCCGTTACCCGTCCATTGGGCGTAAAGAAAGCTCTGTTTGCAAAGATGATTCTGCGCTCTTGCAGAAATTCTTCACAAAACAGAGCTTCGTTGATGTTCTGCCCCTCAAACCAGACAGGCAAGTTCATATCAGGCATTTTCCGTTTCTTCGCCATGGTGCGCCACCTCCTTTTTCTTTCGTGCGGTGTACTCTTGCAGAAAAGCAATTTTGCCATCTTGCATCAGCTTGTCCACCAATGCCACCCGTTCTTCCAGATCACCCACGGTAAGCACATCTGCCATATATTCGATATGGCAGTGCATCTGGCAGGCTTCCACAAAACGGTCATCATACGGCTCGTCCGGTGTTTTGGGTGCATACAGCACTTTCCAATTCTCCAACAGATGCAGATAATCCGTCAGCACACGGAAGCAAAGCATTTCATCCTCCCGGAACTGTCGGATATGGGGGCGCTTTGGCTTGACCATAGCTGCGGCAGTGGGTGGTTTCGGGTCAAGCCCGAAGTCCGCAGCCAACTTTTGTGCCGCTTGCAAACTCGTCAGATTGAACAGCCTTGCCACAAGGTCAATTACATCCCCCTTGGCTCCGCAGCCGAAGCAGAAGAAATAATCTTCATTCAGCTTCAGGCTCGGATGCCTGTCATTGTGGAACGGGCAGCAAGCCATGCCGTTGCGGTTGACTTTCAGCCCGTAGTGTTCGGCGGCTTGCTTTACGCTGATTGCCGCCTTGATGTTTTCATAGATTGTCATAAAAAAACCTCCGTTCATAATAGTCTGGAAAGCACGAAGCACCCGCCGTGATTGGCAGGTGCTTCGCCCTTTCTACTATGGTTATGACGGATTTGGAAAAAAGCAGGCTAAAAGCAGGACAACCCCGTTTCAAAAAACAGGACAACTTATCTGATGATGTAGATTCCTTCACATTTGCATGGTATAATTAGAAAAGTGAAAAAACAGGACAGGAGGGCAAGCATGAATCAAGAACTTATGACATTGGATTTTTGGCAGGATACGGTCATATATGAGGGAAAAACATTTCCTATCGGTACTCTTGCCTGTGATGCGCTGAATGTTCCTGCGGATACCATTTCTAAAATGAACGAGCAATGCGAGAAAATCAATCTTATGCTTGGGGCGATGAATGCGAAACAGGATGCTTCGGCACTCTTTCCTATGGTAAGGGAAGCTGCTCTGGCAATGCTGGATATTCTCAGTAAAACGCCGCCATTCTCCTATATGGATGTTCCAAAACACAGAGAACGGATAGAAAGGGTCTTTACTACGGATTGTGCGTTGAGCCATTTAGAGTGTGTCCAAAAAGCGAACAGCGGCACAATGCAGCTTGAAGACCTCGTAAAATATGAAGATGCAGTACTACTTGAACGTTATACTGCGGTTTTCGGGCATCTGGCATTCTCTCTCGGAGAATACCAAAAGGCAATGCTTGATTTTGCGGAAAAGTCGGATAGCAATGAAGCAGACCGCACCGCAGAGGGCTTTGCAAAGATGTTCGGCAGCTATTTCCCGCCGGAGTTCTCCATCACGGAGGGCAATGCCTGGATGTCTGTGTCCAATCAGTCTGTTCAGTATGTATCCACCATCCGTCCCGGTGAGGATGTGGCAAAACTGGTCAAGCGGATGCACTATGTTTCCTTTGTGGGGATGTTCCGGTCTGATCTCTTTGAGGGCTTATGTGTCGGTCATGCACCGAAGAAATGCAAAATCTGTGGCAAATGGTTTTTGACCACCAATGCAAGGCACACAAAATACTGCGGCGGTTATGCACCGGAGGACAAGCTGCACCGCACCTGTCGGCAAATCGGCAATCTGAAAGGCAGAGAACAGCGAGAGCTTGCAGACGATCATCCGGTTATCCAGATATACGAAAAGCGGCTGAATACCATAAACCGCTATATCAAGCGTGGCAAACTGGACGATGACGTAGCGGAGGTTATGAAGAAACTGGCGAAAGATAAGATGCTCCGGGCAAAAAGCAATGTCGCTTATGCCAAAGGAGCTTATGAGAAAGAAATGGAACAGGCTGCTTTGAAAAAAGAAGCCCTAAAGAGAATTTGAATTTGGAGGTATATCCATGGAAGGAATAAATGCAAACGATAAAATTTATAAAATGTCCTTTTCAAAGGTTTATCCACTTCTTGTTACAAAGTGTGAGAAAAAGGGACGAACAAGAGAGGAAGTAGATCAAGTTACTTGCTGGTTAACAGGGTATAGTAAAGATCAAGTGAATGATTTTCTGATACATGATGTTGCATATGGAGACTTCTTTTTGAATGCTCCCCAGCTTAATCCTAATCGAAAACTGATTACAGGGAAAATCTGCGGAGTTTGTGTAGAAGAAATCGAAGAACCGCTAATGCAGGAAATACGCTATCTGGACAAGCTGATTGACGAGTTAGCAAAAGGAAAACCGATGGAGAAAATATTGAGAAAGTAATAATTGATATTGAGGAGGTTTTAGTATGTGGACTTGTCCAAAATGCGGAAGGGAGTTTAAAAGGACAAATCAAAGTCACTATTGCGGCAAGGCTCCTGAAAGTGTAGATGAATATATTGAATTACAGATTCCAGAAGCGAGAGCGTATGTTGTGGAATTAAGAAATCTAATTCTTCGTTGTGTTCCAGCAGTTAAGGAACAGATTGCTTGGAGTATGCCAGTATATAAGAAAGACAAGTTCTCAATATCTTTTGCTGCCTGTAATAAACATATTAGCCTTTACGTAGATACAAATGTTTTAGAAATATTCAAGTCACAACTAAGTGCTTTTACAATAAGGAAAAATGCAGTCTATCTGCCCTATGAGAAAGAATTACCGATTAAAATAATTGAAAAAATTATAAAACAAAGCCTTGAAGAAATAACGTGAATTTCAGTTTTCTGGAGATTGATAAACGTTATTAAAGTGAAGGGAGGTGCGCTATGCTGAATGATTTTACATGGAATATGACCGGATACATACCGAAGCACCAAGTCAATCCGCACGGTGATGGTCTCATTCCCTATGTGGCAGAGCGCATCTTCCAACTGGAGCCGGAACCGCCAACGGTTAGCAATCCAAATGAACATATTCTGTCTGCATTGCAGGAAAAGAATTTGCTATATTTTTCGTTCTTCCTGCACCACTACGAACCACAGCTCAACAAGCGCATCAAAGGCTTTCTCGGTGTGGATGGCGGCGATCTGTACGACACAGATCGATTTATAGATATAAAGCTATCCTGTCGGGAGCAAATGCTCCAAAAGCTGATGGATTATGATCCTGCCAAGGGTGCGGAGTATGCTACATACATTTTCCCGTTCATACGGGATGCGATGCTCCGTTTCCGTATGGGCGAAGAAAAATGGTCGGTATCCTCTCTGACCAATTACAAAATGGTGCGGTCAATGGCTTGGCTCTACCATAACACCAAGGATGCGGTCAGTGAGTTTTCAAAGAAATACAACTGCGACCTTGCCCTTGCGGAAGAATATTTGAAAGTTGTCCGTGGTATCCGCAATCAGCAGCCATTCTTTGTGACCGAGCAGGACGAGGACGGCGAGGAAACAGGCGAGGATGTGACCCGTGACTATAGCTGGAACTATGCCGATATTCTATGGGATGGTATACAGGCTGAAAAGGTGCGGAAAGCATTTGAAAAGCTGAACTACCGGGAACAAACCTTGTTGGAAAAACGGCTTGCCATCTGCATGACCTGTGGGCGTGTCGGTTCATGGAAAAACCGCCCTACCTTTGAAGAATTGGCTGTCATGTTTGAGGGCAGCTCCGCCAGCGGTGCGGAACGAGCCTACCGGAAAGCAGCGGAACATCTGACACTGCTGTTGGTAGAAAACGGCGGTATCCATGCAGTCCGGCTGAAACAGAAGTCCAAAACCAAACGAAAAAAGAAAATTGCCACCGCAGTCTACGAATATCAGGCAGACTGCGATGGCGAATGGGGAGAAATTTTATTCGATTTTGAAAACGGCACAGGGTCGATTGTCCGGCTTGCCGACTGGGATACCATGATTTCCAATGTTTTTGCAAAACGGGTGATCCGGTATCTGCTGAATTGCGAAAATGATAGATTGCCAAAAGAAACCATGTTTGCGTTTGAGATGTATGAATAAAGGCGAGTAAAGTTTACCAGCCATAAGAAGAAAAAACTCGAAAATAAAAAAAGCCGCTGCCGCATGGTTGGTTCCATGTAGCAGCGGTTTTTCACCGGCAGCATTCAATCAATATTCAATAGGCAAATTATGCTGCTTCAAAAAAGACAGTTTATCCCAATATCCTCTCTGGAACAGAATTTTACCATTTACAACATGGAAGAAGCCGCATCCCCGCAGTCCCAGCGGGTCTTTCCACTCCAAAATTGCCCATTGTCCATCTTCAAAAATATTCTCTACAATGGCTGTCATATCGGCAGTGGCAAATTCTGCTGTAAACATTTCTCTGATTGCGTCTATCCCGATCACAGGCTCATTGGTCACCTGATGGTTGGTTGCATTATCATGGTACAGGCTCACGATTGCATCTACATCGTGGCCATTAAAGGCATCTACCCATTTGCATACTACTTCTTTTGGTCGTAACATCATGATTTCCTCCATATATCTTTGTCTACTGTTTTCATTATACAATCTTCATGTAAAAAAGCAATTCCCCCATGAAAACAGGAATTGCTTTTTTATGTAGACTTGAGACAGTTATACTGAAGATTTGAACATAGGCTTACAATTCACGCCGCTTCCACTGATTCAATGCAGCAACGATACAAGCACCCACAACAGCGAATGTCAAAACGATAAAGGAAAGTCGGAATCCGTGCAGTGCCACCTCATACACATCGTAGTAGCGCAGAGGGGTCAGGTAATCCAAAATTTGATTTTCTGTGTATTCGGCTGTAAAGGCCAGAGCATAGGCAGCCAGCATGGAAATCGTACCTGTCCTCACCGCAGCCTTATAGGACATAAACAGGCTGGCAAACAGCAGCCCCAGAGCGAAAAAGAGGAACTGGGTAAAGAACATTCCCATGGTTGTGGTGAGCACTGCTCCCGGCTGTTCCAGACCGCCCAAAGGAAGAACGATTGTAAAATAATTACATAAACCGCTGAACAGGGCAAACACCAGCAGATTTACCGCCGAAACGATCACCTTCGCCAGTACAATGGTTTTCCGTTCCACAGGCTTTGTGAACAGGTATTCCGAGGTTCCGAACTTCTTTTCCTTCGCCACACAGGACAACCCCAGAGACATGGCATAAGGGAACGCCAGCAATCCTTCCCAGAAATAGATGCACACATACCAGCCAAGGGATGTGGTTAAATCGCCTTTGACCCCAAACATAATCATGATCAATCTCGGAAATTGGCTGACCATCGTTGCCATTTCATTCAGACTGTCCTGTAGAGACAGAAGCTCAAAATAGCAGAAACCGCACAGAAGCAGCATGATCCCTAACCAGATCAACAAGAGCCTTCTGGTTTGGCGGAACTCATTTTTAATCAATGTTTTCATGTTTGCACCCCCTTATGAACGAAACTGAATGTCTTTTTTCAGAAAGACACCGTAAGACAGCACCAAAAACAGGGTAACCAGCAGCACGCCCCAGCCAAGATAGGTCATATCATAGAAGCCAGTTTCGGAAATTTTTGCAGCTCCAAAGAAGGAGTATGGGGACAGGAAACTGATAGCCCGGTTACTGATGATGTTGGAGAAGCTGGTTATGCAATACTCCACAAACACGACTAATCCGGCGGTCAGCAGTGGGCTACGGTTGCGGGGAAACAAAATTCCCACCATCAGACCCATTGCAGCAAAGAACAGCGTAACAAGGGTGAGGGACAGAGCAATCAGAAAAAACTCTCCCCATGGAGTTCCGGAACGAAACATTGCCATGGCCAAAAAAGAAGCCAGCAGATACGCAGCACCTACGACCACCACTCCGATCAATACAGTCAATGCCTTTGCCCAATAGATTGTTTTCCGAGGAAAGGGCTTTGTAAACAGGTATTCCGAAGTTCCTTCCGTACATTCTCTGGTGTGAACGGAAATGCCGAAGTGCATTCCGAAAACGCCGGAGGCAATCATGAAAAAGCTGGTCAGAAACCCATAAATGCCCAACGGGGAAGTCAAGTATTCCATCGATACGCCGACACTCCTGTAAAAGTCCGTGGTGCCCATGGTTTCAAAGAGTTCCACGGAGGCAACATCCAGGAAGCTGTAATAAGTCGGTGTCATCAAAAAGATACACACAGCCAAGGCGATGGTCCAGCCCAGGATATAGGTTCGATGCCGTTTCAGTTCATATTTCAAAATGACCATACCTGACACCTCCTTACTCATAGTAGTGCATGAAGATTTCCTCCAAAGAGGGCTCTTCCAAAAGCACATCGTCCAAATGCAGCAGGTGAAGTTTATCAATGATTGCTGTGATATTGCCGTTATACATAAAGGAAACAGAGGTCTTGTCCGGGGTCTCAGAGAAATTCGCAATACCAGGCAGCTCCCAGAAATCACTGGAAATCGGTGTTTTGGTGGTAAGGCTGACCTTTTTATAACCGCTTTCCCGTAGCTCTCTGATAGACTGGATGCTCATGAGCTTACCCTCTTTTAAGATTGCCACCCGGTCACACAGCTTCTGTACCTCGCTGAGTACATGGGAGGAGAAGAAAATTGTGGTGCCCCGGTTGTTCTCCTCCTTCAGAATATCATAGAATGCCTGCTGGATCAGCGGGTCTAAGCCGCTGGTAGGTTCATCCATAATCAGCAGCTTAGGGGAAGTCATAATGGCAGACACGATGCCCACCTTTTTCTTGTTGCCCAGAGACAGGTCTGCAATCTTCCGGGACAAATCCAAATTGAGCCGTTCGGAAAGCTCATACATTTTCGTTTCACAGTTCATGGCGTACAGGTCGGCGGTGTATTGCAGTAGTTCCCGCACCTTCATGTTTTCATAATAGCTGTTCTCGCTGGGGAGGTAGCCCACATCTCTGGCAATGACACTTGCCTGACTCTGGCAGTCTAAACCGAAAATAGAAGCGTTGCCACCGCTGGGACGGATCAGACCCATCAGAGTGCGGATGGTGGTGGACTTACCCGCACCGTTTGGGCCAATGAAGCCAAAGAACTCGCCCTGATTAACTGTGAGATTGAGGTTGCTGATACCTCTGTGTTTCCCATAGTGCTTGGTCAGTTGGTTCAAGACAATAGCGTATTCACTCATTTTAAATATTCCTCCTTATAGAAATTGTTTTTTAGAATTGAAATGGTTTTTTCAAATTCATTCATAACTGTTTCAAAATCAAAAACGGCTGCGTTACGATAACGGGCTGCATACCCCTCCGCCATCACTAAAAGCATATTGTAAACAGGTTGAGCATCTTCGGGATTTTTGAACTTTAAGGAATCATCCTCTCGTAAAACCATTTCATTTCTGAAATTCCCTGCTTCCATCTTTAATGAAGCAAGTAGGTCATTGACTTCAGGAGAAGCCTCTTCCCAAACACTTGCCATAAATTGAGTAATAAACGGGTGTGTTTTCATTGCAGCCATTTTCATCTTGCTGGAAACCAGAATGCGGTTAAACAGATCGGTTTCTGAATCAAGTATCGTTTGGTCAAACGAAGGCATAATGATTTTCATACAATATTCCAACAGGTAGGTATACAGTTGTTTTTTGCTGCCAAAGTACTGAAATACGGATGCCTTTGAAATATGCGCCGTTACAGCAATATCGTTGACAGAAGCCTTATCATATCCAAACTTACCAAAGCACTGGAGTGCCGCATTGATGATGGTAATTTGCTTTTCCTCGCTTAGTGCAAAAAATTTGTCCATTTAATTTCTCCTTTCAAGTGACCGATTCGGTTATTCACAGTATAGCACCGATAACCGATTCGGTCAAGTGATTAGAAATCTAATTCTATGCCAACATCCACTACAAAAAAACGCCTGTACGAGCATTTCTCATGCCCGCACAGGCGGCTTGCTTTATCTTTGGCAATCAATCCAAAGGTTTATATTCTGTTACAGTTTTCAAGTAGGTTTCCGTATCGCCGTTGAGGATCAAATCCGCATAGGCTGCCGGATCGTTGTAAATCAGCCAGTCCAGTTCTGACCGCTGATACATATTGTCTGCAACCTCGTTCTCCACGGCGGTGCAGTCTATAGAAATCATACTGCCGTCTGCATATTTCAGCTCGACACAAGCGGTGTCCATATTGAACTCACAAGAAATCACCTTATCCATAAGAACCTCCAAAATACGGGATTAAATCATCCCAAAATATTTCATTGCTTCTCGGATTGCGTTCTCTTTCTCGGACGGACACTGGGGCTGTCTGGAATCCTCCGCTTTCGGCAGATTGTAGTTCTTTCCGACCTCCAACCCGCACTTTCTTTTGATTTGAGAGATATACAGGTTAGATACCTTTAGTCCGCTATGCTCCAACACATAGTCTTTAATCTGCGTGTAGGTTGCCTTATCTTGAAAATCAGACATATCCATATCTTCCAAAGAGAACTCAACCCGAACCTTTTTCGAGTCGATCTCACCCTTGGAAAGCAAGACAACCGTTTCGACGTGCGCCGTTCTTGGAAACATATCCACCGCCTGAACCCTCACCGGGCGGTAGCCCAGGGCATTGAAAGAGGCGGCGTCCCGCGCGGCGGTGGCACTGTCGCAGGAAACCATCACCACCCGCTCCGGATTCATCCGCGCGATGGTTTCGGTCAGTCCGGGGGCGCAGCCCTTGCGCGGTGGGTCGATCACCACCACGTCGGGGGAAATCCCCTCGCGCTCGAGGGCAAGCGCCGCATCTGCCGCGTCGCCGCAGAGAAAGCGGGCGTTTTCCACCCCGTTGCGAAGAGCGTTGGCCCGGGCGTTTTCGACTGCCTCTGGAATAATTTCCACTCCGATCAGCTGTTTTACCCGCTTCGCCATGGAAAGACCGATGGTGCCTGCTCCGCAGTAAAGATCGAGAAGCGTTTCCCGCCCGGTGAGAGCGGCGAAATCGGCGGCAGCCGCATAGAGCTGTTCTGCTCCCCTGCGGTTGACCTGATAGAATGAGAGCGGAGAAAGCTCAAAAGAAAGCCCGCAGAGCCGGTCGGTAATGGAATCCTTCCCCCAGAGGGTACGGCACTCCCGGCCGAGCAGGACGTTGGTGCGGGCAGTATTCACATTGAGAATGATCGAAACGGTCTGGGGGCAGGCGGCGCGCAGCGCCTCGGTCAGCGCTCGCTCGGCGGGAATAGAATGGCCGTTGACAATCATGCATGCCATTACCTCACCGGTTGCATCCGCCTGCCGCAGATAGAGCGAGCGAATCAGTCCAGCGTGTGCTTGCTCGTCGTAAACCGAAATACGGTGCTTGCGAATCCAGCCGAGCACGGCGCGGCAGAGAGCGGAAAAAACCTCCGGATGGAGCAGGCAGTCGCCGATCGGCTCGACCCGGTGGGAACGTTTGGCATAAAACCCGAGCACCGGCTCCCCGTTCTGCATTCGGATGGGGTAGATCGCTTTGTTGCGATAGCGGTCGGACGCGTGAGAGGGCAGGCAGGGGGGTGCGGGCAGATCGATTCCGCCGATCCGGCGGAGGTTTTCGCTTACCCAGCGTCCCTTGATGCGCAGCTCCTCTGCGTAGGTCAGATGGCGCAGCGAGCAGCTTCCGCAGCGGTGGCAGACAGGGCATCCGGAGCAGGCATCTTTGCTGCGTCCGGGGCCGGGCGACAGAAGCTCCTGCACGGCGCCGTAGGCGAGCCGGGGCGTTGCCTTGACAATCTTGGCGGAGATGCGGTCGCCTACCGCAGTGTTGGGCACAAAGACGGCAAGCCCGTCCGCGCGGCCGACGCCGCTTCCGTCATTGGCAATATCGTCGATGACAAGCTCAATAATTTGATTTTTTTGCAGCATGGTTCCTCCCGATGCCGGCACAGCCGGCCGTCAACGTTAAAATAATCCGATGGACCGCATCAGGTAGACCCCCGTGAAGAGGGTAAAGCAGGAAAAGGCCGAGGTGAAGACTACCATTTCCCCGGCCAGAGCGGCGTCCCCGCCTTCGCTGTCGGCCATAATGGCGACGACCGAGGCTGTGGGCATCGCAAAATCGATAAAGACCGCTCCCAGCTCATACTGCCGGAAGCCGAGCAGCCAGCCCGCGGCGACGGCGGCCGCCGGGAGCAGAATCAGCTTGATGACACAGCCGGCGGCCAGCAGACGCCGGTGCTCCGCCGCACTTCTGAAATTAAGTCGCGCGCCCAGGCCGAGCATTGCGATGGGGGCGGCGGCCCCGGCGAGATCGCGGATCGGCTCGATGATAATCGTGGGAAGAACCACGCCGGAGAGAGAGCAGAGGATTCCGAGCAGCGCGGCGATGATCAGCGGATGAGTCGCTACCGAGCGGATGACGGAGGCGGCGTTGACCGGCTCTCCTTCGCCGCGGTCATAGATTTTCATCAGCAGAACGCTCATGACATTCCCTAGCGGCACCATGGTGGCCACCGTCAGGATGGAAGGCCCCGCGCCCGCCTCTCCAAAAAGGTTGTAGGCCATCCCGATGCCGAAAAGCACGATGTTTGAACGGAAGCCCGCATGGATGACGACGCATGCCTGCTCCCGGCTGCGGACAAAATGCGGCACTGCCAGCAGCAGAATGGCAAAGCTCGCGGCGTAGGCTCCAAGCGAGAATCCGATCAGCCGGAGGTCGGAAAAGCTCAGGGTGGAGGAATAACCCGAGGAAAATCCGATGCAGGGAAAAAGGACCCGGAAACAGAGCCGGTTGATAAAACGGATGTTGTCCTCTACGATTAGCCGCTTGCGCCGGCAGAGCCAGCCGGCCGCGATAATCACAAAAAGCGGAAGCACCGCATTGACGGTGAAGAGAAAATTTTCCATTTTGATTCCCTCCTGCTTTTCCTATACTACTTTCTTTTTGGCAAAAAGTAAAGGTTTAGCGCGGTTTTATGCCGTTCCGGCAAGAAAGTTGGACCCGGCTCTTTCCGCGCGGGGCATCGGCGTGCTATAATAGCTTGCAGAAACTCCTCCGCTTCCCGGGACGCGCCGGAAATGCCGGAGGACAGTGATCGGATCGGCAGCAGCCCCATATGCCGGGGGCGATGCCGCAGCAAGGGGATTTTTCATGTTAATGACCATCAGCGATCTCGGCAAAAGCTTTGGCGCCGAGAGAATTTTCGAAAAAATCAACGCAAAAATAGAGGACAGGGACCGCATCGCCCTGATCGGGCCGAATGGAGCCGGGAAAACCACCCTCCTGAACCTGATTGCCGGACTGGACGAGCCGGATGAGGGGAGCATCTCGCGCGCCGATACGCTGCGGATCGGATATCTGCGGCAGAACGGCGGCCTGCTGCCCGACGGAACGATCGAAAGCGAGATGCGCCGGGCGCTCGGCGAGGTATTCGAGATTGAGCAGCAGATGCTGAAAACCGGAGAGCGGATGGCCGCCCTCACCGACCACGGCAGTGGAGAATACCACAGGCTCGAGCGGGAGTATCAGTCGCTGGAGGAGCGGTACCTCAGTCTCGACGGCTATGGGGCGCAGGTGAAGATCAATACGGTGCTCAGCGGCATGGGATTCGGCGGTTTTGAGCGGTCCACTCCGGTGGAGCGGATGTCGGGCGGCGAGCGCACCCGGCTGATGCTCGCAAAGCTGCTGGTCGAGCAGCCGGAGCTGCTGATTCTCGACGAGGCGACCAACCATCTCGATTTCCGGATGCTGGGCTGGCTGGAGGAGTATCTGCTCGGCTATAAGGGCGCGATCCTGACGGTGAGCCACGACCGCTACTTCCTCGACCGGGTGACCACCGCCACATGGGAGATCGAAAACCTGTCGCTGATCACCTATCCGGCGCCCTACGGACGATACCTCACGCTGCGTGAGGAACGGCTCGAACGGATGGAAAAGGAATACGAGCGGTACACGCAGGAGGTTGCGCGGCTTCAGGATTACCACGACCGCAACATCGTGCGGGCCACCACCTCGTCGAGCGCCAAAAGCCGCCTGCGGATGATCGAGCACCTCGGGGAGGTGGAGAAGCCCTTCGTGCCGATGAAGCCGCCGAAGTTTTCCTTCACGCCGAAGCTGCGGCCCGTATCGGATATCCTGATTGCTGAGAATTTGACCCTCGAGGTCGGGGAGGGGGAGCGGCATAAGACGCTGCTTTCGGATTTTTCCCTGCATGTTAAGCGGGGAGAGCGCCTTGCGATCATCGGGGAAAACGGAGCGGGCAAATCAACCCTGCTGAAAACGCTGACCGGCCGCCTGCCCCACCGGCGCGGCTCGGTGGAATGGGGCCGCAACGTGCGCCTTTCGGTCTTTGAGCAGGATTCCTCCGATCTGCACCCCGATAAGACAGCGCTGATGGAGCTTTGGGACCGGTTCCCTTCCTCGACCGAGCACGAGCTGCGCACCCTGCTCGGCGGGCTTCAGCTCGTCGGAGAGGAGGCCTTCAAAAAGATCGGGGTTCTCTCGGGCGGAGAGCGCGCCCGGATCAAGCTTGCCTTTTTGATGATGGAGCATGCGAATGTGCTGGTGATGGACGAGCCGACCAACCATCTGGATATCCCGGCGAAGGAGTCGCTGGAGCAGGCGCTGCTCCGCTATGAGGGGACGCTGATCATTGTCAGCCACGACCGTTACCTTCTCTCCCGCCTGCCCACCCGCATCCTGCGGATGGCGGACGGCTGTGCCGAGAGCTTCGAGGGAAACTTCGAGGAGATGCAGCGACAGCTCGCTTTGCGGGAGGAGCGGGAACGGGAACAAAAGCAGATTCCCATGCCCAAGGCCGCGGGGGAGGAATCTGCCGCGGCGAAGGATTACTACCGTTCCAAGGCGCAGCGCCGGGCCGAGGCCGAGCAAAAGCGCCGAACCGCCGAGCTGGAAGCAGAGATCGCCCGGCTGGAGGCGGCGGTGCAGGAGGCGCAGGATCAGCTTGCCGCTCCTGAGGCCGTCAGTGATTTTGAGCGTCTGACCGAACTGACAGAGCAGATTTCCGGGTATGAGCAGGCGCTGGAGGCCGCGTATCAGGAATGGGACCGGCTGCTTTCCCGGTGAGCAAATGCCTGAAAGAAAATGCAAAGATCAGTCTGCCGGGGCTGGCATTGCCGCGGATGGTATGCTATGATAGAAGCAGAATCCGCATCTGCGGAAAACCTGCGGGAGGGCAGCTCTATGAAGATTGAACACAACCCCAAGTATCACACCATATCGGCCTATGCGCTCGGCGTCCTGCTGCTGGCGATCAGCTTCTATTGGGGTCTGAGCAATTTCAGGCTGGTTTGGAACGGCCTGTTGGGGGTGATCCGTCCGATCCGTCCGATCCTTTATGGATTTGTGCTGGCCTACCTGCTCAACCCGGTCATGATGTGGATGGAAGAGTTGCTGGAAAAAGCGGCCTTTTATCGAAGAATTCCGGGACGGCTGCGGCGCGGCCTCTCGGTGCTGCTGACCTATCTGATTACCAGCGCGGTGCTGATTTCCTTTTTGGTCATCATTCTGCCGCAGGTGGCGAGCAATGCCGCGGCTCTGGCCGGACAGCTCCAGAATTATGTTGCCGCGGCCGAACAGTTTGTGAATAACATGATCGACAATATTCCCGAGGGACTGATTCCGCAGGATTATATTGATCAGATCACCCTGATGATTGGGGACAGCATCCAACGGCTTTTCGCCTGGATTTCAGCGGGGCTGCCCATGCTTTTCTCCCTTGCGTGGCAGTTTGGATCGGGTCTGATCTCCGCCTGCGTGGCTGTAATCGTATCGATCTATCTCCTGCTCGCCAAGGAGACGTTCATTGCCCAGGCCAGAAAACTGCTTTGCGCCTTCCTGCCGCGGAAGAAGGTGCGCCGCCTGATGTCGGTGACCCGCACCACACACATGATGTTCGGGCGCTTTATTACCGGCAAGATTATCGATTCGATTATCATCGGCATTCTTTGCTTCATCGGCCTTTCCATCATGAAGATGCCCAACGTGGTTCTGGTCAGCTTTATCGTCGGTGTTACCAATGTGCTGCCCTATTTCGGCCCCTTTATCGGGGCGGTTCCCGGTTTTTTCCTGATCGCCTTTGTCTCCCCGGTGCAGGGGCTGATTTTTCTGGTCTTTATCCTTGTGCTCCAGCAGATTGACGGCAACATCATCGGCCCGATGATCCTTGGGGATTCGACCGGTCTTTCGGCTTTCTGGGTCGTCTTTGCCATCCTGCTCTTCGGCGGGGTGTTCGGCCCGGTGGGAATGTTCATTGGCGTGCCGACCTTCGGCGTTTTTTACGCGCTGCTCAAGGAAACGATTACCGAGCGGCTCAGATCCAAGCATCTGCCGGTCGATACCAGAGATTACCTGACTCCCATCCCGGAGGATGAAACGGCGGAACCCTGAATCACGTACGGCGAGGGTCTCAAAATGCGATCCGCATTTTGAGACCCTCGCCGTTGGAAGCTTATGATGCGAACTGACGCAGCAGGTTGGCCATCTCGATGGCGCCTTCGGCACATTCGAAGCCCTTGTTTCCGGCCTTGCTGCCGGCACGCTCAATCGCCTGCTCCAGAGTGTCACAGGTCAGGACGCCAAAAAGCACCGGGATTCCGCTGTCGAGCGCGGCCGCGGCGATGCCCTTTGAAACCTCGCTGCACACATAGTCATAGTGTGAGGTGCTTCCGCGGATGACCGCACCCAGACAGATGACCGCGTCGTAGCGGCCGCTCTTGGCGAGCTTGGAGGCGGCAAGCGGAATTTCAAACGCGCCGGGCACCCACGCGACGTCAATCAGGTCCTCGTCTGCACCGTGGCGGCGCAATCCGTCGAGCGCGCCGCCGAGCAGGCGGGAGGTGATGAATTCATTGAAGCGGGAGGCAACGATGGCAATTTTCAGTCCATTTGCGATGAGAGATCCTTCCAGACGGTTCATAGGGGGACGCTCCTTCCAGCTTGAGTTTTTAATCGGGGAAACACAACCGGGCTTCAGTCTCCATAATGCAGCAGATGACCCATTTTGTGCTGTTTGGTTTGCAGATAGAAAAGGTTCTGTTCGGTGGCGGGCATCTCGATCGGCACCCGCTGCGTAATTTCCATTCCGAAGTGCGAGAGATCATAAATCTTTTGAGGGTTGTTGGTCAGCAGCCGCAGTGTTTTTGCACCAAGCTCACGCAGAATCTGCGCGCCGATGTAATATTCCCGCTCATCCCCGCCGAAGCCCAGCGCGAGATTGGCCTCCAGCGTGTCCATCCCACGGTCCTGCAGCTCGTAGGCGCGCAGCTTGTTGATCAAACCGATGCCGCGCCCTTCCTGCCGGAGATAGAGCAGGATGCCCCGTCCCTCCCGTTCAATCTGCGCCATGGCCGCGGCAAGCTGCCCGCCGCAGTCGCAGCGGATTGAGCCGAAAGCGTCTCCGGTCAGGCATTCGGAGTGAACCCGGCAGAGAAGGTTCTCCCCGTTCCCAATCTCTCCCTTGACCAGCGCGACATGATGCTCTCCGTTGAGCCGGTTGATGAAGCCGACTGCCCGGAAGCTGCCGTATCTGGTCGGAAGCGCTGCGTCGGCCACCCGTTCCACCAGCTTGTCCCGGCGCTTGCGGTACTCCTGCAGGCCGCGGATGGTAATCATCCGCAGACCCCAGTGCTCCGCAAATTCCAGAAGCTCGGTGGTGCGCATCATTCCGCCGTCCTGCCGCATGATTTCACAGCAGAGGCCGCATTCCTCAAGGCCGGCCAGCCGCAGCAGATCGACGGTGGCCTCAGTGTGGCCGGCGCGTTCCAGAACGCCGTTTCTGCGGGCGAGCAGCGGAAACATGTGCCCCGGGCGGCGAAACTCCTCCGGCCGGGCGCCGGGGTCTGCGCAGCGCAGGGCGGTGACGCTGCGCTCTCCGGCAGAGATGCCGGTTGTTGTGGAAATATGGTCGATTGAGACGGTGAAGGCCGTCTGATGGTTGTCGGTGTTTTCCGGCACCATCTGCGGCAGGGCGAGCCGGCGGCAGATCGCCTCGCTCATCGGCATACAGATCAGCCCCTTGGCGTGGGTTGCCATGAAATTGACCCGTTCGGTATCGGCGAATTCGGCGGCGCAGATCAAATCCCCCTCGTTTTCCCGGTCGGGGTCGTCGGTCACAAGAACCAGCTCGCCTGCACGAAGAGCTTCCAATGCTTCGTCGATGGTGTTGTATGGCATGATTTGCTTTCTCCTTTTCGATTATGGAATCAAACGGCGCTCCTCTGAAGCCGCCGCCGTAATTTACCGGCGCTTCAGAAGCCCAGTGCGGAGAGGGCCTCCGCCGTCAGGGCGCCGGCTGGCTTTTGACCTGTACCGGCTTGCAGCAGGCGTTCTACATAGCGGCCGATACAGTCGTTTTCAAGGTTGACTGTATCTCCCGGCCTTCGTCCGCCGAGGCTGGTCAGGGCGGCGGTGTGCGGAATTACCGACACCCTGAAGAAGCCGGGCCCTGTATCGGCCACCGTCAGGCTGATGCCGTCGACGGCGACCGAGCCCTTGGGTACGATCAAGCGCAGGATTTCGGGGCAGCAGCCGATTGTGTACCAGACGGCGTTTCCCTCGCGGGAGACCGAGCGGATGCTGCCTCTTCCGTCGATGTGTCCGGTGACAAGATGGCCGCCGAAGCGGCCGTCCGCAGGCATCGCGCGTTCGAGATTCAGCCGCGCGCCGGGGGAAAGCAGACCCAGATTGGAGCGGCGCAGCGTCTCGGGCATCACATCGGCGGAAAAGCCGTCCTCTGCCAGGAATGAGACGGTGAGGCAGACGCCGTTGACCGCGATGCTGTCCCCGATGCGGCTCGCGTCGAGCACCGCGCGGCAGCGGGCCGTGAGGATCCCTCCGCCGCCGGGAGCAGGGCGCAGTGAGCGCAGGATGCCGGTTTCCTCAACAATTCCCGTAAACATTGCCGCACACCTCCCCTTCAATCAGCAGATCCTCCCCGAGAGGAGTGATCGTCCGGCGCAGGAGCCGAAATGCCTCCGCCGGGCTTTCGACGCCCTGTCCGCCGACCGGAGAGGGAGCGGCCGTTCCGCCGAAGAGCTTCGGCGCCAGATAACATTGAATCCGCTGGACCAGATGCGCGTCAAGCATCGCGCCGTGCAGCGCCGCACCCCCCTCCAGCAGAATGCTGTCAATTCCGAGTTGCCCGAGCGCGGCCGTCAGATCGGGAAGAGAGAGGCGCCCATCCGTTCCCCGCGGCAGGGTCAGCGTTTCGCAGCCGGCTTTCCGGTAGGGGGAAAGCTGAGCAGGCTCTCCCGCGCAGGTCGCGATCAGGGTGGGGACCTCCCGGGCGGTGCGGACGATCCGGCTGTCCAGCGGGGTTTTCAGACCGCTGTCGCAGATAATCCGCAGGGGGCTGCGCCCGCCCTCAATCCGGCAGGTGAGCAGAGGATCGTCCGCCAGCACTGTCCCGATCCCCACCATCACCGCCGCGTAACGGCCGCGGTCCTGATGCACCCGTTCCCGCGCCGCCTCCCCGGTAATCCAACGGGAAGCGCCGGTCCGGGAGGCGATTTTTCCATCGAGAGTCATCGCATACTTGAGTACGACATAGGGCGTTCCGGTGCGGATATAATGGAAGAACGGCGCGTTGATTGCATCACTTTCTTCTTTGAGAATTCCGATCACGACCTCGATTCCCTTTTCCCGCAGAAGGGAGATTCCGCGGCCGGCCACCAGCGGATTCGGGTCGAGGGAGCCGACGACGACCCGGCGGATTCCGCTTTCGAGAATCGCGTCGGTGCAGGGAGGATTTCTGCCGGTGTGGCAGCAGGGCTCGAGGTTGACATAGAGCGTCGCTCCCTCAGGGGAGCCGGCGCAGTGCCCAAGCGCGTTTCGCTCTGCGTGTGGCCCGCCGTACCGTTCGTGCCAGCCTTCTCCCAGCGTCCGGCCGTCCCGGACGATGACTGCTCCGACCAGCGGATTGGGATTGACCTGTCCGATGCCCCGTTCTGCCAGATGAAGCGCCCGCCGCATCCACTTTTCGTCCTCCATTCAAAACACCTCCTGATATAAAAAGCCCCGAACAGGCAGTTCGGGGCTTTATCGGAGAAGCAGTGCGCACAAGCGCACTGACCGGCAGAAAATTTCCGGCGGGCGGTGCACGATACAGCCGCTGCGGGTGCCGTCCGCAAAAATGCTCCGAAATGAATTTTTCATTTCGGAGCATTGCAAACAAACGCCCGCATCCGCTGATGCGCAGGCTCTGCAATCTTCTTATCATCCAGACTGTAACTGTCGGCCCCGGAATCACACCGGATCTGCCTTGCGGCTCGTGGGCTGTACCACCGATCGGGAATTTCACCCTGCCCCGAAGATGCTGTTCAATTTTGTCCTCTATCATACAAACAAAAGAAAAATTTGTCAAGCGGAGAACGCGGAATATAATCCGAGCAAAAAGGAGAAAATCAAAGATTTTACGGAAAAATCCCCAGAATTCTTCTAATCCGCCGCCAGCTGTTCGAGATGGCAGAAGGGCTGGCCGTTGACGATTTCTATTACGCCGTAGCTGTTGAAAATTCCGTCGCGCGGTTCGGAAAGGCTACCCGGATTCATAAGGGTCAGAGTTCCCTCATTGAGGCAGCAGCGCCGGTGGGTGTGGCCGAACAGGGCAACCCTGGCCCCGTTGGAGCGGGCAAACGAGCGGATACCGTCGAGACTGTACCGTACCGAAAAGCTGTGCCCGTGGCAGGCAAAGAGCCGGATTCCGCCCTCCTCGAAGAGCAGATGGTCGGGAGCCATGGAAAAAAGGTCGCAGTTGCCCCGGACCGAGAGCAGGGCCAGTCCGGGAAAGGCCGCGCGCAGGTCGTCAAGCTCCTGCTCCCCGTCTCCGAGGTGGACAAAAAGATCGGTCCGGCCCTTTTCAACGAGGGCGAGACGGTAAAGGCGGTCAAAGTCCCGGTGGGTATCCGAGACAACAACGATTCGCATGGAAGCTTCCTCCGGCGGCGGGAGCCGGTCACAGGACCCGTTCCCGCAGAATTTGAGCAGACTGCCCCCATTTTACCGTCCGGGAAAGCGGAAGTCAAGCGGGGCGGAAATCAATAGGCCGCGCGAAGCAGCTCTTCCTCCATCGGGAAGGTGGAAACGTTGCTCACTTCAGCCGACAGCACCCCGTAGGGAGCGGCGGCGCTGAGGAATCCGGCGAGGGCCGCGGGATCTCCGGTCATCTCAATGCGCAGGGCGCTGTCGGTGCGCCCGCAGATCATTGCGCCGTGGGCGGCGCAGAGATGGCTCGCCTCGGCGTGGGTCAGCGAACCGGCGCGCAACGACAGGTGCAGCGTTTCATCCTCTCCGAGCGGGCGGGGGGAAAGCAAAGCGGCAGAACGAACCGTGCAGAGCTTGGCGGCCTGCTGTGCAATGCGGTCGAGCTGATGGGCGTCGCCGCCCACCACAGCGGTCAGGCGTGCATCACCCGACCAGTCGCGGGTCAGATTCATGCCCTCAAGAGAGCATCCCCAGCGTCCCAAAATACCGCAGAAGCGAGAAAGGGCGTCGGCCGCATCGGTGGCCAGCAGGCTCATCAGAAACAGTTCCTTGTTGTTTTTCATCGTCAAATACTCCCCTTTTCTTTTCCAGACCAACAAAAAATGCCTTTGTCTCCTGATCTTCAAGAGACAAAGGCATGTCATGCGCTCTGCGGTACCACTCTTGTTGCCGCCCGAAAAGACGGCCCCTCGGTCGAACATCGGGCTGCCAGCAGCCGAATGCCGAACGTCATAACGGACGTTAACCGTGTGAGCCTACTCGGAAGATTTCCTTTGGGTCACCTGCTCAGGGACGATTTTCGCCGCGGACGCGCCGCTGTCTCACACCAACCGACAGCTCTCTGAAAACGCCAACTGCGCGGGTACTGTTCCCTTCTTCGCATTTGTGGTCTGTTTAATTATATTGCTATTATAGGCCGGGATTTGAAAAATGTCAACCCCTTTGTATCAATTCATTTCGCCGTTTGCGAGGAGCGATTCGATGAACTGCTTGGCCACACGCGGAGAACGCCCTGAACGGTGGAGCGCAAAGGCCTCTGCCCGGGCGAAAAGCTCCTCCCGCGGCATCGAAATCTCATGCAGGTCGGCAAGCTGGCCGACGATGCCGATATACTTCTCCTTGTCGGGCTTCTCGAAGGTGATGGTAAGGCCGAAACGGTCGGAAAGGCTGGTCAGCTCGGCGATGGTGTCGTTATAGTGGAGATCGTCCCCATCCCGGTCGGCAAAGCTTTCCTTGACGAGATGGCGGCGGTTGCTGGTGGCATAGATCGCCACATTGCCGGTCTTGGAGGAAACCGATCCCTCGAGCACCGCCTTGAGGGTGGCATAGCTGTCGTCATCGCGGCTGAAGGAGAGGTCGTCGATGAAGAGGATGAAGTGCAGCGGATTGACACTCAGGCGGTCAAGCAGCGCGGGAATCTCGACGATCTGGCTCTTTTTCAGCTCGATCAGGCGCAGGCCGCGGTCAAAAAGCTCGTTGACCACCGCCTTGACGGTCGATGATTTTCCGGTTCCGCTGTCGCCGTAAAGCAGGACGTTGGCGGCGGGACGGCCCTCGAGCAGAGCCGCAGTGTTGTCGAGCACCTGGCGGCGCTGCTGCTCGTAGCCGGGCAGGCAGCTCAGGGTGATCGGATCGGGGTTCAGCACCGGGATCAGCTGATGGTTCTCGAAGAGGAACATCCGGTGGCGGACAAAGATCCCGTATCCGTAGCGGGAAATTTCCACCAGCCGGTCGCCGTAGCATTTGCGGAAATCGTACCCGGTAATCTCATAGGACGGCAGGAAGCCCTTGTAGCCGACGAGATCCTTCATGTCCTCGCTGGTGATTTGGCTGATCTGCTCCAGAAGCTTGAGCTCCTGCCGGAACGCCTCCTCAAAGCAGGGGGAGATCGGCCGGTTGAGAGCCAGCGCCGCCATGACCGGGTTTTCGTCGCAGAGGACTGCGGAAAGGATATAATCCGAGAGGTTATCGCCATGCTCATAAAGGGCGGCGGCAAACTTCGCATAGCGCCGGACGCGGGTGGGGATATCCCCATGCTCGTCAAAAAGATCCTGAAGCGCCGCGATGACCGGGTCTTCCAGCAAATTACGGAAAATCACCAGGCTGCGCAGCCGCAGGCCGGGCTCATAAACTCTTGCCATCAAGAAAGCCACCTTTCGATGTGGAATTTGGGAACTCCTTTTATTTTATTCTATCGCACTTCACAGTGGCTGTCAAAAGATTTGGGGCTTTCTTTTCTGAAAATTCCATGGTATTCTGTAGATATTATACAAATAGGCAGGGGAGGCTTTGTTGTGAAGATCATAGACGCGCATCTGCATCTCAATAAAAACGAAAAGTTTGACCAGCTCGGGGAGCAGGGCGGTCCGAAGAACGATCTGTCGTCCCTGCTGCGGGAATTTGAGCGGCTCGAGGTTGCGGGCTGTGTCGTCATGGGAACCGGACGGCTCGATGAAGACCCCTGCCGGGCGGGACTTTTCAACCTCGCCGGGGAGCCGGACCCGGATCATTACCGGTATCCCCCGCAGGTCTGCTTCTGCATCGGGGTCGATCCCGAGGGGCTGAAACCGGGGCGGCTGGAACGGACCCTTGCCGATTACCGCCGGGTGCTCGCCTGCCCGAACTGCATGGGGTTTAAGATCTACCTTGGCTACAAGCCGTATTTTGCCTACGACCCGATCTACACCCCCGTCTATGAGCTGGCACGGGAATTTGATCTGACGGTTGCCTATCACACCGGGGACACTGCGAGCAGCACCGGGCGGCTGCGCTTCGCCCATCCGCTGGCGATCGACGAGGTGGCGGTGGCTTATCCAAAGCTGCGGCTGGTGATCTGCCATTTCGGCAGCCCGTGGATGGCCGACGCCGCCGAGGTGGTGGCCAAGAATCCCAATGTTTACACCGACCTTTCGGGGCTGGCGGTGGGACGGCCCGAGACGGCGGATTTCCGCGGCCGTTTTTCCCACTATGTTTCGGAGCTTTCAGGCTGGCTCGCCTTTGCCGAGAAGTGGGATCGGGTGATGTTCGGTACCGACTGGCCGCTGGTCAGCCTCGAACACTATATCGCTCTGATCGCTTCCTGCGTCCCGGCCGCCCATTGGGAACAGGTCTTTTACCGCAGCGCCCTCTCGGCCTATCCCAAACTCGGAAAAATCTTGGAATAAATGCCTCCCGTTCCATCAATCCGTTTCCTGTTGTGGCATTTTGTGCCGGATTGGAATAACATGAAACAGATTGTTTGAGGAGGTTTTTCGGTGATGAACCAATACCCGCCGCGTTTCTTTCTCAGCGCCCAGACCCCGCTGGGGTTTGTTTCACGGCTGTCGCTGCTTGCTGATCCGGACCGTTTCCCGCGGGTCTGGCTGCTCAAGGGGGGAACACGCGCCAAAAGATCGGCGCTGATCGTGCGTCTCGCCGAGACCGCCGAAGAGTCCGGAAAGCAGGTCTGCCGGGTTCTCGATCCTTTGGCGCCCATGCTGCTTGAAGCGGCTTTCTGGGATGGATTTTCGGTCATCGACGCCGCCGGGCCCCACCCGATCGAGCCGCGTTATCCCGGCGCGGTGGAGCGGGTTGTCTGGCTCGGAGACTGCTGGGATGAGCAGGAGCTTGCCGCGCTGCGCCGCGATCTGATCGCGGCGGACAAAGAGAATACCCGGCTGCTCGAGCAGGCGCGGCGCTATTTGGGGGCGGCGGATACCCTTTGGGGGGACCGCTTCCGGATGGCGAACGAGGCAACCGACCGGGCTAAGATCGAGCGGCAGGCCGACCGGATCGCCGCGCAGGAGTTTTCCCGGCCGCATGGGGACGCTCAGGAGGCGGTCTGCCTGCTTTCCACCACCGACCACGCCTGCGGGCCGGCCGCCGACGCAATGGAATCGCTCGGGCGGGTGGTGCTGCTTGAGGATGAAATCGGTCCCTCGGCGTCGCATCTGCTCGCCGCGCTGCGCCGCCGGGGCGGCGAGCGGGCACAACGGATGCTCTGCGGCTACAGCCCCTTTTCCCCTTATGAGCGGCTCGAGCAGCTGATCTTCCCCGATCTCTCACTGGGCTTTTTCACCGTCAATGAGAGGCTTCCGGCGGTGAAGAATCCGCAGCGGGTGATCAACGCCCGCCGCTTCACCGACCGGGAGATTCTCGCCGCCTGCAAAAGCCGCATCGCCTTCCACCGCAAAGCGGCAAAACAGATGACCCTCCTTGCAAAAGAAACACTCGCTCTCGCGCGCGAGGAGGCCGACCGGATCGAGCAGCTTTATGCCCGGGCGTTTTGTCACGAGCGATTTGAGCTTTTCTGCGCCCGTCTCTGCGCGGAACTTCCGGAGGGCTGAATGCCCTAAATTCTGCATCCCGGTACGTCTGCGCGGCGTGCCGGGATTTTTCCATGCCGGCGATGGACAACATCCGCTGGAATCACTATAATAAGAATAATGATTCTTGATTTGGAGGGGCGTCCATGACCATTACGATCTTTTTGCTGCTGGTCACAGTGCCGGCGGTACTGCTGGTCTGCCGGACCGAGCAGCGGACCAAGCGCGGCTGCGGCCGCGGCTGTGCAACCTGCGGCAACCGGGAGATCTGCCATCCCGGAGAAAAGCGCCGGACATCCGGCAGCGAAGAAAAGAGAGGCCGTCCCGCCGGTTGACGGGACGGCCTCTCTGCCGCCGGGCGGCCGGAAAACTCAGCCCTCAGTTCTGGTGACGGCGATCGAGAGTTCGTCGAGCGATTTCAAATCGACAGTGCCCGGGCAGTCGGTCATCAACTCGCTGGCGTTCTGGACCTTCGGGTAGGCGATCACGTCGCGGATCGAATCCTTGCCCAGCAGCAGCATTACCAGACGGTCAAGCCCGTAAGCCATGCCGCCATGCGGCGGGACGCCATACTTAAAGGCGTTGAGCAGGAAACCGAACTTCTCCTGCGCTTCCTCCGGACTCATGCCGAGCGCCGCGAACATCCGGCTCTGCACCGAGGGGTCGGAAATTCGGATCGAGCCGCCGCCCAGCTCGGTACCGTTGAGGACCAGATCGTAGGCCCGCGCACGGCAGTGGCCGGGATCGGACTCCATCTTGTCGAGGTCGTCGAGGTTCGGGCTGGTGAAGGGATGATGCATCGCGAAGTAGCGGCCCTCGTCGGGGTCGTACTCGAAAAGCGGGAAGTCGGTAACCCAGAGCAGGTCGTAGCTGCCTTCGGGAATCAGCGCCAACCGCTTGGCGAGGTTGAGACGCAGCGCGCCAAGCGCGGCGAAAACGACCGAATCGCGGGGATCGGCTACCACCAGCAGCACGTCGCCGGTTTCCAGCTCCATCCGCTCGTGAACTGCCGAGACCTCATCGGGCGTGAGGAACTTTTCAAACGAGGAGGAATGTGCGTCGGCGGTTACCCGGGTAAAAGCAAGGCCCTTGGCTTTGAAGAGTTTGGCGACATCGGCGAGCTTGTCGATTTCCTTGCGGGAGAGGGTGCCTGCCGCGCCTTTGACGTTGATCGCGCGCACACTGCCGCCCGCCTCAATCGCGCCCTTGAAAACGGCGAATTCGGTGTTTTTCAGCAGGTCGGTCAGATTGACCAGCTCAAGGCCGAAACGGGTGTCCGGTTTATCCGAGCCGAAGCGTTCCATGGCCTCCCGCCAGGGGAGGCGGCGCAGCGGAAGCTCAAGGTCGCGGCCGAGAATCTCCCTGAAGATCCGCTTCATCAGTCCTTCGTTGACCGTCTGGACATCGATCTCATCGACAAAGGACATCTCGAGATCGATCTGGGTGAATTCAGGCTGGCGGTCGGCGCGCAGATCCTCGTCGCGGAAGCAGCGGGCAATCTGAAGGTAGCGGTCAAAGCCCGCGAGCATCGAAAGCTGCTTGTAGAGCTGTGGTGACTGGGGCAGCGCGTAGAACTTGCCGGGATGCACCCGCGAGGGAACAAGGTAATCGCGGGCGCCCTCAGGAGTCGACTTGATGAGGATCGGGGTTTCGATTTCGACAAAATGATTTTGGTCGAAATAATCCCTCACCAGCTTGACGATGCGGTGCCGCATCAGGATAGCCGACTGCAGCTCGGGGCGGCGGAGATCGAGGTAGCGGTAGCGGAGCCGCAGTTCTTCGTTGGTCTTGATGCCGTCTTTAATGTCAAAGGGAGGAGTTTCGCTGACCGCAAGAATTTTCAGTTCCGAGACATAAAGCTCGACCTCACCGGTCGGGATATCCCGGTTGACCGATTCGCGGCGGCGCAGCAGCCCCTTGGCCATCAGCACATACTCACTGCGCACCGAGGCGGCCTTTTCAAAAGAGGCACGGTCGCTGGAATCATCAAAGGCGAGCTGGGCGATTCCGGTGCGGTCGCGCAGGTCGATAAAAATCAGGTTGCCGAGGTTGCGCTGTTTGGCCGCCCAGCCCGCGAGTACCAGCTCCTGCCCGATTTGGGCGGTGGTAAGCTCTCCGCAGTAGGCGGTGCGCTTGAGTCCGTTCATGGTGTCTGCCATTTTCTATTCGCTCCTTTGAACTGTTTCTGGTTTTGTATCGTCACGCCGCAGCATTTTGGATGCGGCGAAAAACGCGCGGAGCCGGGGAAAACAAAACACCCCGCCCCTCAATTTTCAGAAGGGGCGGGGAGAATCCTCCGCGCGGTGCCACCCTTGTTCTGGAAAGGACGGGCCTTTCCACTCATTGACCCCTTAACGCGGGGCGGTCGGAGGGCGTTTTGCACCCCCGGCTCTGCGAATGTCCTTCGGCCGGACCGCGCCGGGGGCTTGCAGCCATGCCGCCGTACGGCGGCATGGCCCCCTTCTCTGTGGGCGCAGATCTGCGGCTTACTGCTTTCGCGTCGCAGCCGTTCAATGCGGGAGTCCAAGCGGCCCAAAACAGGCCGCGTACGATCATCACGCAGTTTCGAAGCTCTATGCTTCGCCTCGGGTTTACGATATTTCTCCGGTCGGGGCCGCCCTTTTCGGGCGCGTGGGTCGGCGCTTTGGGTTTACGATATTTCTCCAGTCAAGGCCGCCCTTTTCGGGCGCGTGGGTCGGCGCCTCGGGCTTACGATATTTCTCTGGCCGGGGCCGCCCTTTTCGGGCGCGTGGGTCAGCGCTTTGGGTTTACGATATTTCTCCAGTCAAGGTCGCCCTTTTCGAGCGCATGAATCAGAGCCTCGGCAGTGGCAATATTGGTTGCGACGGGAATCGAGTGGACGTCGCAGAGACGGATCAGGTTTGCTTCGTCCGGTTCGCCGGCCTTCATGGTCAAGGGATCGCGCAAAAAGAGCAGCAGATCGATTTCATTGCAGGCGATGCGCGCTGCGATCTGCTGGTCCCCTCCCTGCTCGCCCGAAAGAAAGCGGAAGATACGAAGCCCGGTAGCCTCGGCCACGAGCTTGCCGGTCGTCCCCGTCGCACAGATGTTGTGCTGGCTGAGGATGCCGCTGTAGGCGATACAGAACTGGACCATCAGTTCCTTTTTGGAATCGTGCGCGATCAAAGCGATGTTCAAGAAAACTCCTCCTTTATGTCGAACGGTCCGCTTACCGTAGCCGGCCGGTGTTGAGAAGGACCCGTTCGCCGAGCAGCCGGCGTGCGAGGTCCTCGATTTCCCCCATCGCGGGGGAAGAAGCGGGGGGAAGGACGCCGCGCGCTCCGGCTTGCGGGAGGGCGGGGTCCTCGGGAATCACAGAAATGAGCTGTGCGCCCACCGTATCGATGATCGAATCGAGATCGGGCAGATCGGCGGAGAGCTGCCGGGTGGAAAATTTGTTGACGATCAGGCGGGGCGGGGTGCGCTGAAGCATGGAAACCGCCTTGGCAGCGTCCCGAACCGAAACCGGGTCGGGTGTTGTGACCACCAGAGCAGAGGTGCAGAGCGAAGCTGCAACGTCAAATCCGCGCCCCAATCCGGCGGCAGTGTCAAGAATCAGCTCGTCATAGCAGCTGCTCATCCCTCTGAGCAGAGAAGCCAGCGCGTTGGGATCGGGAACGAAATACCGGTCGGATGGTGCGGCGATCAGATGCAGATTGCCCTTCGGCACATCGCAGACAGTGACCGCTTTGACCGGCTTGCAGCGTCCGCAGAGGTAATCGGAGAGGTCGTATACCACCCGGTCGGAAACGCCCAGCAGCAGATCAAGGCCGCGCAGGCCGCTGTCCAGCTCGATCAGCAGAACATTGCGGTCACGCCGGCAGAGCGCATGGGCGAGCAGCATCGAGACGGTGGTTTTCCCGGTGCCTCCCTTTCCAGAGGTTACTAACAAAATTTTCGGCATCGGATGACCCCTTTCTGTCAAGTTTAACACAAAAAATCCAGCTTGAACAGATAGAACTTCGCAAATTTCTGAGAAAATTTCAATGCGGCGGCCCGCCTGCTACCCGGCCGGCACAGAAGAGGGAGCGCCGGCCGGCTGACCGTCGGGCGAAGATGCCGTTTCGGCGGAAGATTCGCTCCCGGCGGAGGCCCCGTCTTCGGTTTCTTTTCCCTGGCCGGGGAAGAAATAAGCATCCAGCACCTTGCGTGCGACCGGCGCGCCGGTATAGCCGTGCCACCCCTTTTCGATGACCACCGCGATGGCGATCTGGGGATCCTCGGCAGGGGCGAAGCAGATGAAGGTCGAGTTGGGGAATTCGCGGGTCTGCGGGGTGCCGGTTTTAGAGGCCACTGTCAGCGGATAATTCCCCAGCCGGCTGTAGGCGGTGCCGCGCGGGTCGTGGGTCGCCTGAATCATGCCCTCGAAGATCGGGTCGTAAAGGCTTTTCGGAAGTCCGAGATCGCTGAGAACCTCAGATTCCGGCGCTTCCATCACGTCGGTCCAGTCATAGTAGGAGGAGACGGATTTCACCAGCTTGAGCCGGGTGCGGACGCCGCGCCGCGCGATAGTGGCGCAGTAGTTGGCGAGTTGGAGCGGCGTGTAGCCGTTGTCGAGCTGTCCGATGGCGGCCTGTAGTGCGTCTCCGGGAAAGGGGGTGTCCGGGTTGCACTGGGTGCCGGAAGCCTCTGAAAGCTCGATGCCGGTGGGGGAGCCAAGTCCCAATGCCCGGGCGTATTCATTCAGCTTGGCAATGCCGAGCTGCCGTCCGGTGTCGTAGAAAAAGATGTTGCAGGAGTGGCGCAGCGCATCGGTGACGGTAAAAAGACCGTGCCAGCCGAGGCAGGTGGGCTGATAACCCGGCGCATAGAAGGTGTAGATGTGCTGGCAGTTGACCCGGGTTTCCGGAGTGATGACCCCCTCGGCCAGCCCGGCGATGCCGGTCACCGGCTTAAAGCAGGAGCCGGGGGCATAGATTCCTGAAAAAGCCCGGTTCAGAAAGGGATAGAGCGGGTCAGCGGCATTGCTGGCGTAGTCGGCCGAATAGGTTTCGAGATTGTAGGAAGGATAAGTGACGGCTGCAAGCAGCTCGGAGCTTTTGATATCAATCGCCACGACCGCCCCGGCGTTGGCCTCCCGGCCTTCCCCGGCGGGAGCCGTCTCGTTGAGCAGCCTGATCTCGGCCTCGAGCGCCTCGGCGGCGGTGCGCTGAATCTCCTTATCCAGCGTCAGCACCACCGAATTCCCAGGGATGGCGGGGCGCTCCTCCTCGATGCCGATCACATGGTAGGAGGCGTCAAGATCGATGCGGCGCACGCCGTCGGTGCCGCGCAGCGTTGATTCAAAGGTCCGCTCAATTCCCTCCTTGCCGACGAGATCCTCGCGGGTGTAGCCCTTGTCCTGGCTGAGGTATCCCTCCAGCTCGTCGGCAAAGATCGCCCCGACCCGGCCGACAATGTGCGGCGCCAGTCCGCCGTCCCGGTAGGCGCGCTTGGCGGTTTCGGCCACGTCCACTCCCGGCAGGGTGTGGACGATCTGCCGCAGGTAGATGGCGGTTTCGAGCGAGACATCCTCGGCAAAGGTGTAGCGGGTTGAGAGCGAATATCCCTTGCGCTCCATTTCATAGCGGACCGCGCCGATATCCCGCGCGTCCTGCATGGAATAATCCTGCAGGCTGTAACGCTCGCACAGCCAGTAAAAAACATCGGGCGCAAGGGCGTAGGTGTTGGTTTCGAGATGCTCCCGAAGACGGCTGACGGCGGTGTCATCACCCGAAAAGGTGGGAACATTCCCCTCAATCACCAGCGGAAGGTTGTCGACCCACGACTCGCCCGACTCGCGCAGCAGCCGGATCAGCCGCAGAATCGTCTCGTTGTCCGCGTCGGAGGAGGTGAGCGCACGGTCGAACAGGATGTTGTAGCAGGGCTCATTGTAGGAGAAGGGGCTGCCGTTGCGGTCGAGGATTTCCCCGCGGGCCGCCTTGATGACCTGCGTGCGGCTGCTGCCCTTCTGCTGCTGGGCGAGGTAATAGGAACCGTCCACAATCTGAATCTGCACCAGCCGAAAGGTAAAAACGCCAAGCACTGCCCAGAAAAAGGCCCCCAGCAGGATGAGCCGCAGGCGGTCGCGGTCAATTTTCATTCCGAGGGGTCAGCTCCTTTCCTGTAACATATCCGAAGACAATTCCCGCGATCCGTGCGAGGAAAATCAGCGGGCGGCATCCTCAAAGGCGAGACGAATTTTCCAAACCAGCCAGAAGCAGCCCATCCCGAAAACGGCGGTTGATACGGCGGATGGGAAGGTTCGGGTGAACAGCAGACGGGCCGCACCCTCATAGCCCCACATGCCGTAAATGAGATAATGGGCGGCCAGCCCGTAGATCAGCGCAAAGCTGCCCGAGAGGAGAAAGGCGCTCCTGACAGTGGGCTGAATCAGGTAGATAATCAGCAGGCCGCAGCCGCACCCGAGGACCAGAAAGAAAATCGACGCGGCCCCGAAAATGTGAAAAACGGCGGTGTCGCAGAGCAGCCCCCCGAACAACCCGAACAGCCCGCCGGAAAACTCCCCCTCGTTCATCGCGATGGCCGTCACCATCGAGATGACCAGCACAGGGCGCAGCGCCGCGGGGAAGAGGGCGGGCGTTTCCTGCAGCAGATAGGCCAGCAGGATCAGCAGGGTGTAGATAAAATTTTTCCAGAGAAAGAGACGCAGCGTTTTCTGTTCCAACAAGCCTGCCTCCTCACCGGGTTGATTCGGGGGCGGCCTGCCCCTCGAAGCTCTTAACGACCAGAACATCCCGAACCGCGCGCAGGTCGGCAGGCGGTTCGATGACCGCGTTGAGGGAAAGCCCCTTGCTGTCGGGGCGCAGCTCGCTGATGGAGCCGATCACAATATCCCGGGGAAACACCCCGCCGATTCCGGTGGTCGCGATGATATCCCCCGGCTGGGCCTGAGACTCGCGCGGCAGGTAGGAGAGCAGAAGCATCCCCTGTTCGGCAAGCGGAAGCTCTCCAGAGGTCACCCCGATCTCGCGGGTGACGCTGTCCATCGCGCCGACCTGAATCGCCACATCGAGGATGGTCAGCACCTTGGAATAGGTGAAGCCGACCTCCGACACGAGGCCGACCAGCCCCTCTTCGGTGATGACAGGATCATTGACGCTGATTCCGTCGTTGCTTCCCTTATCGATGGTGAAGGAATAAAAGCGGGAGGCGGTGTCCCTCCCGACGACCATCGCCGGCTCGAAATCAAAATCGGGATTCTTATCCCGAATCTGCAGATATTCCTTGAGCTGTTCGTTTTCGGATTTTGCCCGCTCGTATTCGACGAGCATCGAACGCAGGGCGGCATTTTCATTCCGCAGGGATTCATTTTCCTGCGCCAGCCGCCGGCCCGAAAAAAGGCCGGCCGCCGCGTCGCTCACCGCATAGGAGATTCCGGCGCTCGCCCGCTGCAGGGGAGTCATCAGCCATGCGGTGAGCTGGCTGATCATCGGAACGGCGGTGCCGGAATAGGCCGCCCGCAGGGTAAACGCGAGGACCAGCGCGAGGATCAGCGCAAGGATTTTGAAGCGGGTTCCCTTAAAAAAATCGCCCATATGGCACCCCTCTCCTGAAAGGCGGAGGCTCCGCCGTCTGGATGCAAAAGCGGGGCCCTGCCATCCAAACGGCCTCGGGCCCCGGCATGTTCTGTACGGTTAGTTTCCCTGCTTACCGCGGCTTGGAGTCATCCCCGGTTGTCAGGACGTCCCGCAGCCGTTCGATATCCTCAAGAACGCGGCCGGTGCCGACGGCCACGCAGTCGAGCGGATTTTCGGCGATGTGGACGTTGATGCCCGTTTCCTTCGAAACAAGGGCGTCGAGCCCGCGCAGCAGCGCGCCGCCGCCGGTCAGGGTAATGCCGTGGTCGATGATATCGGCGGCCAGCTCGGGCGGAGTCCGCTCGAGGGTGGTCTTGATCGCGTCGAGCACCTGGGAGATCGAGTCGGCGAGCGCCTCCCGGATCTCATAAGGCTCGATAGTGATGCTCTTGGGCAGACCGTCGACAAGGTTGCGGCCCTTGATTTCGCGCGGCTCCTCATTTTCAAAGGGATAGGCCGATCCAATTTCGATCTTGATCTGCTCGGCAGTGCGTTCGCCAATCAGCAGGTTGTATTTGCGCTTGATATACTGGATGATGGCGGAGTCAAAGGAATCGCCGCCGATCCGCACCGAGCGGGCGGTGACGATGCCGCCCAGCGAGATCACAGCGACCTCGCTGGTGCCGCCGCCGATATCCACGACCATGCTGCCGGTCGCCTCGGCTACAGGCAGGCCCGCGCCGATTGCCGCGGCCATCGGCTCCTCGATGATCGAAACCCGCCGGCCGCCGGCTGCCACGGCCGCCTCGCGGACGGCGCGGCGCTCGACGTCGGTGACCCCGGACGGAATGCAGATAATGATGTTGGGATGGGAAAAGATCGAGCTGCCGCAGACCTTCTTGATGAACCGCTGCATCATGTTCGCGGTGATGTCGAAGTCGGCGATGACCCCGTCTTTGAGGGGGCGCATCGCAACGATTGAACCGGGGGTCTTGCCGATGACCTCTTTGGCCTCCTGCCCGACGTAGAGCACCTCGTCCTTGCGGGTGTCAACCGCCACGACCGACGGTTCCCGCAGGATGATGCCCTTCCCTTTCATGAACACAAGGGTGTTCGCGGTGCCGAGATCCATGCCGATATCCTTCGAAAAAGAAAACATAATACGGTTCCTCCTAGAATTTTTTGCGGCTGCGCCGGTGCTTCGGAAACAGGACGCTACAGCAGCCCCTGTTCCCGCATCAGGTGATAGAGCCCGCAGACCGGCAGCCCCATCACGGTGTAATAATCTCCGTTGATCCGTTCGATAAAGCGCGCGCCCAGCCCCTGAATGCCATAGGCTCCGGCTTTATCGGCCGGCTCGCCGCTGGCGACGTAGGCAAGGATTTCATCTTCGCTGAGCGGTGCGAAGGTTACCTGCGCGCGGGAGACAAAGGCGTTTTCCATGCCGGGAGCGGGAAGCGCGAGACAGACGCCGGTAAACACCTCATGGGTGCGGCCCGAGAGCTGCCGGAGCATCAGGGCGGCGTCGGCGTTGTCCCGGGGCTTCCCGAGGATAAAGCCGTCGACTGCCACAACGGTGTCGGCGCCGATCACTGCGTCGCGCGGGCATTCCTGCCGGACGGCAAGGGCCTTGCGGCGGGCAAGGAGCGAAACCGCGTTGGCGGGGGAGAGCCCCGGAACAAGCGATTCGTCAATATTGGAATTATGTACCAAAAAATCTTCCGTAATCAAACGGAGCAATTCCTGCCGTCTCGGCGAGGCGGAGGCAAGGATCAAACTCATCGAATTCCTCGTTTCCACAGGGATAATAACCGGTCACAGCTTCTGTGCGACGCTCTTATAGACGAGCAGCGCGAGGGTGACGGTGATGATTTGGGCGACATTAAAGCCGATCTCGAAACCAAAGGCGACCTTGAGAATCGCAAAATCGAAGACCAGCGGGTTGGCAGTGGAAAGGCCGACCGTACGGCCAAAGGCGAGCCAGCTCAGAAAGGGGATTCCCTCCGCGGCGGATGCGAGGAGCAGCCCGAGGATGACCCCGGCCAGCAGAAAGAAAAGAAAGGCGAGATTGCGCTTGAGCTTCATGCCCTATCCCCTCCCGGTCGAGCCGAAGCCGCCCGCGCCGCGGGCAGTCTCATCAAGGGAGGCAACCTCGGCAATTTCGGGCAGAAGCACCGGCGTCACAACGAGCTGGGCAATCCGTTCTCCGGGCTCGATGGTATAGGGCTTGTCCGAATGGTTGGTCAGCCCGACCCTGATCTCGCCGCGGTAGTCGGCATCGATGACCCCGACCGCGTTGGAAGGGGCAATGCCATGCTTGATTCCCAAGCCGCTGCGGCCGAAAATCAGTCCGACCGTTCTTTCGGGCAGTGCGATGGCCAGTCCTGTGGGAAAGACCGATGCGCCGCCGGGCGGCAGGGTGACGGCCTGTCCGATATCGGCACGCAGGTCAAGACCCGCGCTCTGGCCGGTTGCCCGCTCCGGCAGGGCGGCAGTGGGGGTTAATCTCTGAATCTTCAGTGTCATAAAATGCCTCTTTTTGTTCCGGCCGCCGCAAAAAAGCGGCGGGAGATGGTGCCGCTTCCGCTCAGGAGTTCCGGCGTTCGGGGCTTTGGGATACCTTGGTCAACAGCTCGAGCTGGCGGCGCATTTTTTCCATCTCCCGCTTGGCGTCATCAAGTTCGATGCGGGCACGGGCGGCGTCCTCCAGATAGTCGGAGAGCTGGGAACGCATATGGTCTGCCGACTGCTCGCTCTTATAGAACGAATCGGCGTAGCTCAGCGCGGTCAGAATCAGGGCGGCGTTGGGAGAGAGCTTGGAGTCGCTGTCAAGCAGCTGGGAAACCTGCGCGTCGATCTCCCGGGCCAGACGGCGGACATACTCTTCTTCCTCAGGAGTCGCGATTGTGTACTCCGCGCCCAGAATTTCAATCTTGACACGATTGGTCATGTTGGAAGTTCCCCCTTCTTGGCTGCCGCGCACGCGACGCGGCTGATCATAACCTATTATAGTACATTTTTCCCTTTCCGAAAAGCCTTTCCCGGATTTTTTTTCCCGTTTCCGCTCTGCCGCGGCATTTGCGGGGAAAATCATGGCCATCGGCCGCAGCGGCGGTTTGCGCAGGCCCTTCGGTGCCCGTTACCGGCCGGGCCTATAGGCCCGGTGAATTTCATTGGCTGGGGAAATCACCGGATTTTCCGGTGGAAGCATCCTGTCAAAACTTTCGCTTGAAGTCTCGAGCAAAACGGGCTGATGCCGAAAGGCTATCAGCAGAGAAAATCTCTGACAGAACGGCAATCGCCCGTTTACAGGATGCGGGACCAATGATGCAAATTTCGGTGCGTCTTGAGACGCTTGCCGGCAGCAGTCCCTATAGGGCCTGCTGCCGGCTTGGTCAGTGGCTATAACTCTCTTGCATGAGCCGTCCTGCCGCTATGAAAGCAGCCCATTTCCCCGGATTTCCGTAGACAATCACTTTCGCATTATTTTATGGGGGGTTCCCCGCAGCAACGCTGCAACGAAGGAGCGGGCTCCGAAAAAACGGAGCCCGCTCGGGAACAGAAGAAGAGGAAGATATGAAAAAGAGGAAAAGAAGCAGAGAAAAGCCGCGCCATGCGGCAGAGCAAAGGAGAGAGGGGAAAGGAAAACGCTGCGGCGCCATGCCGGAAACCGTCCACCTCCGGCGGGAGGACGTCGGGCTTCTGTCGTTATGATAGCCGATCGCCGGAAGCGGTTCCATCAGGAACAGGTAAAAATCAGGAGAAAAGTTCGGAAGACTCTGCAAAGCACGTGTTTGGCGCAGAAAGTGTCCTCGATTCGAGGACGCTTTTGGCTCCTTGATGATGTGCTTCCCGGATGGCGCCAGGTCCGCCGGTGGCATTGTTTTCCACAAAATTTACGATCTTTTCGCACTGCAAACCATTCTTTTTTTCAGACCGTTCATTGATTCCGCGGAAAAATATGTATATAATAGAATAACATGAGAATTTTTCTGTGACGATATCTGTAATCCAAGGAGAAAGGAATCCTTTTATGAAGATCAAATCATTTGTGGAAAAGGCCGAACTGCGCCGGCGGCTTGTCGCGGCGCTGCGCGAGGATATGCTGGTCGAACCGAAGGACGCGACGATCGAGCAGTTCTACCGTGCGCTGGCCTCCACCCTGCGCGATCTGATGGGGGAAAAGCGCCGCCATTTTTCGGCCCGGACCGCTTTCCACGCGCAAAAACAGGTCCATTATCTGAGCATGGAGTTCCTCCCCGGGCGCTCGATGAAGAATTCCCTCTACAACCTCTGCCTTGACGGCGTGGCGGCGGAGGTCCTTTCCGAATGGGAGGTCAGGCTGGAGCAGCTCTATGAATGTGAACCGGATGCGGGACTCGGCAACGGCGGGCTTGGCCGGCTGGCGGCCTGCTACCTCGACGGGCTGGCCACCGACGGATTTTCCGCCACCGGTTATTCGATCCTTTACAAATACGGTATCTTTAAGCAGAAGATTATCGACGGCTGGCAGACCGAACAGCCCGACTACTGGATTCCGGGCGGCGATGTGTGGCTTGCCCCGCGCTCTGATCAGGCCACCGAGGTGCGCTTCGGCGGGGTGGTCAACGACTGGTGGGAGTCAGGAATCCACCGTATCGAGCACACCGGCTACGAGACAGTCACCGCCGTCCCCCACGACCTCTATGTTTCGGGCTATGATTCGGAGGCGGTCAGCGTGCTGCGGCTCTATCAGGCCAAAAGTCCCGGGGTCGATATGGAGAAATTCAACCGCGGCGATTATCTCGGCGCCTTCGGCGCGACCAGCGTGGCCGAGACGATCTCCAACGTCCTTTACCCCAACGACAGCCATTTGGAGGGCAAGAAGCTGCGGCTGCGCCAGCAGTACTTCCTCTCGGCGGCCTCGGTCGGGGATATCATCCACCGTCATCTCTCGACCTACGGGTCCCTCGACCGCTTCGCGGAGCTCAATGCCATCCAGATCAACGACACCCACCCGGTTCTCGCCATTCCCGAAATGATGCGGGTGCTGCTTGACGACTGCGGCTACAGCTGGGAGCGGGCCTACGATGTCGTCACCCGGGTGTTCGCCTACACCAATCACACCGTCATGGCGGAGGCGCTTGAACAGTGGGATGAAAACCTGATGGCGGAGCTGCTGCCCCGCATCATCCAGATTATCCGCGAGATCAACGAGCGGTTCTGCCGGGCACTCAAGGAGAAGCACGGCTGCTCCGACGCGGCCATCGCCCGCATGGCGCCCGTCGCCTACGGCATGGTGCGGATGGCAAACCTCGCCGTCGCGGTCTGCCACTCGGTCAACGGCGTCTCGACCCTGCATTCGAAGATCATCACCACCGACGTTTTTCCGGACTATTACAAGGTGGCCCCCTACAAGTTCAAGAACGTCACCAACGGCATCGCTTCGCGGCGCTGGCTCTGTCAGGCCAATCCCGGCCTGACCGCGCTTCTGCGCGAGACGATTGGAGAGGGATTCCTGCATGATTTCTCCCAGCTCTCCCGCTTTGCCAAATACCGGTCAGATCCGGCGGTGCTCGAGCGGGTCCTTGCGGTCAAGCGGGAAAACAAGGTCCGCTT
This sequence comes from Ruminococcaceae bacterium D5, assembly GCA_900113995.1. Classification (GTDB taxonomy): domain Bacteria; phylum Bacillota; class Clostridia; order Oscillospirales; family Ruminococcaceae; genus Yanshouia. Next base: position 37,321 of record FORK01000001.1, on the reverse strand, counting down.
TGCCGGCTATCTCCGGGAAAAGACCGGCGCGGTGATTTCTCCCGACGCGGTCTTCGATGTGCAGGTGAAGCGGCTGCACGAATACAAGCGCCAGCAGCTCAACGCTCTGAGCATCATCGCGGATTATCAGGCCATAAAAGCCGATCCCAGCCGCGAGGTTACTCCGCGCGTCCACATTTTTGGGGCGAAGGCGGCGCCCGGTTATTTCCTGGCGAAGCAGATCATCAAGCTGCTCTGCACCCTCGGCCAGCAGTTCGAAGGGGACAGGGACGTCGCCGGGCGGCTCAAGGTCGTGTTTCTGGAAAACTACAGTGTCACCCTTTCGGAGCTTCTGATGCCGTCGGCCGATTTTTCCCAGCAGATTTCGCTGGCCGGAACCGAGGCCTCCGGCACCGGCAACATGAAGCTGATGCTCGGCGGCGCAATCACCGTCGGCACCCTCGACGGAGCAAACGTCGAGATCTGTGATGCGGCCGGAATGGAAAACGAGCTGATCTTTGGGATGCGCGCCCATGAGGTGGAGGAGCTGCGCGCTGCGGGCTATGACCCCGGCGCGGTCTACGCGCAGGACCCGGTCCTGAAGGCGGCGCTCGACGCCCTTATTTCGGGCGAGCTGGGCGACCGCTTCCGGGAGCTGTATGATGCGCTGCGCTACACTGACCGCTATATGGCGCTGGCCGATTTTGCGGCCTACCGCGAGGCGATGAAGCAATCGGACGGCATCTGGCTCGACCGCAGGGGATTCGCCGAAAAGAGCCTGCTCAACACCGCCGCCTCGGGGGTCTTCTGCGCCGACCGCGCGGTCATGGACTATGCCCGGGATATCTGGGGCCTTGCCGACTGAGCCGGGCCGCCGACCAAAGGAGAACAATTTGAACCGACCTGATTTTATCTGTTTCGACAGCCTGTCGGAGGAATTCAAGTCGCCGCTCGGCGCGGTGCGGGCGGGGGAGGAGCTGCGCCTCTCGCTGCGGCTGCCGAAGCGAAGCGGCGCCCGTTCCCCGCGCCTGCTTGTCTACGCGGCCGACCGGTGGGAATCCCCCCTTTTGATTTCGCCGATGACCCTGCTGCGCGACGAGCCCGCGCAGGTGTGGTACACCGTGCGCTTTACGCCGCCGGCGCCGGCACTGCTCTTTTACCGCTTTGATGTCGATCTGGGCGACCGGCGGGCATCGGTGCTCCGCGGCAAAAACCTCTTTGAAGGAGGGATGGGCGATGGATTTTCAGAACACTGGCAGCTCACCGTCTGCGACCCGGAAATGAAACCGCCCGCAGCCCTTGCGGGAGGACTTATATACCAGATATTTCCCGATCGTTTCTTTGCAAGCGGACAGCCGAAGCGGGATGTCCCGCAGGATCGGGAGCTGCGCGCCGATTGGGGCGGAGAGCCGCGGTGGCGGCCGGATTCCGACGGAAAGGTGCGCTGCGGCGATTACTTCGGCGGCGACCTTGAGGGGATCCGGCAAAAACTGCCCTACCTTGAGTCGCTGGGGGTGACCGCCCTCTATCTCAATCCCATTTTTGAGGCCCATTCGAACCACCGCTACAACACCGCCGATTACCGGAAGATCGATCCGCTGCTTGGCAGCGAGCAGGATCTGCGCCGTCTCTGCGCCGAGGCAAAGGCATGTGGGATTTCAGTGATCCTTGACGGGGTGTTTTCCCACACCGGCTCGGACAGTGTCTATTTTAACCGCGAGGGCCGCTACGGCGAGGCATCGGGGGCGTTCCGCGATCCCGAAAGCCCGTACCGGAGCTGGTACCGCTTTGAGCATTACCCGGACCGCTACCAAAGCTGGTGGGGGTTTGAGACGCTGCCGGAGGTCGATGAAAAGAACCCGGATTATCTGCGGTTCCTCACCGGGGCCGACGGGGTTATCAGGCACTGGATGGATGCGGGGGTGTCGGGCTGGCGGCTCGACGTTGCCGACGAGCTGCCCGACGAGGCGCTCGACGCGATCTGCCGCACCGTCCGCCGCTGCGACCCGGATGCCCCGGTGATCGGCGAGGTCTGGGAGGACGCCTCCAACAAGGTCAGCTACGGGGTTCGGCGCCGCTATCTGCTCGGGGAGCAGCTTTCAAGCGTCATGAACTACCCGCTGACCAACGCCATCCTTGCGTTTATCCGCTCGGGGGATTCCTACAGCCTCTATGAGACGCTTCTGACCCAGCAGGAAAACTATCCTGCGCCGGTGCGGTGCGCCCTGATGAATTCCCTTTCCACCCATGATATTCCGCGGGCCATTACCGCTCTGGCCGGGGAGCCGGACGCAGGCTCCTCGCGTGAGTGGCAGTCGGCCCACGGCGTCCTTGCTCCGCAGGACTACGAGCGGGGGGCGCGCCTGCTGCGGCTCGCCTCGCTGCTACAGTATTTTCTGCCCGGGACCCCGTGCCTTTACTATGGCGACGAGGCGGGGATGACCGGATACCGCGATCCGTTCAATCGGGGCTGTTACCCGTGGGGGCGGGAGGACGCGGGCCTTCTGGAATGGTTCCGGATGCTGGGTTCGCTGCGCCGGGAGCATCGGGAGCTGCTCGCCGGGGCCGATTGCTCGCTGGTCGAGATCAGCCGGGAGATATGCTCCTTTGTGCGGCCCGGTCCGCTCTGCTCCCTTTTTGTGGCGGTTAACCGGGGAGATGCCCCGCGTCCGCTCCGGCTTCCGCCCGGATGGAACCCTGCGTTGGCTCAGGTTCTCTACGGGCCGGGCGGGCTTGGCGCCTTGCCCGCCGGTGAGGGACTGATTCTTCGTTATTCCGCCGGTGCGGTTTTAAGCTGACGCGTATTAAAAAGCTGCCCGGGCCTTTCCAAAAGGAAAGGCCCGGGCAGCTTCGCGTCCGGAAGGCTACCGGACGCCGCTGTGACGGAATTCCCGGATCAGGTCGAGAGCCGGTTGGTTGATGCGGGAGGGGACGGCGGCGGGGCGCGCCAGATAATACCCCTGCAAAAGATCGACGCCCAGGCGGAGCACGCAGTCCACCTCGGAGGCGCTCTCCAGCCCTTCGGCGATGATTTTCATGCCGCGCTCATGGGCATAACGGATGAAGCTGCACTTTGGCGGGTTTCCCGTCCTGAAGAAGCACCGCGCCGTCGATGACAGCGGGGAGAAAACCGAGGCCTTCCTTCTCCTTTGTGGCAAGAAGATAGGCCCCCTGGTTGTTGGAATACAGCTCTGCGGAAGGGAGCATTCCCTTCAGATAATCCTCAAGGAGACTGACCCCCACCACGCCGCAGATGGTGCCGTCCTCAAGCATCAGCGGAACGGAATAGATGAGGGCGCCCCGCTCATCTCCCTGAAGCGGGGCGGAAACAAAGCCCAGTGGCCATAGCCGGAAGGATCGCCCGGCGAACGGGAGGCAAAGGCGGCCTGAAGCGGTTGGAAGAGCGGCATATAGGAATCCCCGGCCCCCTCCTCCCCGAAGAGAAAGAGCGGCCTCCACTTGGCGTCGGTCGAGATACCGAATGACCGGACTACCTCGATGGGAGCGCGTTCGAGCAGAAGATCGGCGCTGCGGTTCGAGGGCGCAGATGCCGGATCGAGGTCCCGAAGATAGATTTCCGGCTTGCTGAGACATGGCTGCTCCGGAGAATCCGGAAGCTCCCCGGTGTTGAGAATGACAAAAATACCGGAAACCTTATTCGGGAAGAAGGTTGCGCCGGATGAGGAGCCTGCCAGCGCAATAATGTTGCCGGTCTTGATGTCGTCGCTGCGAAAGCGTCCCGATGAGGCGAAATAGCCCTTGATATAAGGGACGTAGTAGGAGCCCCAGAGAGTGCGCAGCACATCATGGTCAAAATTGAGGTCAAGGCGCCCGTCGCGGACGGTAAAAATTTCACAGCCCAGCGGCATTGCGCCGATCAGGAAATAGTTTGCCATCGCGTCGCGTCCGAAAAAGGCGCGGCCGTCGTTTGGGGCGGGAGTGAGACCGTCGGTCCACTTATAATATGCCTCCGCCACCCTTACCAGCCCCTCCATCGTCGCAAGATCCTCGCGGCTGGCGCCGGTGGCTGACGAAAAGAGGTCCCAGTCGGTTTTATTCAGCATAAAAATTTCAGTGGATTTGGCAACTGGGAAAATTTTAATGCCGCCTTCCTCTGAAAAACGTCCCTCGTTGATGTAGCTGTCTACAAAGGCGGCACGTTCCTCCTCGTTGAGGTACCCGCTCAGGTCAGCCGCCAGGCCCAGACGGTCAACCGCATAAGCGGTATCGGCATAAGCGGCAAAAATATTCGGAATTTTTCCCGCACCGACCTTGCCCTGCGCGGCGGCCAGTACATTGCTTTCGAGATCGTTGACCGAGCCTTGACTGAAGCTCTCCACAAAAATTCCCTGTACCTTGCCGTCCGTCTCGTTGAATTTCTTGACCAGATCGTTCAAGAAGGAAAGCTGGGCCCCATTATAGTAGTTCCAGATGCTGATGGTCACCGGATTTTTGGGGTCGAGGGGGCCGTCTGCCGACGGTTCCTGCTGAGAGGCAGCGGCGCAGCCCGTCAGGATAAACGCCAGTACCATCAAAGCCGGAAACGGACGAAATCGACATGGCTTCATAAAAGACATCCTTCCAAATGACGGTTCCGAAACGCGGTGTTAAAGATAAACTCAAGTGTGTTTAAATTTTAAAAATAATATAATATTTATTATCATGATTCAACAACATCCCAAAAGAAAGCGGTTTTTATTCACCTGTCAAGGATCTATTGTAATTCTGCAATTTTTGCGCCGCCTTTTACGGCGTTGTTATTGTAGCCTCATTTAGGATATGGTAAAATCATATGAAAATCCAGTTGAGAGCAATATTCATCATTCGATAAAAGCAAAGCAGGCGGGCATTTCTGAACACACCACAAAGCTAATCGATAAAGACCGGCTTCTGATGGCTATGCGCAGTTTAATCCAATGAATTGCATCGGGAGGCAGTATGAAAATTGACAGCTTCGTGAGCAGCCTGAAAATACATGGCGTCGATGCCGATGGGATAGCGGGTCGATTGCATAACGACAATAAATTTTACATGGCCTGCCTGAGAAAGTTCTTCGCCCATCAAAGCTTTGAAGCACCGGGTCAGAAAATCTCAAACCGGGACTATGCGGCGGCCTTTTATATCGCACATGCGCTAAAAGGGGCGTCTGGAAATCTCGGCCCCAATCCAATTTTCTAAGCAGCCGGTATCATGGCAGATCATTTGCGCGCAAAAAGTACGGAGAGCTTGATTTGCAGTATTCCGCAATCACGGCCTGTCTGAACTGAAGGTGCTGATACAGGATTAAGCCATCGGAAAGGTGTGGGCAAAATTTAATGAACAGAGGCGAGAAGAAGAAAACAACCATCGTGCAAAAAGCCGGTGTGACGGCTGCTGTTACCGCAATACTTTTTGGTTTGCTTTGGACTGCTCAAAACTTTATTGGCAGCTATAAGGACAGCATTGCCTCTGAAAGCGCTTCTCATTTGGTGGAAATCAGTTGTCAGGTCGCTTCATACATCGAAGGAAGAATAGAGCGTGACGGCAAGGTTGCCGAAAGCATTGAGAACAGCTTGCGGATACAGCCGCAGGCCAGTCCTGACGATCTCTTGACATTCATCAAAGACCAATGCGGCATATGGAACATTTCGAATGTAATCGTTTATTTGGAGGATGGGCGCTGCGTAAACGCTGCGGAGAATACCATCGCGGCTGCCCGAATCCGGGAGGTCAAGCGTGAAGAAAAAAGCCGGAAATGCTATATGCAGATTGAGCAATCTGTTGTTACCTATACAATCATCCCAAAATCACCCGTTCCAATAAGCGATACGCACATTGCGGCGGTATCGGTGGTACAGAATTTATCTTCGTTCATCGATGAAATGGAATTCTCCTCTTTTGACGGGGATGCCTTCATGTACCTCGCCCAAAGCGGGGGAACAAAAATCAGTCAGCTTACGCACCCCAATGCGCCGGAAATTGACAACATTCTTCTGTTGTTTGAAGGGATGCGCTGCACTTGTCTGAGCCGGAAAGAGTACACCGTCAAGGATACAATGGTGACCGAAGAAATCAGTACATTTCTATGTAAAAATGACAGCGGAGCTTGGTATGTGGTACTCATGCCGGTGAAAATCGGAGACGTGCTGTGGCAGCTTTGCTATTGGGCTCCAGAGCATGTTGTGAACGCAACTATGGACAGCTTTACCTCGAGCGTCATCCTTTTGAGCGCTGTGATTATTGGGTTCTTTGCAATTTGTATCCTGATTTTGTTCAGCCTGATTTATAAGACAAGAAAAAAGCAGTTTGATGATGAACTCGTGGTGCGGGACAGATTGTTCAATTTACTTGCGGAAAACACCCAAATTGCCTTTGCCCTGCATTCAATCCGAAAAATGACGCCGCTATATTGCTCCGACAATGTGGAAAATATAATAGGATACCGCTATCTTCAGCTTACCAAAGACGAACACAGCTATAAGCTTGTTTTGCCGGATGGCGGTCAATCCGAGCAAATTGCGAGGATCAATGAAAAGCTGGCCGATTGGGACGGAACAAATATTTTTACCAGCGATTATATTCCGCATGCCGTTGAGAGATATGCGCGTTATTATGTTCTGAGGATTTATCCGACTGCGAACGAAGCTGAATTTGTAGGCATTGCGCAAGATGTTACAAAGGAACGCGAGCGTGAGGAGGCACTGAAGAATGCGCTTGCTATGGCCGACAGCGCGAGCCTTGCAAAGACCCGTTTCTTAGCGAATATGTCACATGACATCAGAACTCCGATGAATGCCATAATGAATATGACGCGTTTTATCATAGAGAGCACCGACGAACCTGCGAGGCACAGGGAATATTTGAAGACCATCCTAGACTCCTCTGAACACCTGCTGCATATTATCAACGACATCCTGGATATGAGCCGTATTGAAAGCGGGCAGGACATTGTTGCGGCCGAACCTTTTGAGCTGCAAAAAGTATTGGCGGAGATCTGCGAGATGATTCGACCGCTTTGCACTGCCCGGCAGCAGTGTTTTACTGTGGATTTCGGCGGTCTTCAATCCAACCGTCTAATAGGCGATAAGCTCAAGCTTTCGCAAATTTTAATAAACCTTCTGAACAATGCAATGAAGTTTACCCCTGTTAACGGCCGGGTCCACTTTTCTGTGACAGAGATGAATTCGCTTCGTTCAGAAACCGCAGCTTTCCGATTCGTAATAGAAGATAACGGGATTGGAATTGAGACAGAAAAAATTAGTATGCTGTTTGAACCGTTCACAAGGGCCGAGAACAGCAAGGTTGGCCATATTGAGGGCACGGGCCTGGGACTGTCCATTTGCAAAAGCTACGTGACCGCAATGGGGGGGACCATAACTTGTGAAAGCACAGTGGATGCCGGCAGCACTTTTTCCGTTGAGCTATCATTTGAAAAGGATTTAAAGCAGCCTTCCCGTACAAATGAAGGTGTCGAAGGCAACGGAATCTTATTTGAAAATATGAGGGCACTTCTGTGCGAAGATAACGGGGTCAACCAGATGATTGCCCGCAGAATTCTTGAGAAATATGGATTTGAAGTTGAGATTGCCAGCGATGGCGCCGAAGCGGTGGAAAAGTTTTTGCGCTCAGATTCGGGACATTATGATGTGATCTATATGGATATTCAGATGTCCAAAATGAATGGATACGAGGCGGCCGCCGCGATTCGGACGAGTGGCCATTCTCAGGCCGAAAGCATACCGATTATCGCCATGACCGCAAATGTGTACGCAGAAGATATAGAAAAGTCCCGGGCCAGCGGAATGAATGCACACATTGGCAAACCGATCGTAATCAAAGATCTTTTATATGCGACCAGTCGTGCGCTTAAAATTGCGGAACAGTAATACAGCGTGAAAATATCCTTGTGCGGCACATCACCGCCGCCGTCCAAACGTTTTTTGATTCTATGGCTTTGCCTCTTTTCTATGCCGAGCTTTCCGACCGCTGTGTTTCAACGGCCGCGGCCATACTCTCATGGAACCGGTCGTCCTCGGCCGTCTCCTTGAAATTGCTCTCCGCGCCGGCCGGAGATTGGCAGGCCGGACACTTTAAAAGCGGCCTCCACCACAGCTTTGCCGAATGTATTTTGAAACGGAAGACCCTATCGGAGTGGCAGTAAGGCTGCTCCCGGCCGCCTTAACGCCGGGGCATCCAGCTTCACGGCCCGTGTTGGGCTTCGGCGATATCTTTGCCGTGCCGCCGGCCGGGCGTTGGTCCTGCTCAGGTCACAGGTCGGTTTTCTGTCTTTAGCACGCCGCTGCTGACAGGATCAGGAATCGTGCTTGATCAGCTTTTATATGTCCAATGGGCGCAGAGAATGGCATCAGCAGTGGACACGTTGCGGGTGGTGGCCCGGTCACTGCCCGTCTTGGCTGTGAACCGGCTGTCAAAGGTGCAGCCGGAGAGGACCGGCTGCGGCGGCATAACCGACAATGTTCCGCCCGGAAGACGGCCGCTCTATCCAACTGAGCTACGGGGGCTTATACAGGAAATAGTCAATTTTGAAGGGCTCCAGGATTCGATCGATTCGATTTGGATATCTGCGGCTTGGGTAGAACTCTGTATAGACGCGGTTGAGAGCAAAGGATACCTGCGCCAAAATATTGGCACGGAGCGCAGCCGGTGGTAGTGTCAACAGGTCCCTTATTCTACCTTATCTGTGCGTTTCCACGACCTCAGACACACATTCGCAACGATGGCGATTTCCAGCGGCGTGGATGTAAAAACCCTGTCCAGTATGCTGGGCCACTACAGCGCGGGCTTCACCCTGGACACCTACACCCATGTTACCAACGATATGCAGAGAGGTGCGGCTGAGAAGATCGGCGGCTTCATGGAGCCGGCTACGGCAACCACCACCTCGGAGCCTCCTGACCTGCCGGAGGAGAGCCGGTGTAAGATCGTGCCATTCGAGAAAGTTGGATAAACCATTAATAAGTATAATGGGCTGAAGTGTTACTTCTCAATAGGTACAATTTGAGGGTAACGCCAGTTCGGAACAAAGAAGCACAGCCGCGGGTTATGAAGTGACCTGCGGCTGCTTTTTCTTATTTGGCCCCAAACCATCTCTGCGTCCGGTTTGCAATCTTCACCAGGAACAACATTACCGGCACTTCGGTGAGGACACCTACAGTGGTTGCCAAAGCTGCCGGCGAAGCAGTTCGGAGTGCGATCGCCACGGCAACAGCCAGCTCAAAAAAGTTGGATGCGCCGATCATACTGGCATGAGCGGCAATACGATAGGGCAGCTTCAAAACACGGCAGGCGATGTAAGCAATGGCGAAAATCAGGAAAGTTTGCAGAACCAGCGGCACAGCGATCAGGACAATGTGCAGCGGATTTTCCAGGATGATATTGCCTTGGAAAGAGAAGATCATGACCAGCGTCAGCAGCAGGCCAATGGTGGTAATGCCGTCGAACTTCTGGACGAAGGTGCTTTCAAAATATGCCTTGCCCTGCTTCTTAATCACAAAAGAGCGCGTCAGCATGCCGCCCGCAAGAGGGATCACCACGAACAGGACCACCGACAGAATCAGCGTATCCCAAGGCACAGGCACATTGGACACGCCCAGGAGAAACTTCACAATGGGAACAAAAGCAAACAGAATGATCGGATCGTTGGTTGCTACCTAGACGACCGTGTAAGCGGGATCGCCCTTGGTCAGTGTACTCCAAACAAAGACCATTGCGGTGCAGGGAGCCGCACCCAACAAAACCGCACCGGCGAGATATTCTGTTGCAAGATCAGGTGTGATGAATGTTTTGAAGATTACAAAGAAGAACAGACTTGCGATGCCGTACATCGTGAAAGGTTTGATGAGCCAGTTGATGATCCAGGTGACGAACAGCCCTTTGGGATTTTTGCCCACATTTCGGATGCTCTAAAGATCCACTTTCATCATCATGGGATAAATCATCAGCCAAATCAGAGCTGCCATAGGGATGGATACTCTTGCGTACTCGAAGTGGTTCGGAAATTCAGGGATGCCCGGCAGGTACTTGCCGATCAGAATCTCCAGCACCATGCAGAGGATGACCCAGACAGTCAGGCACCGCTGAAAAAAGCTGATGCCCGGCTTGCTTTCTTGTTCCATAGTTAGAATCTCCTTCTATCAATCGATACAAAGTTCTTGAATGAAACCGAAACAGGGATTGCCCGAATCGGATTCTTTTCTGTTAGCTTAACTTGGCTTTCAGTTGGAGCACTTTTCCTTCTATTCGCCTTATCGTCTCCAGGAACACGTCATCCGGCTGACCGCTGGGATCGTCCAAGCCCCAGTCCTCACGATAGGCGCAGGGCAAAAAGGGACACTGCACATTGCAGCCCATGGTGACCACCACATCCACCGGAGGAAGTTCAGACAGCAGCTTGCTGTACTGTGTTTTCTCCATGTCGATGCCATAAACCTGCTTCATCAGGCGTACCGCATCCTGGTTAATCTGCGGCTTAGTTTCGGTGCCCGCCGAGTAACTTTCAAAAACATCAGATGCCAGTTTTTTCCCAAGAGCTTCTGCTATCTGACTGCGGCAGGAATTATGAACACAAATAAATGCGACTTTCTTCATATCAGTGCCCCAGCTTATGCAGCAGCTTCTCCACATCAGCGGCTTTCAGCACCTTACCCATGGAAACCACCTGCTCGTTGACCACGATAGCAGGCATACTCATCACACCGTATGCCATGACCTTCTCCATATCGGTGATGTATTCGACCTCAATGGACAGGCCCATGGACCTGACAGCAGTCTTGACGTTCTCATACTGCTCATGGCAGGACTTGCAGCCTGCGCCCAAGACTTTGATGCAGCAGATGGCGTCAACAGGTGCGCTGCAGCAGCAAGTGGCAGCTTCTTCTGCCGTTGTCTCAGAACCACAGCAACAGGCGGTAGTCTTCTTTTCTTCGTCCTTCTTTCCGAAATTGAACAGTGCCATAGTAAATTCCTCCTGATTTTAGATGATAAAAGGTTGAGCAGCGTTGAAAAAGTAACCAACTATGATAATACCAACCGTGCAGATTGCAACGAAGATGCCCAGCAGTTTAGGCTTAACCGCCTTACGGAGCATAATCATCGAGGGCAAGGATAGAGTTGTGACGCCCATCATAAAGGATAAAACAACACCAAGCTGCGCTCCCTTTGCCAGCAGAGCTTCCGCAATGGGGATCGTGCCAAAGATGTCGGCGTACATCGGAACACCGGCAATCGTTGCAATGATAACGCCAAAGGAATTGCCTGTGCCGAGAATCTTCACAATGAATTCTTCGGGAATCCAGTTGTGAATGAATGCGCCCACAGCCACACCGATCAGTACATAGGGGAAAACTTTCTTAGCGGTGAAAACCATCTGCTCCCAGGCATACTTCATGCGGTCCTTAAAGTTAAGTTCCTCTTGTGGAACGTCGATTGCTTTGCCGTTCCGGATGTACTCCTCCACCTCATTCTCCAGGCGCATCTTTTCGATGAGAGTACTGCCTGCAACGGCAATCACCAGGCCAAGCACCACATAGACGATAGCAACCTTCCAGCCGAAGATGCTCATAAGTAACACCAGACTTCCCAAGTCCACCATGGGAGAGGAAATCAGGAAAGAGAAGGTTACGCCCAAGGGCAGACCCGCACTGGTAAAGCCGATGAACAGAGGGATGGAGGAACAAGAACAGAACGGGGTCACTGTACCCAACAGAGCGGCCACACAGTTTGCGCCCATACCATGGAACCGGCCCAGGATACGTTTCGTTCGCTCTGGAGGAAAGTAGCTCTGGATGTAGGAAATCATAAGAATGAGAACACCCAGCAACACCATAATTTTGATGCAGTCGTAGAGAAAGAATTGAACGCTGCCGCCCCATCGAGTTGTGATATCCAATCCAAGAGCGGTCAATCCGTTTCCGATGACCTCATTGAGCCACTTCATTCCCAGAACTTGATTCTGGATGAATAACCAGATAGAACGTAAGAACTCCATGCTATCGCCTCCTAAAATCGACAAATCTAAAAGTATAGAAGTATTATCCAAAATAGAAGCCATCTTTTCAGATGGCCTCATTTATTCTTTGCAGCAGCACGCATCATCTGCACAAGAGGGAGAGGCTGTGACCTGCTGATTCAAAAGTTGTTTGGCCCGTTCAGTGCCTGCCGGGTCAATGGAGTAGTGAATCCATTTTCCCTCTTTGCGGCCCCGCACGATGCCGGAATCACAAAGAATTCTCATGTGGTGGGAAAGTGTGGACTGTCCAATATGCAGTTCATCCAGAAGCTTACAGGCGCATTTTTCGCCGCTTCTCAGGAGTCCCAGAATTTGTAGTCTATTTTCATCGCAAAAGGCTTTAAACACCTTTGCCACTTCAGCATATTCAGATGCCATACTATCACCTTAAATCTATTTTCTTCGATGTGTTTTATTATATGCAACAAATCGAAAAAAGTCAATGTGTTTTTCAAAAAAGCTGTTTTCCACCTCCTCACACAGTTAGGGATGGGTTAGGGATTTGGCGTTTTTCGCAGTTCGTATCCGGTAGGATTGCCACCGCCGATTTGACCACCTGACCACAGTTAATATACGGTCAATCGTAGCCCGAAATTTGAACTTTTAACGCAGAAAAACCACCTAAAAAGGCGGTTTTTCAAAGAAAGTTGGTCCGAGTGACAGGATTCGAACCTGCGGCATCCTGCTCCCAAAAGTATGTCCGTTTCTTCAAACAGGTCTTTTGTACGCTTTTTGTTGCTTTCCAACACTCCTGCGGTTCCTCTTTAGAACTCTTTTACCCTGTTCGTTTCAGCCGCCGCTTTCGTCTTTTGGGATTTGTGTGGGATTGAATTCTGTATATTAAAAGTGCTCCCGACCGGGCTCGCCCCCGGTACCGGGCGATTTTGCCACAGAGCGCAGTCAGAAAATGCGCCGCATAAACAATGAAATAGGCCTTGCTCGAAATTCATTTTAACAGACATAAAATTGTAGTTTTCTTGTCATATGATTAGAAGTTGACAAGAAAGACAAGAATGACTATAATGACAACTAAGAAAAGGAGGCGGTATGTTATGTTGTTTGCTGAAAGTGAAGTCGTTGAACTTAAAGCCGAAATCGTGGGAGACATTTGCAAGGAAGTCATTGCGTTTGCTAACACAAAAGGCGGCACTCTGTATATTGGTGTTAGTAATGACGGAAGTGTCGTGGGCGTAGAAAATGCCGACCGGGTTACTTTGCAACTGAACAATATGATCAGAGATTCTATCAAGCCTGATGTGACCATGTTTGTACACTATGACACTCAGCGTATCGCTGACAAGGATATCGTTGCCGTGACGATTCAAAAAGGAACGGACAGGCCGTATTATTTGAGCAGTAAGGGATTGAAGCCCAGCGGGGTCTATGTTAGAAACGGCACATCTTCTGACCCGGCTTCGGATACTGCAATCAGAAAAATGATCAAAGAAACAGATGGAGACAGCTTTGAAGCCATGCGCGCTTTGGAGCAGAATCTTAGCTTTGAAGCGGCTGAAAGGCAATTCAAAAAGCAGAACATTCCATTTGATTCTGCGAAAATGCAAACTCTCGGAATGCTCTCCCCGGATGGTATCTATTCGAATGTGGCGCTGCTCCTGTCTGATCAGTGTACCAGCATGATTAAGGCGGCGACCTTCGCTGGAGAAGATAAAGGTACTTTTCAGGACAGAAGAGAATTCGGCGGTTCGCTGTTTCAGCAAATGGAAGAACTGTACAGTTATCTGGATATGCGCAATCAGACAAAGGCAACCTTTGATGGGCTGTACCGAATCGACACGCGGGATTATCCCGAAGAAGCCCTTCGTGAAGCGCTGTTGAACTCACTGGTGCACCGGGACTATTCCTTCAGTGTAAGCACACTTGTCAGTGTGTACGCCGACAGAATCGAATTTGTTTCTATAGGTGGACTGCCCTCCGGCATTGAACTGGATGACATTATGCTGGGGCTCTCTGTTTGCCGAAATCCCAAACTGGCCGCCGTATTTTACCGCCTGCAGCTGATCGAGGCCTACGGTACCGGTATGCCTAAAATTATGAAAGCCTATGCGGGGACGGAATTGAAGCCCAAAATTGAGGTGTCGAGTAACGCATTCAAAATCACGCTGCCCAACCGAAATGCCTCTGCTAATACGGCGGAGACACCTGCCGGCGCACCCAAAAGTAACGAGAAGCTGATTTTGGACTTCATTACTTCAAATGGCTATATCGTGCGCAGCGATGTGGATCAGCTGCTTGATGTAAGCCAGGCAACAGCCAATCGAATCCTGAAACGCATGGTTGCGGAAGGCCTGATTTATCAGGACGGAAACGGCAGAAAAACAAAGTACAGAAGAAAGTAAATGCTATTGTAGAGGGGAGCTGTGCATGAATAACAAAGCGATAATCAATGGTCAGGAATACACGCTCCTTGAAATACTGCCGTTACTGGATGGAGGCCAGCAGCTGATCCTCTGTGAGGACGGCAGCGGCAAGAGGGCGGTATGCTCTGAACTGTTGTGGTACAGCTGTGTACTAAAGGATGCGCATACTGCCCTGGTTCACGCACACAGTTCCGCACAGGAGAAAATTGAACTTTTCCTCTCTGTATTCAAAGGCCGGGAAGATGTATATGCACGCCGGTATCACAGCACCAAGACAGGAAAAAGTGGATATACGCCCGTCTGTAAAAACGAATGGGCACATGGGCTATGTGACAAAAGGAGACACAAATGCCCGGAGTGCCCCAACCGCGAGTTCAAACCTCTTACCGCCGAGGCGGTCAAGGCACATTTGATTGGCCGTGATCCGTTGTGCAGAGATGTGGCGGCTATCTATCCGATGCTGGAAGACAACACGACCTGGCTGCTGGTTGCGGATTTTGACGAGGAAAAGTGGCAGCTTGATGTGACCGCATTCTGCAAATGTTGCAAGGACATGGGGCTTGTCCCGGCGGTAGAGCGCTCCCGCTCCGGAAACGGTGCCCATGTATGGTTTTTCTTCTCGGAGTCTGTTTCTGCTGCCGATGCCCGTCGCTTGGGCACCAGTTTGCTGACCTGGACGATGGCGCACAGACACGAACTATCCTTTTCCTCCTATGACCGATTATTTCCCTCTCAGGATACTGTCCCCAAAGGCGGGTTTGGAAATTTGATCGCGCTGCCATTTCAGGGACAGGCGCAAAAGGATGGTAATTCCCTGTTTGTGGATGATAGTTTCGTACCCTATCCGGACCAGTGGGCATTTCTGTCTTCTCTTCCTAAAATCACGTCAGAACAGTTGGAAGAGTGTCTGCAGAAGCTATGCCGTAACGGCGACATGGGTGAATTAGTAGATGCCGCAGAGAAGCAAGTACCCTGGCAGCGCAAGCAAACTCGCCAAAAGCTGACACGCGGAGATTTCCCGCTTCAGGTAACACTTGCAGTATCCAATTTGATTTACGTTGAGAAGAAAGGTTTTTCTCAAAAGGCATTGAATGCGCTTAAGACGCTTGCGGCTTTTCCAAATCCGGAGTTTCGCTCCAAACAGGCTATGCGTATATCCGTATATGGGATACCGCGTGTGCTGGATTGCGGATATGAAGATGGCAGCTATATTGGACTTCCGCGTGGCTGTATGGAAGTGCTTCTGGATATGTTTGACCAATACGGAGTGCCCGCTGTTCTGGAGGATCACCGCTCCTCTGGACATAGCATTGATGTGGAGTTCAACGGAACACTCCGTGCGGAGCAGGAACCCGCTGCGCAGGCCCTGCTTGCTGAAGATATGGGTGTTCTCTCGGCAACAACCGCGTTTGGAAAAACTGTAATCGGTGCTTATCTGATTGGACAGCGTAAAGTCAATACTCTGATTTTAGTTCAGTCCAGCGCACTGCTCGAACAATGGAAATCATCACTGGAGCAATTTCTGGATATCCGCGAGGTACTGCCGGAACTGCCAAAGAAGCGCGGCAGGAAGAAAAAACGCCATCTGATCGGTCAAATCGGCAGCGGAAAGAATACCCGCGGTGAAATCGTCGATATTGCCATTATGCAGTCTTTGTTTGAGGGAGAAGAAAAGACGGTTAAATCCTTTGTGGCGGAGTACGGAATGGTCATTGTGGACGAGTGCCATCATGTGGCTGCATTTACCTTTGAAAGTGTGCTTAAAGCGGTCAAAGCAAAATATGTCTACGGTTTGTCTGCTACTCCGATACGCAAGGATGGCCATCACCCGATCATCTTTATGCAGTGTGGCCCTGTCCGCTACTTAGTGGACGCAAAAAGCCAGGCGGAAAAAAGAACGTTTTCTCACTTCGTTGTTCCCAGATTTACTCGCATGAGACTGCCGGCTGCGAATGGTATCCAGGATATGTATGCCGGAGTCGTTGAAAATGAAAATCGAAACGAACTGTTGGTGACAGACACCTTGAAACTGGTACAGGAGGGGCGCACGCCAATTCTCCTGACCGAACGGAAAGAACACGCCGTGCTGCTTGCCGGCCGTTTGTCGAATAAAGTGAAAAATGTTTTCCTGCTCATCGGCAGCGACAAACAGAAGGACAAGCGCGAAAAGCTGACTGCGTTGCAGAATGTATCTGACAACGAGGATGTAGTGGTGGTTGCAACCGGAAAATATATCGGAGAAGGATTTGACTCCCCGCGGCTCGATACATTGCTTCTGGCGGTGCCCATATCGTGGAAGGGCACGCTGGCGCAGTATGCGGGACGCCTCCACAGAAATTATGAGGGAAAACACGAAGTCCGTATCTATGATTATGTGGATATCCATGTTCCGATGCTGGAGAGGATGTATCATAAACGCCTGAAGGGATATGCGGAGCTGGGTTATCAGGTCAAATTCGGCGCTGCGGACAAATCGATCAGCACGATTTGTGATGGTCATGCCGCTATGGCCTCCTTTGATCAGGATCTGACCAATGCAGTCCGGAGCGTTGTCATTGTTAGTCCCTATTTGCAAAAGAGCCGGATCGTGAAGCTGCTTCCAGTTCTGCAGAAAGCATTGGCTTCCGGTGTCGACATTGTAATCCACACCAAAGAGACGGATAGCTATGTTTCTGAAAAACAAGATAGTGTACGAGAAGCAAGCTCTATGATGGAGCAGGCCGGTATTACTGTTCATACGCACAAGGAACTGGGACAGCGGTATGTTACTCTCTGAATTGACATCAGAGATGGTCGGAGAATTCCTGGAGGAACGCAAGCGCTTCGGCAACCATCGGACAAGCAGCTCTGGATTGGGTGAAGAAACCATGCGGCACATCCACCGCTTGCTCCAACAATGCCTGGACCAAGCTATCCGGGACGGCCTCATAAGAGAGAATCCTGCCAAGGCGTTCCACTACCGCAGACCCACGACAGTAAAAGCCAATGTGATGACACCGCTGGAAATGGAGGATTATCTGGACGCCGCTGAACGGCTGGGCTACCTCCCTATGTTCATGCTGGCGTTGACGTCAGGCATTCGCCAAGGCGAGCTCATCGCCTTGAAATGGAGTGACCTCGACATTGAAAGCCGGACGCTGACCGTCGCAGAAAATCGTTCAGTAGTACGGCGGGAGCTGGTGGAGTACGGCAATCAGACAAGAAAAATAACACTGACACCGGAGGTAGTCGACCTCCTGATCATGGAGCACAGCAAGCACCCCAGCAGTCCGCTCATGTTCATGCACCCGGCTACGCTGAAACCCTTCTCACCACAGATGGTGCGCCGGATGCATAACGAGATCATCCGGGATGCTGGTATCGACCACATTCGGTATGTGGATCTCCGTCACACCTGTGCGATCCTCGCTCTGAAGAACGGCACGGATGCCAAGGAGTTGGCGCAGATGCTGGGACACTACCGTCCGACGATCACCCAGCAGAACTATGAGCCCCATCTGCCACACAAGGCGCAAAAGGATGAGGATATGCCAAATGAGGCCACACAGGACGAGCTGCAGCAGGCGGCAAATATTCTGGACAATCTTCTGAAATTCTGATAGCTATTCCGCCAAAGGTGTGGTATATGTTTGTGTCACAAGGAGGCGAAGCCCATGAAAAACAAGATGCTTAAAGAGATATACGATTGCTTCTACACCCCGCCAGAGTTCCCGGCGCAGAAGCAGGAAATCGAGGAGTGTCACCAGGCGCTCATAGAAGCATTGGAAAAGCCGGAGCGCAGACTGGTACTCCAGATCATCGATGCCAAGGACCGCATCGTGGAGGATACATCCATCGACAGCTTCATCTCTGGATTTGAGTTGGCGTGGAAACTCTCCATGGAACTGAATAACTACGAAAACGAGCGCTTAGTCTCCTGCAGCACTGGGAGACTGGGCGCTCGTTTCGCACTCAAAAAGGAGCCAAAATGAAAAAGAAAATCTTTGTAACTGCAGTAATCACCACCTGTTTCGCCCTGTGTGCGACCGTGTGGCCGCAGAACGAAACGGTAAAGGAAACAACCCTACCGAGCGAAACGCCCGCCGTGACCGCCCCAAAAACGACAGTTGAGGAACTTAAAACAGAAGACGAAACGGCACCTCTGACAGAGAAAGAAAAGGCTGAGATTCCGCGGCCGGAACAGATCCAGGAAGCCGTCCCCGAACCGGAGCCTGTACCCACGGAAACACCCGCAGCTCCAGAAGTTCACCCTACATCGGAGCAAGAATCTGTCACAGAACCAGCTACTGAAACAGTCACAGATCAAACCGCCATCACATCTCAGTCAGGCGACATGGTGTATGTGGAGGGCTTCGGTTGGATAGAAAGCCAGGGCCCCAACCATGTCGAGTACGCCGAGGATATGTACGAAAACGGCAAGAAAATCGGCGTCATGGGATGACCTCAAAAACTGCGTCGCATAAACAATGAAATAACCGCGGGAGCGTCTTGGAACGCTTCCGCGACATCTTTTGTGCACAGATAATCTAAAATCTTTTCTCTGAAATCAAAATCTTAAATCTGAAAACTGGATTTTTGATAGACAAAATAGCCTTTCTGTGCTAAGATTATTTTGTACCAGTGTAAACTCAGTGCATGAGGTGTTAACTATGACTGTTTGCTACAACAAATTGTGGAAGCTCCTAATCGATAAGAATATGAAAAAGAAAGACCTGCGTCTGGCCACGGGCATGTCCACCACCGCTCTTGCCAAGCTGGGCAAGAACGAGCATGTAAGCACGGAAATCCTCACTAAGATCTGTAAGGCTCTGGACTGCGACTTCTGCGACATCATCGAACTGGTGAAAGATGATCCATCAGCATAAGCCGGGCAGAGGATTGTCATTTGAGCATTATATCCCTTATATCGGACAGGGATTCTGATAACATCATAAAGTGGGTGTCCTGCACATGGATTCCATTAGACACGAGGTGAAAAGTATGTCAAGCAGTAATAACAGTGCAGTTGTGAGCAAGGCGAGTCCTCATACAATCAAGAAGTTTGAGCTCATAGAAAGTTATGTGAAATCTTGGGCACAAAAATTGATGCAAAACAATTACTGTAACGGCATTATTTTTATTGACTGTATGTGCAACAGTGGTGTCTATCACGACGAAAACGGAAATGAAGAATTTGGTACTCCGATTCGTGTCTCCAGAATTCTCAGGGATGTGGCAGGGCAGTATCCCAACAAGAAAGTTTTTGTTTATCTGAACGATAACTCTGAAGAAAAAATTGTCGAATTGAAGAAACACCTCCCCAATGAAAGCCCAAATTTTCGTTACAGTATTACGAGCAAAGACGGCAATGTGCTTCTGAAGGAGATTGGTGGCAAACTTTCAAAAAGCAAGAGACTACACTTTTTCTTGTTGTATGATCCTTATGACGCATCGATAGACTGGACAGCTTTGGCTCCCTTTTTCCGCAGTTGGGGTGAGGTGCTGATAAATCATATGGTTAATGATTCTATCAGAGCGATTCGCCAAGTTAAAACACCCAAGGCCATGCAGAAGTATGAGGAAACATATCTTTCGGCATTCGAAGACCTTTTGCCCTGTGGAAGTGATAGGACTGCATATGAAAAACGTGTAGAACAAATTATTGCCTCGTTACAATCTGGAACAGGCCGTAAATACTACATTGCCTCATTTCCATTTTTTAATTCCCGCAACTCGCTTTTATACGACTTGGTACATTGTACTTGCCATGAAGCGGGTTTTAAGCTATATAAAACAACAGCGTGGAAAACATTCGGTGGCAAATCCTCAATCAAAAATACCCACGGCGATGAAAACCAATTTATGATTGATTTTAATGATCAGCGAGTGAAAACTCAATGTGACGAGCGCTGTTACTATGTCAAAGATATGGTCGATTATTTGCAGAATAAATTTGCAGGCAAAAAGGACATTCCGCTTACGGCAATTTGGGCGGATTTAGATGCACATCCCGTCTTTCCTTCAGACGGATATCGTGCCGAGATTAAAAAGGCCCTGAAAAATGATTATGGCGCAAAGATTTCTCGAAGCACGATCAGCTTCACAGATAGGAGATAGCACTAAAATGCAATATATCGAGAGAAAGAGTATGCTCTATAAAACCGGGGTTGAGTATGGGGACTACACCATGAACCATGTTCAAGGTTGTTCCCACGGATGTAAATATCCTTGCTATGCATTTCTGATGGCAAAGCGTTTTGGTCGAGTACATACTTACGAAGCTTGGTGCTCTCCCGTTCTTGTTTCTAACACACTTGAACTTTTAGATAAAGAAATCCCCCGGTTAAAGTCTAAAATCCAATCCGTACAGCTCTGCTTTACAACAGACCCTTTTATGTACGGATACCCCGAAATAACAGAGATGAGCATAGCGGCTATTCGCAAGCTAAATGCCGCAGGCATAAAGTGTACCGCTCTAACAAAAGGCCTGTTGCCTGTTGAACTGTCCGAGATGTCTCTGGAAAACGAATATGGAATCACCCTTGTTTCCTTGGACGAGGAGTATCGGCAGAGGATGGAACCAGGTGCAGCACCTTACAAAGAGCGTTTGGATGCATTAAGAGCTCTACACGATGCTGGCTGCAAAACATGGGTTAGTATTGAACCATATCCCACACCTAACCTGATTGAGCAGTCACTACAAGAACTCCTCTCGGCAGTGTCCTTTACTGACCGAATTATTTTTGGACGGACAAACTACAACAAGGAAGTGTCCTCCTATAGAAGCCATAGAGAGTTTTATAACAAATATGCGAAGGAAGTTATCCGATTCTGCGAAGAACATAAAATTGCATTCCACATTAAAGACGGCACAATAACTGAGCGGTAAATTTCTTTACCCACAAACTTCCGATAATATGAAATTATCAGAAGAACCACTAAAGTTAGGAGGACGCACATGAAATCCAACTTTGAATTCCTCGACAGATACTGGCCCGCATTGGCTCAAATCGGTGCGGCAGCGGAGAGCTATGTCTATTCCGATGCTAACGCCTGCCTGTATAAGCTGGGTATGGTACCCAATGAAATATTCAGCATCGGTCTGGATTACCGGGAGATCTCCCTCTACACCTATCTGCTCCGGTGCGAGAATCGTGAAACCTACCAGTGCTAATGCACAGCACCCTGAAGAAGTATCAGGTGGCATTTACAGAAACCACCATGGAGAACAAAAAGCTGAAACAGAAGAACGCTCAGCTGGAGCAATCCCTGGAGAAAGCGACCCAAGAAAGCACCTTAAAGCAACTGGCCGATGCCAAGCTGCGGCGGGACTATGCTGACGCCGTTGCTGTGCTGGATCGTATCCCAAAGGAAGTTCTGGATGTGTATGCCCGTGGCTCCGGGAGAAAGGAGCGGCCTATTGAGCAAAACTTGTGACCGCCATATGTGGCGGTTTCTCCTTTGTACGTACATGCAAATTTATTATGGAGGTACACCATTTGGCAAAAAAGAAAAAGGTAAATGATTACGGCACCGGGATTCCACAGCACGAGATGGAGGCTTTGGCCCGTGTGCTGCTGCCGGAGATTGAAAAGTTTTACGCCAGCGAAGAAGGACAGCGTCAGTTTGCCCAGTGGAAGGAAGAACAACAGCTAAAGCAGCATATGGCTAAAGCTGGATAAAACGAACGAATCGCCGATCAAGTGCTCACTTTGGGCACTTGATATACATAATACCAAATCATCTTTATGCCAAAGGGGACTTTTAAACCATATTTACTATGTGAGTTGTTTGCACACGAAAAGGCGGGCTTTCCTCAAATCAACGAGGAAAGCCCGCCTTTTTTCGTTTATCGGATTAAATCCAGGTTTTCTGTAAAAAGAAGAAATCCGAACCCATCTCCAACTTGGAAGATTAAGTTCGGATTTCTATCTTTTGGTCCGAGTGACAGGATTCGAACCTGCGGCATCCTGCTCCCAAAGCAGGCGCGCTACCAACTGCGCTACACCCGGTTATTTAGTTGTTTTATCCGGCTGGGCGTATTCACCCAAAGCAGGCGCGCTACCAGCTGCGCTACACCCGGTTATTGAGTTGTTTTATCCGGCTGGGCGTATTCTCCCAACCGCCGTCAGATATTTCTACCAGCGCTGCCCGACACTGTTTGCCCCACAACACTCCCATATTCTGCATATTCCGGGACGTTAAAGAGCTGTCAGGCCTGTCGTATTCGGCGAAATCAAACGATGCGTCACAGATATACAGCATCCATAATTGCGATCAAAATGTCGATGGAAAAACATCTCTCTGTAAAACAAAAGTATTATATCTTATTCGGAAGGTCCTGTCAATCGTGATCAGTCTGCATGTTTCGGCAGAGATTGCATAAAATTTTTACAAAGGATCTGCAATGCACATTTATTTTAGAAAAGTATTGACTTTTTTTCAGGGCTATGGTATAGTAACTTTCGCTGTCAGTTACTTACTACGCTGGTGTAGCTCAGTTGGTAGAGCAGCTGATTTGTAATCAGCAGGTCGGGGGTTCAAATCCGTCCACCAGCTCCACCATTAAAAACTTCATAGCAAGAGATATGGGAGTGTTCCCGAGTGGCCAAAGGGGGCAGACT
Organism: Ruminococcaceae bacterium D5; assembly: GCA_900113995.1. Taxonomy (GTDB): domain Bacteria; phylum Bacillota; class Clostridia; order Oscillospirales; family Ruminococcaceae; genus Yanshouia. The sequence goes on along the minus strand of FORK01000001.1, from coordinate 14,354 downwards.
GTAAATCTGTTGGCGTACGCCTACGGTGGTTCGAATCCACCCGCTCCCACCAAAGAAAAAAGGATCAGTTGTTTGACTGGTCCTTTTTTGTTATTGTGAGCAGAGCGGCCGCTGGCTATATCGACGGATATGGCAGACAGCACACGCGCTGGTCTGCGGTCGTTGTGTGCAGGGCGACTACCGGTCGTTGGCAAGAGGAACCACCGGTTTTCCGGTAGAGGCAATCTCCGTAAAAAGCTTTCGATTCAAGCTTCGGGAGAAGCAAACTGCTGACAACAGACTTTCAATGATGAAAAGCCGCAGTTAGAACAACAGCCGCCTGTTTACGGGCTGCGGATCAAGTGAATAAACTCAGTGAGACTTGCGGCACTGCCGGTAATAGGTCCTGATGGGGCCGGCTCAGGTCACCGGCTTAACCGGGGGTTATGACTGTGGACAGGACCCCCGCCAGCCGTACCGGCGGGCAATAGAGATGCTTTGCCAATCGGGTTGGGCATCGCGAAGCGGAGATGGATCAGAAAGGGGCGAAACGAAACAGGATGGGAGAGCGCGCAGACAGAAAGAGAAAACAAAAAAGCGGGCAAGCGCGGACAGCCGGAGGCCGCCCATGTTTGTCCGCTTCTTGATAGGAGGACGATGATACAAACGAAAACTGGTTTGACGCTTCTGAAAAGGCGAAACGGTGCCCTGCCTTTTTAGAGTCGGCGCATCCCGCACATTCGCGCACGGATTTGGTTATCCTTTCGGGAAGAAGCAGTCCAGAAGAGCAGTGCAGAGGCGTTCTTCCCATTCGTACATCCCGGAATAGCGCCCATGGTGCTCGGAATCAGGGGCACCCTGCCCGTTGATGACATAGAAGATGCCGCGCCCGCGCGCCCGGTCGAGGAACAGCCCTGCCAGCAGGCCGTAAGCCTCTCCGAAATGGCCGGAGAGTACGATATCCCGCTCTTGCAGGAAACGGTCCCGCGCGCCGGAGGTCATCGTGTGGATGCCCGGCCCGTAGCAGCACATCAGCCCATCGTAGCTGTCTCCGTTCGGGTGATCCGGGTCATAACGCCAGCAGGGGGTAAACATCGTATCGACCGACTGCTCCGATAAAAAGCGCTTCCCATCCACAAGACCGCCGGTGAGAAGCAGTTCGGCCAGCGCGCGCATCTCCCGGCAGGAGATCCGCAGCCCGCCCTGCGGCGAGAAAAGGGTGCCGTTATCCCCGATTCGGTAATCCGCGAGTGAGGCCATTACATTTTCACCGCCAAGGTCGGGGTTGGTGATCAGCACCCGGTTGCGCGGCTGTTCTCTGCCGTTGTAGTCGTCGATCTGTGCCGCCCAGGGCTGCGAAGCGTCCCAGAGGGCTCCGTTTCTCGACTGGTAGATGGGGGACAGACGCCCCAGAGCCTGTACGTCAAAGTCTCCAACGTTGAAGCTCGCCCCCAGGCCCATCGGCTCCAGAACCCGGGTGCGCATGTATTCATCAAAACGGATTCCGCTCAAGCGCTCCAAAATTGTGCCAATGATACCGTAGTTCAGATTCGCATAGGAGAAGTAGCGCCCCGGAGAGCGGTCGGTTCCGTCGCTGCCGTCGGCAAAATGGTCCCCAAAGCGGTTGTATTTTCCGCCGGGAAGGAGCAGCTCCTCCAGACGGTCCTCCGGGGGGATGGAGTAGACGCTGCCATCCCGGACCGAGGAGGTGTGCGAAAGCAGCATCCGCAGGGTGATGGGCACGGCGGGATAGTTCGGATTGCGCAGCGGAAAGTCCAGATAGAGTCCCGCGTCTTCGTCGAGGTCGATTTTCCCCTCCTCACAGAGCTGCATGACCGCCAGTGCGGAGAATATCTTTGAGATGGAGGCGGTGCGGAAACGGGTATCCTCGCCAAACGGCGTTCCGCCGCCGGGTGCGCCCGGTTCTATCCGGGCCAGGCCGCCATACCGCTGGTAGACAAGCCCGCCGCGGTCAAACGCCATCACCCCATAGCCCGGCACCGGCATTATCGGGTCGTGCAGGAGCGCATCGAGCCGCTGTTCCAGCTGTTCCATTCCCTGCCGCTGCATCGGCGCGGGAGCGATCTGCTTCATCATGCTGTTTTACCTCCTTGTTGCTGTAAAAGCCGTCCCTTGCGGGAGGCTGCCGCCATGGCCAGCATGGCCAGTACCGGCATGGAAAGGTTAAAAAAGGCATACTGTGCATAGGAGAGGGTCGGAACCCCCAGCACTCCCGCCATGAAACTGCCGCAGGTGTTCCACGGCACCAGTGCCGAGGTAGCGATCGCGCCGCCCGAAAGGGCGATCCCCAGCTTTCGGCGGTCGATGCTCTGCCGGTCGTATTCGCCTCGGAACATCCGCCCGGGCAGCGCCACCGCCACATACTGGTCCGGCATGGTGATGTTGGAGAGGATGCTGGTCAGCACCACCGCTCCGGTCAGCCCGGTGAGAGAATGCACCAGCCGCATGACCGGCGCGGTCAGCGCCCGCATCTGTCCGCTTTTTTCCAGAATTCCCCCGAACATCATGGCGATGATAATCAGGCTGATCGAGGGCATCATTGCATCCAGACCGCCCGCGGTCAGAAGGCGGTCGACCATGCTGTTGCCGGTTGTGCCGGCATAGCCTTCCTTGGAGGCGCGCATCAGCGCGCTCAGGCCGCTGCCCTGCATCAGCGCCCCCAGTACTCCGGCCGACAGGATTCCCGCCGAGATGCCGAGAATTGCCGGGACGCGCCGCAGAATGCAGAAAATCAGCAGGATCATGGGCAGGAACAGAAGCGGCGAAAGGGAAAATGCGCTGGAAATGCTCGACAGGAAGGCACCTGTATTCTCGGCGATCGTCTCTGCGGTCCCGCTGCGGTAATGCAGCCCGGCCAGAAAGTAGCCCGTCAGGGCCAGCAGATAGGAGCAGCCCGCCACCGGGGAAAGGAAGCGCACATGTTCAAAAACGCTGACCCCGATCACCGCTCCGGTCAGGTTGGTGCTGTCCGAGAGAGGGGAGAGCTGGTCCCCGACATAAGCGCCCGAGATGATGGCTCCCGCCGTCAGCGGCGCGGGGATACCGAGCGCCTGGGAGATTCCCATCAGGGCGAGACCCAGCGTTCCGGCGGAGCCCCACGATCCGACCACCATCGAGACAGCCGAGGTGATGACCATTGCGCACGGAAGAAAAATGGAGGGCGCCATGACCTTCAGTCCGTAATAAATCATGGCGGGAACAACCCCGGACTGAATCCATACCCCCATCAGCACACTGATGAGAAGCAGGATGATGATTGATTCGAGCGACTGGGCGATGGATTCCACCATGCCCTGCTGGATCAGCGACCATTTGCATCCCCGTGCAAGGGAGACCGCGGCAGCGGCGATGCAGCCCAGCAGCATCGGGATATGGGGCGTCATATCCCAGCGCAGGACGGCCAGGAAAATCATAATGCCGAAACAGAACAGCGTAATAAGCGCGTCCGTCAGGCGGAGTTCTCTTTGTTTCCTCATTCTTTACCTCATGGCGCCGTCCATCCGCCGCGGGGACATCCGGCGCATTTGCCATACAACATGTAACATTGTGAACAAAATTGCCGCAGAAAAAGCCCCGCAAAAGAGGCGGTTTGCTCTGCCGGTTCGTTGACAGATCCAAGGAAGAGGCGATACAATACTATTATGCAAGGGAAGGGGGGCGGCTCCAATCAGGCAGGATTTCTTCGCGTTTACTGAACCGCATGTCCCGTCGCTGAATCAGACGGAGCAGAAAATCTACGAGTATGTGGTGCAGAATATCCATACCGTCAAGGATAAAAGCATCCGCACGCTTTCCCATGAGTGCTATGTATCGACCACCACGATGATCCGCTTCGTGCGCAAGCTGGGATTTTCCGGCTACAGCGATTTCATCAATCTGCTGCGCCTGACCGATTTTTCCGCCGCCGCGCCGCAGACTCCCCAGTGGGATTCCCGCAACGAGTACCTGACGGGATATGTGGACATGATCGTGCAGACGCTACGGATCGTCTCGGAGGACAAGCTCACCCGTTTCCACGAATATCTTGCGCGTTCGCCGCGCATCTTCCTGCTTTCGGATGAGTTCTGCCGGGAAGCCGCCAGTTATGCGCTGCGGCTTTTTACCACCCTTGGGTTTCTGGTTTTCGCCCCCGCGGAGCCTTACGAGCTTCGCAGCGCGGTTCGGCAGATCACCGGGGACGACCTGCTGATGGTCCTCTCCTGCACCGGGCAGGAAAAGGGGGTCATCAACACCATGGAGCGGATTCTCTCGGAAAAGCGGCCGACGATGGTTTCGATCACCGGCCTCGGCAGCAATGTGATCCAAAATACCAGTGATTTAAATTTCTATGCATTCACGTCCCCGGCCTTTTATATGGGCAGCGACATCAGTTCCCGGGCTCCGATGCAGGCGATTTTGGAGGTCCTTGTCTACAGCTGGGCCGCCAGAAATCAGGGCGGCCCCCAGGAAATCCCCGCCGCGCCGGAGGGGACAGACAATTCAGAAAGGGTGTAACAATCGAATGGCTGTATTATCCTCCGTTCCAAGCTGCGACGGATTTTCCATTCCTGCCGAGAGCGACTGGCATGCCGGAAGCTGGATGCTCTGGCCCCATCGGCCGGACAACTGGAGGCTGGGCGCAAAGCCCGCTCAGAAGGTGGTCGCACAGATTGCGCAGGCCATCAGCCGCTTCGAACCGGTTACGGTCTGCGTCAATGCCGATCAGTACGAAAACGCGCGCAACCAACTCTGCCCGGAGGTTCGGGTGATCGAAATGAGCAGCAACGAGGCATTTTTGCGCGACTCCGGGCCGACCTTTGTGGTGAGCGCCTCAGAGGTCCGCGGAATCAGCTGGACCTTTAACGGCTACGGAGGTCTGGTGGAAGGGCTTTACTTCCCCTGGGACGCCGACAGCCTGGTGGCCGAAAAGGTATGCGAGGTGGCCCGCATCGACTACTACCCCTTGCGGGAGTTTGTGATGGAGGGCTGTGCCTTCCGCGCGGACGGAGAAGGCACGATTGTGGTTACCGAGGAATGCCTGCTCAGCGAGGGCAGAAATCCCCACCTCACGCGGGAGCAGATGGAATCCACCCTCAAGGAGTATCTCGGGGTGCAGAAAATCATCTGGCTGCGGCGCGGACTTCATATGGACGAGGGCAAGGGACACATCGACAATCTGTTTTGTTTTGTCCGCCCGGGGGAGGCGCTTCTCTCTTGGACCGACGATCCGGGGCATCCGCAGTACCAGATTGTGCGCGAGGCGCTTGAAACCCTTTCCGCGGTCACCGACGCCTGCGGCAGAACGCTGCGGATCCACAGGATGCCGCTGCCCCGGCCGCTGGTGATCACCTCCGAGGAATCGGAAGGGATCGACCGATGCCAGAACACGATCCCCCGTCTGGCGGGGGATATGCTGGTGGCCTCGTACCTGAATTTTTACATGCCGAACGGAAGCCTGATCTACCCTGAATTCGGGGATGAGAACGACGCGCGTGCAAAAGAGATTTTCGCGGAGCTCTTCCCGAGACGGAAACTGATCGGCATCCATGCCCGGGAAGTTTTTCTCGGCGGCGGAGGAATCCACAGCATGGTGCTTCAGCAGCCGGCCATCCTCTAGCTTTCAAAGTGCCCCGCGCGAATCAACCGCGCGGGGCATTTTTCTGCCGCCGACGGAAAAGAACGTTATTTCTTCTGGAGCTGCGCCAGCTTTGCGTTGTAAACTTCGCGGGAGTAGGGGTATTTGATGGCGAGGAATGCGATGATCAGACCGAAGATCAGGCCGCCGACCCCGTAGACCGAGCGGATGCCCGAGATGGCGCCCGCGCTCTGCACAACGGCGCTTTCGACGAATCCGGTAGCGGTCAGGCCGACGCCGACCGCCCACATGCCGAACGAGCAGCCGAATTTGTTGCACATGCTCAGGAGAGAGGTCATCGCGCCCGCGCGGTTTGTACCATGCTCCGCGGCGTCGATGGTAATCACATCGGCCAGAACCGAGTAGATCAGAGTCCAGAAGGTGGCGTTGCCGAGCGCTGAGAAGCAGAGGGCGAAAATATAGAACGGAATGGTGGCCGGAAGAATCCGGATGCAGAACATGCCGAAGGCATATGCGAAGAAGCCGAAGATCATCACCTTGCGCTTATCCACCCTGGAGGAAATTTCACCGATCACCAGCGAGCAGATGATCATGTAGAAGCACTTGCCCATGTTGATGACACTGATCTGGATGTCGCTCAGGCCATAGAAGTAGGTCTGGACAAAGATGTTGCCCGACGCCTGAATACCGACGATGCAGTTGGCGAAGAGAGCGACGAGGATCAGCAGGACATAGGTGCGGTTGGTGAAGCAGTCCACAAAGCCGCGCAGAGAGACGGTGTTGGCCGCTTTGGCCTGTTCATCTGAAAGGGCGATTTCCTTGCCTTTTGTGCAGGCGCCGGCGACAAAGTAGGAGAGGAAACAGAAAAGGGCGGTGATGATGGCAACGACTCTCCATCCGACCACCTCGGTGGAGCAGCGGTTGACCAGAATCATCGTGGCGCCTGAAACGACCAGCTCGCCCGCATACAGGAAGGCGGAGGAATAACCGCGGATGGAGCTTTTTTCGTCATAATCCTCGGTCAGTTCCTGCCCCAGTGTGATGTGCGGGATGTCGCACATGGTGAAGAACATCCAGAAGAAAATGTTGAGAATTGCATAGTAAAAGATTTTGACGCCGTCGGTCGCAAAGTTGAAGGAGGTAAAGAGCAGAAAAACAGTAATGCCCAGCGGAACGGAGGCGCGCATCATCAGGCGGCGGCGGGTACCCGTCTTGATTTTCAGCGAGTCGCTGAAAATGCCGATCAGCGGGTCTGTAACCGCGTCCCAGATGACCGCAAACAGCGAGATGGTGCCGGCCACAGCCGCATTGACTCCGGCGATGGTGGTCATAAAGTAGATAAAGTAGTAGTAATACAGGTTATAAGCCAGACCGGAACCCAGTTGTCCTACGCCGTATCCGATTTTGGTGCCGGTGGATAGCTTCTGATTTAAATTTGTCATATCCTTCCCTCTCAATCATAAAACTTGTCTGCGGGTTCTGTCGGCAGGCGGTCAAACGGCCCTCCCTTCCGGCCTGTTTTTGATCGTTTTTATTGTAACCCCTGTGATTTTCGGAAACAAGAGAGATCGAATTGGATAAAACACTGTTCACATATGCGGAAAATGTTTTAATTTTGTTAACATAGAAATCATAATTTAGACAGGTTGAAAGAAAGGTACGAGTTTCCCTTCGAATTGCCCGCTCGGAATATTTACGACGGATTTACCAACGATAATGATCATAAAGGAGCGTGATATTATGCAAGCAATTGCCTCTCAGGAGATTCGGACTCCGGAAAATTGGTGCGGAATGATAAAGGCGGCGCTCACCACTTGCGGCGGGAACCAGAACCTTCATCGCCTGCAACCGCTGCCTGTTTTGCCGGGACCGGCGCTCACCGCCTGCGGCGCGGAGCGGGGCTCAGTTTGTGGAAGGGACGGCGGCGCCGGGGTGGGGTGCGGACGATGAGCAGATCATTCTGGAGCAAAACCGAAACACTCCCCGGGCGGCCTGCGCTCCCCGGGGATCTCAAAGCGGACGCCGCAGTGATCGGCGCGGGACTGGCGGGAGTGCTCACCGCATATTTTTTGCAGGCCGCGGGGCTGCGGACGGTTGTTCTGGAAGCCTCCCGCATCGGGAGCGGACAGACGAAAAATACCACTGCGAAAATCACTTCCCAGCATGGGCTGATCTACCATCGCCTTCTTGAGCAGCTCGGGAAAGAAAAGGCCCGCCAGTATGCCGAATCCAACCAGCGGGCGATCGGGGAATACCGGCGGATGGTGCGGGAGGCGGGAATCGACTGCGGCTTTGTCGAAGCGCCGGCATATCTCTATTCCACCTCCGGGCGGGAGGCTCTTGTCCGTGAGTGGAAAGCTGCCGAAACGCTTGGAATTGACGCGCGCCTCTGTACAGAAACCGAGCTGCCTTTTCCGGTCGAAACGGCGCTGCGTTTTGAGGGACAGGCGAGGTTTCACCCACTCTCATTTCTCAAGGCGGTTGCAGAGCCGTTGGAGATTTACGAGCAGACCGCAGTGCGGTCGGTGCAAGGAAAACGGGTGATGACCGACCGGGGTGTTGTGACCGCGGAGCAGATCGTTTTCGCCTGTCACTATCCCTTCCTGAATGTGCCGGGCTACTTCTTTATGCGGATGCATCAGGAACGCAGCTATGTATTGTCTCTGGAGGGGACCCCGCGGATGGAGGGGATGTATCTGGGAATTGATGAGGACGGACTCTCCTTCCGGCCGCAGGGGGAGACGCTTTTCCTCGGCGGTGGAAGCCACCGCACCGGGGAAAACTCGGCGGGCGGCCAATATCAAAAGCTGCGGCAGGCAGCAAAGCGGTATTGGCCGCAGAGCAGAGAAACCGCCTGCTGGAGCGCGCAGGACTGTATGACCCTCGATGGGGTGCCATATATCGGACGCTATTCCGCAGCCGAGCCCGGCTGGTATGTGGCCACCGGATTTCAAAAGTGGGGCATGACCTCGTCAATGGTATCCGCTTTGCTGCTTGCAGACCTCATTGTGAAGGGGGCGAGTCCATGGGAGCCGGTCTTCTCCCCGCAGCGGTTTACCCCTTCCGCCAGTGCGCAAACACTCTTTGAGGAAACGGCGCAGGCGGCCAAGGGGCTTGCAAGAAGCCTTTTCACGCCGCCCCGCGCCGAGCTGGAGGCGCTTCCCCCGGGACATGGCGGCGTGGTGGAGTGCGACGGACAGAAGATGGGCGTTTACAAGGACGAGAAGGGGGAGTGTTTCGTCGTCTCCATCCGTTGTCCGCATCTGGGCTGCCAGCTCGAATGGAATCCCGATGAAAAGAGCTGGGACTGCCCCTGCCACGGCTCCCGGTTTGATTTTCGGGGCAGCCTGCTGGACAATCCCGCGCAGGAGGGCCTGGAACATGCGTGAAGATCATTTGCTTCGGGAGACACTACCATATTCTGTAATCCTGTAATCCAAAAAGGAAGCAGTTTTTTGCCGGGCGCCGTTCGTTTCTTTCGATTTTGAGAATCCTGCCTACTCCCTCATCTCAAAATGAATCAAAAGGGAGAGCAGCGCCCGCAGAATGATAATGGCTCCGAGCATCCAGATTTCCTGCATATCCCGAATCAGGACGGTCTTTAAAATTTCGGCTCCCATTTTATATTCCAGCGCCAGAGCAAGGGAAAAGGCAAGCTCCCGTTTGACCGGATAGCTCCTTCCCCGAAAAAACCAGATGAGGTAAAGGACAAAGGTTTTGAGTGAGCTTCCAAAAATAATGAGCACCCCGATCAGCTCGAGGGTGGAAATAATCTCCGGCAGCATCAGATGCAGCAGCTTTTCCATGGCGCTTCTCCTTTGAAGGGGTTCTAAAAGCGTTCCGTCATCATATTATGACCGGATGTACCGCAGAATAGGCGGAGAATATTCAGGGCCGGCCGCGCACGGCGTTTCATTCAATCAAAGCCGGAGCACCTCATCGGAGGAAGCCCGGTTCATTCTGTTCGTCCCAAAGCCGCGGGATTGGGCGGTGAAAAACTGCATCGGCCGCGCACACAAAGGAAAGAGAGCGGAAAGGGCTGACGGACAAGCGCCGGGAGAAAAGCACGACGGGGATATTCTGCTCGAGAAAATCTGAAGGGGCATAGGGAGTCCGCGCAGGGGACAGTTCCCTACGGCAAAACCTGCGGACACTTTAGCCTTTCCGCCGTTGCAGAGATCAGACCGGAGAAGAAAGCGTTTCGGATGATGTTCATAGGGGTGTTGGAATGCCCGCCGCACCGTACGGCGCCTGCGCCGCAGCTGCCCCCGCGGCCCGCAAAAGGCGGAGTTCTGTTCCCGTTCCCCTTCCTTGTAAAACAAAACCGTGTACCTTTGCCTTAGGCGCGAGAGGCCGGTTTCCCTGATAAAAATGAATGGCCCACAGCAGGGCACAAATTTGTTCAGCGGCAAAGGACGTAAAAGTCCCAAATCATTTATATAAAAGAATATGACAGCTGCTTTTCGCAACAGAATACAGGCGCGGATGGGATCGTGCCTCACTGTGAAGATAAAACAGGACGTTTTCCGGACTTTGGGGGAATATGGAACAAAAAATACCTGCTTGTTTTCATTCACAAACAAAGGTATAATGTGAACAAAATTTGATTTCCATAGGAGAAATGGAAAGATGAAAGCGTTGCTGATCAAATTGGAGAGCTGGGGCTGCGACGTGAAGGGCGCCCTGACGAGGCTGATGGGGGATGAAGACCTTCTGGTCGACTGTATTGCAATCGTTGAGAAAGATCCCGCGTTTCAGAAGCTGGGGGAATCGCTGAAAAGGGCGGACGCGGCCGGAGCTTTCGAAGCTGCACACACCATCAAGGGGATCGCCGCCAATACAGGGCTGACGCCCTTGTACGATCTCGCGGTGGAGCTGGCGGCGCCGCTTCGGCGGGGAGAGCTTCAGGAGCTGAAGTTCACGTATGAACGGCTTCTGCAAAAGCATGAGGAGTTTAGGCAGATTGTGATGTCCGAAACGGCCCATGCCCGGTAGGCGTCATACGCGTGGCGCAAAAATTTCCCGGATACCATTATGGCATCCGGGAAATTTTTGCGCAGGACAGCGACCGGCAGGGAATGGGATGCTTTCGCCGGAAGAACTGAGCGCGGCGAAGCGGCGTCATTTCTCTGAAATCCGGTGCATCCCGCCTGTGCAGCGCGTGGATTCGATTGCGCGGCCCTGTGTCCGCGGGCGGAAGAATAAAAATATTTTTCTTTCTATTGTTCCCGATTAGGTATATAATGAAGGACGAAAGGTGGCAGCGCCAGATGAACTATAAATCAGCGAAAGAGGCGGCGGATGCATGGGGTCTGACCAAAAGGCGCGTGCTGACGCTGTGCAAGGAAGGGCGGATTCCCGGAGCTCAGCTGGTTGATACGATGTGGGTCATACCGGCCGATGCTGAAAAGCCGGAGGACGGCAGATCCCTGCGCTACCAGAAGGAGAGAGACCAGAGGATGGAGATCAGGCCCCTGAAAACATCAATCGAAGCCAAGGGACACACGCCGCAGTACAAAATGCACAAGTATTTTGCGCGGCGTCCCTACAACGTCTTCAGACATATGATTCAGCACTACACCCGCAAGGGGGATATTGTCCTCGACTGCTTCTGCGGCGGCGGTGTCACCGTGTTCGAGGCCGCCGCACTCGGCCGCAACGCGATCGGCGTCGATCTGAATCCGCTGGCGGCCTTCATCACCCGGATGCAGATGTTTAACGGAGAAATCGACGAGCTGCGGGACTTTTACCGGCGGTTTTTGCTTTCTGCGGAAAAGAAGTATGGGGATTGGTACCGCGTGGAATTTGACGATGACCGCGGCACGGCCCTGTGGTTCGAGTGGGTGTATACGGTAATATGCCCCCACTGCGGCGCGGAGATTGTACTGCTGGAAGAAAACAAGCTCTCAAACGGGGTGTACCGCTGCTCGAACGGGGATTGTGCCGCCCATCGGGGCGGCGTCAAACGGGTGGCCTGCGCCCCGGCGGGCAGCCATCCGGTGCGGGTCCGCTATCGCTCGGATTCCACTGGAAAGACGCTGACCCGTCCACTGGGCGTGGAAAATATCTGTGCTTTTCAGAAGTATGACTTGCGGCAGATCGTGCGGGACCTGGAATATAAGCCGGAGTTTCCGATCCCAAAGGACTGGGACCGCCGGTATGAAGATAAGCTGTATGAAAAAGGAGTTGCCTGTTACAGCGACTTTTTCACCGAACGCAACTACGCGCTCAACGGACTGATCTTCAACGACATCATGCGGCTGCGGGGGAAAACCGGCTCCAGACTCAACGAGTACCTGTATTTCCTGTTCAGCTCTTCCCTGCGGTATACCAACAAGATGGTGCGGGTGACCGACAACTGGGAGGGCGGCAAGCCGACTGCAATGGATAAGCACGCCTTCTGGCTGCCGAATCAGTATGTCGAGACCAACATCCTCGATGTCCTCAGACAGCGTGCCGGAGCCATCCTCAGGGGCTGCGAATATGCGGCCTCTGTGCTGCCGAAGGATATTGTGGAGGTGGAGAGCTTCGAGGATATCCGGCTGCGCAGCAGCTATATGGTTCTGAACCGGAGTGCGGCATCGCTGCCGGTTCCGGATGAGTCGGTCGATGCCGTCATCACCGACCCGCCTTACGGAAGCAATGTTCAGTACGCCGAGCTTTCGGTGATATGGAACGCATGGTATGCAATTTACCGCGGCCTCGACCGCTGTGTGTATAAGGAGGAAGAGGCGGTCGTCAGCCGCAAGAGCAACTACAAAGGCGCGAAGGACGAGAACGATTACGAAGAGCTTTTGTACGAAGTATATTCGGAGAGCGCACGGGTCCTCAAGCCGGGCGGCTACCTCGTCTTTACCTTCAACAACAAGAACATCAAGGTATGGGCGGCGATGCTCAAGGCGGTGGCGCGGGCCGGGTTCTACCTGCCGGAAGACGGAATCCTGTTTCAGGATTATATAGAATCCTATAAAAACACCGCCCACCTGCGCTTCTCAGGAAATATTCAGGGTGATTTTATCTATTCCTTCCGCAAGGGAAACGCCGGGGCTGCGGCCGACGGAGCCGGAGGCTTTTCAGAGGTGATCCGGCGCTCGGTGGATGGGGCGGTCGCCCGGCTGTTCCGGCGCGGGAAAACTTATACGACTGCGGAGCTGTATCAAAAGGTGCTGGCGGACATGACACGGGGCCTGATGCAGTATATCCTCTGGTGCGTGAACACCGGAAGCCGGATGGAGGATATCTCCGCCCTGCCCAGCGACTATCTGGATACCCGTCTGAAGCAGGCGCTGCTCTATGAGGACGGCGTCTGGAAGAGAAGAAAGGATTCACCGAATGCATGAGCTGTTAAAGACACAGAGAATTTATGACTCTTCCGCGCTTCAGGAATGGCTGCTCTCCCTTGAGACGAAATATGCCGTCGGGGCTGCGCCGGAAAAATACCACCGTCTGGTCAACTTTTCCGCCAATGCCGCCGCCCCGTACCATCAGTGGTTTAAGTATCGGGAGGGCTTTGCGGGCGAGCTGATTGCAGAGCTGATTGCCCTGTCCGGAGCCCAAAAGGGGGAGCTGATCATCGATCCCTTCTGCGGGTCGGGGACCACCAATGTCGTCGCGGTCCTGAGCGGCTACAACACGCTGGGGCTCGATGTCAATCCGATGTCTGCATTTTTGACCAACACCAAGGTGGACCGCTACGATACGCAGGATTTTGAAGAGATCCGCGGATTCCTCGCAGCCCTCCGGAACTTTCGCGGCGGGGCGCCTCGAAAAAGCGACAGGGAGGTTTGCCGCTATTTCCAGCCAGCCCGCTTTGATGAGCTTGTGCGGATCCGTTCGTTTCTTGACACGCTGCCGGAATCCCGGGCCGGACAGCTTCTGCGAGCCGCCTTTGTCTCGATTATTCTTGACTGTTCCGACCGCAAGCGGGACGGCAACGGACTCAAGGTGAGTGCCTCCCGGGTTAAAGATACCGCCGCCTTTTTTGAAGAAAAGGCGGCGCTCATGATCGAGGATATCCGCAGGGTCAGGCCCTGCGACGGCGTGCGGGGCTTCGGCCTGTGTGATACGGCGTGCCATCTTTACCAAAGATATGAGAACTGCCGGGACGGACGGCGGGCCGGGGCGATCATTTTTTCGCCTCCCTATGCAAACTCCTTCGATTACTTCGAGTCATACAAGCTGGAATTGATTCTCGGAGGCTTTGCCGACGGCATGACGGGGATTGCAGACCTGCGCAGGGGAGCCGTCCGTTCCTTTGTTGGCGCTCAGGTGCAGAAGGCCTGCGATCCCTACATCGACCTCATTGCAAAGGAGATCGAAGAGGCGATTCCTGCGAAGGAGGCGCGGACCGGCAAAAAGGACGGCAGAACCCGCAAGGTGCCCGATATGATCCGGGGCTATTTCTCGGATATGCGTGAGGTGCTGCGGCAGTGCGCCCTCTGCCTGAATCCGGGCGGAAAGACCTATATTGTGGTTGATCAGTCGGCCTACCTTGGAAAGATTGTTCCCACAGACCTGCTGCTGGCCTACCTCGGCGAGCAGGAGGGCTTTGCGGTCGGCCGCATCGTGAAATGCAGAAATGCGAGGACCTCGACCCAGCAGCTCAATCAGTACCCGTACCTGAAAACGACGCTGCGGGAAAGCATTGTGGAACTGGTCCGGAATTAATCAAAACCACCAGTTGAACTGGTGGTTTGCTCCAAGCCCTAGAAGGGCATATTACAGGCAGCCTCTTAAGAGGCATCGAAAGGTCTGCCAATCGCATTTTTTCTACAGGCCG
>FORK01000011.1:51595-108383 GCA_900113995.1 Ruminococcaceae bacterium D5 | reverse complement strand
ATGCCGTCGATCGCCACTACGGTGGCGTCGAGGCCGGTTTCGGAATCCTTGAGGTCGCGGCTGGCAAGGCCGATGTCGGCGGTGCCTTCGGCCGCGGCGGTGATGCCCGCGCCCGATCCGGTGGGATCATAGGTCACGGTTACGTCAGGATACTTGGCCATGAACGCTTCCGAGAGGGAGGCGATCACCTTCTCCATCGAGGTGGAGCCGTTGGTCGAAACCTTTCCTGACAGGGCCGCTTCGGAGGAAGCGGCTGAGGATACGGCCGCGGAGGAATCCGCTGCGCTGGAGGCCGGGGCGCTGCTTGAGGCCCCACCGCAGGCGGCCAGCGAACCCACCATCGCAGCGGAGATCAAAAACGAAAGCATTTTTTTCATAACAGTCGAAATCTCCTTTGTTTTTCTGTCATTTCATCTCTTTAGAACAGTTCCCATCTTATCCGCCTTTTGTAAAATGTGCCCGGTACACTTTGTAAAAAGCACGTAAAGTGAAAATTTTTCTTTACAAAGTGATTTTACAATGAAATCCGAGGGCTTATACAAGCTCTTGAAAAAGACGCAGCCAGGCAGCCTCCCGTCCGTTCGTTTGGGCTTTTGCCGGAGGGATAAAAGAAGTTCCGGCATACGGCTCGCTTTCAGAGAGATTTTGTCCCCTATGCCCGGGAACGGTTGTATTCCCTCGAAAAAAATGCTACAATGTCCCCAAACAGCGAAGCAGATTTTGGAGGGACCATCATGAAAAAATTTCTGACGCCGCTGAGCGCCTGTCTGTTGGCGGCGATGCTCACCACCACATCGTTTGCCATCACCCGCGGCACCGTGGTCGTCAAGGACGAGTATTACGACGACGAAATTACCGCGGCCCTGCCGGGACAAACCGTCTATGTCGGGCTCTGCTCGGTCGGCTCAAGCAAGGAAACGCCGACCAAGGCTTATTTATTTGAGGCGGAAACGGTTAATTCGGATACTGGAGACGACGATAAGCTTTTTGGCAGCAAGGCCGGCAAGTCCTACAGCGAAAAAGGGACCGGCGGACAGCAGCTTGATATCGTAAAAAAAGAGGTCGATGACGGCGACGACTACTATTTTGCCGTTCTCGAAATCAAGAATGTGAAGGACTTTCCCGCCGACGGCTACGACGTCGTCCCCGGCGTCATCCGGGTCACCCGCAAAAACGGCGACATCTTCAAGGTGGAACCCAAGCTCGACAGCATCGGTTATGAGGAAGGGGACGACGAGCTTGAGGAGGACCCGCTGGGCTTTTCCTTTGATAAAAACGACGATGTCCAGATCGACTTTCCGGACGGGGGCGGCTACTTCTATGGCGTTGCCCGCAAGAACGGCACCATCGTCGCCTCGATGAGCACCGAGGGAATTGCCTCGATTACCCGCCGTTATCCTGACGCTGACCTTCGCTTTTTCCTTGGAAATGGCGCTTCGCTCACCGCCCTGCGCAGCCCCAAGCTCTTTTTTGAGGGGAGCAGGGACGACTATCTCTATGAAGTCACCGGCACCAATACCCTGACCAACCGCACCAGTGCCTACGACGATGACGAGGGAGGCTTCGTTGTCTCCAGCAGCACGCTGGGCAAATATGTCGTCTCGGATACCCGCCTGAGCAGTTCGGGCTCGTCCTCCTCTTATGACGATGATGACAATGACGATGATGATACGGTCAGCCCATCCGACCAGCCGGTATACGTCGTGCCAATTAACCCCTCCACTGGGGCGGCGGCATAACAGACGGCCGGGGAATCCAACAGCGGCAGGCAGCAGCAGATCTTTTAGTCCGCCGCTGCCTTTCTGTTTTATTGCATGGCGGCGAATCCACGCCGCCAGCCCTATACGGGCGCGATCGCTTTCGATTTGGGAGAAAAATTATTTTGCAGCAGATTGAATTTGACGACTTGCAGCCTGAAAATACCGAATGGGCGGAAATCATGGGTTCCAAGCTCAAGGATGCAAAAAGATTTGAAATCCATTGCTGGGAAGACGAGACGGAGGAAATCGCCATGGCTCTTCGCTGCGGCGAGCTGAAAGAAACCGATTGGCGCGGCGGAAAAGTGACCGCCGGAGCAATCACTCCCGAATTGATCGGCCTTTTACTCACGTGTCAAAGCCGATGGATACGGAGGTTTATCATAAAATGACACCGTTCTTTTCCATCTTTTTGGATAACGGTTTCTCATCCGAGCACTATGGAACGGAATTGAACCAGCAATAACCTTTTCCCGCCATGATATGAGACAGGCGGGAAAATTTTCGATGGGAAAGGAAAGAAACAATGAAAAAGCTGTCCGCGGTCCTTGCGGTTTTCGCTGCCGTCTGGGTTCTTTCCGGCTGCGGCGCCGGTTCACCATCAGGCGCTGGACAGACGGATACCGCCAAACCCACTCAACAGCAAAGCGGGACCGGCGAGCCTGCCCAACGGCAGGGCGAAGCCGGCGAACCTGCTCAACAGCAAAGCGGGACCGGCGAGCCTGCCCAACGGCAGGGCGAAGCCGGCGAACCCGGGTCGGCGGAGAAAAGCTGGACCAAGGAAGAAATCCATTCGCTGTTTACCGCTGCCGGCTACGACAAAAGCCCCTCGGTTACGTTCATCGATGCTGTTGTGATCCCCGACCTCGCGTACGGCCGGGTGGGCGCCGTACTATTTACAGACGATGAAACGCGGACGGTAAAGGTGATGTTTCTGGATGCCGACGGAAACGGTCAGACGGCCGGGCCCTGCGCCAAGCCCTGTGCGGAAAGCGAATTGACATATTGCGGGGACGGAACAGTCTCATTCAAGTTGGAAACGGAAGAGGGAACCGCATACACGTACTGGCTTTCCCTTGCAATCGACGGAAGCCA
Organism: Ruminococcaceae bacterium D5; assembly: GCA_900113995.1. Lineage (GTDB taxonomy): Bacteria > Bacillota > Clostridia > Oscillospirales > Ruminococcaceae > Yanshouia. The sequence goes on along the minus strand of FORK01000011.1, from coordinate 105,531 downwards.
TGTGAAATTTTCCGCCCGGGACAATCTGGACGATGTGGTGAAATAAGCAGGACAGTGCCAAAAAGACGCCGCAGCCGGTTTTGACTGCGACGCCTTTTTTACTTTTATGAACTTTTTAACGGCGAAGGCATTCTTTTTTAAGCCCGGCGTTTTTTACCGTCTCCGCCAAACAGAGGGGGCAAAAATCAACAGCATCGGGAACACCTCCAGCCGTCCGATCAGCATGGCGAAGCTGAGCAGCAGCTTGGAAAAATCAGAAAAGGCGGAAAAATTCCCGGTCGGCCCCACCATTCCAAGCCCGGGACCGATATTATTCAGGCAGGCTGCCATAGCGGTGAAGTTCGTCTCAAAATCGAAGCCATCGACTGCGATCAGCAGGACGGTAACCAGCGCGATAGCGCTGTAAACGAGGAAAAAGCCGTTTGCACCGGCGACGGTGTCCTCGGAAACCGGCTTTCCGTCGAGCATCACCACCTCAACCGAATGGGGGTGTAGCATCCGGCGAAGATCCCGCCGCATCGTGCGGAAGAAGAGGAGAAGACGGGCGATTTTCAGACCGCCTCCGGTTGACCCGGCGCAGGCTCCAAAGAACATCAACACCACCAAAATCGTGCGGGAAAGCTGGGGCCAGCCGTTGAAATCGGCGGTGGCATAGCCGGTGGTGGTAATGATGGAGGAGACCTGAAAGGCCGCATGGCGCACGGCGACTCCCACCTTCTGATACATCGGCAGGATATTGACCGCAATCACCGCGATAGAGGCGCCGACAATCCCCAGATAGCAGCGCAGCTCATCACTTTGAAGAACGGTGCGGATTTTTCCCAGCAGCAGGAAAAAATAAAGGTTGAAATTGATGCCGAACAGAAGCATAAAGACCGCGATGACCCATTCGATATACGGGCTCTGATAGGCGCCGATGCTGGCGTTCTTCACCGAAAAGCCGCCGGTGCCGGCAGTGCCGAAGGAGTGAACCAGACTGTCGTAGAGGTCCATCCCCCCGAACAGCAGCAGAACCACCTCAATTGCGGTCATGACGATATAGATGCCGTAGAGAATTTTAGCAGTGCTTTTCAGGCGGGGCACCAGCTTGCCGACCATCGGCCCGGGAACCTCTGCGCGCAGAATATGCATGGAACGGTTATCCCCGAGCGGGATGACCGTCATCACAAAGACGAGAACGCCCATGCCGCCGACCCAATGGGTAAAGCTCCGCCAAAAGAGAAGCCCGCGGCTCAGAGACTCGACCTCGGCCAGGATGCTCGCGCCGGTGGTGGTAAAGCCGCTGACCGTTTCAAAGAAACAGTCAACATACGAAGGAATCTCTCGCGTCAGCCAGAAGGGCAGCGCACCGAAGGCCGACAGGACCAGCCACGAGAGCGCAACCACCGCAAAGCCCTCCCGTGCGTAAATCACCCGGTTCTGCGGCCGGCGGAAGGTGCACAGCGCGCCGAAAGCCACCGTCGCGGCAATGGTAATCAGGAAAGAAAAGGCGACGCCCTGTTCCCGGTAAAGAAACGAAACGACGGTGGGAAGCAGCAGCAGCAGCGCCTCGGCATTGAGCATCTGGCCCAGAATGTAGACGACCATGCGTCGGTTCATAGAAACGGTGCTCCTTTATTCTGTGATCTAAAGGCAGCTTCTCAAAGAAGAATGTCGGAAAGATCCCGAAGCTGCTGGTTGGTGGTGACGACAACCACCCTGTCATCCGCAGCGATGCTGTCGCCGCCGCCCGGAAGGATCGCCCGATCCCCGCGGGTAATGCAGGCGAGCAGGAGGTTTGGCTTAAGGGTAAGGTCCTTGAGCGGAATCCCGATATGTGGGAAGTCGGGCTTGACCCGGAATTCCAGCGCCTCAACCCGGCCGCCGACCAGCTTATAGAGCGTCTCGACATTGCTGCCGAGGGAATTCTGCATCGCGCGGACATAACGGATAATCTGGTTGGCGGTGATTTCCTTCGGGGAAATGACACTCTCAAGGCCGGCGCTTTCGACCAGCGAAAGCAGCGAGGTACGGCTGACCTTGGTGATGACCTTGCCCACCCCCCGGGAAGCAGCGAACATCGAAAGGATTGCGTTCTGCTCGTCGAGGCCGGTCAGGGAAACAAAGGCGTCAACCCGCTCAAGTCCCTCTTCAAAAAGGAGTTCCTGCTTGGTGCCGTCTCCGCAGATGATCATGGCGCGGGGCATCTGCTCACAGAGATGGCGGCAGCGCTGCGGGTCGGAATCGATAATCTTGACCGAAACGCCGATCCCGAGCAGCTTGCGGCAGAGATAGTGAGCAATCCGCCCGCCGCCGACGATCATGACACTGTGCGCCTCTTCCTTGAGAAGCCCGGCTGCGCGGAAGAATCGTTCAATTTCAGCGGGTCCCGCGGCAATGCTGATCTTATCTCCGGCGCAGAGCCGGAAGTCGCCGGTCGGAATCAGGACTTGCTCCCCGCGCTGCACGACGCAGACCAGCACCTTTACCTGAAATTTTTTGGAAAGCTCGTGCAGGTAAAGCCCGTCGAGCTTCGAGCCTTCCCGCAGACGCACCTCGGCCAGCTCAACTCTTCCACGGGAGAAGGTTTCGATCTTCAGCGCCGAGGGGAAGCGGAGCATCCGGAACAGCTCCCCCGCGGCGGCCGCCTCGGGGTTGATGGAAAGAGAAAGCCCCAGCTCCTCCCGCAGGAAAACGAGCTGGTCGTTATATTCGGGGTTTCGAATCCGGGCGATGGTGTGGCGCGCGCCGAGCTTCTTGGCCACCAGGCAGCAGAGCATATTCAGCTCGTCCGAATTGGTAACGGCGATCAGAAGATCCGCCTTCGGCACCCCTGCCTCGATCTGCACAAGATGGGAAGCGCCGTTCCCATAGATTCCCATAACGTCAAGCCGGTTTTCGGTTTCCTCAATGACCGTTTGCTGGTTATCGATCAAAACGAGGTCGTGCCCCTCTTTCGCCAGCTGCTCTACCAGCGTTTCACCGATCTTGCCGCCGCCCACCACAATAATCTTCATTTGCCGCCTCTTCCGGGACGTGAACCGCCCTGTCTTCATCTTTTGTTAATACATACCTGTTATGATACCCCACAACGCGGCAAAACGCAATGCCCGCCCGGCAAAAAAGACCTTTTTTACTGCCAAAATCCGCGCTTTTCCGATTGACACCATCGAACGCCGCTAGTAGAATAGGGATGTTCCGGAAAATCCCGGGACTTTTTTGCAGAAATTCCAGCGCTTTTTGACACCTTATCAATAAGTAATGCAGCTCCCGCAGATGCGGGAGAATGGAGGTACTGACAACAATGAAACGACCGCTTTTGTCTTTGACGGCGCTGCTTTTGGCCGCGCTTCTCTGCACGGTTGGCACGGCGGCCGCCAACACTCCGCTTTCCCCCCAGCAGCTCGCCGAACAGAAGGCCGCCGCAGAAGAACAGGCCAAGCAGGCGACCCTCTCGGCCCTGTCGGGCCGCTGGGAAGCCGTTCTTCCGGTTTTCTATTATGATGTGGAAAACACCTTCTTCAGCGACCCCTGCGTTCTGGAGTTCGACCGTACCCGCGGCAATCCCCTGCTGGTCAGCTTTGCCTCGCTCGATTCCGAAGTCTTTCTGCCTCCGGCGGATTGGACGGTCGGCAACCGCACCCTGAGCTTTTCCTTTTATGATTCTCCCTGGACGCTGCGGCTTGATCTCACCCTTGCCGAGGACGGGAACACGCTTTCCGGCACTCTAAACCAATACGAGCGGCAGACCAATGTGACCCTTACCCGAACCTCAAATGCCCCGACGCCGCTCGGTCAGCTGAAAACGGAGTTCACCTTCGAGGAGCTGACCGAGACCCAGTGGCGGGAACAGCTCCAGCAGAACAAGAGCTACACCCCCTCCGCGCAGCCGATTCCCTTCACCTATTCCCTTTATCGCTGGGATAAGGTGCTGCCGATGATCAACGTCTACGGGCTTGGCACGGTGATGGATGGCCGCAGCGACATTGAAATCATGCAGTCGCTGCTCGATATCGTCAGCAAAAATTTTAAGCACAACGGATCGGTGCTCTTCCCCGCTCAGACCGACGCCCTGTCGGTCATCGCCTGGCACAACAAAAACGAAGGGGTCGAATGCCGCGGGCTTTCCGTCATCCTTGCTGAAATGCTGCGCACCTGCGGCATCGAAGCAAAGGCGATCATGTGCATCCCCTCAAGCGAGCCCTGTGAGGAATGCCATGTCGTTGTTCATGCCTGGTCCCGCTCCCTCAACCAATGGGTGATGCTCGATCCGACCTATCGTCTGATTCTGCGCAACCGCGATGGCCGGCCCATGAGCCTGCCGATGCTGCGCGAGGCCCTCGCCAACGAGGAGCCGCTCTATCCCAACAGCACCGCGGGGCGCAACGGCCAGCCCTTCTCGATGGAATATTACCGCGCCTACATGACCAAAAACACCTTCCGTTTCGCCTGCGCCACCGACTTTTACGCGGGCGGCGACCGCTTCGCGGACACCGACCAGCAGATTGACGAGACGGTTTCAGCCGCCGATGTTTTCGGTGCAGGCAACGTCGGCAATCTGATCGACAGCAGCCAGGCCGCCTCCGACGGCGGTGCCGGGGCGTCAAGCAGCGAACCTGCTGAGCAGCTCAAGCAGCTGCAGGAATCCAACCCGCAGCATATGCTGGTGCCTACCGAATATAAGGTCCCCTACCGCTGGTCCCGCAGCGAGATCATTACCACCTCGGCAGAGGATTTCTGGGCCGCACCGTAGCAACCGCGGCAAAAAGGCTTCCGGAGAGAAATCTCCGGAAGCCTTTTCTGTTGTATTGATTTATTGCATAGAATCGCAGTCCTGGCAATGGAAATTAAACATCCTTCGCTTCAAAAATCGGGCAAAACGAACTGCTCACAAGAATTTTTGGATGATACAAAACTGTGATAGGAGCATCCGTCCCTTTACGGGCTGCGGGTTGGCGGTGCAGGTGAAGAAATTTTCAGCATCTCTTGACGGTGCCGCCCTCCGCTCGGGCGCGCCGCGCACCGGACAGGGGAAACGGGAGCAAAGCGCGGCCTGCGGCCGGACTTTTAGGAGCTGCGGGCGGTCGATGCCGGCGAAAAATTTTTCGGTGCCCTTTGAAAGGCTTGCCGCTGCAAAGCCCTTCTAAGCCTGACGGCCTGACGCAGGCCCCCTGCCTTTCCGGGACCCCTGGCTATTTCTCATGGCTGGATGAATGGGTCCATTCCTCTGCAAAGCGAATCGCAGCAGCCACCAGCGGAGAGACGGTATCTTTCCGCCATGCGACTCCCACCTCCTTGGTAATACGTTCCCTCAATCTCAGCTCGGTGACACCCTGGAGCGCATGTCCGCGAAATTCCTCCGAGGGCAGAAAGGCCACCCCTAATCCGCCCTGAACCATATAGAGCCCTGTGGTCGGACTGCTCGACCGGCAGACAATATTCGGCTCAAATCCCGCACGGAGACAAGCAGCCCGGCAGAGCTCCGCAGCCGCCTGCCCGCTTTGGTGAAAAATGAAATGCTCTTCTTTCAATTCAGCCAGACTTACCGTTCCCCGTTTCGCCAGCGGATGCTGACGCGGCACCGCTAACGAGTAATGATCCTCCCCCATTCGGACAAATTCCAGATGGTCCGGCAGTCCGCCGAGCGGCCGATTTAAAAAAGCGACCTCCAGCTTCCGCTCGCTTAAAAGCTCAATCAGGTGGTGGGTTCCATCTTGAATAATATTGACTGAGATGTCCGGATAAGTCCCGCAGAAGGCAGCCAGCATCCCCCCAAAATCGATGCACTGCAAACTTGTAATAATTCCCAGGTTCAAAGTGCCACGCTTGAGTCCTGCGTAAAAGGACATTTCCGCCTGAAGGGAATCCGATCGCTGAAGGATATCACGGGCACGCCGCACAAACTCCTCACCTGCTTCGGTCAGCGCCGCACCGCGGGGCCCCCGAAAAAACAGGGAGACCCCCAGTTCCTGCTCCAGGCGGGCGATCCGCTGGGAAAGGGCGGGCTGACCCACATGGCATTCCTGAGCCGCCTGAGAAAAATTCCCCGCATCGGCTACCGCCACGACATACCGCATCGTATAAAGCTCCATGGCGCCCTCCTTCAAGCTCCATTTCCTAATATGTTACCAAAAATTCCGATGTGGAATTATACAAAAATGATAGCGGCACTGCAAATTTTTTCGCGAAGAAGTCCGATTTTTCGCACTTTTAAGGCAATCCGTCGGAGGAGCTATCACTTCTTGTGATAGTAATCCTCACAAAAACAAATTGGACATGCAGGGGCGGCGGCGATATCCTAAGGTACGAAGGAAGCGGGGCGATTTAGTCCCGCACTCGGGCCCACCTTCAGAAAGGACGGAACACCGTGAACCACAATTACTTCACACTGCAGGATGTGGAACGCCTGGAAGCACAGGCAGTTCAGATCCGCAAGGATATCGTCTCGATGATCCACGACGCCGGAGCCGGCCATCCCGGAGGCTCTCTTTCCGCAGTGGAGATCATCACCGCGCTGTATTTTCACGTCATGAGGATCGATCCCGCACGGCCCGACTGGTCCGAACGTGACCGCTTTATCCTCTCCAAAGGGCATTCCTGCCCTGCCCTGTATGCCGCGCTGGCCCGCCGGGGCTATTTCGACCCGGCGCTTCTCGGCACCCTGCGGCGCTACCACTCCATCCTGCAGGGGCATCCCGACATGAACAAGACTCCCGGCGTCGATATGACTGCCGGTTCACTGGGAAACGGGCTGTCCGCAGGAGTCGGTATGGCTCTTTCAGCGCGGCTGCACCGGCAGGATTACACGACCTACGTCATGCTGGGGGATGGCGAAATTCAGGAGGGGCTGGTCTGGGAGGCCGCGATGGCCGCCAACCACCATGAGCTGAAAAACCTGATTGCCATCATCGACTGCAACGGCGTCCAGATCAACGGCTGGGTCAACGACATCATGACGGTGGAACCGCTTGCCGACAAATGGCGGGCCTTTGGCTGGCGTGTCCTCGAAATTGACGGCCATGATATGAAAGAAGTGCTGACCGCCCTGCACATCGCCAAATCGATGCGGCACCACACCGTAATCCTTGCACGGACCGTCAAGGGAAAGGGCGTATCCTTTATGGAGGACGACTGTGCCTGGCATGGAAGCGCGCCGAATGACGAACAGCTCATTCAGGCGATGGAGGAAATCCGGAAGGGAGGTGTCGTCTGATGGCACAGGTTTTGGCTACGCGCATGGCGTTCGGGCAGGAACTGCTCGAAATCGCTCGAAGAAATCAAAATTTTGTGGTCTGTAACGCCGACACAAAAACCTGCGGCCTCGAAAAATTCGGAAAGGAGTTCCCCGAACGGGAATTCTCTTTCGGAATCGCGGAACAAAATCTTGTGGCGGGCGCGGCTGGGCTGGCCGCCTGCAGGAACAAGGTGTTTCTGGCCACCTTTGCAGTCTTCGCCTCGATGAGAGCCTGCGAACAGGTACGCACCTTTGTCTGTTATCCCAAACTGAACGTCACCATCATCGGTACCCATGCCGGACTGCAGGTGGGAGGGGACGGAGCCACACATGCCGCAATTGAGGATATCGCGATCATGCGCTCTTTTCCAAATATGACGGTGGTGCAGCCGGCCGACGCAGTGGCGGCCAGGGCACTGGCCCATGCCGCGGTGGATTTCAACGGACCTTTGTATATCCGGCTGCACCGCAACCCGGTAGCCGACCTTTACAGCCCGTCGAACTACCGCTTCGAATGGGGCAAGGCCCGCACGGTGGTGGACAACGGCGCCGATCTCACCATGATCGTTTCAGGGATTCTGCTGAAAAAAGCGGTCGATGCCGCCGACGCGCTTGAAAAGGAGGGAATTCACGCACGGGTTCTGGATATGGCAACCATTAAGCCGCTCGACGAGGAAGCAGTCATCCGCTCCGCTCGGGAAACCGGCGCGATCATCACCATCGAGGATCACACCATTCTGGGCGGTCTCGGATCCGCAGTGGCTGAAACGGTCACGGAGCACTGTCCGGTGCCGGTGCGGCGCATTGGAATCCGCGACCAGTTCGGAGAATCTGGCGATCCGGAGCTTCTCTACCGCGCCCATGGAATGGATACCGCCTCGATCACGGCCGCAGCCAGAGAACTGGCCGCCCGCAAAAATAGTCATCAATAAAAGAAAGGATGTTTCTTAATGGCCTCTGTACACGTTTGCATTCTCCAGACCAGCTTCGCCAAGCGCGATGACACGGTCGCCTTCCTGAAGGAACAGGTTCCGGGGGTGCGGGTGGAATTCATCACCGACAGCACCCTTCTGGCCGAGGTTCGCGCCAACGGCGGTCCCACTCAGGCGGTCATCGACCGGATGACTCTCTATGCAAAAGCCGCCGAAATTTCAGGCGCCGACCTGATCGTCAATTCCTGCTCTACGGTCGGCGAGGTGTCCGACATCTATGCGAAGGAGGTCGGCATTCCCGTCATGAAGGTTGATCTTCCCATGGCGCAGGAAGCGGTTCGGCTCGGGACAAGGATCGCGCTGATTGCCACAGTGGAAACCACCCTCGGACCCAGTCAGCGCCTGATCGAAAAGATAGGCGCCGGGCAGGGAAAACGGATGGAATGCACCTCGTACCTCCAGAATCCCGCTTGGGACGCTCTTCAGGCAGGACACCCGGAGGAGCATAACCGCATTCTGATGGAAAACATTCGTGAGCTTGACCGGATGGGCTATGACGCTATCGTGATGGCGCAGGTATCGATGCGTGCTCTGCTCCCTGACCTGCAGGATGTCAAAACGCCGCTGCTGTGCAGCTTCTTCAGCGGCTATGGCGCAGTAGCGAAGCGACTCAATGAAATCGCCGCGCAGAAAAAAGCGTCCGGCTGCTAGAGCCACCCGGCAGATAGATTATCCTTCCGGCAGAGAATACTGCTTCACGATAAAATCCCGGATCTCAGCGGCCGCCGGTGACAGGGGCCGGGTGCGGGACCATGAAAGATAGATCGTCCGCACGAATTCACGGTCCTGATCCGATATGGGGAGAATCGCAACCTTCTCCGATTCCATCGCCGGCACATGCGGCAGCACCGCGACTCCGAACCTCAGTCCGACATACTGCAAAGCGGCATTGCATTCCCGCACTTCAAAGACGATGTGCGGAATCGTCCCCCTCTGGGAAAAGACGCGTCCGATCTGCGCACGCAGGCTGCTGCTCGGTTCGAGCATAATCTGCGGTTCCGAAGCAAAGTCCTCAAAGGTGACGGAGTGGCGTTCTGCTAAAGGGTGCCCGCTCGGGACCGCCAGATACAGGGGCTGCCGCATCACGCTGACCGATTCAGCCCAATCGGCCCGGTGCAGGCTGAATGCAAGATCGAGCTCCCCCGTTCTGACCTGCTCGAAAATGTCGTAGGAGGGGCCTTCCGCAAACTGGAAGCGAACCGAGTCCGCGCCCTTTTCGGCATAAAAATTTTCGACCAATGCCGGAATGAAAGAGGCTGAGATGCTGTGGAAGTATCCGAGCCTCACCACCTGCGGAGAGGCCGCCGAAAGATGCTTGAGAAGGGCGCTGCCCTCCTGAAGCAGCGCGAGCGCCTTTTCCGCATAGTAGAGAAACTGCTGCCCGTAAATGGTCATCTCCACCTTGCGGCCCTCCTTCTGGAAGAGCTTCACCCCCAGTTCCTTTTCCAGCTCGCTGATCGAATAGCTCAAGCTCGGCTGAGAGATATGAAGCTCCTCCGCCGCACGTGTATAGTGAAGGACACGTGCGAGGGTCTGGAAATATTGCAGCTGCAAAATCGTCAAAAGAGTCCCCCTGCCTTCCTTATTAAATCAATAGAATTATTCTATCACACCCAAAATTTTTTCGCAATGAAGTAATTTTCTTCCAGTCGAGCGCATTTTTTCGCTATCAGTGCGGCGCCCCACTTTTTTCCTGGAGCAAGCATCGACAGGGATCGATAAAATTCTTCTATCCATTTAATCCAAAACAAGTATTGGACGCTCGAAAGTCCCAAGAGTTATAATCAGTTCAACGATCGATCTAAAATTTTATTGATTTTGACGAAACAGCAGCGCAAAAGGAGTGGATTCAAATGGCAAAAGAAATTACCCAAGAGCAAATTCAGATGATTGACGAAATGGTGGAGCGCGCCAAAAAGGCCGCCGCCGTCATCGCTGCTTATGACCAGGCAAGGGTGGACCGCCTCTGCCGCGCGGTCGCCGCCGCCACCTACGACCTCAAGGCGTGGGCTCCCCTCTGCGATGAAGCAGTTGCCGAAACCGGTCTGGGCGATCCGGTGAGCAAGCGCAATAAGCGCAACAAGATCAAGCTGATCCTTCGTGACTGCCTGCGCAACCCGAGCGTCGGTGTGATCGAGGAAATCCCCGAAAAGGGCCTGGTCAAATATGCGAAGCCGGTCGGTGTAATCGCTTCGCTGGTACCTACCACCAATCCCTGCCTCACTCCTGCCGGTCAGGGCGTTTACGCGGTCAAGGCCCGGGATGTGATGATCTTCTCCCCGCATCCCCGCGCCAAGAAAGTCACCTTCAAATGCGTTGAAATGATGCGCGCAGCGCTGGTGCGGGAAGGCGCTCCCGCCGATATCTTCCAGTGCATCCCCGATCCGAGCATCGCCGTCTCGCAGGAGCTGATGAAGCGGTGCGATCTCGTCATTGCCACCGGCGGGCGCCCGATGGTCAAATCCGCCTACTCCTCCGGCACCCCGGCCTTCGGCTCCGGCGCGGGCAACGCCACCGTCATCATTGACGAGACGGCCAACTGCAAGGAAGCCGCGATGAATACCCGCATCTCCAAGACCTCCGATTTCGGGTCCGGATGCTCCTGCGACGGCAACCTTGTCATCCACGAATCGGTGTTCGACGAGATGGTGGCGTGCCTCCAGGCCGAGGGAGGCTATCTCGCCACCCCCGAAGAGGCTGAAAAACTCAAGCTCGTGATGTGGGATGCCGAAGGCCACCGTCTTCCCCAGACCGTCGCCATTGCCCCGCAAAAGCTTGCCGAGGCCGCGGGTTTCTCAATTCCCGCCGACCGCAAATTCATCATGGTCATGGGGGACGGCATCGGCAAGGAATATTTCTTCTCCAGCGAAAAGCTGACGACGCTGCTTTCCCTCTTCAAATATGAGGGCGAGTTTGAGAACGCCCTCGATATGATGCGTGCGATCTTCGAGGTCGGCGGAAAAGGCCACTCCTGTGGAATCTACTCGTTCAGCGACGACCACATCGACCGTCTCGGCAAGGCCGCACCCGTCTCCCGCATTATGGTGCGTCAGCCGAACAACAAGGGTAATGCAGGCTCCGCAACCAACGGAATGCCTCCGACCTCCTCGATGGGCTGCGGCACTTGGGGTGGCAACATTGTCTCGGAAAACATCGCGCTCAAGCACTACATGAATACCACCTGGGTTGCACGCCCCATTCCGGAGGATATGCCTTCGCTCGAGGAGCTCTTCGGAGACTTCTGCAAACCGGGCATGGATCAAGAATAATCCGGAAATGACCCGGCAGAGCTTGACCGGCCGGTTTCCAAAAAAGGTATCATGCCCTTTGGGCGCCGGCGGCCGGTCATGCCAGTCTGCACACAAAAAGAGGAAGGAGTTTTAAGATGCGGCACAGTATCGATGAACTGGAGCATCTCGGAAAGGAAGCGCGGCGTACCGCCCTTGAAATGATCGCCAGCCTTGGCAAAGGACATGTGGGCGGGGCGTTGTCCATTGTTGATCTTCTCGTGGTGCTCTATTATGAAGAAATGAACGTCGATCCCGCCAATCCGCAGATGCCGGGGCGGGACAGACTGGTGCTTTCAAAGGGTCATGGTGGTCCGGGCCTTTACTCGATTCTGACTATGAAGGGATATTTCGACCGCAAGGAGATCTACACCCTCAATAAGCCCGGAACCATCCTTCCGAGCCACTGTGACCGGAAGCTGACCCCCGGAATTGACATGACAACCGGATCGCTCGGTCAGGGGCTCTCCGCCGCCATCGGCATGGCGCTGGCCGACCGTATCGACCAGAACGGAGCTTATACCTACTGCATCATCGGCGACGGCGAAAGCCAAGAGGGGCAGATCTGGGAGGCTGGAATGTACGCCGCTCAGGCCGGACTGAGCCATCTGATCGCCGCGCTTGATTTGAACGGCCAGCAGATCGACGGTCCGGTGGATTCCATCAACTCGCTGCGCAATGCAGCAGATAAATGGCGTGCTTTCGGCTGGAACGTACAGGAAATCGACGGCCACGACTATCAGCAGATCTACGATGCGATTGAAAAGGCCAAGCAGTGCACCGACCGGCCCAATATGCTCGTCATGAGGACGGTCAAGGGCAAAGGCTGGAAGCGAATCGAAGGGACGACGGCAAGCCATAGCCGGCCGGTTACCGCAGAGGATCTCCAGGAAGCACTGCGCGACCTGCAATAGAAAGGGAACGGGAGGTGAAGGATACTATGGAAACAGTAAAGGCAGAGATGAAGAAGGTTTATTGCGATACTCTCCTGGAGCTGGCAAAGACCGACGATCGGATTGTCATCATCAATTCCGACTCGAGAAATATTACGGGGACCGCTCCCTTTGAGGCGGCTTACCCCGACCGTTCCTTTAATGTCGGCATTGCCGAGGCCAATATGGTCGGTGTGGCTGCGGGCCTTTCGGTCAGCGGAAAACGCCCGTTTGTGCATGCGTTCGGCCCCTTCATGACCAGGAGGGTCCTCGATCAAATGACTATCTCGCTGGCCTATTCGGGCCTGAACGCGGTTCTGGTCGGCGTTTCTCCCGGCATCATCGCCGAAGTCAACGGCGGCACCCATCAGGGCTATGAGGACATCGGCGTGATTCGTCCGGTTGCCAATTCCACCATTGTGGAGGCCTTTGACCCGGTACAGCTCCGCAAGATGATTCCCGCGCTGCTCGACGTCGGCGGGCCGGTCTATCTGCGCTACTATCGTGGGGTCATGCCTGAATATTACCCCGCCGACTACAAATATCAGTTGGGCAAAGCCGATACCCTGCGTGAAGGACAGGATATCACCCTGATTTCTTCCGGGCTGATGCTGGAAACCGCCCTGCAGGCGGCCGATATCCTCGCAGGGAGGGGAATCTCGGCGCGCGTCCTCAACATGCACACCATCAAACCGATCGACCGCGATGCCATTGTACGCGCGGCAAAGGAAACGCACGGTATCATAACGCTGGAAAACCACACAATCATCGGAGGTCTGGGCAGCGCCGTAGCCGAAGTGCTCAGCGAAGAATCCCCCGCCCTTCTGCGCCGGGTAGGAATCCGCGACCGTTTCGGGGAGGTCGGAAATATGGCCTACCTTCGCAAATGCCTCGGAATCGACACCGAAAACGTTGTTGATGCTGCGATGCAGCTGATAAAAAAGAGGGAGGAAATGTAACATGAAAAAGATTCTCAGTGTGTTTCTGTCTCTGTCGCTCTGTGCCATGATGGCGGCCTGCGGAGGACAAAGCTCCTCGGCGCCCGCCACTCCGGCCGCCCCCGCGTCATCCGGCGGCAACGAAGCCGCCACTCCGTCTGTTGCCGCCAAAACCTTCAAGCTGGGGCATTCCCTGACCGAAAGCTCCGCCTTCCACAAGGCCTGCGTCAAGTTTAAGGAGATCGTAGAAGAAAAGAGCGGCGGTTCCATCGGGGTGGAAATTTACGCCAACGCTGCACTCGGTTCTGAGGGCGATATGGCCGAGGGCCTCGTCATGGGTACCGTCGATGCCGCTTTGATCGGCCCGAGCTCGGTTTCCAAGCTGGAGCCAACCTTTGAAGTCTTCAATCTGCCCTATCTGTTCCGCGACAACGCCCATGCAGACGCCGTCACGATGGGCGAGGTAGGCGAGCACTTCAAACAGTCGATCTATGATGCTTCCGGCGTTCGGCCGCTGAGCTTCTGGGAGTCGGGCTTCAGACATTACTCCAACAACAAGCACGAGATCAACTCGCCCGCGGATATGTCCGGGCTTCTGATTCGAATTCCCAGTTCCTCGGTGCAGGCCGCTACCCTTCAGGCGCTGGGCGCCAGCTCCACCAACATCGCCACCGGCGAGATCTACATTGCCTGCTCGAACGGCACCATCGACGGTCAGGAAAGCCCTATCGATACCGTCATTACCTCCAACTTCAACGAAGTTCAAAAGTACATGGTTCTCGACGGGCATGTTTATGGCGTCATGGGCTTTTTGATGAACGGCAAGCTCTTTGACAGCTTCACCCCCGAGCAGCAGCAGCTTCTGATGGACGCCGCCGATGAAGCCGGCGTTTACGAAAGAGAGGTTCGCCGCACCTCTGAGGCCGAACAGCTTGAAAAGCTCAAGGAAACTATGACCATCAATGAAACCCCTAATAAGGAAGAATGGAAGGCCGCCGTGCAGAGCGTCTATGACCAGTACTACGATGTTTTTGGACGTGAACTGATCGAACAGATCGAAAACACTGCCGCCTGAAGCACGCAATCCTCACCCCTGTGGTCCTAATCCCGCTGCCGCCGGGCCGCCGCAGCGCCTCCGCGCCTCAAAGGCCGGAAGGCGGTTTTCTGCGGCAGTCCGGCAGCCCTGCGGGAAAACTCCGAACCGAAAGGAGCATCGCATGTTAAAGCGCATATCGAATGTTTTTTATCATACTCTCTATCATCTTTCCGCCGTCGGTTTCGGCGCTCTGGTCGCCCTTCTCTTTATCCAGATCGTAACCAGAAACCTGCTGAAGTTTACCTCCTCCAGCATCGATGAATTTACCAAGTTTCTGTTCGTATGGGTCATGTACCTCGAAATCAGTTTGGCGGTCCGCAACGAACGCCATATCCGGGTCGATTTCCTGATCGATAAAATTAAGGGGAAGGCCCGGCGCGCGCTCGATATCGTCAACTGCCTGCTCACCATCGTCTTTTTTGTCGTTTTGTTCATTTTCGGCACCCAATACGGCATGTCTACTGTGCGGATGATCTCCCCCATTCTCAAATGGTCGATGGGTGCGATGTATCTGTGCATCCCGGTTGGATGCTTTTTCAGTATTCTTTTTTCTGTTGAAAAGCTGATGAAACTGACCTTAAACAGGGAGGATGCGTAATCTATGGCTTCATCAACACTTCTGCTGATTATGATTGCAGTCTTCCTTGTACTGGCGCTTCTCGGGCTTCCCATCGCCATTTCGATCGGTGTCGCTTCCCTGGGAGCACTGCTGATGCAGGGCGATATCCCGCTGACCATCATGGCCCAGCGGATGTATTCGTCGGTCAACAGTGTAACCCTGATGGGAATCCCCTTCTTTATGCTGGTGGGCAACATCATGGGCCGCAGCGGCATCACCGCCCGTCTGATCCGCTTCTGCAACGCCATCGTCGGCTGGATGATGGGCGGACTTTGCTATGCGGCAACCCTCGCGGGCATGATGCTGGGCGCAGTCTCCGGTTCGGCGCCGGCCAGCACCGCTGTCCTGAGCAGCGTTATGGTTCCTAAGATGGAAGAGCTGGGCTATAAGCGGGAATTTTCAAGCGCGATCATGGTTGCCTCCGGCAGCATCGGGATCATCATTCCGCCCAGCATGCCGATGATTGTTTTGGGCAGTTTGACAGGAATCTCGGTCGGCAAGCTCTTCATGGGCGGCGTTATTCCGGGTATTATGATCGGGCTTTCCTTCATGATCGTAAGCTTTTTCGTCTGCAAAACCAAGGGCTACGGCGAGGCGGCCCGGGTTCCCTTCTCGATGAAGGAGCTTTGGGAATCCTTTAAGCAGGCAATCCTTCCGATGATCGCGCCGATCATCATCATGGGCGGCATTATGTCAGGCGTCTTTACCGCCACCGAATCGGCGGTTGTAGCGGTCGTTTATACCCTCTTTTTGGGCGTCTTTATCTACCGCACCATCGCTCTGCAGGATCTGCCCAAGCTGTTTGCCGAGGCCATGCTGATGGCCGCCAACGTTATGCTGATTATTGCAGCTTCCAGCGTTTTTGCGTGGATTCTTCAGTCCAACAATTTC
The DNA here is from genome assembly GCA_900113995.1 of Ruminococcaceae bacterium D5. Lineage (GTDB taxonomy): Bacteria > Bacillota > Clostridia > Oscillospirales > Ruminococcaceae > Yanshouia. The sequence continues at coordinate 89,563 of FORK01000011.1, read as the reverse complement.
GGACAGATTATCCAGAGCCTCTTCAGCGGCGCTCTGCACAGCAAAATCCTGATCATGGTGATTGTCAACCTGATCTTCTTCGCGGGCGGATTTTTTCTTGAGGGCACTGCTATGCAGATCATGTTCATCCCGATCCTCTACCCCATTGTTACGCTGGCAGGGATTGATCCCGTTGCTTTCGGCGTAACGGTGATCGTCAATATCGCTCTGGGCACCATTACGCCGCCGGTTGCGGTCTGTCTCTATGTGGCCTCCTCCTCAGCGAATGTCGCGGTTGAGAAGATCATCAAGGAAGTTATTCCTTATGTGATCGCTCTTGCGGTGGATATTGTCATCCTCATCCTGTGCCCGCAGCTGATCACCTTTATGGCACAGTTTGTCAGCTAATCCCATAACAGAGAAGGTCGTGACCAGAACATGAGCTTTCATTTTCCTCCAAAAATAACCCTTTGTGAAGTGGGGCCGAGGGATGGGCTGCAAAATGAAGTGGTCATTCCGACGCCTGCTCAAAAAGCAGACCTGATTGACCGGATGACCGACGCCGGATTCCCCGTCATTGAAGTCGGTTCCTTCATGAGTCCCAAAGCGCTCCCCCAGATGGCCGGAACCGACGAGGTCTTCCGGCTGATTCATCGAAAGCCCGGGGTCGAGTACCGGGCGCTCATCGCCAACCTCAAAGGAGTGGAGCGCGCGGCCGCCTGCGGCTGCACCAAGGTCAAGCTCAATGTCTCGGCCAGCCGGGCGCACAATCTGGCCAACCTCAACCGGACCCCGCAGGAATCGGTAGCCGGCTTTGCTTCCTGCACCGACGCGGCGCGGGTCTTCGGCATTGAGATTTCCGGCTCCATCTCGATGCCGTTCGGATCCCCATGGGAGAGGGAGATTCCGCTCTCCGACGTGCGGGGAATTGTTGAAGCCTACCTCGCGGTCGGCGTCACTGAAATTTCCCTTTCAGATGCGGCCGGGGTTGCTTGTCCCACACAGGTTCTCAGTCTCTGTACCCAGATGGCAAAGGAGTTTCCTCAGGTCATCTGGTGGCTTCATTTCCATAACACACGCGGACTCGGACTTGCCAATGTACTTGCAGGGATGGAGGCCGGTTTCACACGCTTCGACTCCGCTTTTGCGGGGGTAGGGGGCTGCCCCTTTGTCCCCGGAGCGGCCGGAAACATCTCTACCGAAGACCTTCTGCACATGTGCGGGGAAATGGGGGTGGGAACCGGGATCGACCTCGACCAGGCTCTTGAAATCAGCCGCATGGTTGTCGAAATGGTGGGCCATCCCACCGACAGTTACCTGCTGCGGGCCGGAAAATCGAGCGACCTGATCCGTGAACTGCCCACCGGTCAGGGGAAAAATTCAAAGTCCGCCGAAAAATCGTAATTGCCTCCCTCTTAAAAGGGCCTGTCCGCCGTTCTCGGTGGACAGGCCCTTTTTTCTGTGTCAAAGCTGCCGCAGCGCCCGCAGCGCAAGATCAAATGCGTGGGACGAAGAACGGAAACGGATATTTTCCCGGTCGTCGGCGCGGCCCCGGGCAAGGTGCAGCTCCCGCACATCTTCAAATCGGTCGCTCACCACCGCGACATAGACAAGCCCCACCGGCTTTTCATCGGTACCGCCATCCGGTCCCGCGAGTCCGGTTGTCGAAACAGCGACATCCGCACCCGAAGCGGCCCTCACCCCGCGCGCCATCTCCAGCGCACACTCGCGGGAAACCGCGCCGTACCGTTCGAGGGTTTCGGCGCTGATCCCCAGCAGTTTCTGCTTGGCTTCGTTGGAATAAGCCACGACTCCGCAGCCGAACATTGCCGACGCGCCGGGCAGGTCAACCAGCCGGGAGGCGATGAGTCCCCCGGTGCAGCTTTCCGCGGTGGCAAGAGTTTTTCCCGCATCGGTATAGCGTTTGACAACCGCTTCGTTGATGGTGTGGAAGTCAAAGCCGTAGATCTGATCGGGATAGATTTCCACAATTTTCTGAACCACCGGCTCAATGAGACGGAGGCCCTCCTCCTCGGTGGCGGCGCGGGCGGTCACCCGCAGCTGCACTTCGGAGGTCTTTGCATAGGGAGCGATGGTGGGATTGGTCGAGGAAACCATCATCTCCCGCAGGCGGGCCTCCAGCTCCGACTCCCCCACCCCGAAGAAGTTGATGGTGCGGGAAACAAGCATCCCGTCGTGGGTGCGGCGCATGAGATAATCGGTAACCGGTCCTTCGAACATCGGACGCATTTCGCGGGGCGGTCCCGGCATCATCACCGCCGTCTTCCCGTTCTCCCCCTCGATAATGCAGCCGGGTGCGGTCCCGTTCGGATTCTGAAGGATGATGCAGCCTTCCGGCATCATCGCCTGCTTGCGGTTGTTTTCGGTCATTTTGCGTCCGGTGCGGGCAAAATAACGTTCGATGGTGTGCAGGCTCTCTTCATCCATCGCCAGTCCGCGCCCGAAATGGGCGGCCACCGTCTCCTTTGTCAGATCATCGTATGTCGGGCCGAGACCGCCGGTCAGCAGCACGAGATCGCAGCGGGAAAGGCTGTCGCGCAGGCATTCCTGCAAACGCTGCGGATTATCCCCCACCACCTCATGGTGATAGACATTGATTCCCATGTGCGCAAGGCCCCGGGCGATATCCGAGGCGTTGGTGTTGACCACATCGCCGAGAAGCAGTTCAGTACCGACACAGATGATTTCAGCGTTCATTTTCGTCTCCCTTTCCTCCTGATTCACTGTTCCTTATTATAGCCCTGCGGACAGCTTTATGCAATCAAAAAGGGATTTCCCTCGGAAAATCCCTTTGGACGGGCGCACTATCTGCATCGGAAGACCTGGTCAACTCTGCTGATCACGCCGCCCTTTCCGTCTTTGAATTCAAAGCTCACGGTGATGTTTCCGCGCTCGTCAAATCGGATCACGGCATCGCCGTCCTGAGAAAGCTTATCCTCCTCGATGGTCACCGACTTTTTGGGCGAAGCCTTGATCTCAAGCTGGTCAGCCGCACCGAGAGTACAGGGAATCGAGATCGTCTCGCCGGCCGCCACCTCATTTTCATCCGAATCAAATTCGATTCCAAAGTCGCCGACACGCACCGTCCATGTATTCTTCCCGGTGACTGCCTTGGCAGAAACACTTTCCTCGGGAATCGTCAGCCAGCCCTCCTCGGCCTGAATATAATAGTTGTGGTCCGCTTCCAGCGGGGCGCCGAGGTTGATCAGCAGCGCGGTGCCCTCGTCAGCGCCGAACGCACCGTCATTGGCCTCTGTCCAATCCAAAAATTCGACTGCGCCGCCGTCGTCGAGATCGATCGAACAGAATTCACTCTCGTCTTTTGCATCAAAAACAGTCAACGTCGCCTCACCCGGCTCTACGCCAACCCTTGGGACCAGAACCATCAGCCGGTCGATCCCCATGCAGCTGACCTCATTCGCGCCGTTGTTGGGCAGCAGCATCACCTCACCGATTCCCTCCGATGCGGCGGATGCCTCGGAAGATGCCTCTGTTTCAGAGGAGACGACCGGCGCTGCGGAAGATTCCGCCGCACTGCCCGCAGAAGCCCCGGAGGAGGGAGCGGGCGCCGGGGCCGCGGATGCTCCGGAAGAGGGTGCGGGCGCCGGGGCCGCGGATGCTCCGGAAGAGGGTGCGGGCGCCGGGGCCGCGGATGCTCCGGAAGAGGGTGCGGGCGCCGGGGCCGCGGATGCTTCGGAAGAGGGTGCGGCGGAAGCAGGCTCCGCAGAGGACTCCGCCGGGCTGCTGGTCGCGGGCTCCTCGGAAGAGGAGGCGGGCGCGCAAGCGGCAAGGGTCAGCAGCAAAGCGAATATCAGAACAAAGGAGAGCGATCGTTTCATAAGAATCCCTGCTTTCTGTCACAATTTGATTGATCTTTCGTCCAGGTTTTTTCCATTATAATCCTGTACGTCTTCTTTTTCAAGCGGACATCCCCTGATTTTCGCCTGTTCACATCAACGGAATCTGTATCTCGGTGCGGTACTCGTCCAGATTATCGGTATCATGCGCGTCGATGTGGTAAATTTCAAGCGGTTCCCCCGCCGTCTCCAGAGCATGCTCCCGCGCGTAGTCGAGCAGAGCGCGGCAGCAGCCCGGAAAGGCAGCATAATCCCCCGCATAGACAAGGCTGAGATAGCGTCCCCCGGGCAGCAGAACCGGACAGCCCTTCAGTCCCTCCCCCAGAAAAAACACCTTGGAATAACGGGTCAGATCCCCCTGACGGAAGCTGTCCCGGTCGAGCAGGGCCCCCATGCAGAGGCTGCCGATTCCGCGCAGCAGCTCGGCATGGCGGTTTTCAAGCTTTTTAAGAGCATAATCGATCTCAAACGAAAAAATGCGGTTCTGACGCAGCGAAAGTCCCCGGCGGTCAGGCAGCTCCATAACTCGGATCTGCCCCACCGGGAGAGCCTGCGCAGCAAGAATCCGGCTGCGGCGGGCGCGCACCTGCGCGCGGGCACGCCGAAGCTGGGTCAGCTTCTGCCCTATCACTTCTTCCTGCTCATCGAGCAGGCGCAGGGTCGTTTCACAGCGGCGGTCCTCGGTATAGCGGCGAATCCGATCTACCGGAATTCCCAGCTCGCGCAGTGCGCGGATCACATTGATGTTGCAGATGTCGTCGATCCCATACATTCGGTAGCGGTTTTCTCCCCGTACAGGATGCAGCAGGCCCTGCTCCTCATAATATCGCAGGGTATCCGGATTGAGGCCGTAAAGGCGGGCCACCTCGGTGATTTGATAAGAGGGTTTCATCTTTCCCGCTCCCTTCTCTTGACACTCGTATTATACGAGGGTTTATACTGAATTGCAAGAGCTGCGGGAGGCCGGGATTCTGCCATCCGCGCCATGTTAGGAGGTTTTATTTTGTTTCTCGCAAAACGGTTCATCCGCTTTGTCGCCCCCTCGGTTCTGTCGATGTGGATTTTTTCCCTCTATTCTATGGTCGACGGCTTTTTTGTGTCGCATGGGGTGGGCGGACACGCGCTGGCCGCAGTCAATCTTTCGATGCCGTATATCAACACCGTTTTCGCCATCGGTCTGATTCTGGCGGTCGGCTCTTCGACTGTGCTGTCGATTGCACTGGGACAAAAGGATCAAAAGCTGGCCAATGACTGCTTCAACCAGAATCTCGTCGTCGTCGCGCTGGTCTGTTCCGCCGTCAGCGTGCTGACCTTGCTCAACCTCGACGGGGTCGCCCGTTTTCTCGGTTCCACCGCGCCGACACACGGCTATGTCCGGGAATATGTCGGAACTCTTGCTCCTTTTATGCCATTTTTTGCGGTATCCTACAATCTGGAGGTGCAGGTCAAAGCGGCCAATGCCCCGCAGGTAAGTGCGGTCGGTGTGGTGAGCTGTGCTCTGACCAATGTTCTGCTTGACTACCTGTTCGTGATGCGCTTCGGCTGGGGGGTCGCGGGAGCGGCTGCCGCCACAGGCATTGCACAGGTGGTATCCACCATCATCTTTTTTCTGTTTTTCCTGCGCGGAAAAGCCATGCTGCGCTTCGGCCGCTTCACACCGCGCCCCGAACTTTACCGCAGAATCCTTCCGCTTGGTCTGGCGGACGGAATGACCGAGTTTTCCAATGCCATTGTTATTTTCACCTTTAACCAGGTCATCCTGCGGGTGATCGGCGAAGGGGCGCTGATCAGCTACACCATCATCAGTTACCTCAACACCCTTGTGCTGATGACAATGAGCGGCATTTCACAGGGAATCCAGCCTCTGGTCAGCTTTTATCACGGCGCGGGGGAGCCGCGCTACTGTGAGGTTCTCCGGCAGTACGGCCTGCTGACCGCAGCGGTCTGCTCTGTCCTTTTCCTGATCTTCTCGCAGGCGGCGCCTCAGCTGCTGGTGGGCTTTTTCCTCGACGGAAGCGATCCCGCCCTTTTCGATTCCTCGGTGCAGGCGCTGCGCCTTTACTCTCTTTGCTTCCTGCTGATCGGCTTCAATGTCATCTGGGCGGGCTATTTTACCGCTATCGAGCAGCCCTTCCGCTCACTGACGATCTCGATGGGCAGAGCCTGTGTCCTGCCGCTGCCCTGTCTGGTTTTTCTGCCGATGCTCGCAGGGGAATCGGGTGTCTGGCTGGCCCCGCTGGCCAGCGAGGGAATCTGTCTGCTGCTGGCCTGCTTCCTCGCCCGGCGCTACCGCCGGGAACAGGCCCGTCAAGCCGCCCCGCATCTGGCCCCCTGATATTTCTATTCACTGCGGAATCACCGCCATCGACCGTGCCGGTGGTCTGCGCAGGCCCCCTTAGGACTTGCCAGCGAGCCGGGAATTCAGCCCATCAGATTTTGCTCTGCCTGCATCAGCCGCCCCGCCGCTATTAAAACAACTCATTCCCCGACTTTGCGTAAGCAACCATTTTTGTGTTGTTTTATGCGGAGCTCTCCGCTGCTCCCGAATGAAGAATGCGCACCGCCAGTCATGCTTTCCTCGCTGAATGCTTTGCTCTTCGCTCGAACAAAGACGATACGCACTGCCGGTCACGCTTTTTCCGGTGACCGCTTCTCTCTTCGCGCGGATAGAGGATGAGCACAGCGAAGGCTCCCTGGGGCCACCAGCGGGCCGGCGGTTTTTCCTGCCCAAAAACGCCCGCAAAGCGAATCTGCTTTGCGGGCGTTTTTCTCTGCTCCTATTTGTCGGCGATCCGGTGATAGAGGTTGATATACTCGGCGGCCGCATGTCCCCAGCCGAACTCCTGATTCATCGCCTTGACGATCAGGGATTCCCAAAGCTCGCGGTCCGAGTAATCCGCCACCGCACGCTTAAGCGCCCCGAGCATGTCGTGAGCGTTGTAGGTTTCAAAGGTGTAGCCACAGCCGCCGCCCCCGGCGTCGGTCACAGTGTCGCGCAGTCCGCCGGTTCTGCGGACGACCGGAATGGTGCCGTAACGCATGGCGATCATCTGGGCAAGGCCGCATGGCTCGGTGGCCGACGGCATCAGGAAAAGATCCGCACCCGCGTAAATTCTGCGGGAAAGCGCGGCGTCAAACCCAATGTTCACCCCAACCCTGCCGGGATAGCGTCCCTGCATATCGAGGAAAAACTGTTCGTAATCCCAATCGCCCGAGCCGAGCAACACGAACGAAATGGGAAGCTGCATCATCTCCTCGAAGATATAGCGGAGCAGGTCGATTCCCTTCTGGTAGGTCAGCCGCGTCACCATTGCGACGACCGGATTCTGGTTTGTCTCAATTCCCATCGTTTTCTGCATCTCACGGCGGCAGACCTTCTTGCTGCCGGGGTCCTGCGCCGAATAGCGCGCCGGGAGAAGCGGGTCCCGCACCGGGTCGTAAAGAGCAGTATCGATTCCGTTGGTGATGCCCGACAGCTTGGCGCGGTGCTCCCGCAACAGCCGGTCCATCCCGTAGGAGAACCACGGATCCATCAGCTCGACTGCGTAGGTGGGGCTGACCGTTGTCACAAGGTTCGCCTGTTCGATCGCGCCCTTCATCAGATTGCAGCAGCCGTCATACTCCACTGTCCCCTGCATCGCTGGCGGAATGCCGAGAACGTCCTGCACCATGTCCATGCCATACTTTCCCTGGAACTGAATGTTGTGGATGGTAAAGATGGTGCCGATCTCCCGGTATGCGTCGCGGCTGCGGTAGAACAGATTGAGGTAGGTGGGGATCAGAGCGGTCTGCCAGTCGTTGCAGTGGATGATATCCGGAATAAATCCGGCCGGTTCGAGCATATCAAGCACCGCCTTGGAAAAGAAGGCAAACCGTTCCCCGTCATCAAACTCCCCGTAAAGCTTGCCACGCTGAAAATAATAGTTGTTTTCGAGGAAGTAATATACCACGCCGCCCTCGGTCAGACGGTAAACGCTGCAGCTCTGCCTGCGCCAGGAAAGCTGCACCGAGAATTCCGCGACAAACTCCATCCGCTCCCGATACTGCGGCGCGATGGTGTCATAGAGCGGCATCACCACGCGGCAGGCGTTCCCGCGGTTGCGGATGGCCCGCGGCAGCGAGCCTCCCACGTCGGCCAAACCGCCGGAGGCGGCAAACGGAATGGCTTCGCTCACAGCAAACAGAATTTTCATACCGAATCACTCCTTTTCAAGGACAGCCGCCGTTAAACGACGCTGTCGCTGCCGATCACGACGGGATAGCTCTCAAATCCGGAGAGGATGCGTCCCTCCTTGATATAGCACCGCCGGTCGGCAATGACGTACGACAGCGAGGCATTCGATTCAATGGTGGAGTTCTGCATAATGATACAGTTGGAAAGCCTCGCCCCCTTCTTGACGTTGACGCCGCGGAACAGGATGCAGCTTTCGATCTCCCCATCGATAATGCATCCGTCGGCAACCAGCGAATTTTTCACTTTGGAAGAAAGGCCATACTTCGCAGAAACCTCGTCGCGCACGCGGGTGAGCACCGGTTTTTCCAGCGGGAACGCCTGGCGGCGGACAGCGGGATCAAGCAGCTCCATGCTGACCGAATAGTAGGACCGGAGGTCGTGAATCTGACGGCAGTACCCCTCTACCCGGAAGCCGCGGATCTCCATCTCCCCGAATCCCTTTTGCAGCAGGTCGCGGGCAATGCTGCCCTGATTGCGCGGAATCATGGTGGCCAGACAGGAAAGCAGCTTCTCTTTTCCGATGATGATCGCCCCGAGGGAACGGTCGCAGGGACCGTTCCAGGCGGCGCCGATCGTCACATCGTTGACCCTCCCTTCCCCGTCAAAGCCGTAGACGATGGCTTCGTCCCCCAGCTCCCGCTCGTCATCGATATGGTTATAGAGAACCGTGATATCCGCACCGGTATCGATATGCTGTTCGAGGGCCGTATCGAAATCGATCTGCCCGACGAGGTTTGCGTAAGCGATGACAATATAGCGCGCCCGCTGGTTGGTGAGGAACCGGCGGTAATCCGAAAGAAGATAGAGCGAGTCCCGGGCCATTGCGGAAGCCGGGTCGTTGAGCATCGGAGGCAGAAGAGTAAGCCCGCCGTCCTTGCGGGCGAGGTCCCAGTCCCGGCCGCTGCCCAGATGCTCCATCAGCGATTCGTACTTATTGCGGGTAATGACCCCGATGTTCCAGATCCCCGAGTGAACCATGTTGGAAAGCATAAAATCGATGAGCCGGTACCGTCCCCCAAACGGGATGGCCCCCACCGTCCGCCGGTCGAGCAGTGCGCCGAGCAGCGGCCTGTTTTTGCCGGGCATGATGATGCCCATTGCCTGATTCTCTCTCATTGCTCCGGCGCCTCCTTCCCGACATTCTGACTGATGATTTCGCAGGGATACACCTTTGCGCCGGGGGCGACCGAGACATTGTTCCCGATCACCGCGATCCCCCAGGGCTTGCCGCTGTCGGCGTAGCATTCGGGCCGTTCCCCGACAACACTCCCCTCGCCGATCTCGCAGTGCTCAGCCACGATGGCATACTGCACCACCGCACCCTTGCGGATGACGCTGCCCGGCATCACAATGGAATCCCGGACCACCGCGCCCTCCTCCACTGTGACGCCCGAGAACAGAATCGAAAAATCGATCTCTCCATCGACATCGCAGCCCTCGGTAATCATCGAGTTTTCAACCCTGGCGTGCTCGCCGACAAAATGCGGCGGCTGTGCGCTGTTTCGGGAGTAAATCTTCCAATCGGGGTCGTAAAGCTCCAGCGGGACGTTGGGATTCAGAAGATCCATGTTCGCCTCCCAGAGCGAATCGATGGTGCCGGCATCCTTCCAGTAGCCCTCGAACCGGTGGACAAACATCCGCCTCTGCTCGGCAAGCATGGTCGGAATGATGTCCTTGCCGAAGTCGTGGGAGCTGTCCTCCTTCGCCTCATCCTGAATCAGCTGCTCGCGCAGGCTTTTCCAGGTGAAGATATAGACCCCCATCGAAGCCAGGGTGCTTTTGGGATGCTTCGGTTTCTCCTCAAATTCTACAATCCGGTCGTTTTCATCGACATTCATGATGCCAAAACGCGACGCCTCCTCAAGCGGGACGTCGAGCACCGCGATGGTGCAGTCGGCGCCGGCCTCCTTGTGGCTTTTCAGCATCTGGGAGTAGTCCATCCGGTAGATATGGTCCCCGGAAAGGATCGCCACATACTCTGGGTCGTAGCGGTCGATGAAGCGGATGTTCTGATAGATAGCGTTCGCGGTTCCGGTATACCAGTTGGAGCCGCTGCTCTTCTGGTAGGGGGGCAGAATATGTACCCCTCCATGATTACGGTCCAAATCCCAGGGCTGTCCGCTCCCGATATAATCGTTGAGCTCCAGCGGCTGGTACTGGGTGAGAACTCCCACCGTATCGATGCCGGAATTGACGCAGTTGGAAAGGGTAAAGTCAATGATGCGGTATTTCCCGCCGTAGGGGACGGCCGGTTTGGCCAGATTTTGAGTCAGCGCGTAGAGGCGGCTTCCCTGTCCGCCCGCCAGCAGCATTGCCAGCCATTCCTTCTTGTATGCCATTGCCTCGCCTCCAAGGAGTTTTATTGAAAAGCCGCGCTGCGGCTCGTCATTAAGTGCGTGGTTGCGGATGCCGCGCACCCGCGGGCTGATTGATGCGGCCCCGGGCAGCGCGGCGGCGGGGTCCGCAATCAGATAGACCGCCGCAAGCGGCGGCACCGTGATTTCCAGCGACTGAGGACAGCTGTTTACGGCTGCTCCGGTCCGAGCAGCGCGGCAGCAGGGTCCGCAATCAGATAGACCGCTGCAAGCGGCGGCACCGTGATTTCCAGCGACTGAGGGCAGCCGTGCATCTCAACCAGCTCGGCAGCGAGAGGCCCGGGATTCATCACACCGCTGCCCCCAAACTCAGCCGAATCGGAATTGAGGATTTCCTCATATCCGCCCTCCTGCGGCACGCCGATGCGGTAATGCTCCCGCACGACCGGAGAAAAATTGATCACCGCGACCAAAGCGCGGCCCCGCTCGTCGAAGCGCGCAAAGGCGATGACGTTCTGCGCGCTGTCGTCCACCACCAGCCAGCGGAACCCCTCCCACGAATTTTCGACCTCGTAGAGCGGCCGCGTGGACCGGTAGACGTGGTTGAGACAGCGGACGTATTCCTGCGCCTGCCGGTGCGCAGGATAGTCGAGCAGCAGCCAATCGAGCTCCTTTTTGTAATCCCACTCGATAAACTGGGCGAACTCAGAGCCCATAAAATTGAGCTTTTTGCCCGGATGCGCCATCATATAGCCGAGGAAAGCGCGAAATCCGGCAAATTTCTGCCAGTAATCGCCCGGCATCTTGTTGACCAGCGAACGTTTGCCGTGCACCACTTCGTCATGACTGATCGGAAGGATAAAATTTTCTGAAAACGCATAAAACATTCCGAAGGTCAGCTTGTCATGGTGATAGCTGCGGTAGACGGGATCAAGAGCAATATAGGCGAGCGAATCGTTCATCCAGCCCATATTCCATTTGAAGGTAAAGCCGAGTCCCCCGATATAGGGCGGCTTCGTGACCATCGGCCATGCCGAGGATTCCTCCGCGATCATCATCGCATCGGGATGCCGGGTGAGAATTTCGGAATTAAGCTTTTTCAGGAAAGCGACCGCCTCGAGGTTTTCACGTCCGCCCTGCTCATTTCTGGCCCACTGGCCTTCCTCCCGGCCATAGTCCAGATAGAGCATCGAAGCCACAGCGTCCACCCGGATGCCGTCGATATGATATTCCTCGATCCAGAACAGCGCGTTCGAAACGAGGAAGCACTGCACCTCGTTGCGTCCAAAATCAAACACCCTGGTTCCCCACTGAGGCTGGTCGCCCTTGCGCATGTCCTGATATTCGTAGAGCGGCTGTCCGTCGAATTCAAAAAGGCCCTGCGCGTCGCGCGGGAAGTGCCCGCCGACCCAGTCAAGGATTACCCCGATCCCCCGCTGGTGGCACCGGTCGACAAAATATTTGAAATCATCCGGCTCGCCATAGCGGGCGGTGGGCGCGAAATAACCGGTGGCCTGATAGCCCCACGAGCCTTCGAAGGGGTATTCCGAAACCGGAAGCAGCTCGATATGGGTATATCCCATTCCCGCCGCATAATCGGAAAGCTCGTCGGCCAGCTTGCGGTAGCAGAACGGAGTCCCGTCGGGGTAGGTCCTCCAGGACCCGGCATGCACTTCGTAAATGTTCAACGGTTCGGTGAGATGATGCCTTTTGGTGCGCGCGGTCATCCATTCGGCATCCTGCCATTCGTAGCGGCCCAGCGGGTAGTACTTCGACGCGGTCTGAGGCGGGCATTCGGTGTGGAAGCCGTACGGGTCCGCCTTCATCAGCACCCGGCCGTCACGGGTTTCGACGGCGTATTTGTAGGAATCAAACCGTTTCCTCTTGCGGATCACGCACTCCCAGATTCCCTGTTCGGTAATTTTGGTCATCGGGGCGGCGGTGCGGTCCCATGCGTTGAAATCCCCCACTACCGACACAGCCGCGGCGTTCGGCGCCCAGACGCGGAACACGGTGGCATAGCCCCGTCCTCTGCGGATGGGATGTGCCCCCAGAAACTCCTGACTTCGATAGTTGGTCCCTTGATGAAACAGGTACGCGGGGAGCTCGATGCTTTTTGGATTCATCGGCGCCACCTCCTTTTTTTACATTTTACCAGAATCACCCTCTTCATTCAAGATGGACCGCTCATTTAGAATAATTTTTTTCTTTTATTCGGGGTAATTCATGTAAAAATTGTACAATTTTTGCGTCATATCTGCGAAATGCGCCCAATTCTCCTCCCGGGCGGACCGGACTGCGGACCTCGCCGGTTCCCGTCTCCCGAACAACCCTATGAGAATAGCACAAATCCGCCGTCGAGAACAGCCGAAAGCAGGCGGGTCTTTTCTGCGCGGATGTGCGAAAGGCCATTTGGACAGATCAGCCTTTTGCCGCACGGGAAGGGTCCTTCCCGGTACAAACGTGCGGAAGACTATTCCCGCTCCCAAAGTTCCACTTCGACCTCATCGCCCAGTTCCTTTCCGATCCGCGCGCGGATCTATTTACGAACCCCCAGGATATGCCCCGGCATCCCCATCCTGACAAGGCTCCCCTCATAGGGAATCCCGTCGAAGCGGGCCGAGACCTTCACACGGCCCTTGCCGAACTCCTGCCGCACGTCGCCCGGGAACTCAATGTAAGCGCCGTCGATATCCGGCACCTTTTTCAGCACAGCACGGAAACGATAGATTTTTTCGTTCATGACAGTCCCATCCTTCCCACGATACTGTATCCCAAAAGCATGCAAACATGCCGGGTATGGATGCTCTTTGCAGGAAATCCGCAGGGGCCGATACCGCCGGGCGGGAATATGATATCGTGAGGAGGGTTTTATTTTGAGTGAACAAAACATCATGGTCCAGGTTTCAAACCTCGCCTTGACATATCAATCGGCCGAAGGAGAGATCGAGGCAATCCGCGATCTTTCCTTTTCGGTAGCGGACGGGGAATTTGTCAGCGTGATCGGGCCCTCGGGATGCGGGAAATCCACCCTGCTCTCGATCATCGCCGGGCTGCTGTCCCCTACCGCCGGAGAGATTCGTCTCGCGGGGGACGGCTCCATCGGCTATATGCTGCAAAAGGACAGCTTATTTCCCTGGCGGACGATCCGCCGCAATGTGCTTCTGGGAGCGGAAATCAAGGGCGGGGGGCTGAGAGCCGCGGAGGAGTACGCCGATTCGCTGCTGAAAACCTACGGCCTCTGGGAGTTTCGCGACTGCTTCCCCGGCCAGCTCTCGGGCGGGATGCGCCAGCGCGCCGCGCTCATCCGCACCCTCGCGGTGCGCCCGCAGCTTCTGCTTCTCGACGAGGCGTTTTCGGCGCTCGACTACCAGACCCGGCTGGCAGTGGCGGACGATATCTACTCGATCATCCGCCGGGAGGGTAAAACCGCGATGATGGTGACCCACGACATCTCAGAGGCGGTTTCCCTTTCCGACCGGGTCATCGTTCTGACCAAGCGGCCGGCAGTCATCAAATCCATCTATGACATCCGGTTCGCGGCGGGCCGCAAAAGCCCGCTTCAATGCCGGGAGGAACCGGAATTCCGGGGATATTTCAACCAGATCTGGAGGGATATTGATGTCCATGTCTGAAGGACCCGTCTCGCCGGAGCGCACCGCATGGCTGCGCCGGCGCCGCCGGGACCGCCTGCTGGTGCGCTCTGCCAAAATCGGTCTGCTGGCCGGCCTGCTTCTTATTTGGGAGACGGCGGCGCGCTGGGGCGCGATCGACCCCTTTATCACCAGCAGCCCTTCCCGTTTTACCGGGAGCATTCTGAACCTCATCTCCCGCGGCGAACTCTGGCAGCACCTCTCCGTCACCACCTTTGAGGTCGTCTGCGGTTTTCTCGGCGGCACGGTGCTCGGCACCCTCATTGCCGTCGCGCTCTGGTGCTCACCGTTTCTCTGCCGGGTGCTCGAGCCCTATCTCGTTGTGCTCAATGCACTGCCGAAAATCGCTCTGGGTCCCATCTTTATCGTCTGGCTCGGCGCGGGACCCCTTGCCATCATCGTCATCGCCCTGTCGATTTCACTGGTCGTCAGCATTCTTGAGGTGCTCAACGGTTTTCTCTCGACCGACCGGGACATGATCCGTCTGGTTGAGAGCTTCGGTGCCGGGCGGCTCGGCGTGCTCTGCCGGGTCGTGCTGCCCGCCAATCTGCCGACCATCCTGAGCTCTTTGAAGATCAATGTCGGTATGTCGTGGGTCGGGGTGATCGTCGGCGAATTCCTGATTTCCCGGGCCGGACTCGGTTATCTCGTCGTCTATGGCAGCCAGGTGTTTCAGCTTGATCTGGTCATGGCAAGCGTAGTCATTCTTTCTGTGGTGGCAGCCTGCATGTATTTCTGCATACAATGGATTGAACAAAGGCTGTTGCGCCGCCGAGGCGTAAACGGCTAGGCCACCGGGCCGAGAAACGACTGGAGGTAATCCGATGAAAAAAAGAATTCTTTCCCTGATGCTCGCCGCCGGGCTGAGTCTTGCCTTATTTGCAGGGTGCGGCGCCAAACCCGAGGAGCCCAAGGAGCTGACAAAGCTTACCGTCAGCGAGGTGGCCCGCTCGGTTTTCTACGCGCCGCAGTACGCTGCGGTCACCCAGGGCTTTTTTGCCGAGGAAGGGCTTGAGGTAGAGCTGGTCACCGGTCAGGGCGCCGACAAGGTGATGACGGCGGTGCTCGCGGGGCAGGTGGATATCGGCTTTTCCGGCCCTGAGGCGGCCATCTACGTCATGCAGGAGGGCAGGGCCAACTATCCGGTCGTTTTTGCCCAGCTGACCAAACGGGACGGCGCATTCCTCGTCGGACGCCAACCCGCGCCGGAGGGCGGCTTCTCCTTTGAGCAGCTGCGGGGCAGCTATCTGATCGGCGGACGCAAGGGCGGGGTCCCGCTGATGACGCTGGAATATGTTCTGCGTGAAAACGGCCTGACTCCCAACGTCGATCTGACGGTGGATTCCTCGGTGCAGTTCGCGCTGATGGCGGGAGCTTTCACCGGAGGGCAGGGAGATTATGTCGCGCTGTTCGAACCGACCGCCTCCGCCGTCGAACTCGAGGGCAAGGGATATGTCCTCGCCTCGATCGGTGAACAGTCCGGCGAGATGCCCTACACCTGCTATTATGCGTCCAAGAACTTTATCGACGAGAGCCCGGAAGTCATTCAGGCCTTCACCAACGCGGTTTACAAAGGACAGAAATGGGTTGCCAGCCACACTCCCCGCGAGGTTGCCGAGGCCATTGCTCCCTTCTTCCCCGACAACGACATTGACCTGCTCGAACGGGTCTGCCGGCGCCATGCCGAAATCGACGCCTTCATGTCCACCCCGGTCATGAAGGAAGAGGCCTTCGATAAGCTTCAGACGGTCATGGAACAGGCAGGAGAACTCGAAAAGCGCGTCTCCTTCACGTCTGTTGTTGACAACAGCTTTGCCCAAAAGGCAGTGGAGTCAATCGGATAAGGAGGCCGCGCACCCGGCGCGTCAGCGCAGCGGCAAAGGGCCGCTGCGAAATGCGGTCCGGCATCGGCGGGGCCTCAGCAGCTTTGGAGTCAGGATGCACTCCCGTCCCCGTTTTGCCTGCGCCGCCTTGCAGCCGCCCCTATCGGAAAACAGCACAGTCCCGCTAACGCGGCAGAAAAGGCCGGCGTCTTTCAGACGCCGGCCTTTTGGTATCGCTTCAGCGAACAGAACTGCCTGCTCTGCCGGTGAGAATAAAAGCCTTCGCCTCAAAGCGCAAGCGAAGAGAATTGAGAAGCAGCCGGTCCTCGAATCACAAACAGCGCCGCCCTCCGCGCGGGCGCGCCCGCTCACCGGGCAGAGGAAAACGAAGAAACAGGCGGCTGTAAGCCGCCTGTTTCGGTGCGTCCTGAGAGCCTGCCGGCAGCAGTCGCCGACAGGACCTGCCGTCTCCGGCTTGACTTTGGCCGGATGTCCGTGCGTCGTGCCGCCCTCCCGGAGGCGGCATGGCGGTTTTACAGCACCTGCCTGATTCCGATGAGGACCAGAATGATCCCGCCGCAGAGCTCAGCCCTGCGGCCGAACCATCCGCCGATCTGCCGGCCGGCCTCCACAGAAGCGAGGCAGCAGAGCAGGGTGACGGCAGGAATCACCAGAAACGCCGGAAAAATCTCTGCACCCGCCGCCCGCATGCCAACGCCGACCGCGAGCGCGTCGATGCTCGTTGCGACCGCCTGTACCAGCAGAGTGCGGCGGGTCAGCCCTCCGGCGGGACATCGCTCCTCCTCGTGGGAAAGTCCGGAGCGGATCATCTGTCCGCCCACCCAGCCAAGAATCAGCAGCGCCAGCCAGCCTCCCATCCGGGTAACAAGATCCGAAGCGGCCCCCGCCGCCAGAAATCCGGCCAGTGGCATTGCGCCCTGAAAGACCGCGAACCAGGCCGCCATTTCCAGAAGCCGCAGCCTCTCGCGCGGGAAGCACATGGCGTTGGAAGCCGAAACCGCCACTGCATCCATACTGAGTCCCAGCCCGATCAGAACAATTTCTCCGATTCCCATTCCGGGTTTCCTCCCCTTGCTTTTGCGCGCGCCGCACTGCCGCAAAAAAAGAACCATGTGCGGACAGATCTCCCTGTCTGCACACAGTTCTCGTTCATTAAGGCAAGCCAGCGGCGGCAGCCGCATCCTGTTGACTTGACACGCGGCAGCGGGCCGCGCAAACTACTCCACCATGTTTTCGTTATTATAGCAAAAAAGTTCTTCCCGGTCAAGCCGGAGGTCCTGCCCGTCCTTTTTGCATTTGGACTGACAGGCGACGGCTTCGCCAATCTCACTGTGCGTTGATTGAAGCAGGAAAACATGACAAAGTAGATAAAGAAATAAATTAAAATTTAAAATGGAGGTATTTCCATGTTTGAAAAAACGATTTAAATTTAACGCAATATCACTTCTCTTTTGTTGATTTTTAGTAAAATGATAATGTTAGGAGGGGATGTTATGTGTAAACTAAAAACGGCACTGATATTAATCCTTGGAATAGCAATAGTCGGATGCGCTGCAAACGACGTCAAAGTTTTGGAAAAAAACGACATAATGGAAACAAAGCAAATAACATCGGAAGTATCTTGTTCTTATGAGGTTTCCGGAGACAAGTATAGCGAATGGTTTAATTTGGATGTAGATACACTTTTAACTGACCTCAATAATATTGCGGCGCAAAAAGAATACCCCGCGCTCTGGAAGCTGTATCCCGATGGTCCATATGGCAAAGGGATGCTCACCCGAGACGGCGAATCTTGGTTTGTGCTCGCCAAACTTCATGATGATTGTTTCGTCAAGAAAATTCAGTTAAGCCTCTATAGCGATGGAAGCGAGGAACAGCAAAAAGCAAATGGAGATTACATATATTTTTTGATTAACCTATTCACGCCAAACATGGCCGAAAAAGTGACGGATGAACTTAAAATATTCGAAGCAGATCAGAGATCCATGCCGCCTGTTCGTCAAATTATTTGTGGCAATACGATCTATCGTTTCGAATATGATGAAAGTCTCTCATCAGATTTCTATGTCATTCCCGCTCGTGACCCAAAGTTTGACCAATCAGGCTCACCTAAATCATTCGCTATAAAGCCGGATTAAATTCGAACCTGCAGTCGCCTAAAGTATGCTTTGTGCTGTTATTGCAATAGGCGTAGGAGTATTTGCAGCAATCTTAAACGACAAGAAAGAGAAATAAAATTTTGATTTGTCGAGTCATTGCTGTCTGTGAATCCATCTTCCCCCGTCAATTTGACGGGGGAAGATTATTTCTACGCTGAATCAGTCCAAAGGGTAAAAGCCAGGCCCCGCCTTTGATCCCATTCGAAAAATCAGCGGCAGAAGAAGAAAAACAACCGCTTCCGCAGCGGGGACCGACGCCCAGACCCCGGTGGTTCCGAAGAGCGCGGCCAGACCGGCCGCCATGGGGAGCATCACCGCCAGGCCGCGCAGAATCGAGATCAGGAAGCCCTCGCGCGGACGGTCGACGGCGCTCATGGCCGCGGCCGTCACAATATTGATTCCCGCGAAGGGAAAGGAAACAAAATAGATGCGGATTCCACTGACGGCAAGACGGGCAAGCTCGCGGTCTCCTTCGCGGTTGAACAGCGAGACAACCGGCCCGGCGAACAGAGAGCCGAGCAGCCATGCGGCCGCTGCAAGCGCCAGCGCTGTGACAACGGCCGCACGATAGACCAACGCGGCGCTTCTGTGCCCGCCCCGGCTGAAACAGCCGCTGAGCACCGGCTGCATTCCCTGCGAGACGCCGGTGAAAAGAGCGATCACCACCAGCGCAATATTCGCTACAACGCCGTAGGCCGCAACGCCCATATTGCCTGAGATGCGCAGCAGCAGCATGTTGAAGGTCAAAAGCACCACCCCTGAGGAAAGCTCCAGCACAAAGGAGGAAGCCCCAAGCGAGAGGATACCAAGCGCCTGCCGCACGTCCGGCAGTGTCCGGCGCAGGGAGAATCCGTTTTTCCCGCGGAGAAAATGAAGCGACTGAACCGCAAGGCCGATGCAGGGCGCGATTCCTGTCGCCAATGCTGCGCCGAACATCCCCATGCCGAGCGGAAAAATGAAGAGATAGTCGAGGAAGATGTTCGCAATGCTGCCGCTGAGCATCGCGGCCATCGCAAGGCGGGGCGCTCCGTCGTTTCTCAGGAATGCAAGCACCAGATTATTCAGAAAATAGGCGGGAGCAAAGAGCAGGATCGTGCGCAGATATTCCACTGTCATCCCGATCACCGCCCCGTCGGCTCCGAGCAGGGCGGCGAGAGGGTGCGGCGCGGTCAAACCGGCGGCCAGAAAGGGCGCCGACATCAAGGCCGAAAGGCAGAGGGCGTGAGAAAAGACATTCTGCCTGGCGGTCCGGTCCCCCGCCTGCGCGATGGCATAACGGGTTGCGCCTCCCATCCCCGTCATCAGGCCGAGGCCGTGCATCAGGCTGTAGGCGGGCAGCGCCAGATTCAGAGCGGTCAGCCCCGCCGCGCCGCAGCCCCGCGCGACGAAAAACGTGTCCGCAAGAATATAGCAGGAAAGTCCGATCATCCCCAGAATATTGGAGGTCACATAGGTCGCAAACGCCGCCAGCGTCCCGCGGTTTTCTTTGGTCAAGGGTTCTGCCTCCCACCGTAAAAAAATACGCCCCCGTTTTATTCCTCCTGCGGCCTAAGGGAATAAAACAAGGACGAGCATCCGCGCCACCCGGCGGCAGCGCAGGTTCGTTGGTTCGTTTGTACGAGGACAGTATAGCAATCCGCGCGGTCTTTGTCAAGGCGGGGACGGCGGCGGGATTTTCCAAATGAAACTTCATAGTTTTTTCACGCCCCGCACCTTCTTTTGTGCTATACTGTTGCAGTCAACCGCCCGGGAACGAAAAGCCGGGCCGGCCCCCGTTTCCGCGCGGCGGGGGGCCCGCTGAATTCTGCGCGGAGAATGGTGAAACACGACAATGATGAAATGCAGAAAGGCCCTTGCCCTGCTCACCGCCCTCTCGCTTCTCGCCGGATGCGCTTCCGGCGGCGCGGCCTCCCCGGCCGTCTCGGCCGCCTCGGAAGAAGCCGGCGGCATTCCGGCGGAACCTCATGTTCCGGTTTATACCTATGAAAATCCGGACCCCGACATGGTGCTGGTGCAGTCGGAGGACGGGGACATCACCTACAAGGATTACCGGCTCTACCTCGACGTCAACGAGGAGCTTGCCCGCTACTCGGCGCGTCAGAGCCTTGCGCTCGCCGAGGCGGTGGAGCGGGATCTGCGTAAAAACTTTGGAATCGAGATCAACGAAGAGGAGTTCGAACAGATGGCCGCGCAGGAGACGGCGATGGCCTACCTTTACAGCCCTGCCGTCTTTGAGAATTTCCCGCTTGTAGGGGAGCTCAGCGGACTCAGTGAGGAGGAGATGAACGGCGCTCTGACAATGAGCTTCCGCCAGCAGTATCTGATCAATCTGCTCGGAACCCACTTTCAGAAGGAGGCCGAACAGGACTTTCCCGCCGCCGAGCTGCACGCAGCGGTTGATTCGGGCGCCGAGGACGGCAAGGCGGAGACAACCGCCGAGCAGGAACGCCAGCAGAAGATCTTTGAAGCCGCGTCCCAGCGGATGTCCGAGTACTCGCAGGAATACGAGCAGCGTCTGGAGCTGGACAACGGCGACGGCGATCTTCTCGGCACCTTTGACGGGGAAGAAATTCTTCTGACCGACGAAGGAAACCGCTTTGTCGAATATATGGCCGCTTCGAGCCGGGCCGCAACCGCTGACCTCATCCGCGAGGGGGAGATGACCCTGCGCGCGCTCACCGCGCTGCAGGGAGAGCCGGACCGGACGGAGTTTGAAGAGACGCTGGCGCAGTACCGTGAACAGATCGTCGGGCAGGAGCTGCTTTACAGCGAGCTGACCCGCATCTGCGGCAAATTCGGCGCAACAGTCGATGATTATCTGCTGCTGCTCGAGCGCCCTCTCTGGCTGCAATATGTCGGCGATCTTTATTACCACGCGCTCTATGAAGAATACAATGCCCTGGCCGAAGACGACGAAAGCCGGACCGCCACCTTTGATGAATACTTCAGCGTCCGGCTGGAGAAAGCCCTTGAGGGGAGCGAACTGGTTAACGTGGGCGGCTGAGTTCACCGAAAGCCATCTTCCTCTTGGGAGCGGCACGACGCGCGTCCTGTCAGGCCCCAAAAAGCCAGCGCCATTAGGCGGCGTCCGTAAGACAGTCAAAAAGTAATTTTGGGCAGTGCATTTGTTGCTCCATTGCTCGAAGTAAAAAAAAAAAAGCAGTTCATATCCAATTATGTTTGGATATGAACTGCTTTTATATAGGGCTGATCATAATTAAAAGTGCTGACTTAAAGAAGTTTTTGTGGCCTTTATAATATCTTCAATGACCCTGATTTGTTGAGTAGTGCAGGTATCAAGTATTTGAACAATTGCTTCTATAGCTGTATTGCGTTCTGCAAAGCTTTTATCATAAAGCAAATCATCTGTACGCACTTCCAGTGCGCTTGCCAAATCAACAAGTACCTGCAGACTCAATTTGGTGTTACCTGTTTCTATATGGCTCATGTGTGTAACTGAAATGCCAATCATCTCGGATAAATTCTCCTGAGACAAATTGTGTGCTTTCCTTATCTTTCGGATTCTTTGACCGATAGCATAGTAGTCCACAAAAATTTTTGCCTCCTTAGTTAAAACACACTTGAATTATATAGACTATTATGCTATATTTAAATAAATTATATAGGCTATTATATGCTTATATAGTTTAAGTATAGACATATAAATAATGAGGGGGATTTCCGATGCTGGACCAACAAAAAATCGATATGTATATCATGACAAATCAGAAGTACTACCCTGAGGAAAAAATTGTTTACTTGAAAGACAAACTTCGCACCATGGATGATGAAAAGTTTTCTCTTATTTCTACGATTGAACTGAAAGATCCAACAACATTGCTTCTTGTTTCGATTTTCCTTGGTGTTCTGGGAATTGACAGATTCATGCTTGGCGATACGGGCATGGGAATTCTTAAACTTTTGACCGCCGGTTGTTGTGGTATTCTTGTAATTATCGATTGGTTTACTATTTCTAAGAAAGCGAAGGAAGTCAATTTTAATAAACTCATGTCGCTTGTGTAATTAAGACGTCGGGATTCAATTGTGCAGTTGGTAAAAAAACACATACATATATGCACCACGCTTCTCGGAGTGTGGATAACATATTATCTTATAGGTGTTACTTGTCCAATTTTATTCTTTACAGGGCAAATTTGTCCTACGTGTGGATCAACTCGTGCAATCTTATCCTTGCTACGCGGGAATTTTAAAATGTATGTAAGCTATCAACCAATGGCCATTCCGTTAGTAGTAGCTGTTATTTTATGCATACATCTGCAATTCATGAAAAAGCCACTGAAGGAAATTTCCGCAGCAATTGTAGGCGCTACGCTCTTTCTGAATACAGTGTTTTATATTTTAAGATTGTGAGACCTTTTCCGCTACAAATGGCGCACTTTTATACAGGGGTCTGCGTCCCCGTATGTGTACTCTACGAGGCGAACAGCCCGGACATTTGCATGTCCGGTTTTTTGCATCACTTCGTTCCGTACAAGGGACCACCGCAGCCTATTGCACCGCTATTCGGCTATCTTTGCCGCGCAAAACCTCCGTATGATTACAATCATACGGAGGTTAAACTTTCTTACGGACACCGGGCGTAGGCGCTGGCTTTTACTTTTTCCCCGAAGGAAATGGCTCTGCCATTCCCTTCACGCAAGCGGGCAGGAAACGGGCGGTGCGGAAAATTTCCGTGCTGTCCCTTTGATTCCGCCGCAAAATCCGCCCTCTTTCAGTTGATTTTTCGCCGCCGCCGGCTTTATACTGGGGGATGTTTGGCAAATCATTGATAAGGAGGCGACGCTATTGAAACCGCATTCCCGTTTCAAGGCCCCGATGCTGGCCGGCCTTGCCGCCGCATCTGCCGGAGCTGCCCTCTTTCTCGGTGGAAAGACGGCCGTGCGGGGAAAATCCGCCCCAGCCGACGCGCTGCTCGGACGGCGGACGGCGCCGGGCCGCGGATACCGCCCCTCCTATCTCAAGGGGCGCGTTGTGCTGGTCAGCGGAGCCGGCGGCTCCATCGGCTCGGAGCTTTGCCGCCAAATCGCACAGGCAGTCCCCTCCCGGCTGGTGCTGCTGGACTTCTGCGAGAACGGCGTTTACGAGCTTCAGCAGGAACTCGAATCGCTTTCGCAGGGGCTTCCGGTTTCGGTGGAGATCGGCTCGGTACAGGACCCAGTGCGGCTCAGGGAAATCTTTTCCCGGTACCGCCCGCAGGTCGTTTTCCATGCAGCAGCCCACAAGCATGTCCCGCTGATGGAGCACTGTCCGGGCGAAGCGGTCAAAAACAATATCTTTGGCACCGAAGAGATCGCGCGCGCCTCTCTGCGCTGGGGAACGCGCCGTTTTGTCCTGATTTCAACCGATAAGGCGGTCAACCCATCCAGCGTCATGGGCGCGACCAAGCGGTTCTGCGAAATGCTGCTGCAAAGCATGCACGGACAGGGGAAAACCAGCTTTTCCGCCGTCAGATTCGGGAATGTCCTCGGCTCAAACGGCTCGGTTGTGCCGCTCTTCCTGCGGCAGATCGAGCGGGGCGGGCCGGTGACCGTCACCGACCGGCGGATGATCCGCTATTTTATGACCATTCCCGAGGCGGTAGAGCTGGTACTGCGCGCCGGAGCAATGGAAAGCGGCTCGGGCATCTATCTGCTTGACATGGGCCGCCCGGTGCGGATTCTCGACCTTGCGGAACGGCTGATCCGTCTGACAGGACACCTCCCCTACCGTGAAATCCCCATCGTCGAGACGGGGCTGCGCCCCGGCGAAAAGCTCTATGAAGAACTGCTGCTCGGAAATGGTCCTCTCCGCGCCACTGCAGACCGGAAAATTCTGATCGAGCGGCAAAATCCGGTATCGGCCCGGGAAATCGAACGCTCGCTTCACCTGCTGCGCCGCGCAGCAGAAACAGGTTCCTCCGGCGAGGTCCGCCGGGCGCTGATGCAGGCTGTACCGGAATACCGGCCGCTTGGGAAACTCCGGCAAAAGAGCCAAAGCGCCTGAGAGCGGCATCCTTACAGATGATAATTGACCAAAACCTGCTCTGAAAACCCGGCCGCGCCCCCCTGCTCCGCTAGCGCATCCATCAAAGCGGCCGCCAGCGCCCGCTTCCCTTTGGGGCGCAGGCGCTGAACAGAATCATGGCTATCTGGCAGAAGGAATGCCGCAGCATCTCCTAGAGAAGGCGGTACAGCTGCGCATCTCCCAGATCATCCCGACGGCAGATCAGCCTCCAGTCGCTTCGGTTGTCCCGAATCCATCGGAGCAGGCGGTCGGCCTCCTCCCGGCGGACATGCTCCTCTTCGGATTGCCGAGAAGCGTTTGGCATCGCGATCCCTTCTTCCGGTGTTATCTGCCGCTTTCTTGAATATCACAGAGCGGTCGCCAACGATCCGTTGACTTTGATTTGATTCTAATTCTCTATGCTGTTTGTGCCGGGAACGATTGTGGATGCTAAAACATGAAAAACACTTGATCGAGCTGTTCAAACAGTGCCAAAAGGAAAAAGGCCCCGCACAGGGCGGGGCTGCAATCGACCGCGGCATTGTCGGAAAGATCTGTCAAAATGATAGACTGACGGCGAGGGGGGTAGGCTCGAAATCCTATGGAAATCACAGGCCTTTGCGGCGTTTCGTTGGATTATCCCGCCGAAAGAGACGATAAAATGCCCTCGAACATGTGACAGGAGGATTGGCAAAAGCATATGCCAATCAGGGCCGCGCTCTTTAAGCGCGGCCCTGCAAATCCTGTCATAGAAATCCGGCTTCTCGACGACACTGCATAAAAAGGACCGCCATTGATTTGGCGGCCCCTTTTCTATCGGTTTACAAATCGGTGATGCTGACCAGATCGATATCCGCCATCTGCTTTTTGGAAAGCAGGCAGTCCGCCAGAGCATTCGCGGTATCGAGTGCGGTCAGGCAGACGATCGAGTGATCGACCGCGCGGCGGCGCAGACGCACCGACTGATTGGTTTTGGGGTCGGCGCCTCCCTTGGAGGTCGAAATAACATAGTGAATCTTGCCTGAGTCGATCAGATCCATCACGTTGGGGGACGGTTCCTGCATCGGGCGCACCGAGTTGGTGGCAACCATCTGATTGTTGAGCGCCAGCGCAGTTCCGGGAGTGGCGTACAGCTCAAAGCCAAGCTTCTCGAACTTTTCCGCAATCTGCACCATCTCAGGCTTGTCGGCGTCCTTGACGCTCATCAGCACACCGCCGCGTTCCTCAAGCTTGTAGCCCGCCGCAACGAGGCCCTTGAGAAGAGCCTCCTCAAAGGTTTTGGCGATGCCAAGCACCTCACCGGTCGACTTCATCTCCGGGCCGAGCTGGGTATCGACGCCGGTCAGCTTCTCGAAGCTGAAAACGGGCACCTTCACCGCCACATACGGCGCATTGGGGTAAAGGCCGGTGCCATATCCGAGATCCCGGAGCTTCGCACCCAGCATGATCTGGGTGGCGAGATCGACCATCGGAACCCCCGTCACCTTGCTGATATACGGCACGGTGCGCGAAGAGCGCGGATTGACCTCGATGACATAGACCTCATCGTTATAGACGACATACTGGACGTTGACCATGCCGCTGACCTTGAGAGCGCGGGCCAGCTTCCCGGTGTAGTCGATGATGGTATTCTTAATCCGCTCCGAGAGGGTGCGGCAGGGATAGACCGAAATCGAGTCGCCCGAGTGGATGCCCGCCCTCTCCACGTGCTCCATGATGCCGGGAATCAGAAAATCCTCGCCGTCTGAGATGGCGTCAACCTCCACCTCGGTGCCCATCATATACTTATCGATCAGCACCGGATTCTCAAGGGATCCGCCGGCGGTGATGATGCCCATATACTCGACCACCCGTTCGGCGTTCGGCGCGATGACCATATTCTGGCCGCCCAGCACATAGGAGGGCCGCAGCAGCACCGGATAGCCGAGACTCTCGGCGGCTTTGGCCGCCTCCTCAGTGGTCATGACGGTGTGACCCGCCGGACGCGGAATTCCACACTGCTCCAGAATCTCGTCAAAACGCTCGCGGTCCTCCGCCGCGTCAACCGAGTCGGCGCAGGTGCCGAGAATACGCACACCCTTGTCCGCGAGATGGCGGGTCAGGCTGATGGCGGTCTGGCCGCCGAACTGCACCACGACGCCGTAGGGCTTCTCGGTGGCAAGGATGCTGTCCACGCTCTCGGGAGTCAGCGGGTCGAAATAGAGCCGGTCGCCGGTGTCAAAGTCGGTGGAAACTGTCTCGGGATTGTTGTTGACGATGACCGCCTGATAGCCCGCCTCCTTGAGCGCCCAGACGCAGTGGACCGAGCAGTAGTCAAACTCGATGCCCTGGCCGATACGGATCGGTCCGGAGCCGAAGACAATCACCGTTTTTTTGTCGGACGGATGGTGCTCGATGAACTCCGCCGCCTCGTTCTCATCGTCGTAGGTCGAGTAGAAATAGGGGGTCTCGGCGGGGAATTCAGCGGCGCAGGTATCGACCATCTTATAGACCGCCTCGCGGTGGAACGGCGCGGGATCAACTCCCGAAAGCTTCTGGATCGAGCTGTCGAGGTAGCCAAATTTCTTGGCGCGCAGGTAGAGGGTCTCGTCGAGCTTGCCGCTCTCGAGCTGCCGCTCGACGGCGGCGAGGTTATGGAATTTATAGAGGAACCAGCGGTCGATGCGGGTAATCCGGAAGATTTCTTCAACGTCCTCGATGCCGCGGTAGAGCGCCTCATAGACGGCGAAGAGGCGGCTGTCGTCCGGGGTGTTGACCCGCGTCATAATCTGCTCGTCGCTCTCATGCATCATCTTGGGGGAGCGCATCGAGGAGAGCTTCAGCTCGATCGACTGGGCGGCCTTCATGACGGCCTGCTCAAAATTGGTGCCAATGGCCATCACCTCGCCGGTCGCCTTCATCTGGGTGCCGAGCTTCTTTTCGCCGTAAACAAACTTGTCGAAGGGCCAGCGCGGATATTTGACGACAACGTAATCAATCGCCGGCTCAAAGCAGGCGTAGGTGCAGCCGGTGACGGCATTGACAATCTCATCGAGGGTGTAGCCGATCGCAATCTTGGTCGCGACCTTGGCAATCGGATAGCCGGTCGCCTTCGAGGCAAGGGCCGACGAGCGCGAGACGCGCGGGTTGACCTCGATGACGGCGTATTCGAAGCTGTTGGGATTCAGGGCGAACTGGCAGTTGCAGCCGCCTTCGACGCCGAGCGCATCGACGATGCTGATCGAGGCGGTGCGCAGCATCTGATATTCCTTGTCCGCGAGGGTGACGGCCGGAGCGATGACCACCGAATCTCCGGTGTGGATGCCCACCGGATCGACGTTTTCCATCGAGCAGACGGTGATCAGGTTCCCCTTGCGGTCGCGGATGACCTCGAACTCGATCTCCTTCCAGCCGGAGACGCAGCGTTCGACGAGGATCTGGTGGATCGGGGAGTGGCGCAGGCCGTTGGCGGCAATTTCGCGCAGCTCGTCCACATCGCCGGCGATGCCGCCGCCGGTACCGCCGAGGGTAAAGGCCGGGCGTACAATAACCGGATAGCCGATCGTATCGGCAAAGGCCAGCGCATCGTCAAGCTCGGTGACCACCTTGGAGGGGATGCATGGCTGGTTGATCGACTCCATCGTGTCCTTGAAGAGCTGGCGGTCCTCCGCCTTATCGATCGTCTCGGGATTTGCGCCGAGCAACTTGACGTTGTGGCTTTCGAGAAAGCCGTCCTTCGCGAGCTGCATCGAAAGGGTCAGGCCGGTCTGCCCTCCGAGGGTGGACAGCACGCTGTCCGGTTTCTCAATCTCGATGACCCGCTTGATCGTCTCAAGGGTCAGCGGCTCGATATAGATGCGGTCGGCCATCCGCTTATCGGTCATGATGGTGGCGGGGTTGGAATTGATCAACACCACCTCGAGGCCCTCTTCCTTGAGGGCGCGGCAGGCCTGGGTGCCCGCATAGTCGAATTCGGCTGCCTGTCCGATGACGATCGGACCGGAACCGATCATCAGAACCTTTTTGATATCACTGCGAAGCGGCATCTTATTTGCCCTCCTTCTGCTTGTCGATCATCCTGAGAAACTTGTCAAAGAGGAACGAGGTGTCGGCGGGGCCGGCACAGGCTTCCGGATGGAACTGCACCGTAAAGACGGGCGCGTCGAGGTATTCGACCCCTTCGCAGGTCTTGTCGTTGGCGTTCACATGGCTGACCCGCGCAATCGCGGGGTCAAGCGAGTCGCCGAGCACCGCGTAGCCGTGGTTCTGCGTGGTGACAAAGGTGCGCCCCGTCTCAAAATCGATCACCGGCTGATTGCCGCCCCGGTGGCCGTAGCCGAGCTTCACCGTCTTTCCGCCGCGGGCGAGAGCCATCAGCTGATGCCCAAGGCAGACCCCCATGATGGGAATTCCGAGAGCCACGATATCCCGGAGATTTTCAATTACCTGCACATTTTCCCCGGGGTCCCCAGGGCCGTTCGAAAGAAGAATTCCATCAGGCTTCAGTTCGGCAAGCTCCGCCGCCGTTGTGCGGGCAGGGACGACAAGCACATCGCATCCGCGCGCGCGCAGGCTCTCGCGGATGTTGCGCTTATAGCCGAAATCAAACAGTGCGATGCGGTATTTCCGGGGGCCGTGCGCCGGATAAAGGCGCTGTGCCGGGGTGCTGATCGTGTCAACCGCGTCGCGGATGACAAAGGTGCCCAGCTGCGCAAGAAGCCGCTCCCGGTTCTCCGAGGTGATCGGCTCGGTGGTGATCACTCCGTTCATTACGCCGTGCTCCCGCAGGCGGCGGGTCAGTGCGCGGGTATCGATGTCGAACAGCCCAATGGTGCCGTGGCGCTTGAGGAAGTTATCGATCCGCTCGGTCGCGCGAAAATTGGAGGGAGAATCGCACCATTCGCGCACAATATAGCCCTTCATATAAATATCGTCCGACTCCACGTCGTCGTCGTTGGTGCCGTAGTTGCCGATCAGCGGAAAGGTCTGCACCGTAATCTGCCCAAAGTAGCTCGGATCGGTCAGCGTTTCCTGACAGCCGGTCATGCCGGTGGTAAAAACCACCTCGCCGATCGCCGTTCCCTTGGCGCCGAAGCTCCGCCCTTCATAGGTGGTGCCATCCGCGAGCATCAGCCATGCATGGTCCGCATTGTAGATAGACATGGTACTCCTCCTTAAGCTCCGCGATTCATATCGCCCGATTTGCATATTCAATCAATATATTCGAAATTATATTCATTTTTGTTGCTTGGCCCGTCCGCCCGCTTCCGCTGGGCGGGCAAGCCGCCCGGCGGCCCCGCCTCTTGGGAAAACTCGGTGTTTCAGTACGCTTTCATGTTATTATACCCGAATAAATACCGGATGTAAAGGGGAAGATTCAGCTTTTCCATCCCGCACAAGAAATGGCAAAAAAGTACGTCCAAAGCGTAAATTTTTCACAAGCGACCATGAAAAAGGGAACGACTTGTCGTTCCCTTTTATGAATAATTATTCTGTTTTTGACGGCAGAGGGCGCATCGTAGGAAACAGCAAAACATCCCGAATCGACGCACTGTCGGTCAGGAGCATCACAAAGCGGTCCACGCCGATGCCAAGCCCGCCAGTGGGCGGCATGCCGTACTCCATGGCGGTGAGGTAGTCTTCATCCACATCGCAGGCCTCGTCGTCGCCCAGCGCCTTCTGGCGGGCCTGCTCCTCAAAGCGGCCGCGCTGGTCGATGGGATCGTTGAGCTCGGAAAAGGCATTGGCATACTCGCGCCCAATGATAAACAGCTCGAACCGCTCGGTATAATCGGGCTTTTCGGGCATCCGCTTGGCGAGCGGCGAAATTTCCACCGGATATTCGGTGACAAAGGTCGGCTGGATAATGTTTTTCTCTGCGAACTCATCGAAGAACGCCTCGAGAATCTTTCCGATGCCGAACCGCTCCTCAATCTCGACATGATGCTCCTTCGCGGCGGCCCGCGCCTGCTCGACGGTGGTGATTTCTGAGAAATCCACGCCGGAATAGCGCTTGACGATCTCGGTCATCGTGACCCGCTCAAAAGGCTTGTCCAGATCCAGTTCTACCCCGCCGTAGCTGATTTTCCCGGTGCCCAGCACCTTGGCGCAGACAGTGTGGAAGAGATCCTCAACGAGATCCATGACGCCGTACAGGTCGGTGTATGCCTCATAGAGCTCCAGCAGGGTGAATTCGGGGTTGTGGCGGGTATCGATTCCCTCGTTGCGGAAGACGCGGCCGATTTCATAGACCTTGTCGAAGCCGCCGACGATCAGCCGCTTGAGGTGCAGCTCCAGCGCAATGCGCATATACATATCGATATCCAGCGCATTGTGGTGGGTGATGAACGGCTTGGCGGCTGCGCCGCCCGCGATGGCGTGCAGCACCGGGGTCTCGACCTCAAGATAGCCGCGGCCATCAAGAAAGCTGCGGATCTCCCGAATGATCTGGGAACGCTTGACAAAGGTTTCCTTGACCTCGGGGCTGGTAATCAGATCGACGTAGCGCTGACGATAGCGCAGCTCAGTATCCTTCAGGCCGTGCCACTTGTCGGGAAGCGGAAGCAGCGCTTTGGAAAGCAGGCGTATTTCCCTGGCATGAACCGAAATTTCCCCCTTGCGTGTGCGGAAGACAAAGCCCTCAACCCCGATGATATCACCGATATCCCAGGTGTTGAACGCCGCATAAGCCTCCTCGCCCACATCGTTGATCCGGATATAGATCTGCATCCGGCCGCTCGCGTCCCGCAGGTCGATGAAACTGGCCTTGCCCATGTTGCGCCAGGTCATGATCCGCCCGGCAATGCGGACGGTCTGGTTCTCCATCTCGTCAAAGCGGCCGGCAATCTCCCTGGCGCAGGAGGTCCTTTCATATTTGGTGATCTCAAAGGGGTTCTTCCCCTCCGCGCGCAGGGAATCGAGCTTTTCACGCCGGATCCGCGCGAGCTCCGAGAGGTCCTGCTGCGTCTGCTCGGGGGTGGACTGATCCACACCGGATAGCTGCTGTTCGCTCATACTGATAACGTCCTCCTCGCTTTGGGGGTCTTGATCTTCCCGCTCTCTCAGAAAAATGCGGGTAAGCTACCCGCATTTTCCACACTTCTCACTTGCCGATTTCGATGATCTTCATCTGATAGGTCTGCCCGTTGGGGGTCTTGATATCGACGACCTCTCCCACCGCATGGCCCATGATTGCCTGCCCCACCGGAGAATCGGCCGTAACAACATTGTCGTCGTCGCCGCCGGTGCCGCTGCTTGCAATGCGATACTCGGTCTTGTCGTCAAACTCCATATCCAGAAGGATCACCTTGGTTCCGACCGCCACCGTATCGGTTGAGATGTGGTCCACGATCTGAACGTTCTTGAGGCGCTCCTCCAAACGGCTGATTCTCGCCTCAAGGCGGGCCTGGTCGTTCTTGGCTTCATCGTACTCACTGTTCTCGGAAAGGTCGCCAAATCCGCGTGCCACACGGATTTTTTCCGAAATATCGTTGCGCTCGACCGTTTTCAGATGCTCCAGCTCATCACGAAGCTGCTGATACTCTTCGCGGGTCATTTCATCGATCGGCGTTTTCACTTTCGACAACTCGTTCTCCTCCTTTGGTAGGATTGCATTAAATGATATTATACCCAGAAGCCGTACGCGATGTCAAGAGAAAATTCCCCCATTTCATGCTGCTGTTCACGAAAAAAGAGGAAGGGCGGAACCCCCCTCCCGTTCTGTTCCATCCTATGCGGCCAAGCCCGCGATTATGCCCGCAGAGGATCAGCCAAATTTCGGACGAGCGGACATAAGCCCAGCGAAAATCCTTCCCGGGTTGCCCGCATGATCGAGGCGGCAAGCTGCTCCGGCGGCAGCTTCATCCCCTCGGAAAGCCATTGCTCAACCACATTGATAAAGCCGGAAACCAGGAAGGTCGCCAAAAATCGCTCCACCGTGTCCAGCCCGGCCTCCCTGCAGATGCCGCAGTAAGCAAGCACCTGCACTTCCAGCCGCTGCAGAAGGCTGCGGTCCCCGTTCGGGCCGAAAAGAATTCCGCAGAGCTCGGCGCGGTCCGCGACAAACCTGAGAATCCGGCAATACAGCCGTTCGAGCGCGGCTTCATTCTCGGGCGGAGGCTCCTGCTCGAGCGCGGCGGTGAATTCTCCAAAAAGCTCCTGCTCCATCTGGCGAAGCATATCATAAATGTCCCGGTAATGCCGGTAAAAGGTGGCGCGGTTGACGTCCGACCGTTCAGTGAGTTCCTTGACAGTAATCTCATTGACCGGCTTTTCTGCCAGCAGTTCCACCAAAGCCATCGACAAAAATCGCTTCGTCCTTTTGATCCGGCGGTCCTCCATCCGTTCCCCCTCCATGATATCCTGAAATTGTCACAAAAAGCGATATTATTATAATCAATATTATTATAGGATACTCCTGTTGCAAATACAACTGACGAACCCGCTAAAAGCATCACACTTTGATTGCAATATTGTAAAAATTTTATTTTGTTCCCCTTTCCGGAGAACAATCGATCCGAAGGCGTCAATGTCCGGCGCCGTTTTCAGCGCCGGACATTGATGCTGCCCTTCACCGGGAAAGGACCGAAAGCTTGACGTTCTCGACATAAAAATCCCGAATGTCCTCCTCTTCAAGCAGCCGCAGGATATCCCGCGCTCCGCCGTGGACCAGCGCTCCGTAGATTCCGATCCCGTTCTGATCGATATACCTGAGCGCCTCCTGATAGTACTCCGGGGAAATTCCGTTGACATTGGCCATCGCCTCGAGAAATCCGGGCCTGCCGGAAAGGTAGCGCAGCAGAGAGTGGAAATGCTCTTCCCAGACCGCCGGACGGTTCTCCTCCATCTCGTCGTCGTGCAGAGCCAACTCAAAGCATGGGAACTCCTCCTCCGGCGCATTTTCGAAAACCAATCCCGCACCGGATGGTTCAAAGCCAAGGGTGCCGGGCTGATATCCATCCCGGGCGGCAACCGCGGCATAGGCAAAGTAGAGGTCCGGCACCTTCTCGCCGTACCGCGCAAGAAGGGCGTCAAATTCCTCCAGGCTCAAATCATGGCCGAAGGTGACATAGACCGCCGCGCGGCTGGAAGGGGGCAGCGCGGCAAGCGCCTCGCGGCAATCGGCAAGGGTATCCGGGTCCGCCTCGGTGTGCTCCACCCCGTTTTCATCCACCCACACGATCAATCCCTGACGGTAGCCAAAGGCATTCACAACGGGGAACCGCCAGTATTCGTTGGCGGTGCGTCCGCCGCTTCCCACCGTCTTTCCCCGCACCAGCCGGTCAAAGGAGCTCAGCTCCCGTCCCCAAAACAGATCGTTCTGCCGAATCCGCAGGTCGTAGCTGCCCGGGCCGCTGCGGACCGCCTCGGCGTAGCTGGCAGTATACCCGGGGGAGTGCAGCTCGGTGAAAGCCGCCATATCGAGCAGGAACTGCCCATCTCCGCCATACCGGGCTTCGATTCCCTTGTTGGGATTATAATAGGAAAGGTCGCAGAACAGCACCGCGGCGGAGGCAATCAGGAAGACCGCCAGCACCGCAAGGCAGGCGCTGCCCAGCAGCCGGAACCGCACCCGTCTGGCAATCCGCCCTGTCTCAGGGGAGGGAGGCGGCTCCTGATCCGAAAACTGTTCGTCGAACCGCTCGGCAAGATAATCAGCAATCACCTCGTGCTTTTCAATTTCGGCCTTGACCGCCGCCTCGCATTCGGGGTCGGCGCGCTCCGCCTTTACCTGCTCCAGCATCTCGCGAAAGCTCATACCCATTCCTCCTCCAATCGTTTTTTCAGCCTTGACCGCGCACGGGTCAGGCCCGTTTTGACCGCTCCCGGACTTCTGCCGGTAAGCCGGGAGATTTCCGCCACCGGACACCGCTCAAAATAAAAAAGAAGCAAAAGCTCCCGGTCCCCGGGGGAGAGGCGAAGAATCTCCCGATAGAGCAGGCGGAGCCGCTCGTCGCGGATCAGCTGTTCCAGCACGCCCGGCGCGGGGTCGGGATACTCCTCGGGAACAGTTCGGTCCCCCGTCCTCTTTCTGCGGCGAAGCAGGTCATAAAAAAGATTTTTACAGACCCGCAGCAGCCAGCAGCGGACCGAGGACGCATCCGCCTCGAGCGACAGCAGCGCCCGGTAGAAGGTTTCCGCGGTCAGCTCGTCCGCCAGCACCGGGTCCCGGCAGAGGGAAAGGGCGTAAAGATAAAGATCCTGACGATAAGCGCGATAGCTCTCCTCCAGTGCATCCTGCTTCACCGGCCTTCCCTCCCTCTGTTCTAAAAACGTTTTCCCGGCCAAAAGGTTACATCCCGTTTCCGGGTCGGCGCGGGAAAATTTGATTCCCTGATGCCGAAGACGCAGGAAATGGACCCGCCGCAAAGCAGGGCTTTTCATTCTTCCAAAAAGCCGTTTGCCCCGCGGCCGGCAGCGGCGGACGTTTCGAAACGGGCTTCGGCAAAAGGCCGGCGCACCATCCTGCGCCCATACAAAAGGCGCGCGGAACAATTCCGCGCGCCTTTTTCAGGTGAAAGCCCTTCTTCCTCCTTTGCACCCTCGGCCGGACGCCCCCCGGCGGTCAGGCCGATTCGGCAAGGCAGAGCGGCCGCAGCAGGCGGTCAAAATCCATCGTCCCCGCAAAGGACGCATAGGAAAAGACCAGAAGGCATCCCGCCTCAATGGCGCCGTAGAGCTCAATTCCGTGATTGACTCCCCGCGCATTCAGATCGCAGACAAAGCGGCGCTTTGCCTCCAGCCTGCCGAGCAGGGCTCCGCTTTCCTCCGGCAGCTTCTCCCAAACAAAATCGAGCTGCTCAAGCAGCTCCCGGCGGCGCCGGGCATAGCGAGAAAGCTGATGCTCGTGCCGCATATGCCGCACCAGATTTTTGGGGTAGTCATCTCCATGGGCATAGCAGCAGAAATCGGCGTAATAATGGCAGAGCACCCCCAGGCGGTAGCTTCTCCGCCACACATCGCAGTCATCCCCTGCGGCTGCCATCGTGCGGGCCAGCTTTTGGTTGACCATCCCGAGGCGGAATTTGGCCCGGTGGGAACGAAACGCCTGGGTCGGCGCAATATCGGGGGCAATATTGCCCCAGTAGAAAGCAGTGCGGCAAAGAAGGCCGGGGTCCACTCTGGAAACGGCATCATAGACCACCGACGCGATCAGCATATGATTGGCAGGATTCATGACAGGAAACACTCCTTCCGAAAAGGTTCAGCCAGCCGCCGGATATGGGGACGGTTTCGCCGAATCCGGCCGGCAAAGCACAGTATAGCACAGCCGAACGCAAATTGCTCGGCTTTTCGAAAGATTCATAAACTTTCCACAGGCTCAAGGCAGTTTTTTCACCATATCGCTCTATTTTTGCGTAAATTGAATTTTTTCATATTAAATTTTTAAATATTGAATATTTTTCATTGATTTTTTTAATTTCCCGCACTATACTGTCCTTATGACGGCACGCTCCGGCGCGCCGGGCGGGAGGAAGAATATGAAGCCATTGAAACAAGGCCTGGGCATCCTGCTGCTTTGCTGGGCCACCTATGTAACCGCTTATCTCTGCCGCGTCAACATTTCTGCGGCGCTGACCAAGATGTCGGCGGGTCTCGGCGTCTCGATGGAATACCTCGGGATGGCCAGCTCGATCTACTTTATCACCTATGCGGCCGGACAGCTGCTTAACGGCTTTCTGGGAGACCGGGTGAGGCCCTACCGCTTCCTTTTGACCGCCGTCGCCGCAGCCGGAGCGGCCAATCTTGCGGTTGGCACCGTTTCCAACGGTGCCAGCTTTCTCCTGATCTGGGGACTCAACGGTTATATCCAGTCGATGTTCTGGGGATCTTTGCTCCGGCTGCTTTCCTTCCATATCCCGGCTGAACATCACAAAACCGTCTCCACGGTGATGTCCACCGCATCGGTCACCGGCTACATCCTTTCCTGGAGCATTCTTGGAAAAGCCTTTGCCGGCCTGTCCTGGAAGGCGTATTTCATTGCGCCGGGCTTCTGTGCCCTGCTGCTGATCCCCTGCTGGCTGCTGACCGCGCGCAGGCACCCGATGGAGCAGATGCTCCGCGAGCGCCGGGAAACCCCGCCCGTCGGCCGGGCTGTCCGGGAGCTCTTCGAGGACCGGATGTACTTTATCTGTCTGCTTTGCTGCGCGATCGGCGCGATTCAGGAAGGCGCAGTATTCTGGCTGCCGGTCATCTTTTCGCGTGATCTGGGGCTGAACGCCGGCTCCTCCCTTCTGCTGCTGATGGTGATCCCCTTTTCCAAGCTGCTCGGCGTTTTTCTTGCCCGCTGGCTGCTCGGCCGGCACCGTGAAAACGCCCGGCGCTCCATGCTGGCGATGCTGGCGCTGGTTTCAGCCATCGCGGTGCTGCTGGTGCTGACCTCGCGGCTTTCCGCCCTGCTGACCGTCCTGCTGATCGGACTGCTGATCCTCGCGGTCAACGGCAGCAACTGGATCATCATCTCCTATCTCCCGCTGTCTTTTGCGGAGCGGAATATGGTTTCCACCCTCGTGGGGATCCTCGATTTCTCGATCTATGTCGGCGCGGCGGTCTCCTCCCCGCTGACCGGCATTGTCCTTGCCCTCTATGGATGGCCCGCGGTTCCGGTGATCTGGCTCGGGCTGACCGCCGTAAGCGTTCTGCTGGCTCTGACCGGGGCGGGCGGATGTCTTTTGAGAAAGGGGAAGCGAATCCATGAATGCACTTAATCTGATCAAGCAGCGGTTTCCCGGCATGTCATCCGCCGAAAAACGGATTGCGGACGTCATCCTGCGGGACCCTAAGGCCGCTACCGGCATGACGGTCAACTTCCTCGCCGCGGCCGCGGGGGTTTCGGCGGGGACAGTGGTGAATTTTGCAAATTCTCTCGGCCTCGGCGGCTTCACCGCCCTGAAGATCAATCTTGCACAGAATCTTGAGGGCTTTACCGGCTTTTCCTTCGACGACGTCGAGGCCACCGACAGTCCTAAGACCGCCCTGCATAAGATGGCGGAAAATGCCTGCGCCTCCTTCCGCGACACCCTGACGATGATCGACGAAAAGGCGCTTGCCGCGGCCGCCCGCCTCCTGATGGAGGCAAAAAAAATCGAGCTTTACGGGGCCGCCAATTCGGCTCTGGTGGCCGAGGATGCCTATCAGCACCTGATGAGGATCGGCCTTCCGGTTTATGCGGTGACCGATCCGCTGGTCAGCAGGATCTCCGCGTCCCATCTGGGGCCGGGATGCCTGGCGGTGGGAATTTCCCACTGGGGCAGGTCCCGCTCAACCATCGAGGCCATGCGGACAGCCAAGTCGCGCGGCGCAGCTACCCTTTGCATCACCAGCTATCCGGACAGCCCCCTTCACAGGCTCTCGGATGTCGGTCTGGTCATCGTCTCGAGCGAGGTCGGCCAGCGGCGCGAGGCATGGGTTTCCCGCCTGACCCACCTGCTGGTGCTCGATGGGCTCTGCGCTTACATCGGCGCTCAGCGCGGGGTCAGCTCGATCGAGATGATGGATGAGGCGAGCCTTCTGATCGGCAGCCAGCAGGAAGGTTCCGGCCTTTGAGATTTCCCGAAGCGCGGAACAAGCGCCAGCTGCCCATTGATCAGTTTCCGGCCTTGGCCACCGCCCTGTATTGGCCCGATCAGGGCTTTTACCGGCAGGCGAACGCATTAAGAACGCTTTCTTCCGTATCAGCTGTCCTGCTGCCCGGAGATGGACGGCGTTCTTTTTCAACCGTGCCTTGGCCCATTGATCAACTCATCTTTTCGCATCCTGCTTCGTCCAGCGCCTGCGGCAAATGGTTCTGCACACCGTTTTCCTCGGTAGAACCGGGGGTTCCGAACTCAAAAAAGCATGTAAAAAGGCGCATGGCGGGATTTCACCCGTTTTTTGATATTCCGTCGCACCCGGCGCCTGCGGCAAACGGTTTTGCCCGGTGCCT
>FORK01000011.1:0-51435 GCA_900113995.1 Ruminococcaceae bacterium D5 | reverse complement strand
TCGCACCCGGCGCCTGCGGCAAACGGTTTTGCCCGGTGCCTTCCCCGGCAGAACCGAAAATTTGCGAATTCGATACAAAAGCCCTGCGCGGAAACAGCTTCTTCCGCGCAGGGCTTTTATCAATGTGTTCCAATCCGCCCGCAGAGGTGCAGCGGGTCCTTCGCCTTAACGTTCAATCGAGCCGTTCAATCTGAAAGGTGACGCATTCCCCGCAGTCGGGACATTGCACCGGCGTGGGTTTGACCGAACCGCCGCGCCGCGCGGCGTAGGCGAAGGGATAAATCGCATTGAGTGCAACCATACAAAGCGCCGCACTCTTTTCGGTGTCGATAAAAGCGCCGTCAAAGAAAATTTCATCGCCCGCCTTGTACCGAGGGCATTCGCTTGAAAGAACCGTAGCTTTTACCTTATGATCCTCCATGATTGCATCCTCCCGACATGATTGCCGCCTGCGGCAACAGTTTTTTTCAGTATAGCATATCCTGTGCGGCGCGGGAAGGGGCATGCAAAAACTTTTGTCTTCCGCCGTCAAAGGGGGCAGACAAACTGATAGGCAAACACGATCGCGGGCATCGTCAGGATGCAGACAAAGGTGGAAAGGACGCTGACCACGCTGGCATACTCGGCATCCGCGCCGCAGAGCTGGGCCATCTGGGTAACGGTGGCCGCGGGCGGGGTGATACATGCCAACAGGCTGATCAGCAGAATAACGGCGCCGCCGCGCACCGGGAAAGCCCTGTTGAGCAGAATCATCAGACCGGTGCAGAGCAGCGGCATCACCGCCATTCGCAGCAGGACGATCCGATAGACGCGCCGCCCCGCAAAAATCTGGCGCAGATTCATGCGGCCGATCAGCATACCGGTGATCAGCATTCCAAGCGGCCCCGCCATTCCCCCCACCGAAGCGAGAGCGGTGTTGACAATCCCGGAGAGGCGTACCCCGGTAACAAAGAGAAACAGACCGCCGATGATGGCGATGACGCTGGGATTGCACAGCACCCGCAGCAGGCTGACCCGCCTCTGCGGAAGAAACAGGAGATAAAGATGAGTCCACACCAGAACAATCTGCACCGACATGTAGGCGCTGGCGTAGATCAGCCACTCCTCCCCGAGCACCGCGGCGACAATGGGAACGATCAGATTTCCCGCATTGGTATAGATCACCAGCGCCTCCTCCAGCGCGCTGAGGCCCAGCGGTCCTTTCAGCAGATGCGTCCCACCGATCAAAAGGATATGCGCCGCGACCGCCCCACCCAGCGCCAGCAGAAGCCCCGAACGCACCTCGGGGGTGTTCTCCATCTGGAAGGACCGGAGCATAACGCATGGCACCGACAGGTAAAGGCAGACAATCGAGAGTCCCCGGCTCT
Organism: Ruminococcaceae bacterium D5; assembly: GCA_900113995.1. GTDB lineage: Bacteria > Bacillota > Clostridia > Oscillospirales > Ruminococcaceae > Yanshouia. The sequence continues at coordinate 50,068 of FORK01000011.1, read as the reverse complement.
CCTCCGGCGCAAGCAGTGAGCTTTTCACCAGAAGAAAGCCCGCTGCCAGAATCAAAAACAGATTGGCGATCTGTTTGACCAGTAAAAGACTTATCATTTCCCGCACTTCCCCAAGCAGATTTTCTGACCGTATCATTATAGCATGGCTGTCCGGCTTTGCCCAGCATGGCTTTTCTTTGGGTACGCGCTGTCTGCAATCCGTCGTTTTATCCGGCCGCAGCGGGAAAGCGCTTCTTCAATTTGTTCAATTTGTCTCCCCTTATTTTCCCTTTTTTCGATCAACCTCACGATTCTTTCATGCAGCCCGACTTTCTCCTTCCAAACAGATGACAAAAGAAGAAAATTTTGCTACACTTGTTTCTATTGGCTGGGCCGCAATAACTGCAAAGGGGATAATAGGATGGAGCTGCTCAAGCAACGGATCCGCCAGGACGGGCAGGTGATGGCCGGAAACGTCCTGAAGGTCGACAGCTTTCTCAACCACCAGATGGACATCAGGCTTTTCGGTGAAATCGGCAAGGAGTTCCGCCGGCGCTTCGAGGGGTGCGGAATCAACAAAATTCTGACCATTGAGGCTTCCGGCATCGGGATCGCCTGCATCACCGCACAGTATTTTGATGATGCGCCGGTTGTCTTTGCCAAGAAAAACCCCACCAAGAACATTGCCGGCGAGGTCTACACCAGCAAGGTGGAATCCTTTACGCACGGCAGAGTTTATAACATCATCGTTTCCAAGCGTTTTCTCGGTCCGGAGGACCGGGTGCTGATCATCGACGATTTTCTCGCCAACGGCTGCGCCCTGATGGGGCTGATCGATATCGTCCGCGCGTCGGGCGCCGAACTTGCCGGAGCCGGAATCGTGATTGAAAAGGGATTTCAGGAGGGCGGCAGGATCATCCGTGGGATGGGCGTCCGGCTTGAATCGCTCGCCATCGTCGAATCGATGAGCGAGGAGGGCGGAGTCGTTTTTCGCGGCTGACCGCGTTTTCGATTGGTTGCGTGCGGCCTTTTGCCGCTGGCAATAGAAGAGAGGAACTTTTAAAAAACAGGAGGTAATTGATCCCATGAAGCGTAAACTTGCGTTACTCCTTGCGGCCGCCATGATGCTGCTGAGTGCCTGCGGCGGTGCGTCGTCGAGCGCCGCTCCCGCTTCGAGCGAGGCCCCGGCTCCCGCCTCCAGCGAAGCCGCTCCTGCCTCGAGCGAAGCCGCCTCCAGCGAGGCTGCCGGACTCTTTGCTCCGGTTTCGAAGGACGAAATCAAGATCGGCGTCATCCATATCTCCGACCCGGCCGAAGGCTCCGGCTACACCTACACCCACGATCAGGGCATCGTCGGGATGCAGCAGAATCTCGGCCTGCGCGACGACCAGATCATCCGCAAGATCAAGGTCGCGGACAACAACGCCACCGCCATTGAAACCGCGATGCTCGAGTGCATTGAGGAAGGATGCAATATCATCTTCGCCACCAGCTGGGGCTATATGGACACCTGTGAGGCGCTGGCCGAAGAGTATCCCGATGTCATCTTCTCCCATGGCACCGGCTACAAATCCAACGGCTCGAACTTCAACAACTATTTCGGCCGCATCTATCAGGCCAGATATCTCTCCGGCATCGCCGCCGGCCTCAAGACCGAGAGCAACAAGATCGGCTATGTCGCTGCCTGGGGTCCCGAAAACGGTGAGGTCACCAGCGGCTGCGATGCCTTTGCCATGGGCGCCTATTCGGTCAATCCCGACTGCCAGGTGATCGTCAAGACCACCAACAGCTGGTTTGACCCCGAGGGCGAAAAGCAGGCTGCCGAGGCCCTGATTGCCGAGGGCTGCGACGTGATCGGCCAGCACTGCGACACCCCCAATCCCCAGCTTGCCGCCGAAGAAGCCGGCGTCTGGGGCGTGGGCTACAACTCCGACATGCGTAAGGACGCTCCCAAGGCGGTGCTCACCAGCGCGGTCTGGAACTGGTCGGCTTACTACACCTGGGCGGTTGAGAATGTCATCAACGGCACCTGGACCGGCGAAAACTACTACGGCGGCCTCGCCGAGGGCTTCGTCGATATCACCGGGCTTTCGGATCTCTGCGCGGACGGAACCGCCGAAGCGATTGAGGAAGCCCGCAAAAAGATCGTCTCCGGCGAATGGGATGTCTTTGAGGGTGAAATCGAGGCCAACGACGGCCAGATGCACACCAGTGAGTATTACAGCGATGTAAACTGGTACTTCAAGAATATCGTGGTCAAGTAAGCACATCGTTTCCCGGACGGGGTGGCGGACACTTCCGCCGCCCCGTCTTTCTGTCGGCAGCACGACCGCCCCGCCCGGATTTCCGGGCGGGGCGGTCGTGCTTGTTCCGTCGGACGGAGAGCCTTATGACAAAGAGAAGAGGATTACGAAATCAGGTCGCTCTCCGGATGTCTTAGGCAATCGCGCCGGTGGAGGGGTTGGTGGGCTCAACAGGGGTCACAACGACATCCTCGTTGGTGTTATCCGAAGCGCCCAGATCAAGCTCCATGTCCGAGACAACGTAGCTGCCGAGGGTGCGGGTGCGGAAGTAGAAGCCCTCGTCGCTGTCGTCATACTCGGCGCCGGCAACCTCGGCGAGAGTGCCGTCGTCCTTGATCTCATAGAGGAACAGGGTGGCATCATCCTCAGCGGAGAGGAAGAACTCGCCGGTGCGGTTGAACTTGGCGCCGTTGCCGTTCCAGAAGTTCAGGTCGGCAAGCGGGTAGCGGGCGGCGATATTGGAGTTGAACTTGGTGTCGAAGTAGAGGAGGGTCTTGCCCTGGCCGGAAACATCGACGGTGAAGGTGCTGCCATCCTCGAAGCCGAGCTCAACCTCGTCGTCATAATCGAACTTCAGCGAGTAGTACTTCTCGGCCTCGATCCCATCAAGATCGCCCTGGACAACGAAGTCCTTGCCGCTGTCGAGGTAGGAGTTGGCCCAGTTGACGTTCAGGGAGATGTCGAGGTCAAGATCCTTGACCTTGGGGCTCTTGGTCTTGTTGAGGGTCATGGTGCCGATGATGTCGGCGTCAGAAGTCGAGGTCGAAGACTCGGTGGTCAGGGCGATCATGTAGTAGTACTTGTTCGCCTCGGTGATCAGCGACTCGCCGATGGTGTTGGTGACCTTCTTCTTGGTGACCGAAACGCCCTTGACGAGCTTCTCGCCCTCTTCCCACTTGGACTTAATCTTGAGACCGTCGACCGAATCGGAATCGGTGATGCCGCGGCCGTTGTGGTCAGCCAGGACATAATAGGCGGTGTCGCCGTACTCGATGGCGTCAACGGTCAGAGCCTTGTCATCGTTAACGTCGTAGGCGAAGGGGCCATACGCGTCATAGACGCCGGGAATGTGGTTGCCGCTCTTGTCGGTGTAATCGGTCTCAACGTTGGTCGCAGAGGTGCGGACCCAGCCGGGCTGCTGCGCGGCGAGGGCGGTGGCGGCCATGCTCATCATCATGGCACCCGCCATCACGGTGGATACAAACTTTTTCATGTTCAGGGATCCTCCTTAAAATGTTTGTTGGTCTCAGTTCCAATTCGCGGGGCTCTCCTTCCCTTGACCTGGACTGTACTTGAAGTATATCATGGCATCTCCAAATTGTCAAGCTATTTTTAAATTATTTTGTAACTTAAATGTTAATATTAAATAATATAATTACATTTAGATTACAAAATATAAACTTTATCAATTTGAATAAATGCCATAACGCTAAACCAGTGATCGTAAATTACAAATTTAATTCATAGAAAAAGAAGGAAGTTTTCTTTTCCCTTTTATTCCGGCTTTCACGTTTACCAATTGTAATATTCGTCTGCCAGCGGGCATGAATAACGCGCGGAGCATGAGCCGCCCCGGTAAAATGGACAATAGACAAAATACCCTTGCAGAAAAATAACTGCATAGGATATTTCCATGGCAGAAAGAAGAACTGAAAAAGTATCCGGCAGAGATATGAGAAAAGGTGGTGCCGCGCATCTGCTCGGACAATCAATAAGCGGTTGTGGCACAAAATATCATTCCGCCGCTGTTTCTCCATCGCGCATTGTAAATCAGTGTATCCGCGTATCCCTGCGTCACCGGACGCAACTTCATTTCCTGCGATACACCGGTTTCCATGCGCGCGGTTTCAGGGGCCAAAGGACGGCGCCAACACCGAACAAACCGGGGGCTTCGATTCACAGACCATAGCAACAGCCGGTTGCTTGCTTTCCTAAACCGGCAGCGGTATCATAATCTAAAATGATATCGTGAGGTAATTTGAGATGGAAACAAAAGAAATTATTTTTAATCTCCGGGCGCGGGATGGCCTGTCACAGGATGAACTTGCAGAAAAAATCTGCGTAACGCGTCAAGCCGTATCCCGCTGGGAGAACGGCGAAACCGTGCCGAACACAGAAACATTGAAGCTGTTGTCAAAGTTTTTTGATGTTTCGATCAATACGCTCTTAGGTTCTCCAAGGCGGTTGATCTGCCAATGCTGCGGCATGCCCCTTGACGACTCTTCCATCAGCAGAGAAATAGACGGTGCATTGAATGAAGAATACTGCAAATGGTGCTATTCTGGCGGCAAATTCGTGTATGAAAATCTCGAGGCGATGATCGATTTTCTTGTCGGACAGATGTCAAGCGAAAACTGGCCTCCGGAGCAGGTCCGTACCTATTTTGAGGCACAGCTTCCCCGGCTCGGCCACTGGCGGCAACCGAAGAAATAAACGATGATCCGCGACTTGCGGTGTCGGCAAACGGCCTCGCCCGGACCATCAGGCGGCCAACCATAACCACCGGCTGCGCCGGTGGTTTGCGCAGGTCCCCTTTGTGTCATTACCAGCAAAGCCTACAGGTTTATCCGCATTCTTTCTACGCATGAGGCCGACCGCAGGCCGCCCTTTCCCCCAGGTAAATTCATCCCCGCACACCCGCGGGGACAGATCGGAATTCCGAGACATGCGTTTTCAAGTGCGTAAGCAGATTGGCCAGCACAGGCTTTAGAGTTCCGCTCGCACACATTCTGTTACCTATAGCGCAACATCCGCCTGCCGTCTGTATCTGCCTGTCCGAAGGAGCGGGCAGACCTATTCTCGCTCTTTACCCTCATTACCGGCAGAACCTACCGGTTCATCTGCATTCTTTCTGCTGGATCGAGCGCTCCGCTGCTATTCAAATGGCTGTGGGGTGCTCCCCTTTTTACATAGTTTTCCTTTGCAGCTGTTCCCTCCGCTGGTTTTGGGACGGCTCCCTGCTTCGACCGGATTCCTTTTCCGGGTGTGGCGAAAGCTTTTTGGAACCGCCGGCACCGCCAATGGTTTTCTTTTTACAGCAAAAAGCATCCTGCCCGGAGATGGGCAGGATGCTTTTTCCGTTTTGCCATCGGCCGACCCGTCCGCGCGGGCATTTTACCGGAAGGCGCGTTACTTGGCGGGGAATCCGATAAACGCGACAAAGACAAGATCTTCCTTGCCGTTGTTGAGAACACCGTGGGTCTCGCCTTCGGGGCAGTAGGTGACATCTCCCGGCCCGATGGTGACTTCGACGCCGTTGTTGTTATAAAGTCCACTGCCCGAAAGGAGATAGTAGACCTCAAACTCCTTGTGGTGGGTATGGTCCGCGATCGCTCCGCCGGGCGGGACGGTAATTACCCCCAACAGCCGGCCGCAGCCGCAGAGCTGCTCCACCGAAACCATATCCTCTCGGTCGCAACGTTCATCGACGCCAATCATTTTGTGCTGGCGCTCATTGGAATGATAGATCATCACAAAATTCCCCTTTCTCACATCAAATTGCAGCCATTAAAGGCTGGGCAGAACCGGGTTGGGGTTGTTGGTCACCGTCACCGCCTTGACCTGCTCGCCCTCACGCAGCAGGCGCGCCATCACAACAAACCGCTGCTTGTCGCTCGAGCCATAGGCTCTGGTGCAGGTTGAGAGGGTCAGAATCTTGTCGGTGGACTTAACATCCACGTCAAAGTTATGGCGGCTGCGGCTCTTCGCGCCGTTGACGATCTGCATGAACTGCTCATCGCCGGGATTCGGCTCGATGTAGTTGAAGCCTACATCGGTGTAGAACGCAGCGAAGATGACCCACTTCATCTCCTCCGCGTCGGTCGAATACCAGATATAGGGGTAAGCGTTAGCAAATTCGCGGTAGTGATAGGCAGCGAGCTGCGCAAACATCACATCGCTCGCGTTGCCGATCCGCGGATTGGCCGAATAGTTGGTCCAGTTATGGCCAAAGAGCACGGTGTTGCGGGAAATGTCGTCCGAATTGCCGAAGCGGACGGTCGGCCCCGCATAGATAACGCCATCCTTGCTGGTCTGCTTGTAAATGTTTTTGTCAATGTAGTACATGACGTCGTTGGCCCAGAGCACCGGATAGTTGATATTGGTGCCGGGGATGCAGAGCCAGCCCTTGACGTCCGAGTTGATCTGCTTGTAGCTGGGGATGTTGAAGAAGCCGCTGTCCCCCTCCATCAGCTTGGGGTCGAAGGAAGAGGGGATGCTGTCCAGAGAGGTCGCGGCAGCGCTCGACGGGGAAGAGCTGTTCGAAGGCAGCGCATCGCCGGAAGGCTGGAGATCCGCACTGGGAATTTCGGGCTCGCTCTCCGAATCGGCGCCAGCGGAGGAAGGATCTATTACAGCGATCGAAGAGGAGCTGTCCTCATCGCCGCCGGATTCCTTGCCGCCGAGCAGCGAAACGCCGATGCCGACTGCCGCAAGGAAAATCACCAGCACAAGGACGCCGATCAGGATCATCGGCATCGGTGAGCTTTTCTTGCGCCGGCGTCTCGAAGTATTTTCATTTGCCATAGTTTTCTTCACCTCATAATATTGTTGATACCGGGTGCACACATCAAAACCTGTCTGTATGACCCAAACAGTATAGCACACTTTGCCGCGGTTGGGAATCCCCGCAAATCTGAAAAATCCGGGAAAAGAGACTTCCGAACGCATCCAGCCGAAGAATTCACAGATTTTTCAAAAGTGCTAGAAAGGCACTGGGAAGCGGATACCGGCCGGTGAGATCCTCAGGTGAGACGGGGACCCAGCCTTCCGGCACAGAGGCCCCGGGGCGCAGCTCGCAGGAATACAGGGCCATCCGCCATTCGACGTGGGTAAAAATATGATGGCCCGTTCCCGCCTCCGCCGCCGGAGCATGGGCAATTCCAAGACGGTCAAGAAACTCGTCCGCCTGCTTTCGGGAAAGTGCCCCCTCGGTGTTCGGCAGCTCCCAAAGACCGGCCAGCAGCCCGCTGGCGGGCCGTCTGCGCAGATACAGGCTCCCTTTTCTAGTGAGCAGAAATACGGTGATTTGCTGCACCCGCCGCGGTCTTTTTGCCGTCTTGACCGGAAGAGACGGCGCGGCGCCGGTTCGGAACCCCTCGCAAAGCCCGGAAAGCGGACAAAGCAGGCAGAGCGGCGCGCCGTTTGGCAGGCAGGTTACGGCTCCCAGCTCCATCAGCGACTGGTTGAAATCTCCCACCCTTGCTTCGGGCAGCATTCCCGTCACCAGTGCGGTCAGCTCCCTTTTGACGGTGGGCAGGGTCACATCCGCCTGGCTGGCAAGCAGGCGAGAAACCACCCGCAGAACGTTTCCATCGACGGCGGGAACCCGCAGCCCGAAGGCGATCGAACCGATCGAACCGGCGGAGTACTCCCCGATGCCCGGCAGCTTCCGCAGCGCGGAAAAGTCGGCGGGCAGCCTGCCGCCGAACCGCTCCACTACGATCTGCGCGGCATGCTTGAGGTTGCGGGCGCGGCTGTAGTAGCCCAGGCCCTCCCAGAGCTTTAGCAGCGCATCCTCCTCAACGGCGGCAAGGGCAAATGCATCGGGCAGAGCCTCAACAAAGCGCTCAAAATAGCCCCGCGCGGCCTCCACCCGGGTCTGCTGCAGCATAATCTCCGAAATCCATACCCGGTAGGGAGTGGGATCGGAGCGCCACGGCAGAACCCGCGCGTTCTGATCGTACCATGCCAGCAGCGGCTCAGGCACCCGGGCGAGCAGCGCGGCGGCGAACTCCGCCTCCTGCGGAGAAAAAATCGCGCCGGTCTTCTGCTCCCGGCGCGGAAGTGCTGTTTCCTTCATAGCTGCGGCTTCCCCTCCTCGCTGCGCGCATCCGGTTCAGGCTCCGAAGCTCCGCGGCGGGCCGCGCAGGTCGGATGTTCGTCAAAATAAGCGGCCAGATTTTGTGCCATCCGCAGCACCAGCGCCGCCGACTGCCGCCGTTCGTCGTCGTTCATCCCTTCAAAAAGAGTTTCCTGCAGCAGATCGGTAATCGCAAAAAGCGGCTCTTCCAGCGAAAGCGCCCGGGATGTCGGCGCAAGGCGGTAGGCGCGGCGGTCGGCAGGGTCCTCCCGCCGCTCGACAAGCCCATTCTTCTCAAGCTGCGCCACCCCGCGGGCTGCCGTCCCCTTGTCGATGGCAAGGCGCTGGGCAAGCTGTTCCTGGGTCACGCCGGGATACCGGTACAGCTGCAGCATCAGCGGAAGCTGTCCCGCCTCCAGCGGAAAATCCCGCAGCCGGCCGCTCAAAAAGCGCTGGGCATAGCGGTAAATCAGCGAAATATGGCGGGTGATTGGAATCGGACGGCGGGTCATCCCTCCACCTCCCCCCAGCGCGCCTGCTCCTCACGCTGGTCGGCGTCCAGCAATTTAAGCTCCCGCAGGAACCGGCGGGAAAGGAGCACCGCCAGAAGGACACAGAAGACGTCCGAGATGGGCTGTGAAAGCAAAACCCCCGGCAGACCGATAACATGCGGCAGAATGCAGACCACAGGCAGGAAGAAGAGCCCCTGCCGCCCCGCCGCCAGAAGGGTGGCGGGAGCACTGCGTCCGGTGCATTGCAGCATCATGTTGGACATAATGAAATAGCTCTGGGCGGGCAGCATGGCGCACTGCATCCGCAGCGCCGCAGCCCCGATCGAAATCACCCGCGCATCCCCCTCGCGGAAGAGCGCGAGCACCTGCGGCGCAATCAGAAACATGACCGCGCCGAGGGTGGTGAGCAGCAGGGCGGACACCTTGACACAGAACCAGAAGGATTCGATGACGCGGTCATAGCGCCGCGCGCCGTAATTGAAGCCGCAGACCGGCTGAAAGCCCTGTCCAAACCCGATCATGGCCGAGACGATGAAGAGCATCACCCGGTTGACGATGCTCATGGCGGAAATGGCCTCAACCCCGAAGGGCGCGCAGCTGCGCACGAGCGCCACCGATGCGATGCTGGCGATTCCCTGCCGGCAGAGGGAGGGCAGGCCTCCCTTGACGATATCTCGGTAGAGGGAGAAGCGGAACCGGTAGTTTTTCAAGCGCAGGGGCAGGCTTCCGTGGCGCTCCCCAAGGTTAAAATAGAGCAGGATTCCAAAGCTGACCAGCTGGCTGAGCACCGTCGCAATCGCCGCGCCGCGGATTCCCATTCCAAAGCCGAAGATGAAAATGGGATCGAGGACGATGTTGAGAATTCCGCCCGACATGATGCCGAACATGGCATAGAAGGCGCTTCCCTGCCCGCGCAGCGAGGTGTTGAGCACGAAATTCGCGGTCATATAAGGCGCCCCGATCAGAATGTAGCGGGCATAATCCCGCGCATAGGGCAGGATCTCCGGAGTTGCCCCGAGCGCCGAAACAAGCTTTTCAAGAAAGAGCAGGCCGAAAATGAGCATCAGGGTTCCGAACGCAATCGAGGTGAAGAAGGCGGTGGAAAGCGATTCGCAGGCCGCCTGCTGCTTTCTCTGCCCCAGCAGGCGGGAAACACAGGTAGACGAGCCGATGCCGAAGGTAAAGCCCACCGCCTGAATCAGCGCCATCAGGGAAAAGATGACCCCGACCGCCGCCGAAGCATCGGTGCCGAGCTGGCTGACAAAGTAGGTGTCCGCCATGTTGTAGATCGAGGTGATCAGCATCGAGCAAATGGTCGGAACCGCAAGGCGTGCGATCAGGCCCGGTATCGGCGTTTCGGTCATCTGGTGATATTTTGCGTCCTGCATCTCATGCCATTCCATAGGGAAGCCTCCCGAATATTCTGTGATTCTGTTATGCCACTTAAGTATACCCTCCCCGCAAATAGTTGTCAACGCAACTTCTTTCGGACAGAAAAGCGCCGTCCGGCTGTGCCGGACGGCGCGGGGAATCCGAATGTTTTCAGAAGCAGGCTTTTCCGGGCCAGACGGCGGCTTCCTTGAGGCCGTCCTCGATCCGGAGCAGGCGGTTGTACTTGGCGACACGCTCGCTGCGCGAAGGGGCGCCGGTCTTGATCTGTCCGGCGTTGAGCGCCACCGCGAGATCCGCGATGGTGGTGTCCTCGGTCTCGCCCGAGCGGTGGGAGACAACGGCGGTATAGCCCGCCCTGTGGGCCATCTTGATGGCATTGATCGTCTCGGTCAGAGAGCCGATCTGGTTGAGCTTGATGAGGATCGAATTGGCGCAACGGTTCTCGATGCCCTTCTGAAGGCGCTCAGTATTGGTGACAAAGAAATCGTCGCCGACCAGCTGAACCTTGCCGCCCAGTTCGGCGGTCATCTTCTTCCAGCCTTCCCAGTCTTCCTCGTCGAGGCCGTCCTCAATCGAACGGATCGGATACTTTTCGCAGAGATCCTTCCAGTGGGCGATCAGCTCATCGGTGGTGTAGCTCTTCTTGCTCTTGGGCAGGAAGTAGCCGTTCTCCGCCTTCCACTCGCTCGAGGCGGCATCCATCGCAAGGACAAAGTCCTCACCGGGCTTGAAGCCGGCCTTTTCAATCGCCTTGAGCAGGAACTTAATAGCTTCCTCGTCGCTGGCAAGGTTGGGCGCATAGCCGCCCTCGTCGCCGACGGCAGTGGAAAGGCCCTCCGCCTTGAGCAGCGCGGCAAGGGTGTGGAACACCTCGGTGCACCAGCGCAGGCCTTCACGGAAGGAGGGGGCGCCGACCGGCATAATCATGAATTCCTGCACGTCGATGTTGTTGGCCGCATGGGCGCCGCCATTGAGGATGTTCATCATCGGGACGGGCAGGGTATCGGCGACAACGCCGCCGAGGAACTTGTAAAGCGGAAGGCCGAGGGCATTCGCAGCCGCATGGGCGGCGGCGAGCGAAACCGCAAGAATGGCGTTTGCGCCGAGGTTGGACTTGGACTTGGTTCCGTCGAGGGCGAGCATGATGCTGTCGATCTCAGCGGTGTTGGAAGCGTCATGGCCGATCAGAGCGCTGCGGATCTCGTTATTGACATGGGCAACCGCCTTGGAAACGCCCTTGCCGCCGAAACGGGATTTGTCGCCGTCTCGCAGCTCAAGCGCCTCGAACTGGCCGGTGGAAGCGCCGCTCGGGACGGCGGCGGTGCCGACGACGCCGTTTTCAAGGGTAACGACCGCCTCAACGGTGGGATTGCCGCGCGAGTCGATGATCTCGCGGCCGATGATGTCCTTAATTGCATAGTTCATGATTTTGACCTCCTGCACTTTTTTAATCTTATTTTACATGATAACCGCAAAAGTTGTAGAAATTATTTCTGCGTCGAAAAATTTCTGAGAGAACCCGCGGCGGGAGCCGCGGGTTCTGCCTGGGCGGAAATCCGCTCCAGAAGCGTATTTATTATACGACCGCTGCGGCGGCGGTGTCAAGGGAAGCAGGGGGATTTTTGCTGTTTCGATGCCATTTTGTGCAAAATCATCCAGCGAAGCGGGGATTTTTTCCCGCGCCAGGGCAAAACAACGGTCAGAATCCCAATTCTACCTGGGAGCGGAACCTCCTCTTGCCGGCGAGCGCCGCGTCAAGCTGAGCGATCATCTTTTCGCGGTCGGCGTTGAGGGTCCCCGCCAGCGGCAGATAATTGGAGGCGTGATTTGAACGGAACACGCTCCCCTCGCTGTCCACATGTTCGAGGAAGAGACGGCTTTCGCGCGCCAGCTCGACCGGGTCCATCAGGGTGAAGCTTCCCTCCTCCACCCAGTCGGCGAGCGGTGTGCCGGTATAAACCCGCAGGGTCAGCAGCGCGACATAGTCCGGCTTGATGGCGGAAACCGCCTTCGCGGTATCGATTGCGTGCTCACGACTCATCTCCGCTCCGCCCAGGCCGTTGATCGCGGTCAGCGAAAGCGCAATTCCTGCCGCTTTGACCTTGCGGCCCGCCTCAATGATCTCGGATACCGTCTCGCCCTTGTTCATGCGGGCCAGAACCTGCTCATTGCCCGACTCCAGGCCGAGGTAGGCGATATGCAGTCCCGCCTCGGCCAGCTCGGTGAGCTGGCCGAGCGTCTTGGTTTTGATGCTGCGCGGCGAGGAGTAAATGCCCACCCGCCTGCACTCGGGGATTTTTTCCCGAATGAAATGCAGAATCCGCAGCAGGTGCTCCTGCGGGAGGATCAGCGCATCCCCGTCGGCGAGAAAGACCCGCTCGATCACCGGATAAGCTCGCCGCGCCCCGGCGAGATCGTCAAAGACCTCCTCGATGGGACGGACGCAGAACTTCTTCTCCTTATACATCTGGCAGAAGGCGCACTTATTGTGGGAGCAGCCGATCGTAGCCTGAACAATCAGGCTGTAGGCCTCGCTCGGGGGTCGGAAAACCCTGCCGGTATACTTCAATGGAAACAGCTCCTTTCAAACGGCGGTTATGGTTTTGCCCGCTCCGGCGATGGAGCGGACGACTTCGCCCGCAAGCAGCATTCCGGCGACCGGCGGGACAAACGAGAGGCTTCCGGGGGTCTGGCGGCGGCCGGGGGCAGGCGGCTCTCCCGCGGCGGGGACCAGGGGCGGCTCATCCGACCACAGGACACGCAGCCCGCGGAGTCCCCGCTTTTTCAGTTCATAGCGCATCACCCGTGCCAGAGGACAGACCGAGGTTCTTTCGATCGCATCGATCCGGAAACGGGAGGGATCGAGCTTATTGCCTGTTCCCATACTGGAAACAATGGGAACCCCGGCGGCGTAAGCCCGCTCGATCAGGATAAGCTTGGAGGACACCGTATCGATTGCGTCCACGATAAAATCATAACCCTCCAGCGGGAAGTCTTCTGCGTTTTCGGCAGTGTAAAATACCGGGTGCGAAACAACCGCGGCGGCGGGGTTGATGTCGGAGATCCGCTCGGCCATCACTTCGGTCTTCGGCCGTCCGACTGTGCTTTGCAGCGCGATGATCTGCCGGTTGATGTTTGAGCGTGCGACGGTGTCTGAGTCGAACAGGGAAAGCGAGCCGATCCCGGCGCGGGCAAGCGCCTCACAGCAAAAGGAACCGACCCCGCCGACTCCAAAAACAGCGACATGGGCTTTCCCGAGCCTTTGAAGCGCCTCCTCTCCCAGCAGCAGGGCGGCGCGCGAAAATTCTTCTCTCATGCTTCCTCCTTGGATCAGTGCCGGACCCGGACAGCGTGCAAATTTTCCCTCATGCTTTCCCCCTCGGGGTGAGACTGGGCGGCATCCGCCGGCATGGCCGAAATCGTGCCGCCCCCCAATAGATATTCTCCTGATTCCTCATCATAGAATACGGCGGCCTGTCCGGGAGTCAGGGCGCGCTGGGGAGCGTCAAACTCGACCAGCACCCCGCCCGGCGCCGGATGTAGCCAGGCAGGCTGCGCCTCCTGCCGGTAGCGGGACTTGACCCGTGCGCGCAGCGAGGAGGAAATCGGCGGGGCGGAAACCCAGTTGACCGCTGAAACCGGCATCCGGCGGGCATAAAGATCGCATTCATCCCCAAGGATCACCGCGTTTCTCGAAAGATCCTTCTCCACCACGAAGAGCCGGTGCGCGGCGGAAACGCCAAGCCCGCGCCGCTGCCCGAGGGTGTAGCGGAGCATCCCCCGGTGCTCGCCCAGCACCTCGCCCGTGCGGGAGAGGAAGTGCCCGGGCGGTGAAACGGCGCCAAGCCGCCGTTCCAGAAAGGCGGCGTAATCGCCGTCCGGTACAAAGCAGATGTCCTGGCTTTCGGATTTCGACGCGGTGGGAAATCCCTCGGCGGCGGCAAGCTCCCGCACCTCCCGCTTAGTCAGCTCTCCCAGCGGGAAAAGGGTGTGGGCAAGCGTTTCCTGGCTGAGGACATAGAGGACATAGCTCTGATCCTTGGCGGGGTCTGCGCCCCGGCGCAGCAGCCACCGGCCGGAGCCTTCCTCCCGCTCGATTCTGGCGTAGTGCCCGGTGGCAAGGAACTCGCAGTCGAGCAGTAAAGCCTTCTCAAACAGGCGGGTAAATTTGACCGAGCGGTTGCAGTCCACGCAGGGGTTTGGGGTTTCCCCGCGGCGGTATCCCTCGGCAAACCGATCGATGACCTCCCGGCAAAAGACATCCTTGAGATTAAAGGTATAGTGCTCAACGCCGAGGCGGGCGCACACCCGGCGGGCGTCCTCAACCTCCGAGAGAGCGCAGCAGCCGCTCTGCTCCTGCGGATTTTCCCCCTGCCAAAGCAGCAGGGTGCCGCCGCAGACCTCATATCCCTGACGAGCCAGCAGCAGGGCCGTCACAGAGGAATCCACCCCGCCGCTCATCGCAGCCATCACTTTTTGTCCGCTCAAACCGCCGCCTCCTTTTCACGCTGGATTCTGACAAGGTCGGCGAGGGTGAGCGAATCGACCACCTCCGACACCGCGCGGTCGATCCGCTCATAGATCTCCAGCGCGGCACAGTGCGCCGCCCGCGGGCAGCGGTCCGCCCCCTCCTCAAGACAGGCGACCGGCGCGAGGCCGCCTTCGGTCAAACGCAGGATCTCCCCCACCGTATACCCTTCCGGCGGACGGGTCAGGCGGTAGCCTCCCTGCGGTCCGCGCAGGCTGTGAACAAAGCCCGCACGGTTGAGGATGGTGATGATCTGCTCCATATATTTGATCGAAATGTGCTGCCTCACGGCAATCTCTTTGAGCGCGACGCAGTCCTGCCGGCCGCTCAGCGCGAGATCGAGCATCAGCCGGAGGGCATAGCGTCCCTTTGTCGAAATTTTCATCAAAACTCCCCCTTGCTCTGCGTAAGCGGCGCCGCTTCGCGCAGCTCCCGTACCGGGTGCACAATCCAGCCCCGGCAGATTTATTATTCCTATTATAATAGAGGAATTCTGGGAAATCAAGAATTGCCGGATTCTTCCGCCCTTTCCGGCGCAAATGTTTACAAATCCCGCATTTCTTTCAGACCTGGTTTGTGTTATGATAAGAAAAATCAAACGGAAAGGTGGAATTTGTCGAATGGCTGGACCCAATCAGAATGGGCGCTGGTATGAGCCGGTCAACCCCAATGAGCACAGCTATACCCCCGGCTACGGCTTCTCGACCCGCCCCCCTTTTCTTGTGGAGCAGCGGCTGATTTTGGGCTATTCGTCCGCCGCCGCTTTTGTTCTGCTCGGTTTTCTCTTTCTTTCGTCCTTCCTGCCGCAGATGCTGCTGCAGATCACCTATCGTTTTCTTCCGCCCTCGGCGCCCTTTGCGGTTGATGAATTTCTCTGGCAGTGCTATGTGCTGATCGGAACGGTCCTCTCGCTGATGCTGCCCTTCTGGGCTTTCAGCGTCTACACCCGCATTCCGAGGAACTGCGCAGTGCCGGTCCGCCGGGTTGACTGGCGTTTGATTCTCGGGACTGTGCTGGTCGCGATGGCCGTTTCCGTCCTCGGCGGATACGCCAACGGCGCGGCGGACCAGTTTTTTTACAGCTTGGGCGTCGAATTTTTCAACAGCTTCGAAACGCCGGAAAGCGTCCCGGCTCTTGTGGTCTACGCCATCAACATGACGCTGATCCCCGCCGTTTTTGAGGAGATTGCTTTCCGCGGCATCCTGATGCAGTCGCTACGCCGGTTCGGCGACAGCTTTGCCCTCGTTGTTTCCGCACTGCTTTTTTCTCTGGTCCACCAGATTCCGATCAACATGCCCAACGCCTTCCTGATGGGATTGGCAATCGGCTATTTTGTTCTTTTTACCGGATCGGTGACCACCGGAATCGTCATTCATCTGATCAACAATACCCTCGTGCTGCTCTCCGGAATGTTCGATTATCTTCCGCATGAGGCCTCCTCCATTGCCTGCGGCGCCTTTGACCTGATCTGCCTGCTGGCTGGTTTTGGGGCTCTGGTCGAACTGCTACGCCGCTATCCGAATATGTTCGCCCTGCGCAGCAGCCAGACCGTCAATCCCAGCGAGCAAAAGCTGCGCGTCTTTTTGTGCAGCATCCCCATGTTTCTGTTCTACCTTGCCATCATCTGGCAGGCAGCGAGGTACCGGATATGATCAACATTGCGTTTGACGAAGAAATGATGCGTGAGGCGATTGCCGAAGGGAAAAAGGCCGCCGCACTGGGAGAAGCCCCCATCGGCGCGGTGATCGTGCAGAACGGAGTGGTGCTTTCGCGCGGGCACAATCTGCGTGAAACCGGACGAAACGCCCTGGCGCACGCCGAAATTGTTGCCATTGACGCCGCCTGCCGGCGGCTGGGCGGCTGGCGCCTTCCGGGCTGCACCCTCTATGTGACGCTGGAACCCTGCCCGATGTGCGCCGGTGCAATCATCAATTCCCGCATTGAGCGGGTAGTTTTCGGCGCAAGCGACCCGAAGGCCGGGTCCTTCGGGTCGCTGGTCGACCTCTCCAAAGTAGCATACAATCACTCTCCCCAGCTCACTGGCGGAATCCTCGCGGAGGAGTGCGCGGCGCTTCTGCGGGAATTTTTCCGCACCCTGCGGCGGCGTCCAAGCTAAGGAACAGATGGCCGCCGAAATATTGCTGCAAAAAGTACTTGATTTTTATCTGCCGATATGATATGATATAAAAGCTCTCAAAAAACAGATGTCGCGGGGTGGAGCAGCTCGGTAGCTCGTCGGGCTCATAACCCGAAGGTCGTAGGTTCAAATCCTGCCCCCGCAACCAAAAATCCCGGAGGTTATGCCTTCGGGATTTTTTCATAGGGAAACCGCCTCTTTTGGGCATCAGATTTCTCGTTCACCGCTTAAAAGCCCTCCTGTCGCCCCCGGTGGGGAGAGCGGCGGAAGCATCCGCCTGCCGCTGGATGCGACAAGGAACAGGCATCTTCTTGGTCCCCGGTGGACAATAAGCAAAAGACCTTGAAAAATCAAGGCCTTTTGCTTTTAAATTTTCTTTGCTTTTTGACACCGACGCTTTTCATTAAAATCACATATTTGTCCACCACTGCTCCGAGCTTGCTTTTCAAACGGTGTTTTGTTCGGTATAATTATTTTTTCAAATTCAAAAAGAAGAATTCGATTGCATGTATATGAAAAAAGAGCGGCCGAGCTGTCCCCCTTTCGTTCAAGCTCATTGAAACATTGGTCCGGAAAGATAACGTTCACCGGTATCTGGCAGCAATGCTACGATCATCTTTCCCGCGTTCTCAGGGCGCCTTGCGAGCAGGGCAGCGGCAAAAAGCGCCGCGCCGGAGGAAACGCCAACCAGAAGCCCTTCCGTACGGGCCAGCTCCCGGCCAGTGGTCAGAGCATCCTCATCAGAGACGGCCACAATCTCGTCGCAGATATGACGGTTGAAGTTTTCCGGGATAAATCCCGCCCCGATTCCCTGAATCTGGTGCGGGCCGGGCCTGCCGCCCGAAAGGACCGGGGAGGCGGCGGGTTCCACGCCAACCACCCGCACCGCCGGGTTCTGCTCCTTGAGATAGCGTCCGGCGCCGCTCAGCGTCCCACCGGTGCCGACCGCCGCAACAAAGAGGTCTACCTCTCCCTCGCTGTCGCGCCAAATTTCAGGGCCAGTGGTGCGGTAATGTGCCTCGGGATTTGCCGGATTGTCAAACTGGCTTGGCATAAAGCTGCCGGGAGTAGACCGAAGAATCTCGTGGGCCTTCTCAATTGCGCCGCTCATCCCCCGCGCACCCTCGGTCAGCACCAGTTCGGCGCCGTATGCGGCAAGAAGTGCGCGCCGCTCCACGCTCATGGTTTCGGGCATGGTCAGCATCACATGATACCCGCGCGCCGCGGCGACCAGAGCAAGCCCCACACCGGTGTTCCCGCTGGTAGGCTCCACAATGGTGCCTCCCGGCTTGAGGACGCCCCGACGCTCGGCGTCGTCGATCAGCGCCAGCCCAACGCGGTCCTTGGCGCTGCCGCCGGGATTGAAAAATTCCACCTTGGCGACAAGGCGGGCCTTCAGCGCGTGATTTTTTTCGTAGTTGGCAAGCTCCAGCAGGGGGGTATTCCCCACCAGCTCTGCCACGCTTGCGGCAATCGGCTTCATCATGATGCTCCCCCGTTTCTTATTGATATCGGTGATTATTATCCCCCCCTGCCGCGGGAATGTCAAGGCCCTCCGCCGGAGGGAAGATTGACAAGCCCTGCCTGCCGGATTACAATAATGCTGAGAAAATTTATCTGTCAGGAGGAACCGTTATGGCCGGTCTTATTTCCCGCGAGCAGGCATGGGAACTGCTCACAGCCTACAACAGGGATGCATTTCACCTGCATCATGCTCTGGTGCTTGAAGGGGTGATGCGCTATTTCGCAAACGAGCTTGGATACGGTGCAGAGGCCGATTTTTGGAGCCGTGCCGGGCTGCTGCACGACCTCGATTTCGAGCAGTATCCGCAGGAGCACTGTGTGCGGGAGCAGCAGATCATGCGGGACGCGGGCATCGACGAGCGTCTGATCCGCGCGGTGGCCTGCCATGGCTGGCCCGCCCACTGTGAGTGGATGCCGGAACATGAGATGGAGAAGGTGCTTTACGCAGTCGATGAACTGACCGGCCTGATCGGGGCGGTCGCGCTGATGCGTCCCTCCAAAAGCGTACAGGATATGGAGCTGAAATCGGTCAAGAAAAAGTTCAAGGATAAAAAATTTGCCGCAGGATGTTCCCGCGACGTGATCGCCAAGGGCGCCGAGCTGCTCGGCTGGGAGCTGGACGACCTGATCTCCCGCACGATTCTGGCGATGCGCACCTGTGAGGAGGCCGCAGCCGCCTATTAAAACATACCGGAATTTTTCTCAAATTAAAAAAATTGCGCGTTGAAGACGTGGTATGCACCAGCCCTAGAAGCACATCTTACCGGCCTGCCCCTTAGGAGGCTCTGAACGTTTTTTCCATGCATTACTTGCACTGCTGCGAGCGGCCCGCGGGCCGCTCGTTCCCTTCTCCCCGCCCGCTCTGCCTGTCCGGTGCCCGGCGCGCCCGAGCGGAGGGCGGCACCGCCCCCCTTGTTTGCCGCTCGGAGCGAGTACGCGGGCGCAGCCGAGCGAAGCGAGCGAGCACCGCGCGGGAGGGCGAGTGCGGGCGGCCTTTATCCGGCGGCACCGCTGAAGCAGGAATGCTCTCTGATTGATCCTTCTCTTTCTCAATGATTTGTCATTTCGCTGCGCTCAATGCTTGAAGCGAAAGCTTATTCATTGCCGCCGGCAGAGCCGGTGGTTGTCCTGGGCACACAGCAAAACGGCGCGCCGTCCAAGACGGCGCGCCGTTTTTCGTGCAGCCGGTCCGGCGCACCTATTTTGCAAAAGCCTTGAGCATCCGCACAATGTTATCCATCGCAAAGGTGAGATTCTCCCTTGAATGGGTGCGGCTGATCGAGAAATCCTGCGGCAGGCGGTTGATCGGGAAGATGGCAGTCACTCCCTCGCCATAGGCGGGTTCCACGTCGTAGTCGGCGCCGCCGACCACTGCAACCACCGGCTTCCCCTGCTTGGCCGCCCTGCGGGCCACGCCGATCACGACCTTGCCCCGCAGACTCTGCCCGTCTATTTTCCCTTCTCCGGTCAGGATCAGGTCCGCGTCCCCGATCGTCTGATCGAAACCGACGGTGTCGAGCACCGTCTCAATTCCCATCTGAAGCCGCGAGCCAAAGAACGCGATCATTCCCGCGCCCATCGCGCCCGCCGCGCCGCCGCCCGGCACCTCCGAGAGATCCATCCCGAGATCCCGCCGGATGACCTCGCAGAGATGGACTACGCCGCGATCAAGCTCCTCAACCATCGCGGGGTCGGCTCCCTTCTGCGGCCCAAAGATGTGAGAGGCGCCGGTGGGGCCGTACATCGGGTTGTCGATGTCGCACATCGTCACCACTTCCACCCCGTCGAGAGCGCTGCTGCGCCCGCTCATATCGATCCGGTCGATATCGATCAGAGTGCCGCCGGTGGGGACGAACTCCTCTCCGTCCTTGTTGTAGAAGCGTACGCCGAAAGCCGCGGCCGCTCCGCAGCCGCCGTCGTTGGTCGCGCTGCCGCCGAGGCCGACCACCAGCTTGGAAATCCCCCGGCCGGCAGCGGCGAGGATCAGCTTGCCCACCCCGTAGGTCGTGGTCTTCCGGGGGTCCTTGCGGTCTTCGACGAGCGGCAGGCCCGCGCAGCTCGCCATCTCGATGACAGCGGTTTTTCCCCCGTCGATCAGACCGTAAAAGGACTTCATCGGCTCAAAATAGGGATTTTCGACCGTCAGAGTGATCTTTTCACCCCCCACGGCAGTCAGGAAGGCGTCTACGCTCCCCTCGCCGCCGTCGGCCACCGGAATCGAGACAACCTCGCATCCCGGATAGTAGGTATGGATACGTTCCTTCATGATCGAGCAGATCTCGGTCGAGGACAGCGTCCCTTTGAAGGAATCGGGAATCAGCACTGCTTTTTTCATGGGTGTTCCTCTCTTTATGGGACCGCCGCGGAAAAGCGTCCGACGTTTTTCCGCGGCGCCGCAGATATTTTAGAGCACGATCACCGATACGCCGTCGGGAATCGCAAGAATCTTGGCGTCTTTTCTGCCCTTCGCGGCCAGAATCTCATCCGCCTTGGCAAGCGCCTCCGGCAGCGAGTGGGCCGGAATCATGTGCAGGTCGGAAACCATCTCATCGGGGGCGTCCGAGATGAAGATGACGGTCGAACGCATCAGCAGGCGGGCAAAAATCTGAGACTGCCACTGGTCAATGATCGTCTGATCGGCCGGGGTAGCCATGAAGTCGGCCATCATCTGCTTGAGATCCTTTTGATTCTTGAAGGTCTCATAGAAAACCTTGCCGCCGTGGCCGTCGTTCGACTTGGAGAGCATGATGGTCACGCCGCCCTCATTGACGGTGGCCTCGGCCGCGGTCATTCCCTTGACCGACTGGTAGATATTCTGGTCGAGCGGGTAACCGCCGTTAGTCGAGATCACGATGTCGGACGGGATGCTCTTCACCTTGCACTGGCTGCAAAGGAACTCGCGCCCCTTGATGTGGGCAAGGTCGACGTCGCCGGAAACCGCAAAAATCGCTTCCTTCTCGGAGTTGATCACGACGTTGCAGATGAAGGCGAGATGGGCGGTGCGCGCCGCGTAGAGCATGTCGATGTGGATGGGATTGCCCTCCACAACACCGGTGCGGGAATGGGGATCGTCGATAAAGGCGGCGTTATGGTTGTAGATGACCGTCTTTCTCGAAGCGATGCCGGGCAGGATGCTCTTTCTTCCGCCGGAGAAGCCCGCGAAGAAATGCGGCTCGATGAAGCCCTCCGCCACCAGAAGGTCGGCCTCGACCGCCATCCGGTTGACGATCAGATCGCCGCCGGAAGGCAGCTTGCCTAGATTGACGAGCATGCTCTCGTCGTCGCAGTCGTGGATATAAATCTTTTCGTTTTTGACAATCTCCTCGCCAAACTTATTGATCAGCTCTTCCTTGGTCGTCTCACGGTGGCAGCCGGTCGAGATCAGGAAGGTGATGTCGGCATCCGGGTTGCCGCGGCGGATTTCCGCGAGCATCAGCGGGGCAATCACCTTCGACGGGACGGGGCGGGTGTGGTCGGAAGCAATGATCACGACCTTCTTCTTCCCTCTCGCCATCTCGCAGAGGCGCGGGGTGCCGACCGGATGCTCGAGAGCCTCCTGCACAAGCTGCTCCTGGGTCTTGCCGGGGTTATAGTGATGCATATCGGATACGAGGGTTCCGGCATAGCGGCTCTCCGGAATATCAAGCTCCAGGAAATCCTTCCCATACGGAAATTTAACAACTGGCATAATCAGGTTCCTCCTAATCGTTTCCGGGCGCTTCAGCGTCCGGTTTCATCGTTTATTGTTTATTGTGCGAGCTTTTCCCCGAGGTCGATGGCCGCGAGCATACTGTCCTCGCGGGCGATCAACCTGCCTGCAATATCAAAAGCGGTGCCGTGATCCACCGAGGTGCGCACCACGTCGAGACCGACGGTAACATTCACCCCCGCGTCAAAGGCAAGCAGCTTGAGGGGAATATGCCCCTGATCGTGGTACTGAGCCACCACGAGGTCGAATTCACCCTTGTGCGCCCGCAGGAATACCGTGTCGGGCGGGAGCGGGCCGGAAACCTCCATCCCTTCGGCGCGGCAGCGTTCGATGGCGGGGGCGATCTGTTCGATCTCCTCCCGGCCGAAAAGCCCATGCTCTCCGGCGTGGGCATTGAGTCCCGCCACCGCGATGCGCGGCTTCTCATATCCCGCCTTCTTCAGCGTATCATGGGCGAGGTGAATCACGTCGTATTCCCGCTGCTCGGTGACAAGACCGCACGCCTCGCGCATCGAGACATGGGTCGTGGCGTGAATCACCTTGAGGCTCTCGCTCCAGAGAAGCATCGCGTAGCTCTCGCCATGGGTAAACTCTCCGAAAATTTCGGTGTGCCCGGCATACTGGTAACCGGCCTTGCGCATCGCCTCTTTGTTCAGCGGAGCGGTCACAACGCAGCCGATCCGGCGGGCCAACGCCCAATCGATGGCGGTGCGCACCGCGAGGAAGGCGCAGCGTCCTCCCACCGGCGAAACCTGTCCGATGGTGATCTCCTCAAAGGGAACCGGGTAAGGGTCCACGACATTGATGCAGCCGGCCTGTACCTGCGCCGCATTGTCGATCAAATGCAGCGGCGTTTCGATTCCGAGCCTGCCGCGGTACCAGTCGAGCATCGGTGCGGAGCCGAAGACAATGCAGCGCCCGATCAGCTCGGGACGGCGGCGCAGCGCCTTGAGCACAACCTCGGAGCCGACCCCGCAGGGATCTCCGGCTGTAATTCCAAAATAATTCAAGGGGGGACTCCTCCTTCCGGTCAAAATGCTTCCTTGAGCTTGCGCAGCGAATAGGTGATGGTATCGTCCCGGCCGAACGCACCGGCCTTGGTGATGACCCTCAGCCCTTCGAATTCACCGCCGCGCAGCTTCATCATCGGGATTCCGACCGCAACTTCGGTGAGGATTGACGACCCCCGGCTTCTCGCCTCGGCAAAAAAGCCCATCGCGGTGTCGCCGCCGGTGAGGAACACCCCTGAAACAGGGATGCGGCGCAGCACCCCGGCGGCCAGCCGTCCGAGCAGCGCCTGGGTATAGACGCTGACCTCCTCGCCGCTCTTTCCGAGGCGTCTGCCCGCTTCATCCGAGGCGGCAAGCCCCTCGGGGCTGCGGGAGGCCGCTGAAAGAAGCAAAACGTCCCGCCCCTGCGCAAGCCGGGCCGAGGCCGCGTCGATGAAGCTCTCTTCGGTCAGTTCGCCTTCCAGGAGCCGGCCGACCGGTACCTCAATGAGCGAAACGCCCGCCGCTTCGGCGTGGGCGACCTGCGCCCGGGTGACCGAGCTGACCGAGCCGACTAGCCCAAAAGAGGGCTTCTGGCGGGATTCCAGCTCCATCAGGTTGTCGGCGATCGCAGCGGTTCCGACCCAGAGAATCCGCTTGCCGGTGGCCTTCGCTGCCGAAAGGACCGCCTGCATATCGGCGTTGGTCTGGGAATCAAAGGCATAGATCCGGGCCTGCCCGAAATCGATGCGGCCTGCGCGGATCGTCTCGAGCGAAACCTGCTCCACCCGCTCGTCGAAGGCGCCCATCAGGATTTCCCGCAGATTGTCACAGGTGACCGGCTTCTTGGGATCGCGCGACAACTCAGTTTCGGTGATCGGCACCCCCTTGAGCAGGTGAATCCCACCGACAGTCGTGCGGCCGAGGTCGGGAAGCGCAGGGACAAAAACGATCAGCTCGCTGCCGAACCACTCATCCACCGCGCGGATTTCCTCCGCGACGTTGCCGCGCAGCGTGGAATCAATCTTTTTGATAACAGTGTAAAAGGAATCCCAGCCGATTCCTTCGCAGAGCCGGGAGACGGCATTGAAAGCCTCCCGGCCGGACATGCCGCGCGATTCGGTATCCAGCACAAAGGAGCCTTCGGGTCCGATCAGCGCCGGATCGAAAATGACGTCGGTCGAAAAACCGCGCCGCTTGAGCTGAACGCCGGTGTCGTTGGCGCCGGTAAAATCGTCGGCGATGATGAGATAGCGATTCTGGTTCACAGGAAATCCCTCCTTATCGAGAGGCGCGCGGGAAAAGGATATCGTCGTTCCCGCGCCTGTTCTTCACATGTCAGGTTCTTCTGACTGCGCTGCGTGCGGGAAAGGGAAATCCCTTTCCCGCACGTCTGAGAACCGTGTGATCAGTTGGCCTTCTTCTCAAACTTGTTGAGGAAGTTGACCAGCACAGGGCAGAGAATAGCAGTGACAATGACTGCGGCCGCGACCTGAGCGGTGGCAATCTCAGAGATCGGCAGCATCGAGGGATCGGCAGCCGCAACCGCCGCAGGAGTTCCCACCGCGTTGCCGGCGGTGGTTCCGATGGCGCCGCCAACCTGCGGATGCTTCGAACGCATCAGCTTCATCGAGAAGTAGCCGCCGAAGCCGGTGATCACCGTGACCGCAACGCCGAGCAGGATGCCGGGCAGGCCCGCGGTGATGAGCTGTTTGAAGTTGAGGCCCGCGCCGAGCGGGAACGCAAAGAAGGGAATCAGCATGGTGGCGCCGGGGGCGACGAAGTTGCGAAGTTCCTCATCCATGTTGCCGAGCACGCAGCCGACGACGATGGGCATGACGCAGCCGACAAGGGTCATGAAGGGGATCGAGGCGATGCCGGAAGCGCCGAGCGCAACCATCGTAAAGAAAGGACCGTCGTTGATCGAGAGGATCGAGACGGCGCCGACATCAGTCGCGTCGCCGAATTCGCCGGCCAGTGCGGCATAGAGGCCGCCGTTCGAGTTGGCCATGGCGGCGATAACCGCCAGCGGGGTCAGGCCGAGAATGCCGGCCGGGCCGAAGGCCATATTCAGCAGGATTCCGACGATGGCGCCAAGACCGACCTTGACGGCGGTGATGATGATGCCCTTGACTACCGGAACACCCGCCTGCTTCACATTGATCTGCGCGCCGTTGCAGAAGAGAAAGACCGCGAGAATCGGCATCGCGCCGGATTTCCAAAGGTGGCTGGTGAAGGTGCCGCTTCCTCCGAGCGTAATCAGGCCGGGCAGGAAGGTATTGAACGCCGCGCCCAGAAACAGGGGGATGACCATGAGTCCACCAGGAATTTTCTTGACCGATTGCAGAATTTTCATCTTGTTTCCTCCATCTCTTTTGTCCACATTTCGCTGGTACGGACAACTGTGAGATTAGTTAAGCAAAAACCATGCCATATATCATAGTATGAACCGTTTGTGAAGGAAATAAGCCGTTTTTTTAATGTCTGAAAATCTCCCAGTTCAAAATAGTTGCAAAATTCAACATAATTTTGTTGCTCTTTACAACAATCGTTGTTTTTTGAAGCAAACGTTTGGGTTAATCTGGAGCGTTCCTGTCCTTGAGCTTGCGCCAGAGGGTGGAGCGGTCAATTTTCAGGATCTCACAGGTTTTTTTGATATTCCTGTCCGTCTTGTGGTAGATTTTCTGAATGTACCAGTTCTCCACTGCGCGCAGGTCGTTTTCTCCTTCCAGAAATTCCCGGTCCCCGGTGGAATCCAGGGCAGCCCTCGCCTTACGCCCGGGCGCCAGCCCTGCAAAGGAAGACAAAATGATGCACCGCTCAATCAGCCCTCCCAGTTCCCGGACGTTCCCCTCATAATACCGCTCGCTCAGGCACCGGCGGGCACGCTCGTGAAAAACCAGCGGCCGCTTTTCGTATTTTTCCGCGTACTTCTGGTTGAAATGCCTGGCCAGCAGCATGATATCCTCGGGGCGTTCCCGCAGAGGCGGAATGGAGAGAAGGAGGATGCTGATCCGGAAATAGAGGTCGCGGCGGAAGGTCCCTGCCCGCACCATCTCCTGCAGGTCGCGGTTGGAAGCGCAGATGATCTTGACGTCAACCGGAATCACCTTATCCGCGCCAATCCGCATAACCTCTTTCTCCTGCAGCACCCGCAGCAGACGCCCCTGCAGGGGCAGCGGGATTTCGCTGATCTCGTCGAGCAGCAGGGTACCGCCGTGGGCCAGCTCAAACACACCGGCCCGGCCCTCCTTCTTCGCGCCGGTGAAGGAGCCTTCCTCATAGCCGAACAGCTCGCTTTCGATCAGCGCGGGGGGCAGCGCGGCGCAGTTGACCGCCACAAAAGGCGCCTGTGCCCGCGGGCTGGCGTTGTGGATCGACTGGGCGAAGAGCTCCTTGCCGACCCCCGATTCCCCGCAGATCAGAACGGGAGTATCATAGAGGGCGTAGCGGCGCGCAGCCTCGATGCATTCCTTCATTTGGGGGCTTTCCCCGACAATATCTTCAAAGCGGTAGCGTGCGGTGAAGCCTTTCTTGAGCAGCTTGCGCCGGATCGTCTGCTCGGTTTTCTGCATTTCGGTGACATCCTGGAAGGTGGCGACCGCTCCCTTGACCTGCCCGTCCACGATGATCGGCACCCGGTTTGTGGCGATTACGCAATTGCGGACCGTCTGAAGCTTTTCCAGCTGGGGAATTCCGGTGTGAAGGACCTCGTGCAGCAGGGTGTTGGGAATCACCTCCCGGACGTTTCGCCCGATTGCCGCAGTGCGGTCTACTCCGAACACCTCGGCCGCCCGGGCGTTGAGGATGGTGATCATCTCCCGCTCGTCGATCGCAAGGATGCCGTCGTGCACAAAATCGGTGATGGTGGTGATCTGCTGGGTCCTCTGCTTCTCGATGCGGGCGGCCCGGTGAATCCGGCGCGCTTCCCGCATGGCCGTCATGATCGAATCCTTCTGCGAAAAGATGACGATCCCCCGGCAGCCGAGCGCCTGTGTGATCCGCGTGACGTTGGCGTCCCCGATATAGGTCCGTATCCCCCGATCGCGGTGCTGGCTGATGACATCGAGCACCTGGTCCTCGGCGTGCAGCTCAACCTTGATGATCTCAAACGGCAGCAGCTCGCGCAGCAGGTCGAACCCGTCCACGACATTGTTGTAGCCCACAACCGCCACCGGCCCCTCGACCGCGCCGGCGCGCTGAACGCTCTCGAGGATGTCGTAGGCGCTGACATGAATCTCCACAACCGGCAGATCGAAGGCCGCCCGGCAGAGCCGGTAGGTTCCGCCGCGGGTGACGATAATCTCGGCCCCCGCGCGGATCGCCCTGCGGGCGGCGGCGACGCCGTCCCCCATGTTGGCCAGTTCCACCTCGATATTGTCGTATCCCTTCTCCCGAATCAGCTCAAGCGCCTTGTCATAAGCGTCAGGCATCGGCGCGACCAAGAAAATCGGCTTCATCCGGCTTCTCCTTTCCCCGGAGCCTTCCGGGCATTCGTTTGTTTTTAGTATAGCACAGCCTCCCGCGTTTCACCAGACGGCGCTGCAAAATCGGGAAATTCCATCTTTAAAAACTTTGGAGAACCTCGCAGGAAAAAGGAGCCTTTTGAGCACTTAATCTCTGAAGACCCATTTGGAAAGGATATCAGACAGATGAAACGTATGATGATTTTGATTGCCGCAGTGGCGCTCACCGCAGCGCTGGCCGTCACCGCAGCCGCCGAATATGTTGCCTGCCTCCCCGGTGAGGAACATGTGATGAGCGACTGGAAGAAGATTGCCGAGAACGAGGATGGTTCCGTCGTCTATGAGCGGGTCTGCTCCAAATGCGGCTACCATCAGAAGGGCTTCGGCGGGTTTGCTCCGTCCGGCGGCGTCGGCACTACCCGCAGCGTCTCCGAGCATCTCGCGGTGACCACCTCGCTGGAGGCGGGGCCCGGATCAGACACCCCCCTGACTGCTGCCAATCCCTCCACAGGCGCGCGCGCCTGATTGTATTTCCAGAAGCATGATTCCGCCCGCAGCGTTGGAGAGATTTTCCACAGGCGCCCGTCTGGTTGTAGTTCCGGGGGCCCCGCGGCGGCTGCGGCCGCAATTCTACTGCTTGCCGCAGGCACGCCCGACGATATTTTGTGTATCCTTCTATCTTTCATTTCGGCAATTTGCCGGGCGGGCGGGATTTTCCGCTTTGCCCGGCATATTGTTGTGGTGGAAAGCTCCGCATCTCCGGGAATTGCAGAAAACCGGAATTTGGCTCTTTTCCTGACGAAATATTTGGTATATGATAGATGCAGCCGATTACTATGCCCGAAGGGAGGTCCGTCATGCTGGAACTGAGGTCGGTCTCCAAATCCTATCCCGAAGCGGGGCAGGTTCTGCGGGAGGTAAGCCTGCGCGTGGAGCCGGGGCAGGCCCTCTGTCTCGCCGGCGGAAACGCCGAAGGAAAAACCACCCTGCTGGAAATCGCAGCCGGACTTCGCCGCCCCGATTCGGGCGAGGTACTTCGCCCAGCGGAAACGGCGCTGGTTCCGCAGCGCCCCGCGGTTCTCGGGGAGCTGACCGCCGCCGACAACCTTGCGCTGTGGTATGCCGCCGCCGGCCAGCGGGAACGCCCCTTTTCCCCCGGCTCTCCCGAAGAGAAGCTCGGCCTTTCCCCGTTTGCCCGCCGCCGCGCGGGACGCCTTTCCGGAGGAATGCAGCGCCGCCTTTCCATCGCGGCGGCCCTCTGTTCCCAGCCCGGCACGCTGCTGCTCGACGAGCCGTTTGCGGCGCTCGACGCCGGGGGCTGCGCGCTGGTGCACGCCGTCCTGGCGGATTTCGTACAGGCGGGCGGCGCCGTCCTGTTCTCCTCCCACGAGCCGCAGCAGATCGCCGCGCTGGCCGGCGCGCTTGTCCGGCTGCGCGGCGGCACACTCGAGGGACCCTTTCCACTCACCGCACCGCCGGGGGCAAAACGGACAGGTCAGGTTCTCGAGCTGCTGCTGAACGACCCGTCCAAGGCACAGGAACACCCGGATAATACATCCATTCGATCAAAATGAGAATAAAGGAGAGAAATCATTTCAATGGAACAAAATCAACAAGCTCTGAATTCCCTGGAGCCGAAGCCGCACGGCGGCAGGGGCCTTCTCATCGCCGCGATTGCGGCCGTTGCGGTCCTCTGCGCCGTCGGAGGCGTCTTTGCCACGCGGATGCTCGGCAGCACCCCGGAGCAGCAGGTGGCCGATGCATTCCAGGAGACCTTTGCGCAGGCCGAGCAGGAGATTGAGGCCCTGCAGAAGGACTACCCCGCGTTTGCCGCCTTCCAATCCTTTGCCTCCCCCGCTTCCGCCGCAAAGGACTACCGCATCGGCTTCGCCGGAATCGAGGGGATCGACTACTCCAACATGATCAGCGCCTTTCTTTCGGGAAGCAGCATTGATCTCTCGGTTTCGCAGGATCTCGAGTCCCATGCCGCGGATATGGAGATGGGGCTTACCCTGCTCGGGGAAACCTTCCTCGAGGGGCGCTACTATCTCTCGCCTGAAGCCATCGTCCTGTCGGTGCCGACCCTCTCGGAAACCGCCGTTTCCATCCGCCCGGAGGGCTTTGCCGAGGCGTATCCCGCAAGCCCGCTCGGACAGCTTTACCCCGCCGACGAGCAGCAGCTCGCTCTGATTCAGGAGCAGCTCGACGCTTACACCGCCCAGCTTCGGATGGCGGACCCGCAGATGATCGAAGCCCTTGAGTCCGGTCTTCGGGAGGTCGGCATCCGTCTCGCCGGAGAAACTGCCTTTTCCAAGCTGGAGAAGGGCCGCTACCATATTGAAGCGCCCGGAGAGGCAGTCCGTCAGGCGCTGACCGACGCGCTGCGGCTCTGCGTGAGCGCCTGCTACAGCGATGAAATGCTCGACAGCATGTCCGGGGCCGAAGGCACCTCGCTGCGGGAACAGCTCGAGGAGCTTTATGAATCGATTCCGCCGCTCGCCCTCTCGGCCGACCTGACCGTTTCCAACCAGATTGTCACCGCTGTTGCGGCCACTCTGTCCGCGCCTTCGGAGCAGGCCTCCGGCGACGCGGCGGTCGAAGCGCTCTCTCTGAACTACAGCCGCGGCGAAAACGGCAGCCACACCTTTGCGCTCTCCTCCTCCGGCGGGGAAGCCGACGGCTTTACCCTGCGGGCCGACTATACGGGAACCGAGGCGGAGGACCGCTATCAGGAGCAGTTCACCCTGACGGCCGGTTTACAGGACGATGATGAGCTTTTCCGCCTGACCTGGGATTATTCCACCGGCAAGGACGGAACGCTCCGCTATGCGGGGAACTTCGCGGTGCCCAGCGATCAGGTCTCGGTCGGATTCACCGCCGACGGCGCCCTGACCCGGGACGGGGAAACGGTCAGCGTCGATCTGCCGGGAACACGGATCGCGGTATCCGCTCCATCCCTGCCGCAGGAAGCCGCCGTCCTGCTCGACATCGGCTTCGCCTTCCATCCTCTCGGGGAAGCGCTCACCCCACCTGAGGCTTCTGACCTTCTCTCGATGAGCGAGGAAAAGCTCAATGCGCTCTATCAGGAGGCAGAGGGCAACCTCAACGGGCTGGCGGGCCGCTTCTACAGCCTGATGCTCGGCTGATTCTGCAAACGATCCCGATGAAACGGAGGGGGAACGATGCGTCTGATTCTCACCGGCCTGCTGGCCGGACTTAAGAGGAGCGCCGCGCCGTTCCTCCTCCTTTTTGCCGCCATGCTCTGCTGGAGCGGCGTCCTGGCCCCCTTCGCATGGGAGGAAACGCAGCCCGCTCCCATCCAGATTGGGGTTCTGGACGAGGAGCAGGGGGCGTTTTCCCCACTGCTTCTCTCTCTGCTGCAAAAGCCGCTGGGACAGGCGGCCGAGCTGAAGATTCTCGCACCCGGCGACCCGCAGGAGGGCTGCGCCGCCGTTTTGATTCTGCCGCGCGGCTTCTGGCAGGGAATTATGGACGGGGAAAACCTCTCTCCCGTGCTGCGCCTGTATGCGGCCTCCCCGCTCGAGGGGCTTTGGGCCGGCGCCCTCGCCCGCTCGGGCGCCCGGACAATCGAAACCGCCCAGCGGCAGATCGCCGGCATGGTGCCGGTGCTGCGGGAGGCGGGACTGGACGGCAGGGAGCTTGAGGCTGCGCTTATGCGCGCGGACCTCTCGCTGCTAGACCGCTACCTCAGCCGCGGGGGACGGCTGCATCCGGTCCGGCTCTCGGCAACCGGTGCGCTGAACCTGGGGCGCTACCTGCTGTGCAGCGCCGCAACGATCCTGATGAGCGCGGCCGCCTTCCTTTTTTGGGAAGGCTTTTCGGTTTTGAACCGCTTCGCCCGGTATGCGCAGCGTCCCTCCCTCTTCGCCTGCGCCCTGCTGCTGGCTCTGCTTCTCTCGGCCGGACTTTGGCTGCCGGTCGCAGTGCTCCTCAAAGGCGGCTTTCCGGAACCGCACGCCCTTGCCGCCCTCTGGCTTTCCTCCGCGGGGCAGCTTCTTCTGACCGTCTCTCTGCCGGGGCGCGGTGCCTGCGCCGCCGCTTCGGTGGGCCTGACCCTCGGGCAGGCGCTTTTCGGCGGAGGGTTCTTTCCGGAGGCGCTGCTTCCTCCTGTCCTTTTCCGTCTCGCGGGCTGGCTTCCGCTTACCCTTCGGCGCAGTGCGCTCGGCGCGGCCTGCTTCGGCGCAGGCGAGGGGGCGGCGCTGCTGCTTTTGGCCGCGGGCTTCTTTGCCGCTGCGGCCCTCGTCTCCGGGCTGCTCTGGAATCGGGAGAGGAGGAATCTACGGTGAACCGCAGAGGAAATGTCTTCTTTTTCGGCCGCTGTCTGCTGCTCTGCGGCAAACGGCAGCTCCTGCTTCCTTCCTTCTGGGGCTGTTCGCTGGCGCTGTTCGCGCTGGTTGGGGGCTTTCTCCTGCTCTGCCCCGAGCCAAAGGGGGCCTCCGCCTCCATCGGTCTGCTGTTTGACGGAGGAAACCCTGTTCTTGCGGCAGCCTGCGCCCCGCTGGAGCAGGAGGAGGGCCTTCCGTTTCGCTTTTACCATCCCGGAGAAGAGGAAACGATGCGCCGCGCAGTTCTGACCGGGGAGCTTCACTGCGGCTACCTGCTCGACCCTGGCGCCGATCCGCCGGTGACCGTCTATGAAACCGACGGTTCCTTTCTGCGGCCGGTGGCCGACGAGCTGGTCTTCGGCGCGCTTTTCGAAGCGGAGGCCCCCGCGTTCACGCGGGAATTGCTCACGCAGACGCCGGGCGGGCCGTCCGGCTTTGCGCCGGGAAAAACATCGCCGCTGACGGTGACGGTCGAAAGCGCCGGAAGTTTCCCGCCCCCCGAGTCCGCCCTGGATCTGCGGCCCCTGCTTTTTGCGGTATTTTCCTCCCTTTTCCTATTTCTTGCCGTCTTCGGGGGGCTGTTTGTCCCCGAAGAAGCCGCTACCTTTGAAATGTTGGAAACGGTTCGTCCCGGCGCGGCGAAAACCGCTCTGCTGGCCGACGCCGCCGCCTGCACTCTGCTTCAGGGGGCGCTGCCGGGGCTGCTGCTGCTCGCCTTCCCCGATCTGCGCGGCGCGGCCTCTCCCGCCGCATTTGTGCTGCTGGCCGCCGCGGCTGCCGTTCTGCGGCAGGCGGCTTCCCGGCTCGCCGCCCGGCACCCGGCCGCGGTTTCCCCGGTTCTGCTGCTCGCCCTCTGCTGGGTGCTGCCCGCCGTCTGCTGCTCGGGGGCGCTGGTCGATCCGGCAGGCCTCGGCCCGTTCGCATCGCTGCGTTTTCTTTCTCCCGCGTGGCTGCTTTCCCGGATTTTCGTCCAGTGACAAAAGCGCGCCGGAAACTGCAATTTTCTGCATTTCCCGGCGCACTTTTATCTTTCTTCCGCAGCTTTGCGGTCAGGGGTTTCCCTCTCTGGCACTGGGTCTCCAGAGCGCCCGCGCGAGGTCAGCCCGCCCATCGGGGAGAAAGGGAACGCCCTCCTCCTCGAGCAGCCCGCGCTGGATTTCCGGACCGCCGAAGGCGAAGGCCGGAGCCATCCGGCCTTCGCGGTTGACCACCCGATGGCAGGGTATCACCCCCGGCATCGGATTCTGATGCAGCGCCCATCCGACGGCGCGGGAAGCGCGGGGGTTTCCACAGAGCAGCGCAATCTGCCCATAGGTCGCCACCCGTCCCTTCGGAATCCGCCCCACCGCGCGGTAGACGGCGTCGTAAAAGGCGCTCACTGCGGTCCGGACAGGCTGTCGTCCCCGTCCGCCGCGCCGGACGCATCTCCCTCCTGCCCGTCCATCGGGGGCTGGTGCGCCATGGAATCGATCGGGAACTGGAAGTCGTCCTCAGGCGGAATCGGCTCCTCATGGATTCCCGGCTCCTGAGCCGCTGCGCGTTCCTCGCGGTCGGTCCTGGCGAGCCGGTACTTGCGCATTCCCCAGAGGATGAGGATGCAAAGAAGCAGCACTGCCCCGGCGGCCCCTCCCACATAGTAGAGGTTCACAGGCCCGACCAGATGGTAGCCGGTATCGCCGGGATCGCATTCCGCAACCAGCACCGCGAGCACCGTCCGCCCGCTGCCGTAAAGCGGAAGGCAGGCGACCGCCACCTGACGCTGGTCCTCGCGGGTCACAAGATCGTTGGCATAGGAGCCGACCGATTTTCCGGTATAAATTTTGTCAAGGATGGATTTGACCGGACGGTAAGCCGAGAGCGGAAATTCCCGCCCGTCCTCGAGGTAGCGGGGGACCTTGTCCCCGTCGCGGTAGATGAGGTAAAGCTTCTCGTACCCCTGCTGAATGTTCACCTGGGAGAGCAGCTCCGCGACCGCGCGATAGCTGCCGTCCGAGGGGTTCGGCTTTTTGGCAAGCCCGGCGATCTCACTGCCGGAATAGTAGGCCACGGCAGTTGAAAAGGGGGTCAGCTCGGAAAGGGCGCGCCCCCCCACCGCGCCGAGAGCGCTGTTTTTTCGAAGGAGGGGGATGGCAAAGCTCCACGCTGTCACCAGCGCGGCGATCAGCGCCGTAATCCGCAGCAGGGTGGTGAAGCCTTTTTTCTTTGTTTCGGTCATTTCCTGCATCGTCTGCTCGCTCCTTTTGTCGTCCGGCGGAGGGATTCTCCGCACAGTCTCTCATTATGTCTCATTATAGCACGTCGCGGCCGGATTGTCTTGAAAAAAGGAGATTTTTCTTCCCTTCCGGCGCAATTTGTGCGATAATAAGCTGACAGATTCCAGGGCGGTGCGCCGCCCGAATGATAAGATTGAGGATGTGTTCCATGAACGCGGAAATTTTGACCCCCGACCAGTACGGGGAACTGGACCGTTTCGTTGCCTCCCACCCGCAGAGCAGCTTTACCCAGTGCAGCGCCTGGCGGAAGGTCAAGTCAAACTGGGGCTTTGAGGCGGTTGTCTGCCGGGATGAGGCGGGCCGTATCATCGGCTCGGTTTCGGTTCTCATCCAGAAAATTCCTTTGATCGGCACCTGCTTTCTCTACGCGCCGCGCGGTCCGGTCTGCGATCTGCACAACCGCGAGGTGCTGCGAAGCCTGAAATCCGGGGTGGACCTTCTGGCCAGGCGCCATCATGCCCACGCCTTTAAGATGGACCCCGACGTTTCCGCTGCGGACGAGGAGTTTTTGGACATCGCAAAGGAGCTCGGCTTCCGGCGCTTTTACGGACCGGACGGCTTTGAGACAATTCAGGCGCGCTTCAACTACCGGCTCTATTTCGAGGGCCGGAACGAGGAGCAGCTTCTCATGAACCTGACCCAGCAGACCCGCCGGAACCTGCGGATCGCAATCCGGGACGGGGTCGAGGTGCGCCCTGCCGGTCCGGAATCCCTCGACGAGTTTATGCGCCTGATGACCCTGACCGGCGAGCGCGACGGCTTTGCCACCCGCCCCAAAGCATATTTTGAGCGGTTTCTCGCAGCTTTGGGGGAGCACGCGCGGCTTTATCTGGGCTTTTATGAGGGCAGAGCCATCTCGGGAGCGATTACCACCAACTTCGGCGGCAAGGCCTGCTACGTCTACGGCGCCTCGGACAACGAATGCCGCAACCACATGCCCAACTACCTGATGCAGTGGGAGATGATCCGCTGGGCGCTCGAAACCGGCTGCACCGTCTATGACTTTCAGGGGGTCTCGGGCAATCTCAGCCCTGAGGGAAACCATATGTATGGGCTTTACCGTTTCAAGAAAGGCTTCAACGGCCAGCTCGACGAGCTTGCAGGCGAGTTTGACTATGTCTACCGCCCGCTGCGGGCAAAGATGGTCGATCGCGCCATCATCCTGAACGACCGGCTGCGGCACCTGCGGACATCCCGCCGCTCGTAAAACAGCGTGACAGGAGGAAATAATATGGACGAAAAGGGACTTGAGTTTACGCCCTTGACCAGCTTTGCGCCCCAGAAGGACACGATGGTCAAGGGAATTACCCAGCGGATAATCTCCGCCGACGAGCGGGGAAGGTGCATCTCCCGGATTGTCGAATACGCGCCCGGCACCGACGCGAGCGCCTACGGCGTGCGGGATCACAACTTTCGCGAGGAGATCATTATTCTGCGGGGCAGCCTGACCGATCTGACTCTGGGGCGGACCTTCACCGCAGGGGACGCGGCCTCCCGCCCGCCTCACATGAAGCATGGCCCCTGGCGCTCGGAGGACGGATGCGTGATGTACGAGGTGGACCTTTATCCGGACTGACCCCCATTGTTCTTCAATTTTTCTTCCGGCAGCGGGAAAGACAGTGGTACTTTTTTCCCCAATGTGGTAAAATGAAAGAAACAGGACGGTTCCCGGACACAGGTCCGGCCGGACCGCGTCCTGCCGGGAATTTTGGAGGTGGCACTTTATGAAGCTGATCTTTGCGATTGTATCAAACGACGACGCCAACCGGGTCCAGTCGGCGCTGACCAAAGCGCATTTTCAGGTGACCCGCCTGGCGACAACCGGCGGCTTTCTGCTCGCCGGAAACACCACCTTCCTCTGCGGGACCGATGACGAAAAGGTGGATGAGGCAATCGAGATCGTCGGCAAGCACTCAAAGAAGCGCACCCAGCTCGTTCCCTCCTCCGCCTCCTACGGGGTCGGAATGTACAGCGCCTTCCCCGTTGAGGTGCAGGTCGGCGGTGCAACGATCTTTGTGACCAACGTCGAACGCTTCGAAAAGCTCTGATCCTGCCGAAAGGAAGTGCGGTTTGAACAGAACTCTGATCGAACGGGAGGAAGCCTATCGTGCGCTCGCCGCCCTCTGGGACGGCGGGCGTTTTCCGCATACCCTGCTGATCGAGGGCGCGCCGGGCAGCGGCAAGCGCACTCTGGCCTATGAAGCCGCCGCTATGCTGCTCTGCCGGTCGTCCGGCGGCTCGGAGGAGATTCCCTGCGGGGCCTGCCCCTCCTGCCGCAAGATGGAGAAGCGCCTGCATCCCGACCTCACCGTCGTCGGGCCGGAGCCGAAAAAACAGACGATCGGGGTTGACGCGGTGCGCGCGGTGCGGGAAAACGCCTGGATTGCGCCGCACGAGGCCGATCGCCGGGTGTTCCTGATTCCGGAGGCGCAGAACCTCACCGCGGCCGCCCAGAACGCTCTGCTCAAGCTGATTGAGGAGCCGCCCGAAGCGGCCTATTTCCTCTTCACCGTTCCTTCCCGCAGCGCGCTGCTCGAGACGGTCTGCTCCCGCGCGAGCCATCTCCCGCTGCGGGAGATGGCTTCTCCCCGGCGGCTGGCGGTGCTGCGGCAGCTCCGCCCCGGGGAGGACCCCGCGCTCCTCGAGAGGCTGGCGGAGGGCTTCCCGACGGTGGGGCAGGCCCTCGCCTCGCTGGAGGACCCCGCAGCACAGCGGCTCGAGGCCGACGCGGCCGCGCTGCTCGACCACACTCTGCACTGCGAACGCTATGCGCTGATGAAGGTTCTCGCAGGCTATGAACGCGACCGGGAGGGGCTTTCCCGCCTGCTTGCGTCCTTTCGCGCCCGCTCGGCCGCCGCGCTGGCAAAGGGAGAGCTTTCCGCATTGCAGTGCGGCGTAATTGTTGATATAATAGAGGAAGCGCAGTTTCGGGTCAGCCAGAACGTCGGCGTCCCGCTGCTTTCAGCGGTGGCCGCCGCCCGGCTGGTGCAGTCGGCGTCCCGCTGACGCTGCGCCGGAGAAAAGCCTTCCCAGCCCGCTGCGGCCGGCTGGATTTCAAATAACGCCGCGCCCGGCGGATGGAAAGGGTATTGCAATGGCAGAGGTAATCGGAATCAAATTTAAGGACGGGGGCAAGGTCTACTACTTTGATCCCTGCGGAATCGCGGTAGAACCCGATCAGGCTGTGATCGTCGAAACGGCCCGCGGCATCGAGTGCGGACTGGTCGCGGCTGCCAACCATGAGGTCGAGGAGGAGCAGATCGTCCGTCCGCTTAAAAAGCTGGTGCGGATCGCCACTGTGAAGGACGTAGCCCAGATGGAGGAAAACCGCCGCCGCGAGGCGAGCGCCTTTGAGATCTGCCAGCAAAAAATCCTCGAGCATAAGATGGATATGAAGCTGGTTGATGTCGAATACACCTTCGACAACAGCAAGGTCCTCTTTTATTTCACAGCCGATGGCCGGGTGGATTTCCGCGATCTGGTCAAAGATCTGGCCGGGGTTTTCCGCACCCGCATCGAGCTGCGGCAGATCGGAGTCCGCGACGAGGCCAAGATGCTCGGCGGCCTTGGAATCTGCGGACGGGTGTTTTGCTGTTCGAGCTTTCTGGGCGATTTCCAGCCCGTCTCAATCAAGATGGCAAAGGAGCAGGGGCTTTCGCTCAACCCCACCAAAATTTCCGGCACCTGCGGACGGCTGATGTGCTGTCTGAAATATGAGCAGAACGCCTATGAGGACCTGATCCGCAGTACGCCGCGGGTCGGCACTCCCGTCTCCACCCCGGAAGGGAACGGGGTCGTCTGCGAGATCAGCAACCTGATTACCGGTGCGCTGAAGGTGAAGATCGAATCGGGAGAGGGCTTTGTGTTCAAAAACTTCTCCAAGCATGAGGTCACCCCGCTGCGCGGGGAGGCGCGTTCTTCCGACGAATCCGGTCAGGGTGGAGAGCAGCCCCGCCCGCCGAAGCCCGACCGCGGGGAGCGCAGAGAAGCCCCCCGTCAGCGGCAGGATGCCAAGTCCGCGGAGGACGACGTGCAACAGTCCCGGCCGCCGCACCCCAGAAAGCAGCGCTCTGAGAAACCGGCGGAGCCCGCCGCGCTCCGTGGGGAGGGAGACGCTCCCGCCGCTCCGCCCGCCGGTGAAAAAGCGGAGGGCGCCAAGCCGCGGCCCCGCCGGCGCCGCGGAGGAAGAGGCCGTTCCGGCGGGGCAAAACCTGCGGAGGCCGCCGCTTTTGCGCCTGTTTCCCCGCAGGGCGGGGAATAGGCCCGCCGCTCTGGAAAATTCCTCCCCCAGTCCATTAATTTTTCAAAATCCCTTTGATTTTTCAGAAAGATATGATATGATAACGGTGAAAATTCAAAGGAGGTGTAAGAACCAATGGCATACCATATTTCTTCCGCTTGCATCAGCTGCGGCGCCTGCGAGAGCGAATGTCCCGTCAGCGCCATCAGCGAGGCCGACGGCCAGTACCAGATCAATCCTGATCTCTGCATCGACTGCGGCGCTTGCGCGGGCACCTGCCCTGTCGGCGCTCCGGCCCAGGCCTAATCGGACCTGAAACACAAAAGGGAGCCGCTGTATTCGACCAGGTCGTTTGCAGCGGTCCCCTTTTTCTGTCTTGGGGATGAGTGGAGAAAAGGTCGAATTTTGTATTATGAGAGATTGTTATAACGATTTGTATATTGAGCAGCGTTGGATTCCGCTCCTGCCGGGCCTTGAAATTGCGGTTTCCCGGCGGCATCGCTTTACCACCGATTCGGTACTGCTCTCCCGCTTCGCCGTCCCCCGCCCCGGAGACCGCTGTGCTGATCTCGGCGCAGGCTGCGGGGCGGTTTCCCTGCTCTGGTTCGGGAGGGACGAGCCTCTTCCTGCCACGGTGCACTGCGTTGAGCTTGATCCGGAGGCGGTGCAGCTTCTGCGGGAAAGCGTCGCACGCAACCGTCTCACGGACCGGATTTTCCCGCTTTGCGGTGATCTTCGCGATCTGAAAAGCTGTTCCGCTTTACAGCCAAACAGCCTCGATCTGGCGGTCAGCAATCCTCCTTATTTCCCGGCGGGACCGGCGCGGGAGCGTGATTCTGCGCGCCATACCGCACGGCGGGAATCCGCAGTGACAATCGGAGAGGTCTGCGCCTGTGCCTCGCGCCTGCTGCGGCAGGGCGGAAGATTCTGCTGCTGCTGGCGGCCTGAACGGCTGCCGGATCTCTTCGCGGCGCTGCGGGAAAACAGCCTTGAGCCCAAGCGCCTGCGCACTGCCGCCGTTCGGGAAGGGCTTCCCCCCTTCCTGACGCTGGTCGAGGCGGTGCGGGGCGGCGGAAAGGAGCTGTGCTGGATGCCGCCCCTGCTGCTGAACGGGCCGGATGGACGGCCCAGCACGGAATACCGCACGATCTATCGGATGGAAGGATGAGCGGCATGTCAAAGCTTTATCTGGTTGGAACGCCGATCGGCAACCTCGGCGACCTGTCCCCCAGGGCGGTTGCAGTCCTCGAGGAATGTGACTTTATCGCAGCGGAGGATACCCGCGTAACCCTCAAGCTGCTCAACCACTTCGGCATTTCCAAGCCGATGGTCAGCTATTACCAGCACAACCAGCGGGAACGCGGGCAGCGGCTCGTCGAGCGGATTCTCGGGGGGGAAAGCTGCGCCCTTGTCACCGACGCGGGGATGCCCGCCATCTCCGATCCCGGCGAAGACCTCGTGCGCCTCTGCGCCGAGGCGGGAATCGAAGTGGCGGCGGTACCGGGGCCGACGGCGGCGCTTACCGCCCTTGCCCTCTCGGGACTGCCGACCGGACGCTTCACCTTCGAGGGATTTCTCTCGACGGCGCGGCAGAGCAGGCGGGAGCACCTCGCCTCGCTCGGGCAGGAACAACGCACCATGATTTTCTACGAAGCGCCGCACAAGCTGCGTGCCACCC
Source organism: Ruminococcaceae bacterium D5 (assembly GCA_900113995.1). Lineage (GTDB taxonomy): Bacteria > Bacillota > Clostridia > Oscillospirales > Ruminococcaceae > Yanshouia. Next base: position 10,192 of record FORK01000011.1, on the reverse strand, counting down.
TCGCAGACCTTGCGGAAACCTTCGGCGGAGAGCGCCGGATCGCCCTCTGCCGCGAACTGACCAAGCTGCACGAGGAGGTAATCCGCACCACCCTCGGGGACGCCTGCGCCCGCTACGGACTTGAGGCTCCGCGCGGAGAATTTGTGCTGATTCTCGAAGGGGCGCCCGAGCAGAAGCCGTCCGGGGCGACTCCCGACGAGGCGCTGGCCCTTGCCCGCCGCCTGGTGGAGCAGGGAAGCAGCCCCTCGGCCGCCGCGAAGCTCGCGGCCGCGCAGACCGGACTGCGCAAGGGGGACATTTACCGGCGGCTGACCGAGTGAGCGGGAATCCGGCATTTTACAAGAGCGCGGCCCGGTTGCAATCTTTTACTTTTCCGCCTTTTCCCTTGCTTTTTTCCGCTGTGCGCGGTATCATGAATTTGTACGCCCGATCATGCGCGATTCCGCCGGCATCGGGACGACCGATGACCGAGGAGGATGTTCCATGAAAGAATGGGGTCTGATTGCAGACAGCTCCTGCGACCTCAATCACCAACTTTTTGATTCCGGCGATGCCTACTTTGCCACTGTCCCGCTCAAAATTGTGGTAGGAGACCGCGAATTTGTCGATCTGCCCGAAACCGACCCCCGCGAAATGCTGCGGGCGGTCCACGAATTTAAGGGGCCTTCTTCCACCGCCTGTCCCAGTCCGGCTGATTTTGCCGTACAGCTCCGTCAGGCGAAAAACAGCTTTATTGTCACCATCTCCAGCCGCCTCAGCGGCACCTATAACGCCGCCCTGCAGGCAATTGAGCTGATCCGGGATGAGCTGCCCGGCCACAAGGTGCATGTAGTGGACAGCCTTTCCACCGCCGGAACGATGGTGCTGATCCTCCGCCGCCTGCGGGATCTCATTGCGCAGGGGCTTCCCTTTGAGGAAATCGTCGAGGCGATTGAGCGCTACCGCGACCAGATGGTCATTCTTTTTTCGCTTGCCACCTTTGACGCCCTGGTGAAAAACGGGCGGATGAGCGCAGTGACCGGAATCCTTGCGACGGCGCTCAATATCCGCGCGGTCGCCCGGAACAACGACGGCCGGATCCAGGTGCTCGAGAAGCCGCGCGGAGAACGCCGCGCCATTGAGCGGATGGTCGATTTGATGGGCAAGGCCAAAGAAATGGGGAGCCGGACTCCGGTGGTGATCACCCACTGCGGCAACCGCTCCGGAGCGGACAGCCTCCGCCAGCTCATTGAAAAAAACTACGGCTCCGAGGATATCACCATCCTCGACTGCGCCTGCCTGACCTCTTTCTATGCCGGCGAGCAGGGGCTTCTGCTCAGCTTCTGATCGAGCGGATCATCAAACAGCAAAAGCATCCTGTCCCCTTGTGAATCGGGCAGGATGTTTTTTATCTGCGCAGAAGAATCGCCGCCGCGGGTTTATCTCCCGGGCTCTGGCTCTCTTTGACCAGGAACCGGCAGACGGCCCACTGAAAAAGGCAGAATCCGCCGGACGCCGCGAGGCTCGGAGCCGTCCCTTCGAGTCCCAAGAATTCCAGCAGCGGGGCGAGTACAAGAACGGGCGCATATTCCAGACAAAAGCCTGCAATCATGCCGGTATCCGGCAGCAAGCCAGCGATCAGAAAAGCAGCCGCAAGACTCGCGCATGCAGACGCCCAATACCTGCGAAATTGCTTTGACAGTTCAACCTTCGTGTGCAGAGAACCAGCAGATCGATTGACAGAATGAATACAATACTTTCAAGCATTTTGAAGTATAGAAAAGCACTCATTTTACCACGATTGAATGAGCCTGGATATGATGATAAGGCAAAGGGCACCTAAATGGTGCCCTTTGTATATATGGATATGAAATTGTCAAACTGAAATTTATTTATATTAACATGCGTTATTATCAAATTAGTTAGCATTATTATCGTCCATGTCTATATTTTCTTCAGTTTTCATCTTTTTATATGTGTAAATCAACTGCCATATTAAAACAGCGACCAAAATAATATCATACACAAACCAAAATGACCCCATAAATAATGGAGTTAAAAAGCACAAGATAACTACTATAGGAATAAACCATAAGGTTCTTCTAAATTTCCCTTTATAATTTGTTTTCCAATAAATAATATCCTTATCTTTCTTCATAATCTAACCTCCATAAAACCAAATTGTTTCTTTATATCCATATTATAACAGTTCCGTATATCCACAGCAATGAAAAATTAGTTATCATTGGCCTTTTTTTATGAAATACATTCATAACACTTGCTATTATAATAAAATTGTACAAATATTTTTTTATTTTTTTTCGTTCTCCGATCAACCTGACAATTTTCAAAATATTTTAATTTTTTCTCTTCACATGAAAGGATATGTGCTATAATGAAATCAGCTTCTACATCCCTTGAGAGTCCCGGAAACCGGTGGCTCTTTTTTGTCTTTTTCCCCTTTTGAGGCAGACGGAAACCTAACGTGACAGGAGGACGAAGATGAATTCCCAATCCAACCTCTCGCCCGGAGAAAGCCTCGATTTTCTGCGGCTCCTCTCCAAGCAGTTTCCCAGCATCCAGTCGGTCTGCACCGAGATCATCAACCTGGAAGCGATTCTCGACCTACCCAAGGGAACCGAGCACTTTATCAGCGACCTGCATGGAGAATATGAGGCGGTCGCCCATATCCTCAACAATGCATCGGGGGTGATCCGGGAAAAGATCGACCTGCTCTACGCCGATACCGTTTCGGAGGAGGAACGCTCCAAGCTCGCAACACTGATCTATTACCCCCATCACAAGCTCGCCTCGCTGCGGGCCGAGCATGCCGACGACCTCTCCTCCTGGTACCATGAGACGCTGGTCCGGCTGATCGATATCTGCCGGGTCGTCGCCTCGAAGTATACCCGCTCGAAGGTCCGAAAGGCGCTTCCCCCTGACTTTTCCTATATCATCGACGAATTGCTGCACGCCGACCATTACGAAAAGAACAAGGAATCCTACTACCGGCGGATCTTCTCAACCATCGTGGACGTCGGCCGGGCGGACGCCTTTATCACCGCTCTCTCGAATCTGATCAAACGGCTGGCGGTCGATCAGCTTCATATTCTCGGCGATATTTTTGACCGCGGTCCCGGCGCGGAGGACATCATCGAGCTGCTGCGCTCCCATCATGCGGTCGATATCGTCTGGGGCAATCACGACATGCTCTGGATGGCCGCCGCCGCGGGCAACGAGGCCTGCATCGCCAACGTCATCAACGTCTCTCTTTCCTACGCCAACGTCGATACGCTGGAAAACGGCTACGGTATCAGCCTGCGGGCGCTGACCACCTTCGCGGAAAAAACCTATGGCGATTCGATGGCTTTCCGGCCGAAGGTGCTCGAGCAGGGCAAGATCGGCCTCAACGACATCGAGCTGGTTGCCAAGCTCCGCAAGGCGGCCGCGATCATGCAGATGAAGCTTGAAGGGCAGATTATCGCCCGCCATCCCGAGTACGACATGGACGAGCGCATGATGCTCGACAAGATCAATTTTTCCGACGGGACCGTGACCATCGGCCGGAAGGTTTATCCGCTGCGGGACGCTGATTTTCCAACCATCAACCCCGACTCCCCCTATGAACTCACCGTTGAGGAGCAGGAGCTGATGCACTCGCTCAAGGATTCCTTCCTGCGCAGCGACAAGCTTCAAAGCCATGTGCGCTTCCTTCTGGACAAAGGGGCCTTCTACCGCTGCTGCAACCAGAACCTGATGTTCCACGGATGCGTCCCGCTGGCAAAGGACGGTTCGTTCGAACGGTTCGAGTTCGACGGGCAGCGGCTCTGGGGCAGGAAGCTCTTCGATTTCTGCGAACGCAAGGTCCGCGCCGGCTACTTCGCGCCGCGCGGCTCCCGCGAAAAACGCGAGGGGGAGGACTTCATGTGGTGGCTCTGGTGCGGAAAGGACTCCCCCATCTTTGGCCGGACCCGGATGACCACCTTTGAGCGGATGCTCGTCGAGGACAAAGCCTCCCATGAGGAGCCAAAGAACCCCTACTACCGCCACTATGACGACCCGGAGATCATGGGGCGGGTGCTGGAGGAATTCGGTATCGAATCAGGACAGGGGCATATCATCAACGGACACATCCCGGTCAAATCAAAGGACGGCGAAAGCCCGATCAAATGCAACGGCCGGGTGCTGACCATCGACGGCGGCTTCTGCAAGGCCTATCAAAACACAACCGGCATCGCGGGCTATACCCTGATCTACAACTCCTACGGGATGCGGCTGGTGTCCCACGGGCCTTTCACCGGCATCATCAATGCGGTGGAGCAGAATACCGACATTCTCTCGACCTCCAACATCTTCGAGGTTTCCTCCCGCAGAAGGCTCGTGTCGGATACCGATATCGGCTCCCAGCTGCGCAGCCAGATCCGCACCCTGACCCTGCTGCTTGAAGCCTACCGCGGGGGACTGATTCCTCAGAGCGGCGCCTGACGTGCGCCCGTCGGAGAATTTGCGGAATTTTGTCCTTCCCCCGCGCTGATTTTTCAGGACGTCTTGACAACCGGTATCCAACCCAATAAACTAGCTTTATGTTTGTTGGATTGAAATAAAACAGCAATTCCATACAAGGAAAGAAAAGGAAGAAAGCAAGGAGTGTAACACAATGAACCTCACCCTATTGATGCCCCTGGGGGCGGCGGCGGCGTTGATCTTCGCCTATGTCCGCGCAAGGAAGGTGCTCCGCGAAAGCGAGGGCAGCGAACTGATGCAGAAGATCGCAGCGTCGATCCGCCAAGGCGCGAACGCCTACCTCAAGCGGCAGTACAGCGGCGTCGCAAAGTTCTTCGCCGTCGTTTTTGTCCTGATGCTGGCCCTGAGCTTCATGGGACAGATGGAAATTTTCGTGCCCTTTGCCTTTGTGACCGGCGGCTTCTTCTCGGCGCTCTCCGGCTATGTCGGCATGAAAATCGCCACCTCCTCCAATGCCAGGACCGCCTTCGCAGCAAGCCACAGCCTCAACAGCGGCCTCAAGGTGGCTTTCTCCGCCGGGTCGGTCATGGGCTTCACCGTCGTGGGACTGGGGCTGCTTGACACCAGCCTGTGGTTCTTCTTCCTGAAATACATTGTCTACGCCGGACTTCCCGAAGCGGAGCAGGCGATGAAGATCTCTTCTCTGATGCTCACCTTTGGAATGGGCGCTTCGATGATGGCGCTGTTCGCCCGGGTCGGCGGCGGCATCTTCACCAAAGCGGCCGATGTCGGCGCCGACCTCGTCGGCAAGGTTGAAGCCGGCATCCCCGAGGACGACCCCCGCAACCCCGCCGTCATCGCCGATAACGTCGGAGACAATGTCGGTGACGTGGCAGGCATGGGCGCCGACCTCTACGAGTCCTATGCGGGCGCGCGTCTCTCCGCCTCGGCGCTTGCCGTTTCCGCCGGCTTCGGCATGGTGGGCATGGCTGTCCCGATGGCGCTCGCCGCGATCGGCATCTTTGCCTCGATCATCGGCACCTTCTTTGTCAAGACCGGCGAGGACGCCAGCCAGCGCAGCCTGCTGGGTTCCCTCCGCAAAGGCACCTACATCGCCAGTGCCATCGTCGCGGTGGCCTCCTACTTTCTCATCCAGTACGCCTTCGACGGGAAGCAGACCGGTCTTTTCATCGCTATTCTCGTCGGCCTGCTGGCCGGCAACCTGATCGGCTATTTCACCGAATATTACACCTCGGATACCTATAAGCCCACCCAGAAGCTTGCCGAGTCCTCCGAGACCGGCGCCGCCACTATCATCATCAGCGGCCTTTCTCTGGGCATGATGTCCACCGCCGTTCCGGTCGTCATCATCGGCATTGCCGTCATGGCCAGCTTCGCCTGCTCCGGCGGCATCCAAAACTTTGAGGCGGGCCTGTTCGGAATCGGCCTGTCCGCCGTCGGCATGCTTTCTACCCTCGGCATCACGCTGGCGACCGACGCCTATGGCCCTGTGGCCGACAATGCGGGCGGCATCGCCGAAATGTCCGGCATGGAGGAAAGCGTCCGCGACCGCACCGATGCCCTCGACTCGCTCGGCAACACCACCGCCGCCACCGGCAAGGGTTTTGCCATCGGTTCCGCCGCTCTCACCGCGCTTGCCCTCGTCGCCGCCTATGTCGATCAGTGCAAGGCGATTAAGCCCGATCTGGTCCTCGACCTCTCGATCACCAATCCCTCGGTTCTTGTCGGCCTCTTCGTCGGCTCGGTGCTCCCGTTCGTCTTTGCCGCGATGACCATGTCCTCGGTCGGCAAGGCCGCGATGAGCATCGTTACCGAGGTCCGCCGCCAGTTCCGGGAGATCAAGGGCCTGATGGAAGGCACCGCTGAGCCGGATTATCACACCTGCGTCGACCTCTGCACCAAGAGTGCCCAGCAGGAGATCCTCGCCCCCTCCCTGATGGCGATCATCGTCCCGCTGATCGTCGGCTTTACCCTCGGTGTCAACGGCGTGACCGGTATGCTGATGGGTGCAACCGCTTCCGGCTTCATCCTCGCCATCATGATGTCCAATTCGGGCGGCGCCTGGGATAACGCCAAGAAGTATATCGAATCCGGCCACCTCGGCGGCAAGGGCTCGGATAACCACAAGGCCGCCGTGGTCGGCGATACTGTAGGCGACCCCTTCAAGGATACCTCCGGTCCTTCGATCAACATTTTGATCAAGCTGCTCTCGACCGTCTCGATCGTTTTTGCGGTTCTGATCGTTAACTTCTCGCTGAACCTGTAACCGCTTTCCCCACGCCGCCGGATTCGAATCCGGCGGCGTTTTTTGCACGATTTTTCCCTGTGGAATGTTACATGGCGCGCCGCGCGCATAACCAAGGGAGGAGGCGGTCATTTGTTCGGGCAGATCAGCCGGCCGGAAGCGGGAGCTGCTCGCACAGCATCCCAATCCGGGCGGCTTCCTGTTTCAGAGCGCCAAAAACCTGATCAAAAAACAGCAGAGGGAAGCGTTCCGGCAGATGGCGCTGGATACCTCTCTCGAGGAGCTGGTATCCGATCCTGCCGACCCCGGTGCGGAGCTTTGGGAATCGCTCGACCGCAGGATCGACGCGCCGCTCTATCTGGAGGCGGTGCTCTCCCGCCTGGATGATGAAAAAAGAAGGCTCTATGCCCTGCGCTATCTGGAGAAAAAAGCATGGCGGAGATCGCCGTGCTTCTTGCGCTGCGGGATGAGGCCCTGCGGATGCGCTATGTGCGGCTGCGCCGGGAGATCCGGGAGATTGTAGGGGAAATCGCGGAGCAAAATTTTGTCTGAGCCCTGTTACATCCCGCTGCGCGGCGGCATATCGAAGTGAACGGACAATCGGCCGATTGAATGTCAAAGAAACCGGAAGGGGGAGAACAATGGACGGCAAGCTGAATGCCATGCGCGCGCTGGACCGGGCGATCGATCTGGGAGAGATGGCCGAAATCGACTGCTGTCTCGACGCCCTCTCCTCCCTCGAAGGGGCTTCCATCCGGGCAGAGGAGCCTGCTGCTTTCTCCGCCCGCATTCTGCATCTGGAAAAGGAGAATCGGCCCATGGAACATTCCAAAAAGCCATGCGGCTCGCATTTTCCGCCGCGCTCGCCGCAGCGTTGGGAGTAACCGTCTACGCCGCGGTCAATCTGCACCTTTTATCCTTCCCGTCGGGAACCCGGTATGTCACCATGCGCACCAATCAGGCGATGACCGAACAGGAGGCGCAGGCTCTCGTGCAGGATGACCTGCGGGAGCGTTCCGATGCCCCGAACGGCAATTCCGCCGTTCTTCCGCCGCAGCAATCCTTTCAAAGTGTGAAGGAAGCGGAAGCGGCAATGGACATGACCCTGATCCTTCCCTCCGCCATGCCCGAAATGAAGCTGGACAGCATCGAGGGACAGAGCTTTTACAATGAAGCCGGCTATCAAAACAACACTGTCCGGATCGTCTGTTCCGACCCCGGCGGCAGGATGCTCGGCGTTACAACTAAACGCGAGGTGATTCCGGAGGGCACCCCGCTCACCAGCTACACCCTCCACGAGTTTGACGAGGGAAGCGAGGGCAGCTACCGCAGCAAAAGCGGCATCACCTTCACCACCCTGGCCGAGAGCGACAGCACCGGGGAGCGGACCGCGCAGATCGCCACCGTACTGCTCGGTGAATATGAGTACTCGCTTGTCTTTGTGGGCTTTGAGCCGCAGGAATGGCAGAAGATCGTGGACAGCACCGATCTCTCCCCCTATCAGAACTGAGGCCATGCAGGAGGCTTTGGCGCAAAAGCATCAGAACCCCCTGCACCACAAAGATCAAGCGCGCTGCAAAAAGGCGGGCCGTCTGTAGACGGCCCGCCTTTTTCCATCACAAATCAATATCCAAGCTCCTGAGAGATCCGCAGGGCAAACTCCTTGGTCTTGAGCGCCATTTCAATCATCAGATCGGGCGTAATCCGGGCCGCAGGGCCGGAAACATTGAGCGCCGCCACCACCTTGCGCCGGGAATCAAAGATCGGAGCGGCCACCGAAACAACGCCCTCCTCCCGTTCGCTGCGGCTGGTGGAATACCCGAGGGAACGAATTTCTGCCAAGCGCTCGACGGTGGTATAGGGATCGGCTTCCAGCAGCTCGTCAATGACGTTCTGCGGCTGATAAGCGAGCAGCAGGCGTCCCGACGCGCCGCGGGTCAGAGGCAGGCGGTCGCCGATGTTCAGAATCCGCTTCAAGGGGTGAGTACTTTCAATCCGCTCAATGCACACACGATAGCCCTTGTTCGGCACATAGAGCCCCACGCTCTCGTTATACAGCTCACGCAGCTGCACCATGTAAGGGACGGCAATCCGCCGGAAATCCATATGGGAATAACAGAGGGTCCCCAGACGAGCAATGCTCGGTCCAAGAAAATAACGCTGGGTTTCCTCATCCCGGTATAGGTAGTTATACTTCTCCAGCGTCGCTAAAATCCGGGACGTCGTACTGGGAGGAAGATCAATCTCCCGGGCAATTTCGACGAGCGAAAGGCTCAGCTTTTCCTTGGTAAAACAGTTGAGCATCTTCAGCGCGCGTTCAATCACCTTGACACTGGCATCTGCACTGGCCATCAAACGTTCCTCCCAAACATAAAATCGATTTTCGCGTAGCTAATTGTATCATTATTTACTGGAATGGTCAAGCTTGTAGCGGGAGTTTTTCGTCATGGGTTGACAAAGTGTCTCCCAAAAGGGTAAAGTATTTCTGTTACGTCCCGCGCGGCCACCGCCGCGCTTTCCAAAGAGAAGGAGGAATTTCATGGGCTCTCCTGCCACTGAAGAGATGCGCCAGCGTGTGCTGTATTATCTCAACAACATTAAAAACGGCAGCCGCGACTGCCTGAACCAGCGGTTTTTCTACGAGCTGGTCGATTGCAGCTTTGAGGAGCAGTGGATGACGCTGCGCTACCACACCGACGACTGGATGCTCAATCCCGGCGGCGTTGTGCATGGTGGAATTATCTGCACCATCTTTGACATTTCTATGGGCACGACCTCTCTTGCACTGGGCGGAATCTACAACCCCACAGTTAATCTGTCGGTCAATTTTTTAAGTCCAATGCCGAACCACGAACGGATTCTGCTGCATTGCAGTTGCGACCGTCTCGGGAAAACACTTTCCCATCTCACTGCCAGAGCAGTCATCGAAACGAGCGGTGCGGTCTGCGCCACCGCTTCAGCAGTCTTTTACCGCGGCGGCGGAGAGCGGCTTGAAATCAGCCCAGAGGGAGAAATTGCGGTGCGGCGTCCTCTTTAACCTGCAAATGCGAAAGCGTCTCAGAAGCCGTTTTTTCGGTCTCTGAGACGTCTTTTCATTTGCTGCTATTTCACTCAATTTCTATCAAACGGATGCAGGCGCGACAGCCGCCACCGGAAGCGCGAAGAGCATCCCGCCCATTACGCCGGCCGCTACACAGGTGAAAAGCGCAAATAATCCCCTGCCAAGCTTTCCTTTTGCTGCCCCTATAATGGCAGGGATCGCACCAATCACCGAGCCAGCGATTAACGCTCCCATTCATACATCGCTCACAACAACCGCTCCCTTCTTCTCATTTTCCTCATTATAGCAGCCGTGCTCACAAAATGCAATGAAAAGACGGCATTGCATTTTCGGTCTTTTGGGGAGCAGCAAGGCGTAAAGCCCACTGCTTTCAGCACATGAAAAGAGGCGCTGCCCCGTCGTCATGACGGGGCAGCGCCTGA
>FORK01000008.1 GCA_900113995.1 Ruminococcaceae bacterium D5 | reverse complement strand
CCAAGGCAAAATCCGTGTTCCCCACCGATGACAGCCTATTGAAAATGCTGTATCTGGCCATGATCGATATCACAAAGAAATGGACTGGCCGGAGACAGGACTGGAGCATGATTCATGCTCAGCTGGCAGTATTCTTTGCTGATCGCATGCCGGAATAACCTGCTGCATACCGGCATGTCAAGGGTCAAGATGAACGGGGGCTGGCGCCCCCGCCCTTGACATGCCCACTATCCACTGCTATTTTGAAAACAAGGCGGCAGCAGCTTGCGCCACTTCCGCCTTGAATAAATTTTGCTCTATTTGCACCGCATTTCGGTGTTTACACAGAATTTGGGACAGACCCAAACTCTTTAAACCATTCAAAGATACGTTCAATCACTGCATTATCACGAGGAGTCCCGACTCTTCACATGCTCTGAATTACACCGCATTCTTTAGTAGGCTGATGCAGCCTGCGGATGAGTATTGAGCTCCCTGGTCGCTGTGCAAAAGCATAGGGGTTTCCATACTCATCTTTTTTCTCTCCAATAACCTACGAAGCGGCGTCAGAATCAAATCCATCGTTTCGGTTTTGCTGACACCCCATTCAAGAATTTCACTGTTAAATAAATCAAGATAACAAACCAAATGGCAGCTGGTTCCCTGATATCTGAATTGCGTTATGTCAGTAACAACCTTCTGAAATGGCACTGCTGATGTAAATTGACGATTCAATATATTAGGGAATTTCTCATTTTCAAGGCCATAATTTGCTGTATAGCGTGTTTTACGTCCCTGGGCTCGGATATTCTGCCGTTGCATTGATTTTAGTACGCTTAGGTCACATATTACCCAGCCTGTTGTTTGCTGTATTCTGCCGTTAACCGCCCTATATCCGGAAGCGGGATGCTGCTTATGAATTTCAGCTGCCAGCTTATCCAAGCAGATCTGTGTCTGCCAGTATCGATTAACATTGCCATGGCTATGCAGCCATTTGTAATATCCGGATCGCGATACATGAAACAACTCACAAAGCCAATTGACCGCAAAACGGGTTTTTAGTTGAAATATCCGCGAATAAAAGTATTGTTTTACTTCTTTGGTCGGCTGCACCTCCTTTCCAACTCGTATGCTTTTTTTAATTTTGCGATTTCAACCTCTGCCTTTGCCAATTCGTAGCGCAGCTGTTCTGCCTCTGAAAGATTCTTTTTATTCATATACTTTGCAAGTGAGTTCCCGGGACGTCTCTTGTTCTTTAACCCCTCTTCACCATGTTCATCATATTGCTTAATCCAATTACGAACAAGTCGTGACCCTGTTCCTGTGGATCGCTCCACTTTCTTTGAACTCTCCCCCAGCAGACACCGTTTTACGATTCCAACCTTGTATTCCTGCGTATAGTATTTCTTTTTTTCTTCTCTTCCACTGCTTTTCCTCCATATCATAAAAATGTTGGTAGACACGGCTTTTTGTGTCTACCATCATTTTACCACTTCAGTAAAACTGGTGGTATGCCCTAGCCCTAGAAGGGCATTTTACCAGCAGCCTCTCAAGAGGCACTAAATAGATTCGCCAACCGCATAATGTTTACAGGCCGCCCGCTCGGCCTGTCCGGTGCCCGGCGCGCCCGAGCGGAGGGCGGCACCGCTTTCCGGCTGAGCATGAAGCTTCTGATTGGGTAACGATTTTTTCTTTTCGCTCTTGACAGAGGAAGAAATTTCTGATATTCTCAAGTTAGCAAAAACTAACTTAGCTGATTTTTACAGAGGAGGTTTCATCATGAGCATTGTCATCGTCGGCGGCAACGAATGCATGGAAGGTCAATATAAACAGATCTGCAAAAGCTACGGATGCCGGGCAAAGGTTTTTACTAAAATGCCCTCCAACTTTAAGCAGCAGCTGGGGTTTCCGGATTTGATTATCTTTTTCACCAATACTGTTTCGCATAAAATGGTAGGTTCCGCCCTGCAGGAAGCCGGACGCCGCAATACCCGGATAGCCCGCTGCCACTCCAGCAGCTCCTGTGCGCTGAAGGAATTGCTGGCCGCACATCTTCCTTCCGGTTGTGCCAGCCCGGAGTACTGAGTTTTCATTTACGCTAAAGTTAGCTCAAACTAACCAAAAGAAGAATTTTTATGAACCGCTGCTTCGACCGTGAGCTGGGACTTCACTGCGCCCCGGCCCTTGCGGGAATCAAGCCGGCCAATCTTCTCTGCTGCCGCTTCTCCCGGTATCCCGATTTCGACCGGGTGATCGAATGCTATAACAGGATTTTTGCTTCCGGAGAAATCCGCTTTGATGTTCTCTGCCGTTGCCCCGAAAGCTGCCTCCTGCTTGTATACCGCCGCCGCACTCTTGCACAGCAGCTGCAGCAGCCGGAAATTCGCACCTTGCTGGAAACAGCGGGATATTTCCGAGGAAATACGGTCGAAGAGGACCTTGAGCGCCTTTCGCAGAGGCTGTGCCGGTCGGAGGGGGTATTCCCCCATGAAATCGGCCTGTTTCTCGGGTATCCGCCCGAAGATGTCACGGGGTTTGTACGGCATCGGGGGCAAAATTTTAAATTCTGCGGCCACTGGAAGGTCTATTCCAACGAACAAAAAGCCCGCCGGATTTTTGAACGCTACGACCGCTGTCGCTGCGCCGTCTGCAACCGTCTCGCCGAAGGGATGTCCATCCCCCAGATGTTTGGCGCCGCGTAAATAAAACCATTCAGTCCAGGAGGTAACCATCATGGCAAACACCGCAGTAATCTATTGGTCTCAGACAGGAAATACCGAAGCGATGGCCCGCGCGATCGCAGAGGGAGCGGATGCGGATCTCTTTTCTGTTTCCGAAGTTTCGTCCGAACAGGCTCTGACTTACGGCCGCCTGGCACTGGGCTGCCCCGCTATGGGCGCCGAGGTGCTCGAGGAGGAGGAGTTTGAACCCTTCTTTGCCGCCCTTGAATCCAAACTGTGCGGAAAAAAGGTCGCCCTCTTCGGCTCCTATGGCTGGGGGGACGGCCAGTGGATGCGCAACTGGCAGGAACGGGTGACCGCTTCCGGCGCCTCACTCTATCGGGAGGCTGGACTGACGGTAAATGACGCCCCAGGGGACGGCGATCTGGCGGCCTGCCGGGAATTCGGCGCGGAGTTCTCCCGCTTTTGATTTTACATACCCCTCTCCTTTCATTCCATCCCGGCAAAGGGGCGGATGCTTGCGCATCCGCCCCTTTGCCACACTTTTATTTCTTTTTGAGCTGATCTTCCCGCAGAGGAGAGATTCCGCTTTCCAGCAATACCTTGACGGCAGCCCCGGGCAGATTGGCGCGCAGTGCCACCACGCCGTCTCCCTCCAGCCGGCGCAGGAAGGAATAGAGGTACTCAATGCTGATATTGTGATCCCGCAGCAGATCAAGCAGCTCCGCCAGCGCGCCGGGATGGTCCAGCAGCGGTACCGCGATCACATCGGTGAGCGAAACGGCATAGCGCTTCTCGCAGAGAAGTTCGTATGCCCTCTGCGGATCGCTGACAATCGCCCGCAGCGTTCCGCGCTCCCCAATATCCGCGATGGCGGCGGCGATCAAGTCGATGTTGTTTTCCGAAAGGAGCAGCGCCCAGTCGGCAAAGGCACCCTTTTTATTTTCGATGATGACACTGAGCTGCCGGATAAACAAATCTTTTGTTTCCATGCTCTCACTCCTTTTCGATCGGGCAGGCCGTCACCACCGGACGGGCTACGTATTCATGCGCCTGCTCCTCCCCGGTCAGAACGCGCAGCGCGCCATGGGCCAGAGATTCCATCTCATTCTCACCGGCAAAAATTTTCACCGGAGCGATCCATTTGACCCGTCCGGTGACGAGGGCGGTGAACTTTTTGGAATAAGCGATCCCGCCGGTCAGGATGATTGCATCCACCTCGCCGGAAACAACCGCTGCGAGACGTGCGATATCCTTCGCAACATTCAGCGCCATCGCCTCATAAATCAGTTTGGCATGCTCATCTCCCCCGGCGATTCGCTTTTCCACCTCCCGAAGGTCGGTGGTGCCAAGATGATCGAGCATTCCGCCAGTCCGGCGCAGCATCCGGGAAAGCTCCTCGTAGCTCTTGCCGCACTTGGCACAGACCGCCACAAGCTGCTGTCCAGGAAGAAGACCCGCACGCTCCGGCGCGAAGGCTCCCTCGTCATCTGAAACCATGTCGATAATCCGCCCCTTGCTGTGCAGCGAGGAAGTGATTCCGCCTCCCAAATGGGAAATAATCAGGTTCTGACCATTATAGTCGAGCCCATTCTCCCGCGCATAGCGCAGGGCGGCGGCTCTCATGTTGAGGTTGTGGCATTTTCCAAAGCGGCTGATAATTTTCCATCCGGTCACACGCGTAATGTCGATCATCTCATCCACAGTCACCGGGTCATAAATATAGGCCGGGATCGAAAGCTGCTCCGCCACGCGATAGGCCAGCGGCGCCCCGAGGTTGGAAGCGTGCTCCCCCACCGGGTCAAATTCCAGCTGCTCGAGCATCGCCTTGTTGATGAGGTAAGCCCCCGCCTGTACCGGCGGAAGCATCCCGCCGCGCCCCACCACCGCCGAAAGATCGGTCAGCGGAATATCATGGTAGGTAATGGTGTCGATAATCTTTTCATAGCGCATCATCAACTGGTCAAAGAGGGTGGGATAGTTGAGCAGCTCCTCGGTGGAATGGGAGATGCTTCGGGACCAGACCTCCTGTTCGTCCTCGTAGACGGCAATTTTGGTGGAAGTGGAACCAGGGTTGATAGCAAGAATTTTGTAGCTCACAGGGCGCCTCCTTCCCGGTTTTCGGCACTGACCGCCGCAAGAGCCAGCGACAAAACCTTTTCCGCCGCGCTTGAACCGCGGGAGTTGAGCACGACCGGCACCTTCGCGCCGACCACCAGCCCTGCCATCAGTGCGCCCGCATTGAGAATCAGCGACTTCGCAAGAATATTGCCGCAGGCCATGTCGTGCGAGAGCAAAATATCAAAATCCCCGCAGCGGGAGCAGTCGTAGTGCTTAATCCGGGCAATCTCAGCGCTCATTGCCAGATCGTAGGAGATCGGCCCCCAGACCTCCCCGCCCGTCAGCTGCCCCTCGCGGTTCATCGCGGCCAACCGGGACGCATCCATCGTCTCGGGCATTTTGGGATCGGGATGCTCTACCGCGCAAACCGCGGCGGCCGCCGGATTCTCATAGCCGATCCGTCTGAGCAACTCGAAGGCATTATGCAGAATATCCCGCTTTTCCTCCAGAGACGGATGGATTACCATCCCTCCGTCGGTGATCACAAGAAGATGATCGATTCCCGGAACCTGCAGAAAGGCCATATGCGAGATCGTCCGTCCCAGATTCAGCCCGTTCTCCTTTTTCACCAGCGGCCGGAGAAGATCGCGGGTTTCCACAAAGCCTTTCATCAGGAAATCGGCCCTGCCGTCGCGTACCAGCTCCACTGCGGTTCGCCCGCACTCAGCTTGTCCATCGGCCGGGACAATTGTAAAGGCATCCGCCTTTTCATTGTGTTTCACCAACAGCGCGGCGATTTCCCCGGGGTTCCCAACCAGCACCGGCTCCGCAATTCTGCGGTGTTTTGCATCGAGCACCGCTTCGATTACATGGGGATCGGCGGCGCCGGCCACCGCCGCCCGGCGCGGGCGGGGGTGAGATGCGGCGCGCGAGAGCACCTCATCGAAGTTGGAAAAGCGCATCGTATCCTCTCCTTTTTCCAGGCCTCAGCGGGGCCTATTCGAAATCATCATCCAAATCGTTGTCATCGTGGAGCCCAATTTTCACCGACAAAACCTTTTCCTCTTCCGCACCGCAGCAGGGGCAAGCAGACAGCCCCGAACCGCTTGCACTCAGAAGAAAATAGCTCCCACAGGCAGTGCACCGGAACAGACCGATCCTGCGCATCCGGCTTTCGAGCGCGCGCGCCTCTTCCTCAGATATTCTCACAGACTTCCCTCCATCCACATTCCCCGGGTACTGGCCATTGAAACAAACTCTTCCCGCGAAATGACGATGTGATCAATCAGCTCGACCGAGACCATCTGCAAAGCTCTTGCCACCTGCCTGGTCATCTGTATGTCATCACGTGAAGGAACCGCAAAGCCCTGCGTATGATTATGGGCAAGCACCACGCAGGAGGCGCTGCAGCGCAGAGCCGTCTCAACAATGCTCCGCAGATCAACCGCCACCTGTCCCAAGCCTCCCTCGGAAAGCAGTGAACAATTAAGCAGCTTGCGCTTTTTGTCCAGACAGATCATATAAAGATGCTCGTTGTTCAAACCGACAAAGCGGGGCAGAATGTATTTTCCGAGCTTTTGAGTGGTGTCCAGCACGATTCCCATGCCGTTTTTATCCTGAAGGTAACGGCGTGCAAAAAGCGGTATGCTGGAAAGGAGCGCAGCACTGGCAGGTCCTACACCGGGGACCTTCAGCAGCTCGGCAGGCGGAGCCTCCAGCACGCCCGAGAGGGACCCGAACCGCTCCATCAGCCGGTGTGCAATCGGGTTGGTATTGGCACGGGGAACCGAATAAAAAAGAATCAGCTCAAGAACCTCATGGGGCGCAAAATGATCGATGCCTTCCCGTTCAAGCCGGGCGCGCAGCCGTTCCCGGTGCCCGTCATGTTCTCCCAAATCCAGCTCTCCTTTCGTCAATCCTCTGCGGTTCATTATAACGCAAGCAGCTGAAAATGAAAAGCGGAAAAATGGAAAGAAATTCTCTGATTGCCCGCTATAAAACAGTCATGCCGTCCCTGCTAAGGGCGGCATGACGCATGGCCTTAAAGAGAATCGAGTCAGATTGGAAGCTAAACAGGCATCGATCGGAGTCCGATGCAGGCAGGCGTCGAAAGGGGCGGCCCCAAGCCGTCCTTTCTTCCGTTTTCTCTCCCCGCCTGCCTGCCAAACCCGCCCGGTACGCGGTGTGCCCGAGCGGACGGCCGCGCCACGTTCTTCCGCTGCTCAAATAGCAAAGTCCTTCTATCCGCCTTGTGATCCCGAGGCCGCCTGCCCGTCGGCTCGGCTTGCTTCGTTTGCAGCTGTAAGCGAAGGCCTCTTCTTACCCTCAACCGGCAAAGCAGGGGACTTCGCTTTCTGAGGCACTGTCAAAATGCCGCCGTCCGAATTGGGCGGCGGCGTTCCTCAGGCGTCGTTTTCGTTTCTCTTCTGCTCCAGCTCCGAAAGGCGGGCTTCCAGCTGTTCGATCCGCGCCAAAGCCTTCTGCAATTCGATGGCCACCGGGTCAGGAGTATGGGTGTGATCGAGCTTCGAGGGGTCGATTTTCTCCCCTGCCACCCGCACTACCCGTGCCGGTACGCCGACTGCCGTTGAATCCTCCTCAAGATCACGCAGCAGCACTGCATTTGAGGCGATTTTACAGTTGTCGGCCACCTTGACCGGTCCAAGAATTTTAGCGCCGGAACCGATCATGACATTGCTGCCGATGGTCGGATGCCGTTTGCCTTTTTCTTTGCCGGTGCCCCCAAGGGTCGCGCCCTGGTAGATGGTACAGTTATCGCCCACCTCCGCCGTTTCCCCGATCACCACGCCGGAGCCGTGGTCAATCAGGATCCCGTGGCCAAGCTTTGCTCCCGGATGAATTTCAACTCCGGTAAGAAAGCGTGAGAACTGGGAGATCAATCGGGCCGAAAAAAACATCTCATGCTGATAGAGCCAATGCGCGGGACGGTGCAGCATAATCGCATGAATGCCGGAATAAAGCAGCAGCACTTCTGCGGTGTTGCGCGCCGCCGGGTCGCGTTCCTTGACCGCTTGAATGTCCCGTCTGATTCCTTCAAACACTCCTGTAAAACCTCCTTTTCCTCAAAATTTCAGAACGTTTTTTATCATATCACATTTCATTCTGATTTGCAAAACTTTGTGAACGGCAAAAAACTGCCTTTGAACATCTTATGCCGGGCCAGAGAATACGGTTCTGTATCTCTTTACTTTCGTCCTCTGATCAGCTAAAATGGTGGAAACAAAACAGTAAGGTGGGTGGATCTCAATGACTGAGCAGGAAAAAATGCTGGCCGGACGGCTCTATTCCGCGTCGGACCCCTTTTTAACCCAGCAACGCCTGCGTGCCCGGGGACTGGTACGGGAAATCTGCCAAACTCCGGTGGACGCCGGCGCTCTTCGCGAACGTCTTTTTCGTACGCTTTTGGGAGCGGCGGGAAAAAATTTGATGATCGAGCCACCCTTCCGCTGCGATTATGGTTCCAATATTTTTATCGGTGACAATTTTTATGCGAACTTTGACTGCATCATCCTCGATGTCTGCCCGGTCACGATCGGGGACAACGTTCTGCTCGGGCCAAGAGTCTGTCTCTTCACCGCAAGTCACCCGGTTGACCCATCGGGGCGCTCGTCCGGACTCGAGTTCGGCAAACCGATTTCCATCGGAAACGACGTATGGATCGGAGGCGGGGCGCTCATCAATCCCGGCGTCACGATCGGGAACGCCAGCATCATCGGAGCCGGAGCGGTTGTGACCCGCGATATCCCGGATCATGTGATTGCCGCGGGGAATCCCTGCCGGGTGGTGCGTCCGGTCACCGGCGAAGACCGCGCCCAATGGGAGGCAATGGCCGCACAATACCAATCGGGAGAGGTGTAGCAATGGAAATCAGAATTCTGCGGGACAGTGAAAGGATTGAGGCGCTGCAGCTGGCACGTGAGGTTTTTCTCGGATTTGAGGCCCCTGAATACTCCGAGGAAGGGGTGCGGGAATTTCTGGGCTACCTCGACAGGGAGGCGCGGATTCACAGTCTACAAATGTTTGGCGCCTTTCTGCGGGGCGGATTGGCCGGAATGCTCGCCATGGCCCCAAACGGGCACATCTCCCTTTTCTTTGTGGCGGAGCGGTTCCACCGTCAGGGAATCGGAAGGGCGCTCTTCCAGGCAGTCCTGAATGAATATGCGGGACAGCGGCTGACGGTGCATTCCTCCCCCTATGCTGTTCCGGTTTACCGGCGCCTCGGATTCGCTGATACCGATTGTGAACAATGTGTCAACGGCATCCGCTATATCCCTATGACCTATCCGGGAGAAACCTTTCACAGCTACCTCTTCGAATCGGGCAGATGGCGTGCAGAGGGCACCTATTTCGACGCGCATGGGCAAAGCTTTCCTCTTTCCGGCGAGGTTGAGCTGATCCGCGAAAGGGGGCACTGGACCCTCGGCGGGTGGATGGAAGTCCGCACCGCCTCTCCCCTTCGCTTTACCAATGATTACACGATTCATACGTCCTCCCATCCGGGCACCCTGCTCTGGGAATCCCACAACCCGGCGCTCGGCGCCATGCGCGGTACCTTCGAGCTGATCGGGAAATATGTCCTTTCGAGCTATCACTCGGAGGATGGACGTTACAGCGGGACTGAAACGCTGATTCGAACAGGCGAAGCTTCCTATGAGAATTTCGGCGCCGCCTTTGACGGTAAAAGCAAAATGTCCTCCTGGATTGCCCGAATCAAAAGGAAATCATAATAGAATGGTGTGCCTGTTTCCGGCAGTTAAAGCCTCTACCGGCACAAAGCACAGCACCCGGATGCTTTGCATCCGGGTGCCTGCCATAAGAAGCCGTTTTTAATAGCTCTCCCGCTTCTTTTTTCTTGCCCTGCGCACCACAACGGCGACGCTGGCGATCACTGCGACCAGCAGAAGAGCGGGCACCAGCCAGAAGGTGAAGCTCTCATCATCCGCGAGCAGCTCTTTCCAGCCTGCATCCAGCGCCTTATTGAGGTCGTCGGACAGCGCGGAGAAATAGGTTGCATTGGAGATGACCTCCTGCGAGGGATAAGCGGTGGGATTGGAGGTAATCTCCGCGTCGAGCAGTTCCAGCGAGGCGGTGTTGGGGGTGGAATATCCGATATATTCGCAGTTTGCCGCACCCACCTCAGGCTCGCACATAAAGTTGATATACATTTCGGCGGCTTCCTTCTGCTTGGCCCCCTTGGGGATGCACATGCCGTCGACAAAGATATTGGTCCCTTCGCGCGGGAAGGAGGCGGCCAGATCGGGGTTGTCATCGATCATAGTCAGGGCATCGCCGGCGTAATAAGGGGCAACGGCAGCTTCTCCGGCGGCCATTTTGTCGAAGATTTCATCCATCACATACGCCTGTACCAGAGGCTTCTGCTCTTTGAGCAGGGCGGTCGCCTTATCGATCTGTTCCTGATTCTCGGGATTCAGCGGAAATCCGAGCTTTTTCAGAGCGATTCCATAGGCGTCACGGGGGTTGTTGAACATCAGGATATTACCCTTATAATCCTCGTTCCAAAGCAGGTCCCAGGTTTCCACATCGGTGTCGGGCGAAACGAGGGTGGTGTTATAGATCAGTACCACCGTTCCCCATGTGTAGGGGATCGAATAGGCGGTATCGGGATCATAGGGCATCCCGAGAAGAGAGGGATCAATATATTTCAGGTTGGGAATGTTCTCCTTATTGAGCGGCTCGAGCATATCCTCCTTGACCATCCGGCCGATCATGTAGTCGGAGGGGATGATCACATCATAGTTGGAACCGCCGGCACGCAGTTTGGCGTATAGCTCCTCATTTGTCGCATAAAAGGTATAGTTGACCTTAATGCCGGTCAGCTCCTCAAATGCGGCGTTGACGTCGAGGGAATCATCCTCGCCGTTGGAGATATACTCCCCCCAGTTATAGACGTTGATGCTGATGTCCTGCCCCTGAAAACGGGTGTAGTAATCGGTGTCCATTCCCTCAAACATCGCCTGATGGTCGAAGGCAAGGGCGGAAACCGATCCCAGCAGGGCGAGCGCCGCGGCCAAAGCCGCCGCAAAAATTTTTTTCATTTATCTATCTCCTTTTCTATCCCGCCGGACGGCGGGTTTTTTACCGTCAATAGGAGGTTTTTGCCTCACGTTTGGCTTCCATATAATTCGACAGGGTGAGCACCCCGAGCACCACAAGAAAAACGATGGTTGAAAGAGCATTGATCTCCGGGGAGACCTTTTTGCGGGTCATCGCATAGATGGTGATCGGCAGGGTCGAGAAGGTCGGTCCTGAGACAAAGTAGCTGATGATGAAATCATCGAGCGAGAAGGTAAAGGACATCAGAAAGCCCGAGATGACCCCGGGCATAATCTCGGGAATCACAACCTTCAGAAAGGCCATCGCCGGATTACAGCCGAGATCAAGGGCCGCATCATAAATATTCTTATCCATCTGCCGCAGCTTTGGGATGACGTTCAGGATCACATAGGGGATCGAGAAGGTGATATGCGCGAGAATCAGGGTCAGGAACCCCATTTCCAGCGGAATCCCCATCCGGTCCCGGATAAAGACAAAAAGAAGCATCAGCGAAACGCCGGTGACGATCTCGGGATTGATGATCGGCATATAGGTGGTATTGAGCACCAGAGACTTCATCCAGCGCCCCATGGCGTTGATGCCGATCGCGGCCAGCGTACCGATCGCCGTTGCAATCACGGCGGAAATAATGGCAATCAGCAGCGTGTGGCCGAGGGACGAGAGAATCACCTCATTGGTGAAGAGCTTTTTATACCAGTCGAGGGTAAAGCCTGTCCAGAGGGCGCGGGACTTTGATTCATTAAACGAAAAGACCGCCATCACGATAATCGGCGCATAGAGGAAAGCCATTACCAGCCCAATATAGCCGGTGTTAACCCAGGAACGCTTTTTCATATGATCATTCCCTCCTTATCCTCCTCGTTGAGCTGGTTAAGCATGCTCATACAGAACAGGATGAGAATCATCAATCCGAGCGAGATCGCTGCGCCGAGGTTCGGGTTATAGGCGTTGCCGAGGAACTGCAGCTCAATCAGGTCGCCGATCATCATGTTTGAGCCGCCGCCGAGCATCCGGGAGATGATAAAGGTAGAAACAGCCGGAACAAAGACCATCGTGATGCCGGTCATGACGCCGGGCATCGAAAGGGGCAGCACCACCGAGGAAAAAACAGTGGAGCGCGGAGCGCCGAGATCCTGCGCCGCCTCGATCAGGCTGTTTTCAATTTTGGTCATCACCGAGTAGAGTGGCAGAATCATGAACGGCAGGTAGTTGTAGACCATGCCGAGCACCACCGCCCCCTGCGTGTTGATCATCGACAGCGGGCCGATTCCGAAAATGCCGAGCAGCCGGTTGATGATCCCGGTGTTCTCGAGCAGGGTCATCCATGCGTAGGTGCGCAGCAGAAAATTGATCCACATTGGCAGCATGACCAGGAGCAGATAGGTCCGCTGCCGGCGCTGGGGCGCCCGCGAGATGATATACGAGAGCGGATAAGCGATCAGGAGACAGAGCATCGTGGCGATGAAAGCCAGCCAGATCGACCGGAAAATAACCGCCACATACTCGCGAACCGCCGAAAGATTTGCCATGGTAAAGGCGCCCGTCTCGTCGGTAAAGGCGAAGTAGGTCACAAGCAGCAAGGGTATGACGGTAAAAACCACCATCCAGATGAGGTACGGGACGGAGGTAAGGACAGTTTCCGCATGATTACGCTTCATCGGCACCTTCCGCCTCCTGTTCCTCCGCCAGTTCACGGTCCATAATATGGATGTCATCCGGGGTGAGCTTCATGCCGACAAAGTTTCCCGGCTCGCAGTAGTCGGTGGAATGAATAATCCAGTGATGTCCGCATCCCTCGACGGCGATCTCGTAGTGGACCCCCTTGAATACGACCGATTCGACCACGCCGGTCCACATCCCCTCCTCCGCGGGGACGATGTCAATATCCTCGGGCCGGATCACCACATCCACCCGCTGGTCGGGGTCAAAGCCGAAGTCAACACAATCAAAGCCGCGGCCCGCAAATTCCACATAGTAATCGCGCCGCATGACTCCCTCGACAATATTGCTTTCTCCGATAAAGTCGGCGACAAAAGCGTTGATGGGTTCATTGTAAATATCCTGCGGCGTACCGATCTGGAGAATATTCCCGCCCTGCATCACCACCACACGGTCGGACATGGTCAGAGCTTCCTCCTGATCGTGGGTGACATAGACGAAGGTGATGCCCGTCGACTGCTGAATCCGCTTGAGCTCAATCTGCATTTCCTTGCGCAGCTTGAGATCGAGCGCACCGAGAGGCTCGTCCAGCAGCAGGACCCGCGGATGACAGACCAGCGCCCGGGCAATGGCAACGCGCTGCTGCTGGCCGCCTGAAAGCTGGTTGATATTGCGGCGCTCAAAGCCCTTGAGTCCGACGAGCTCGAGCATTTCCTTGACCATCGCCCGGCGCTCAGCCTCCGGAATTTTGATTAGATTGGCGGAGCCTTCCGATTCCGGCACCCGCTTGATCTTGAGGCCGAACTCCACGTTCTCGAAGACATTCAGGTGCGGAAAAAGCGCATACCTTTGGAATACGGTGTTCACCTGACGCTTATAAGGCGGCAGATCGTTGATACGAACACCGTCAAAAAAAATATCACCCGCGGTGGCCTCGACGAATCCGCCGATGATCCTCAGGGTTGTGGTTTTGCCGCATCCCGAGGGGCCCAACAGTGTGATAAACTCCTTGTCGCGGATTTCAAGATTGATCGAGTTGAGAACCCGTTCTCCGTCAAAATCCACGGCGATGTCCCGAAGGACGATTAAATTTTCCATAAATGCATCCCCCTTTGCGGATTTGAAGTCCTGTGGCAGCTTTCCCGCCAGTACGACCCACAGCCCTTTTCATACCGCTACCCGCAAAAGGTTTTTTCCTATCCCGTTTTCTGATCCGGAATGTTAGTCGGTACATACGACACTGTGTTATGATTGTCCAGATGCCAGACACAGCTATTACTATAACACATTGTAGATATTTGTCAATCGTTTCGCTGTTTTTCCGAAAATTCCGGGGATTTTAGAGTTTTTTCCTGATTATCTTCAAAAAGTGGCTGTTCCTTTCATAATCCTTGCTCTCTCTTTTTCCTTCTGCTCTATTCTTCCGAATTCTCTCCAAATGAATCTCCTGAGAGCGGTCAAAATTCCTCCAGATGCAGTGCCCCCTCCGGATGCATCCGGCGGGGGCGGTCGGTTCTCAATAGTATTCGAGCTTATAAAAACTGGGATAATCTGCAAAGAGGTCCGAGAGACGGCTCCTGCTGCCTGACCCCGGATCGTTGATGGAAAATCCGGAAGCGCTCAGCTTCTCTCCACCGTCGTAACCGGTTACCACCACCCAATGCGCTTTCCCCGAGGAGTTTTTTGCACCCACGATGGTAGGTTTTCCGTTCTTGAGATTTTGCAGAATGACGGACAGATAGTCAGATGAGGTATCGCTCTGGTAATGGTCCGGCCAATAGACCGCGCCGCCCTTGGTGTAGGCGAGCTTATTTTCCATCTGTGCCGGGGTAATGGTGCTGCCGGTACGGTAGCTCTCGGTATCGGCCAGTGCAGAGGTGGTGCAGCCGATCCTCTTCATCGTCTGCCCGGAACCGCCCACCAACACTTCCGCCCAGCGGGAATCGTATTGCTTGTAGTCCGGGACCGCCAGAGAAACGGCAGGGCGCTTCCCGACATTCTCTAAAACGGTGATGTATCCGGCGTGGCAGTAGCCGGTCTTTCCCGCCGCATATTCCACATGCCACCAGTCCCCAGTGCGGGAAAGCAGCGTCACCGTGCTTCCCCGCGCAAGGCTTCCCAGCTTCTGCGCCTCGATGGAGGCCGATGCCCGTACGGTCAGTGGGCTGGTTTTTGTCGTCACCCTCCCCGTCATTTCCCCGGCCGCCGAGACACCAAGGCTCAAAAAGCAGCTGGCCGTCAGGGCTGCGGCTGTCATGAAAATTCCTTTTTTGAGAAGCATCTCAATCATCTCCTTTTTCTTCTTGTGTTTTTGCATCCTCCTTTCCTTCGATTTTATCATATCTTCCCTGCGCAAAGCTCTGTGAAATAATTCCATTCTCCCGTTCGGGGAAATTTTCCGAGTAAATCTTCCTGATTCTTCCTCACAGAACGGATGGCGTTTCCAAATTTGGCGGACTCTGTTATAATAAGGACACTAACCGCGGCACGCCCGCAAAGGAGAGGATTGGATGAACACTCTTTTCAGCCCAATGGTGATTGGCAGATGGTCCTTCCCCAACCGAATTGTCATGCCCCCCATGGTGCGCTATACCCTTAACAGCCGCGACGGCCGGGTGACCGACCGCTCCATTGAGCATTACCGCGACGCCGCCTCCTCGACCGGCTTAGTGGTTGTGGAGGCAACAGCAGTGGCAGAAAATGCGAAACTGCATACCAATATGCTCGGGCTTTGGTGCGATGAGCAGATCGATGGAATGCGCAGGCTTGCCGAAGCGATCCATGAAACCGGAGCGGCGGCAATGATCCAGCTCTGCTATGCCGGACTTTGTTCCCGCGATCCTTCTTCGATTGCGCTGGGTCCCTCCCCCGAATATTTTGACACTACCCGCCTCTCGCGCGCCGCAACCATAGAGGAAATCCAGGAAATTGAAGCCCTGCACGCCGCTGCCGCCCTGCGCGCAATGAAGGCCGGCTTCGATGGAATTGAGCTGCATGCAACGCATGGCTATTTCAACTGCCGCTTCCTCGACGCGGTAAGCAACCAGCGTACCGACCGCTATGCGGGCGGCAGCGCACAGGGGCGGACACGCATCGTGACCGAGACGCTTGCGGCAATTCGAAAAGAGGTCGGGGATCAGATGCTTCTTTCTGTGCGCATCGGCTGCAACATGCCCGATTTTTCTACCGCGCAGGAAAACCTGCTTGAGATCGTCAAGGCTCCTCTGGACCTGATCCACTTCTCCCGTGGCACAGTGATGCCCGCGGCCGACCCCTCGATTCCTCCTGACTTTCCCTGCAATACCGTCGTTTACCACAGCGCAAAGCTCGCACGCCTCTCTCCGGTGCCGGTGATCCTCTCAAATGAGATCCGCACGCCCGGTCAGGCGCAATACCTGATCCAAAACGGTTTCTGCGACTTTGCCGCTGTCGGTCGGGGAATTCTGGCCGACCCCCACTGGGCGCGGAAGGCGTCCTCCGGCGATGAGGGCACGATCGACCGCTGCTACGGCTGCGCCGACTGTCAATGGAGGATTGATCCCGACCGCTGTCCGGCGGCGCTGCGCCGCAGCGTCCTCAGGGGATGAGCACGGCTCGCTTCTTTTGCCTCAGCGGCGACTTATACATCCCCGTTATATGGGAAACAATACGGTTCAGAGCGGCATTCAGGGGCACCCTTAATGGCAAAATCAAGCGCAAAAACATCGGACTGATCCTAAAAGCCTCGTCGATGGACTCATTGAGGCGATTCGTTTAAAAAAACGGAAAGGCAGGCGGCTTTCAGCCGCCTGCCTTCGGCTACCGCGTGACGGGAGATTTTTCAGCCTTACCGGGGCGCCGGCCCGCATGCGGCCGCCGCGCGTGATAGAGAGACGCTGAATACAGGCGAAAAAGGGCTTGGCGTCTCCTGAGAGCGCCAGCTATCGCGCCGATTCAGGAGGCGGTGCATCCTACGTGTTCACCGCGCGGTTTTGATTGATCAAGGATCTCGCCATGGGCAAACAGGAGAGCAAAACATATTTCTCACCGGCCGTAATCCGCAATCAGCTGGTCAATGCTCTGATCATCCCCGGTAAGAACCTGAGTGAAGGAATCGGGCGAAGTGCCGACGATCACTGTCTCGGCAAGGAGAAAGTCGGTGGAAACCTCGGTCGATGTGGTATACCCTGGCAGAACCGCAATGATACTGGCATCGAGCCGCAGCATGATCTGATGTCGGGTTTGGTTGATGCCGGCGGCGTCAAAACGGTGCGAGAGAGATGAGCGGACATACCCGGCGGGCACGAGCCGAAACTCCACCAGCGGACCACGGCCTGACAGTACCTGCCAGCCCAAAAGAGTTCCGAGAGGGACCAGAACCGTCTGCTGCTCAAGCTCTTCAAGCCGGTCGGTAGCCGCATTGGTCAGCGCAGCTTTCAGCAGGTTCAGCCGCACCACGTCGGTCTGAACCGCATTGATTTTACCATCGTCTCCGGTCGAGAGGCTCACCAATTCCCGATAGGAAGGGGATTCGCCCGCGAGCTGTGCTTCCACCGCTTCGTTGAGAATTCTCGTCGCGTAGACCTTGGCCTGATAGGCCGCCATCGACTGAATCACCGGCCGGATATGCGCGTCAACTGCGGCGCAGCAGCCAAGCAGCAACAGGAGAAAAAACGCTGCCCGCAGCCGCGCGCCGTACCTCCTGCCGGCTCTTGCCCAACGAAACACCGCAACCGCCCCCTCTCCCTTCTATTCATATGAGGGTGAGGAACTTTTTAAGCAGCCGCCTTTTCCTGATCGAAGATCGTCAAAATCAGAACCGCCGCCAAAATCAACACAACTCCCAAGGCGGTTTTCAAGCCAAACGGTTCGGAAAAAGCGAGAATTCCAACCACAATGCTGGTGATCGGCTCAAAGGTGGAGAGAATCGCAGCTCTCTGGGCTCCCACCTCTTTGACGCCGACCTGAAAGGAAACACTGGCGCCGACCGCGATCAGAAGGGCGAAGAGCAGGCTCATTCCCCAGCCGAGGGGAGTCATCGAGATGGCGAGCGAGCCGGTCGCCGCCAGATAAACCGCAAGGAGCACCGACGAAAAGGAGGAAACCCAAAATGCCAATGCGAAGGGGGCCATGCGGGAAAGTCCGCTCGCACCGAGATAAATGATGTAGAAAGCATAGGTAATTCCCGACGTAAAGGCCAGCGCCATCCCCATCAGATTGCCGGCATCACCCGGCGTATAGAAAAGCAGAATGCCGCAGCTGCAGAAGAAAACGCAAAGCACCTTGATTCGGCTGAGCTTCTCATGGCAGAAGAGGACACAGCCAAGCAGCACAAAGATCGGGTAGACAAAGTGAATCGTTGTCGCCATCCCGGTGGAGATCGACCGGTATGAGGAAAAGAGCAGCATCGGCGTGCCGGCGTATCCGAGCGCAAGAAGAAGCATCGAACAGATCTGGGCACGTCCGAGGGATGTTTTTCCGCCTCCGCGCCGCATCAGGACCCAAAGGGCGGGCAGCGCCAGAAAATTCCGCAGCAGCGTCAACCCCACGGGAGTTCCCCCGTTTTCATAGATGGTTTTTGCCATCAGCGGCATGCAGCCAAACAGAACGGCGGAAAGAATGACCAGCAGGATTCCTTTGTATTGTTTTGTCATCGCGGTTGATTCCTTTCAAAAAGCCTGCCCGAATACAGGACAAAGCCTGAACCCCTGACAGGATTCAGGCTTTTCTCGTCCTCATCAGCTCCGGATTCCGGTGCACTCGGGCGAAACATAATTATCATAGCACAAACCGGGGCGCTTGAACATCCTTTTCTTTTTGTCCGGCGGGAAAGATGCTCCTCCCTCAAAAGACCGTCACGCTGTTGAAAGATGTGCTTCTTCTCAGCATCCGAACTCGAACTTCATAAACTCCACAATGCGGTTGACGCATTTTTCGACAATAGCCTTTCCTTTTTCGGGACTCGCCAGCGTCGCATCTCCGAGGATGCCATTATAGGTATTGTCGTGGAATTCATAATAGGTCACAACATCCGGAAACTTTCCGAACTTGGGGTTCTGCGCTTTGACCAGCTCGATCTTCGTGGTATCGACATACTCGGGATGCAGGTACATCATCACCGAGGTCCCGCATTCGCTGGCATGACCGTGTGCCATCCACCCGGAATTTTTGCAGATATCAGCGGTGTTCGGCTGGGTAAAGCGCCACCAGTCGATCTGCGCGCAGTGGATTCCATATTCTCTCTGGTATTCGCGTGCGATCTGCCCAATGATCGGGACATTTCCCGCATGCATGTTGATGAACATAAAGTTCTTAAATCCCCACTTGATCATTGAATTCATGATGTCGCGCGTAATGGCGGCGTAGGTTTCGGGCATGATCCTGACCGTACCGGGGAACTGATACAGCGAGGCAGACTCCCCCACCTCGATCATGGGCCCGATGACTGCATTGACCTTCTGAGCAACCAGCTCGCAGATCGCGGCAGAAACGATCGAATCGGAGCCAAGCGGCATATGAGGTCCGTAAACTTCGATTGCCCCGCCCGGGACAATGACGGTATCGCAGGTTTTACGGCGCTCGTCAAATTCAGTCCAGCTCATTTTCTTCAGCCAATTGGTGTTCTTCATCATGCAGACTCCTTTTTAAAAATTTTGGGCGTCCAGCAGCAAAAACGAGATGTGAGGATCGGGCGGACAGCCGCCTGACCCCCTCCCGCGCGGACTTTCCTTCGCAGGCTCCTCCCTCTTTCAGAGTAGCGGAACGCAGTCCGCATATACCGGACAAATCGCCTGTGCGGAATAATAAGCAATAATAGTGCCAACAAAAAAAGCGGCCGTTTCGCCGCATTTCCGCCGAAATTTTCTTAAAAGCAAGAAAAGCAAAGAGAACCCGTTCTCAAAAACGAAAAATTTCCCGTTTTTGAGAACAGGTTCCACTGTTTCCAGTCCGGTGGTCCATTATGACAGACCAAGCTCCTCAAGCTTTCGGTAATAGGAAGAGAGGCTGATTCCAAGCTCACGACAGATCGTGCGGATCTGCTGAAGATTCGGCCGTCCCCCATACCGCTCGTTCTGAGTCCGGAAAATGCGAGCCTCATACTGCCGCAGCTGCTCCTTGAGAGGCATGCCCTCCCATATGGGGGGCGGCGCAGCCGCCATGGCCGGTCCTGCCGGGGCCGCACCCACCGGTGCATTTTCCCCCTCGCCGCGAAGCCTCTGCGGGAGATTTTTCTCTGAGAGCAGGTCCTCCATTTCGAAATTCACCATATATTCAATGCAGTTCTCCAATTCCCGGACATTCCCCGGCCAGCCATACTTCTCCAGCCGCGCCAGAGTCTGCGGTGAAATCCCCCGGATATGCTTGCCCAGTTTACAGTTATATTTCTCGATAAAATGTTCAATCAGCGGCAGGATATCCTCACACCGTTCCCGCAGCGGCGGAATGTAAAAAGGGATTACGTTCAGGCGGTAGTACAGATCCTCGCGGAATTCCTTCTTCCCGATCATTTCCTCAAGATTTTTATTGGTGGCGGCAATGATATGTACATCCACATCGACCAGCTTGCTGCTTCCAATCCGGTCCACCTGCCGGTCGCTGAGTACCCGCAGCAGCTTTGCCTGCAGATAGAGCGGCATATCCCCAATTTCATCCAGAAACAGGGTGCCGGTATTCGCAAGCATAAACTTGCCGATTCTCCCGCCCTTTTTCGCCCCGGTAAAGGCGCCCTCCTCATAGCCGAACAGCTCGCTTTCCAGCAGAGTTTCGGGGATTGCAGCACAGTTTACCGTAACAAAGGGAGAACTGCGCCGCGGGCTTGCACGGTGAATTGCACGTGCAAAAAGCTCCTTGCCGGTTCCGCTCTCCCCTGTGATCAAAACGTTGGAGGAATGCTGCGCCACCTGTTTGACCTTTTCTTTGAGCTGGTTCATCCGCGCATTGCGGGTTACGAGAAGGAAGGGGACTCCTTCGTTGGCATTCTGCGTAATCGTATTCTGAAGCTCCTGAAAGGGGCGCATGATGCAGATCACCGAACCGGCGTTTCCGCGGACGGGCCGCGCCTCGATGACGAGGGATCTCTCCCACTGGTCGGCGCGGCAGTCAACCTGACGCTCGAGAATCTGGTGCCGGTCCAGCGCCTCGCGCGCTACCTCCATCACCTCTTCCCGCAGACGCTCAGCCTGCGGGGAAGCGTCATCCATCCGCAGCAGGTTTTTCCCCCGCGTATTGATCTGCATGATCCCCTTCCCCAGCCCACAAAGGAGAAGGCCGTCCTGTACCGATTCAAAAACCTCGGAAAGCTGGGCGTTGCCCGCGGTCAGCTCTTCGAGAAGACGCTCCTGCTCCAGCTTTGCGAGGATCAGGGAGGCGATCTTTTCCAGATAGTTCAAAAGCTTCTGCGTCCGCTCGGTGATCGTTTTTTTCTGCCCCGGCGTGAAGGAGGCCAGTACGATTACCCCCTCCATCCTGTCGCCGCGGGCAATCGGGTACAGGATGATGGCATACTGCGGGTTCTGTTTGAACAGCTCCGGCTCCAGCCGGGATTCACTCGGCTCCAGCACAACCATCGGCTTCCCGGTCTTCTTCACCATTGCGGAATAGGTGCCCTCCCAATGCTTCCGGTGAACATCGCGGTAGGCGCCTGTTCCCGACACGCGCTGCATCGGCTCGGAATTGATGATCGTAAATTCCAGATCCAGAACTGCCGCAAAGGAGTCGGTTACATCATCCAGGAATGGCTTCAGATCAATCAGATTCATGAATGGCCTTCCTCCTCTTTCTGCTCCTCCTTTTCCTTCTCTTCCTTTTCCACAGCGCGGTTTCGCTTTTCGGCTTCCTCCCGCCGCATCTTCTCAAAGAGGAAATGAGCGTAAAGCCCCTGCGCAGTGGTTCGATAAGGGTAGGTGAAAAGCTTTGGAATCACCAAAAGCTCCAAAAACCGCCAGCCAATCATTGAAAGCTCAAACAGAAGCAGCGCCCAACGGCAGCCCCGGCTTGCCCGCACCGAAGAGCGGATTGCCGCACACGCACCCGCTCCGGGATTTTCCGCAAAGGCGAAGGGCGCCAGATAATACCCCATCAGGCGGATCGCCAGAAAAACCGACATCAGCATCAGCAAAAGAAATCCGGCCGCCTCGAGACCGGTTCCCAGCAGGGTCTGAAAATCGGTGCCCGCCTGCCGGGAGGCCATCCGCGCAAAGAGAATGACGGCTCCGGGCGGTCCCAGAAATATCACCGTCCAAAACAGCCCGCGCAGTATAATCTGAAGATTGAGACAGACTGCACTCAGGAAAAGGCGCAGGGAAGAGAAGTATTCAAAGACGGCAAAGGTTTCCTCCGGCCGGCCGTCTCCCGCCTGATAAAACCACCTCTGGGTTCCCAGCTTCAGAGGCACCACCAAAATCAGCCGGACCAGCAGCGTTCCCCCGATCAGGGCCACCGCCGCGGGCGCCGCGTTCGGCAGATCGTCCAGATAGGCCTGCGGCGTGCGCAGCGGATCTGCAAAGTCCGGGATGTCAAAGATGACCGAGAGAAGGAATTCCAGAGAGACGAAAAACTGGGACAGGATCATCAGGATCAGAGAAATCGCGGCGGCGCGGCTCCAGTGACGGCGCAGCGCGCGCAGAGCATTGCCCTTTACCAGTCGTCTGAGATGCATCGTTTTTCACTCCTTTTGGGAATCGCATCGGGAATCAGGGAAATCAAACTGTTTTGTCACACGCAAAGCACAGAAGAGGCGCGGTATGCATCCCTGTGCGCCGCCTTCGGAAGCTGCCGCGCTTGGCGCGCTCCCGACGTTGGGGACCGGGTCAGAGTATGCCGAGAAACGCCTTCACGCGGTCGTCCTGGCCGGACTGGCGCCCTTCCGGCAAGGGGCCTAACACCTCGATAATCTGGTCGCGCATCCAGAGCTGGGTGCTCATTCTCACCGAATAGCCGCATCCATTGGAGATGGCCCATTCCCCCATCGGCCGGCGCGGCATCGCAAACGCGGATAAAAGCCCCATCAAAACTCCGCCATGAGCAATGACCGCCGCTTCGGTGATATGATTCTGGGTCATATTCATAAAAATCTGCTGCAGCGCCACGGCGATCCGCTGTGCGAACTGTTCCCCTGTTTCCAATGCCCCGGGCGGCGTATTTTTCAGCGATTCCTTCAGCCACGCGCGGTAGGCGGGGTTATCCTTGAGGTCCTTCATGTATTTCCCCTCGAAGTCGCCCAGAGAAAGCTCCACGAGGTTCTCAACAAGCGTCCGCGGGGAATCGGGGTAAAGGATATCGGCAGTTTGTACGCAGCGGGTGAGCGGCGAACAGTAAACCTCCTGCACCTCGGGATAGCGGTACTTCTGCTTGAGGGCCTCCAACTCCTGCCGCCCCTCCTGACAAAGGGGAACGTCGGTCCTTCCGACATACCGGCCGGTTCGATTTCCGTCGGTCATGCCGTGGCGGATAAAGTGAAGCTTGTAGGTGACCATGTTTTTCCTCCGTTTTTTGTTAGTTTCGACTGTTTTTCGCATTTGTTGAGTTCTTTCTTTACAAGGCCCCCTCGATCGATTATAATAATATATACTCATTGTAAATTTTAGGAGGCCGTCGGATGAACACCCATTTTCCAAGAATGATCTCTCTGCTGCGCAAGGAGCAGAAACTCAGTCAGAAGCAGGTGGCCGCCGACCTCGGTATTTCTCAGGCGCTGTTGTCCCATTATGAAAAAGGGATCCGTGAATGCGGTCTCGATTTTGTCGTGCGGATTGCCGACTACTACTCTGTCTCCTGCGATTATCTGCTGGGGCGCTCCCCCGATCGCAGCGGCACGGTCCTGACCGCCGAGGATCTCCCCGACATCGAGGATGTCGGCAAGGAGTCCGCCATAGGCAGCACCGGACTGCTGGTCATGCTCAATAAAAAGCTGATTTCGAATTCCCTCTATATCATCTTTGATCTGGCGGCCAGAACCAAAAACCGCTTTTTGATTTCACAGATTTCCAATTTTCTGATGATGGCGGTCTACCGCAGCTTCCGGATGCTGTATGCGACCAATCCCAAAAATTCTGCCGCGATGTTCCGCCTGCCCAATGCGCTGGCCGAGGGCTACGCCGACGCAGCGATGCGCGGCTGTGCCGCCGATCTGGAATGCGCCGTTTCGGGCGAAGCCGGAATCCTGCATGGCGGGGCAATCGGGAAAATTGAACCACTTGCAGTGACTACGCAGTCCCTTGGCGCGGATTATCCGCTCTTTTCCGCCTCACTACTCAATCTGATCAAGAACGCGGAGGAGCACCTGTCCCACTGAACGCACCCGAAACAGGATAGATTTTCTGTTTACAGCCCTGCGATTATTATACCATTCTTTGCCGGAAAATAAATAGACAAACTGTTTCCATTTTCTGACCGGGCAAATTGCCGTATCGAAATTGAATTCCCAGCAAACTGCCGCGCCGGAAGAAGTCTCTTCCGGCGCGGCAGTTTTTCATTCAGCTCTTTGCAGCTTTTCGGCGCATGCGCGGAGCTCCTGCATGGAGCAAAAGCTCATCGAGCTCTGCATCATGTTCTCCTGCACATAGGGAGGCAGGCTGTTGAAATAGCTGCACATCTCCGGGTCGTTCATCCACTGGGGCTTAGAATCCATCGCATTTCTTCCCTTCCAAAGAATTCCGGGGAATCGTTCCCGCAAAGGATAGTCTGCGGAAAAAATGCGGAAATATCCTAGAGAAGCCAGTGCAACGCCAACGGCAGGATGCTTGTTAACTGAGCAGTGAGACAAGCGAGAAAAACCAGAAGGACCAGTGCCGCGCGGCCGGCCGGCACCGGCGGGGAAAACCCGGCGCGGTGCAGCAGGAATGCCAGAGCGAGCAGCAGCAGAGCGGCCGCAGCCACCGCAAGAGACAGGGACATCCCCTCGGGAATGAAGCGCATGGAAACGGCGTTTTGTCCCGCTTCCAGCGGCAGCGCCAGAAAGCCGCCGAGCACCCGCAGCGGCGTGACCGTCCGGCCGTTGACCTGCGCCTGCCAGCCCTCCGCATAGGGAACGGGCAGGAAAAGCAGCGCCCCCGCCGCGCCGGAGCTTGCCGTCCCTTCGATCCGATTCCGCACCGCGGTCAGGGAGACCTCCCCCGTCTGGGCCTCCAGAAGCCTTTCCACCGAGGAGCTGGTGATGCCGAACATCCCCATCGAGCGGGCGGTAACCGACTTATTGACCCGCACCGTCACCCGAATATCCTCCCCTGAGAAGGTTCCGAGGCAGAGCAGGCCGTTCTCGCGCTGGGATGGGTAAGAAGCAGCCCTCTGCACCCCGTTGACCCAGATTGAAAAGCTCCCGTTGACCGGTTCGCTCAAAGCGGTCGAAGTCCGGTCGAAGCAGTCGAAGTAAAGGGTTGTCTCCTCCCCTACCGAAAGGTGATAAACCATCAGGGCGCTCTTTGCGCCGGAAGCGGGGGCAAGGGTCATTCGCCCGTCTTCCCCGATCCCGGAGAAAAGGTTCTCGGTGACATCCGGCTCCGGCCGGACAACCTCCACCGTCTCCTCCAGCCCAAGCAGGGCTTCAGCAGCGCGGGCGCCGGTCATCGCCCTCGGAAGGTCGGGCAATTCGGAAATGCTTTCGGCATCTGCGCCCGTTACAATCCCGAACGGCATCCGGCAGGCCGATTCGTAGAGCCAGTAGCTTCCGTTGGAATAGATCTGCTGCGCCGTCAGTGAGGAATCGGCGCGGTTGCGGATGATATAGCGGTTTTGCAGCAGCGCGTCGGTGACAAGGGTTCCGCCGTGGCTTCCCGTTTCCATCCAGTAGGCGGAATATCCCAGACGCTTGAGGGTATAGAGGGTATCCTCACGGGTCAAAGAGGTATAATGCCCCAGATTGTTATAGCCAATCCCCCCGATCAGGTTGACATCGAACAGCTTGCGGTCGGTTTTGACACGATAAAATTCTTCGTCGTCGATACGGTCTTCCAATGCCGCGATCGGTTCGAGAAACGAGCCGTCTCGCGCTGCCGCTCCGATGAAGGCTGCCGAAAACAGCATGCTTTGCAGCAGCAAAAGAACGGCAAATCCGCCGCAAAGCATGCGGCGCGAAAGCCCCCCTCCGCAATGCAGCAGCAAAATCAGCACAGCGGCAAAGAAAAGCCCGGCCGCTCCCGCGGCCAGCCAGAGAAATGCCGTTTGATTGACCCAAAGACTTTTGACATAGGAAAAAAGCTCGACAAAATGTCCCCGTAGAATCAACAGAACCAGAAGTGCGGCAGCGGACAGAACCACGCATGCCGTCGTGAATCCGCCGCGTCCTGTGCGTCCCTCTCCGATTTCGGTGAGACCTGCCGCCGCGAGCGAAACAAGCAGCAGCGCGGTCAAAAAGCCGTAACGCACCGGAAATGCCTGATAGCTCCCGGTATGCCACACCTTGTTGATCGGATCAAAAACAAGCGGAAGCAGCAGCCAGAGGAAGAGCAGCCACTCCGCCCGCACCCAGCTTCGCTCGATGCTGCGCCTCCGAAGAGAGAGGAACGCCGCCGGCAGCAGTGCGGCCGAGCACAGCAGGAAAGAAAGGGTGGTATAAAGCCGGGTAAACCAGCGCCCGCCCGCGATCGAGGCCACCACATTGACGGTTCGCGCCGAGGCCATCACTTCAAACAGCGAGGGGAGCCAGACCGGAGCGGAAAGTGCAAGCGCTCCCGCCGTGAAGCACCCGACCCGCAGGGCAAATCTTCCCCGCTCGCCGTACGGCACCTCGAGCAGCGCCGCAGCAGCGGCCCACAGAATCAGAAAGAGCAGTACGGCATAGCCGAGATAATACTGCAGCATCAGCAAAACGGTCAGCCAGAAAAGATAGCCCCATCCCCTGCCGCGCCGCGTCATTGCGCAGGCGGAAAGGTAGAGCGGCGGCATAACCGCCATCACATCGAGCCAAACGCTGTTCTGGTAAAAAAGCATCGTATAGCCCGACAAGGCATAGCCCGCCGAAAGAAGCATACTCCACTGAGGCCCCAGCGCCGGGTGCCGTCCGCGCAGAAACCAGAAGCAGCCCAGTGAGCACAGGGAAATTTTCAGCAGCGTCATCAGATTCGCGAGAAGGAAAAAATCAGCCTTCTCCCAAAAGAGCACCAGAAGCGACAATGGGCTTGAGACAAAAAAGAAGAGCACGCCCCAAAGATTCATGCCCCCGGCAGCCCGCAGGCTGTAAAAGGGGCTGACCTCTCCGGCAAGAAGATCTTTAAGCTGCATCAAAAGCGGCATAACCTGCTGGCGCATGTCGCACCAGACAAGGGTGTTGCGGCCAAGCGGATAAAGCCCCGTCCACCAAAAGACCGGGACAAGGAAAAGCAGCGGCAGCGCCGCCGCTGCCAGATACCAGAGCAGTTTCCGACGTTTCATGTTGTCCTCGCAGGGAAGTATTTTTTACCAACCGATATTATAGTGCTTCCCAAAGCAAATTCCTATGCTTTCTCAAAAAAAGTTTTGCAAGAACATGTGTTCTGATTTTTTCGGAAAACGGTTGCTTTTCGCATACTGATACGGTATAATGACTGCATGGCGTATGCCTTACGGGATATATCCCGTAAAGCAATCATAGCGTCACCTTCTTTCAAATACAACCCGGCGCCTCTTTTTTACCAAATTTTCGCTTGAATTACCTCAAACAGAACAGATGGAGGATTTTAACATGGCCGATGAAAAACAAAAGGCACTGGAAACAGCACTGCTTCAGATCGAACGCCAGTTCGGCAAGGGTGCGGTGATGAAGCTCGGGCAGAACAGCTCGCTCAACGTCGAGGCAATTCCGACCGGCTCGCTGCTGCTCGACCATGCTTTGGGAATCGGCGGTGTTCCCAAGGGCAGAATCATTGAGATCTTCGGGCCGGAATCCTCCGGTAAAACCACCGTTGCGCTGCACATCGTCGCCGAGGCCCAGAAGCGCGGCGGCGAAGCGGTTTTTATCGACGTTGAGCACGCACTGGATCCGGTATATGCACAGGCGCTCGGCGTGGACATCGACTCTCTGCTCGTCTCTCAGCCCGATACCGGCGAGCAGGCGCTTGAAATCTGCGAGGCTCTGGTGCGTTCCGGCGCAATCGATGTCGTGGTAATCGACTCGGTTGCCGCAATGGTCACCAAAGCCGAAATAGACGGCGAAATGGGAGATTCCCACGTCGGCCTGCAGGCCCGTCTGATGAGTCAGGCACTGCGCAAGTTGACCGGCGCGATTTCCAAATCCAACTGCGTCGCCATCTTCATCAACCAGCTCCGCGAAAAAATCGGCGTCATGTACGGCAATCCCGAGACGACCCCCGGCGGCCGCGCGCTCAAATTCTATTCCTCAGTGCGGCTCGACGTGCGCCGGGTTGAGCAGATCAAGCAGGGCGGCGAGGTCATCGGCAACCGTACGAGGGTCAAAGTTGTCAAAAACAAGGTGGCCCCACCCTTTAAAGAAGCGGAGTTTGACATCATGTACGGCCGCGGCATCTCGAAAGAAGGAGAAGTCCTCGATCTTGCGGTGCGGCTCGGTATCATCCAAAAGGGCGGCTCCTGGTTCACGATGGGGGAAACCCGGCTCGGCCAGGGACGCGACAACGTCAGGGAGTACCTGAAAGCCAATCCCGAACTGCTTGAAAGCATCGCGGAGCAGGTGCGGGTCAATATGGATCAGCTTCCCACCGACAAGAAGGCAAAGCCCCCTGTCCCCCGCCCGATTGCTTTGGCGAGCGTGGATGTCGAGGTCGCTCCCGAATCTGAAAAGGCATGATCATCACCGACGTCAGACGGACCAAACGCGGCAGGATCGCCGTCGAAGCAGACGGAGAATATCTCACCTCCGTGTCGGAAGAAGTATGGATTCTCTCCGGACTTTTCAAGGGCTGCGACGCGGATGCCGACGCTCTCAACGATCTTCTGCGCCAGAACCGCGTCGAGGAAGCCAAGCGCCATGCCCTCAACATGCTCTCTGCCCGCAGTTATACCGCACGCCAACTGACCGAACGCCTGTCCCGGAAGTCCGGACAGGAGGCGGCAGAGGCAGCCGCCGGACGGATGGAGGAGCTGGGACTGCTCGACGATGCGGATTATGCCCGCCGGTTTGCCCGGGAGCTTTTCGAAAACCGCCGCTTTGCTCCGCGGCGAATCCGTTTGGAGCTGACGCGCCGGGGAATCTCTTCGGAGTTCTGCGAGGATGCGATTGCCGGCCTTGAGCTGGATACCCTGCCGCAGCATGCCGCCGGATTGATCGAAGCGCGTTTCGGCACGCTGGATACCCCTGCGGACCTTCGGCGTGCCGCCGCGCTGCTGGAACGGTACGGCTATCCGGCCTCGATCGCGCGCGGCGTTCTGCAGAACGCAAGGCGCGGAGAATTATCAGAAACAGAGGATAATCTATGAACTATCAAGTTGGAATGATCTCGCTGGGCTGCTCAAAAAATCAGGTTGACGCAGAGCGTATGCTCTCCCTTCTCAGTGAGAACGGTTTTACCATCTGCTCCGATCCGGCGCGCTGCGACGCCATCATCGTCAACACCTGCGGCTTCATCGAGGATGCCAAGCGTGAATCCATCGAGAGCATCTTCGAGGCCGCCCAACAGAAAAAAGGGCGTCTCAAGGTCCTTGCTGTGACGGGGTGCCTCGCCGAACGATATCAGAACGAGTTCGCCGACGAGGTGCCGGAGGCCGACGTCATCCTTGGGATGGGCTCGATCGGAGAGATCGCCGCCTCACTGCGGTGTGCCCTTGAAAAGGGGGAGCGGGTGATCTCCTTTCGGGAAAAATCCGATCTGCCGCTCGAAGGAGAACGGATTCTGGCCAATGAGCCGTACTTTGCCTACCTCAAGGTGGCTGAGGGCTGTGACAACCGCTGCGCCTTCTGCGCAATTCCTGACATTCGGGGGCATTTCCGCAGCATGCCGATGGAAAAGGTCCTTGAAGAAGCCCGCCGCCTTGCCGACCGGGGTGTGGTCGAGCTGAACGTCGTCGCACAGGACACCACCCGCTATGGGCAGGACCTCTACGGAAAGCTCATGCTGCCCGAGCTGCTGCGCGAGCTCTGTAAAATTGAAAAAATCCGCTGGGTGCGTCTTCTCTACTGCTACCCCGACCGCACCACCGACGAGCTGATCGAGGCCATTGCCTCCGAACCGAAGATCGTCAAATATATCGACCTGCCGCTTCAGCATATCAACGACCGCCTGCTCCGGAGAATGAACCGCAGGGGCGATTCGTCGCTGATCCGCCCGCTGCTCAAAAAACTTCGGGAAAAGATTCCCGGGGTCTGCATCCGCACCACCCTGATCGCGGGCCTGCCGGGGGAAACGGAGGAGGAGTTCGAGGAGCTCTGCGATTTTGTCCGGGAAGAAGCGTTTGAACGGCTTGGCTGCTTTGCCTACTCGACCGAGGAGGGAACTCCCGCCGGGGAGATGCCTGATCAGATCGATCCGGAACTGCGCAGGCATCGCGCCGATCAGATTATGGAGCTCCAAATGGGAATTGCCGCCGGGATCGCCCGTTCTCTGGAGGGGCAGACCCTCGAGGTGCTCTGCGAGGGCTATGACGAGGAGGCGCAGTGCTACGCCGGGCGCAGCTATATGGATGCCCCCGACATCGACACCAAGGTCTATTTTACCGGCCGCAGCGGTCTGGAGCCGGGCCAGTTTGTTACGGTTGAAATCACCGGTGCGGACGGCTACGACATCGTCGGAGAGGAGGTCGTACTCGGATGAACCTGCCGAATCAACTGACCGTCCTGCGGGTGATCCTCGTCCCCTTCTTCGTCTTTTTTCTGCTGGGTGGAAATTCAAACCTTTTCCGCATTCTGGCACTGCTGATTTTTGTGGGAGCCAGTCTGACCGATTTGCTCGACGGAAAAATCGCACGGGCAAGAGGGCTTGTCACCACCTTCGGAAAGCTGATGGACCCGCTGGCCGATAAGATCCTCGTGATGAGTGCGATGGTTTGCTTCATCCATCTGGGCTATGCGCCGGCCGAAATCGTCATCATTATTCTGGCACGCGAATTCCTCGTCACCTCGCTGCGTCTGATTGCCGCCGGGGAGGGCAAGGTGATTGCCGCCGACCGCTGGGGAAAGATCAAAACAGTCACCCAGATGTGCTGGATCATTGTTACCCTGCTTTGGCTGGCATTGGAAAATGCCCCTTTTCTGCGCGGTGCTCCGTTGGAGATTGCAGCCGTCTTTCACCTGCTGATGATCGCGCTGATGCTGGCATCGGTATTTTTTACTCTTCTTTCGGGCTTCAATTACTGCTATCAAAATCGTGAAATTTTCCTCAAAGATATGTAAAGCAAAATAGCATTACAGTGAAGCAAGCTGATTCAGCATCCCTTTGGGGTGCTCAACGCAAAGGAGTTTACCATGTTTTTTCGCCGTATTCTTCGGGCATTATGCCTCACCCTTTTTTTGCTGATGCTGGTGGCCTGTTCGGGCAGCCAGGCCTCATCCTCCTCCCCTGTTCCCCCGCCTGAATCAGGGAGCAGCGCCGCGGAGATTTCTTCCCAGCCCAGTTCCGAGCCGGAGCCTCCCTCCCCGTCCGCCGCTCCTGAAGAAGAGTCCGCCGATGCTCCGGCGGAATTCGAGCCTGCCGAAGCAGTAGAGGCTTCCGGCGGCACGACGGCCGACCTGACCGCCGTCGTTACCGGGGAAATTCACCGGCAGATCAGCGGAATTTCCGGCAGCCGCGCCGGCACCTCCGCCGAACGCGATTCGCTTGCGGCCCTCCTCTCTTCCCTTAAGCCGGAGAATGTCTCTCTGATCGTCATCGCAAATCCTCTCAGCGGCTATCAGGAAGAGGCGCTCCTTTCGGATGAGGACGCCGCAGCATTGGTTGAGATGACGGCGAAGCTTCCCGCTCCAGGCGTCTTCGAAACGCTTGGGAATCCCGCTACCAGCGGTTTTCTCTGGACACTCTACTTTGAATCGGGTGATCAGGCAGTATTGCTTTCCAACGACGGCTTCTGGCTGACCGCCTCCATCAAGGGGCAAAGCCAGATGCTGGTCTTTGATTCTGCTCCCTGCAAGGCTCAAAGCGAGGCGTTGAGTACATTTTTGGACGAGCAGCTTTCCGCTGCGCAGGGAAATATTCTGACTCTTTCTTAAAAAACACGCTCCCCCTTGTTTTTCGAAGCGAAGTGTGATAAATTAAAGCTTAAGCCATACAATAAAACTGTATATTGGGATGCGTTTGACACGGGAAAAGACTTTGCACACCTGTCACAGAGAGCCGCGCGGCTGCTGAGAGCGCGGCGGCAAAGGAGCGAAGAGGATGCGCCCGTGGAGCACGGGGCGAAAATTTCCCCGCGTTTTGCCTGCGTTATGGGCTCAGTTGCTTCACAGAAGTGGAACAGCGGCGTCGAACCAAACGCCGTCTTCGTGCAATCGCAGGAGGACGGCGTTTTTTAATTGTGATCGAGTAAAAAGGAGTGTTCTTGTGAAGATCTATAATACCCTCACGAAACAGAAAGAGGAATTTATTCCGCTTGAGCCTGGCAAGGTGAAAATTTATGCCTGCGGCCCGACCGTCTACAACTTTATTCATATTGGAAACGCCCGGCCGATCTGCGTATTCGATACGCTGCGCCGCTATTTTGAATACCGCGGTTATGAGGTCACATTTGTTCAGAATTTTACCGATATTGATGACAAGCTGATCAAGCGTGCCAACGAAGAAGGCACCACCGTCCCTGAAATCGCCGCCACCTATATCAAGGAATATATGACCGATGCAGAGGGCTTGGGAGTCCGGCCCGCTACGATCCATCCCAAGGCGACCGAGACGATTGATACCATCCTTGAAGTGATCTCCACCCTCGTCGAGAAGGGCTATGCCTATCCTTCGGAGGGAAGCGTCTACTTCTGCAGCCGTCATTTTAAGGAATATGGAAAGCTTTCCCATATGCCG
Source organism: Ruminococcaceae bacterium D5 (assembly GCA_900113995.1). Taxonomy (GTDB): domain Bacteria; phylum Bacillota; class Clostridia; order Oscillospirales; family Ruminococcaceae; genus Yanshouia. Next base: position 85,296 of record FORK01000008.1, on the reverse strand, counting down.
ATCGAAGATCTTGAGGCCGGCAGCCGCGTCGATGTCTCTGAGCACAAAGAGGATCCGCTGGATTTTGCCCTCTGGAAGGCTGCAAAACCCGGCGAGCCATTTTGGCCTTCTCCCTGGGGCAATGGGCGTCCGGGCTGGCATATTGAATGCACGGCTATGATCCGCAAGCATCTCGGTGAGACGATTGATATTCACTGCGGCGGCTCTGATTTGATCTTCCCCCATCACGAAAATGAAATTGCGCAGGGCGAATGCTGCAGCGGCAAGGAATACGCCCGCTACTGGATGCACAACGGCTTCATCAACGTTGACAACCGAAAGATGTCCAAGAGCCTCGGCAATTTCTTCACCACCCGCGATGTAGCTGAAAAGTTCGGCTATGAGCCGATCAAGTTTCTGATGCTGCAGGCTCATTACCGTACCCCCATCAACTACAGCTATGATATTGTCGAGCAGTGCCGCGCCGCTCTCGACCGGCTCTATACCTGCCGCGATCACCTCGATTTCGCCGCAGCGCACGCCGCGCCTGCCCCCATCCCGGAAGAGGAAGATTTTCTTAAAACAGTGGAACGCCGCCGCGCCTCTTTTATTGAGGCGATGGATGATGATCTGAATACCGCCGACGCGATCTCCGCCCTTTTTGAATTGGCCCGAGATTGCAACAGCTTTTTTACCGAGCCCAGGTCGGCTGAGACAATCGCTGCTGCCACCGCCTGTTTTGACGAGATGACCAACGTTCTCGGCATCCTTTACCAGCGCCGAAAGGAGGATCTTGATTCCGAGGTGGAGGCGCTGATTGAGAAACGCCAAGCCGCCAGAAAAGCAAAGGATTTCAAGACGGCTGATGCGATCCGCGACCAGCTCAAGGCGCAGGGGATTGTGCTGGAGGATACTCCGCAAGGGGTCAAATGGCATCGCGAATAATTTGATCCCTCGAACAGAAAGGAGAAAGCCTATGCTCTGGGGTATCATCGGTGCCATGGATGAGGAAATCGATCTGCTCCGCCGAAAGGCCGTCATCAAGGAGGAATCCGTCCGCTACGGCTGCACCTTTTCCAGCGGCACTCTGGAAGGAAAATCTGTTATTCTTGTCTGCTGCGGCATCGGAAAGGTCAATGCCGCAATCTGCGCCGACACTCTGATCCAGTCTTTCGGGGTGGATCGAATCGTCCATGTCGGAGTGGCTGGCTCCCTCCAGCCGGATCTCGAATGTCTCGACGTTGTCGTCGCCGTCGATGCGGTCTATCACGACATGGAACCCGGCGTCCTGATCGACTATTTTCCCTACTGTGACCGCTTTCCCTGTGACCCTGGTCTTGTACGTCTGGCATTCTCGGTATGCAGCGCCATAACCGCTTCGCAGGGGCGCCGCACCGTCACCGGACATCTGGTGAGCGGAGATCAGTTTATCAACGACCGTATGACAAAGGAGCGTCTGCACGAGCAATTTCAAGCTTCCTGCGTCGAGATGGAAGGCGCGGCAGTCGCCCATGTCGCTTATGTCAACCAGCTTCCCTTCCTGATTTTGAGAACGATCTCCGATTCGCTCCGCGATGGAGCAATCCTAGAATACAACCGCTTCAAGCCTCTCGCCTGTGAGCAGTCTTCCAGGATGATTTGTGCGCTGCTTGATGCTTCCGAAGATTAAATTTTCTTTCCTCTGCGTGAACCGCGGGCGGTGGATGAAATCCCTTAATACAGATAGGAACCGCACCGGTAAAGACGGGCAGCAGACAGAATCCCCTCTGATGCAGGAAAATGAACTGCATCAGGGGGGATTGTTCATTGTATCGCGGCAGGAGCGGCGCCGCTCCTGCCAAAATCTCTATTCCGGCCAGGGGCTTTTTGCACTGTCCGCACAATCTGGGGCAATTCTCCTTCCCGGACGGAACAGGACTGCCTTTTTCAGGCGGTCGCACCCGTACCGGGGTTGACCGGAACAACGGGAACGACAGGGGTTACAACATCAACTTCGCCGCTGTCCGCAGTGCCGGTTTCCAGCTCCATATCCGAGACAACATATTTGCCGAGAGTCCGCGTCCGGAAGTAGAATCCCTCGTCCTTGTCGTCAAATTCTGCACTGGTGACCTCTGACAGCGCCCCGTCCGACTTGAGTTCATAGAGAAATACCGTGCTGTCATAATTAGATACCGACAGGAAAAATTCGCCGGTACGGTTGAATTTTGCGCCGTTTCCATTCCAGAAATTCAGTTCAGCCAGCGGATATTTCGCGGCCAGCTGGGAATTGAAATTGGTGTCAAAATAGACCAATGTCTTTCCCTGCCCTGAGACATCAACGGTAAAGGTACTTCCGTCTTCAAATTCCAGCTCCACCGTGTCGTCCGAATCAAACTTCAGCGAATAGTACTTTTCCGCCTTAATGTCGGAGAGGTCGTCGCTGACGATGTAATCCCCGCTGCTGTCCAAATATGAATGGGCCCAGTTGACGTTCAGGTCGATTGCCAGCTTCAGCTCCTTGACCTTGGGGCTTTTGGTCTTGTTGAGAGTCAGGGTTCCGATGACGTCCGCATCAGAGGTGGAGTTCGAATCCGCAACCGTAACTGCAAGCATATAATAATACCGGTTTGCTGCAGGGATGACTGTCCCCATCGTGTTGGTCACCTTTTTCTTGGCTATAGCGACGCCTTTGACCAGTTTGTCCCCCTCTTCCCACTTGGCCTTGATCTTCAGGCCGTCCACTGAATCGGAGTTCGTAATCCCGGTTCCATCCTTATCGGTCAGGACGTAGTAGGCGGTTTCTCCATATTCGACGGGGTCCTCAGTCAGTTTTTTATCGTCATTTACATCGTAGGCGAAGGGTCCAACGGCATCATAAACGCCTGGAATCAATTGATTGCTTTTGTTGCGATAATCGGTTTCAACCGATGTCGCGGACTTGCGAGTGGATCTGGGTTTCTGAGCTGCCATGGAAACAGCGCACATACTGAAAACCATGGCGGCAGCCAGTGCGATCGACAAAATTTTTTTCATGATGGTTCCTCCTTATAAAGACAGCTCTATTTTCGGCTCTCCAACCGTAAGGAAATGATAGCATCTGCTTCTAAAATTTTCAAATTAAATTTTAATTACTTTGACACTATTATGTTAATATTTACGCAAGAATTTCTTGGAATTTCAAAATTTATCCAGTTTTCAAACTGGATCTCGGAAAAATTTCACATTAAAAATTACAAAATTATATCGATTATAATCAAAAGATAAATTATTCAAATGACAAATTTTTAGTACAGCTGTAAATTTTCGCCGCATAATAAACAGCAGCCAGTCCACCGGATGGTTTTGCGCTGACGGGTGAAAACCTCCATTGCGGGCAATAAACCTATCACGCCGCACCGGCACAACCTTCCTGCTGTGTATCGAGAAGAAAGCCGGAGAAAATTTTAGTTTGCTTCGGCTTTCTTCTTGTACGCCCATGTGACATGAAAAGACATCTCAGGAGCGAAGGTCCGGAAAAGAGATGCCTGCCGCACATCGTGCTCCCGACAGCATCTGTTGTACGGCGCGGCGAGACATGCTATAATCATGAAAATAAATTATCAGGAAATCGGAATTTAACAAGGAGGAGCAGACAATGAAAATGCCTCTAAAGATTGATATCACGATGTTCGCTCCTTGTGGAATGAATTGCGTGGTCTGTTATAAGCACTGTTATCACAAAAAGCCTTGTGCGGGATGTTTGAATACCGATACAGGGAAACCGGAACACTGTCGAAAATGCAGGATAAAAGATTGCATCAGGAACAGCGGATTTTCCTATTGTTTTGAGTGTTCCGACTATCCATGCAAGCTGATAACAAACCTTGAAAAAAGCTACAACAAAAGATATCAGGCAAGCCTTATGGAGAATAGTGAATATATGCGCCAATATGGATTGGAAGCATTTGCACAACAACAGGAAAAGAAATATACTTGTTCAAAATGTGGAGGAATCATATCAATTCATGATAGAGAATGCAGCGAGTGTCAAGAAAAATTGAAGCAAACAACTCCCGTTTTGTTGCAATGATGAGATTTTGCCCGGTGACCATCAAATAGAAAACCGTGCAAACAAAAAGCGGTGAAGGCATGGTTCAGAGTCCATGCCTTCACCGCTTTTTTAAATGCTTCTTATGGGGTGGCCGCTAAAGAGGCGACGGATTTTTCTTCCGTACCCTCAAGCTGGAGGAGGTGCAAACTGGCTGTTATAGAGCTTTTCATAAAATCCGCCCTCCCGGAGCAGCGTTTCATGATCCCCGCGTTCGATAATTTCACCGTCGCGCATCACAAGAATCGCTTCGGAATCCTTAATGGTCGAGAGCCGGTGAGCAATTACAAAACTGGTGCGGCCTTCCATCAATCGCTCCATCGCGCGCTGGATCAGGGACTCCGTACGGGTATCGACCGAGCTGGTCGCCTCGTCGAGAATCAGGATATCTGGATCGGCCAGAAGCGCCCGCGCGATAGTCAGGAGCTGGCGCTGCCCCTGCGAAATGTTGGCGGCATCCTCCCCAAGCTCGAAACCGTATCCTCCGGGGAGCTGGCGGATAAATTTATCGGCGCAGGCCGCCTTGGCAGCCTGACGAACTTCCTCATCTGTTGCGTCAAGCCTTCCGTAGCGGATATTTTCCAGGACGCTTCCCTTAAAGAGCCATGTGTCCTGCAAAACCATGCCGAAATGCCGTCTCAGGCCCACCCGGCTCATCGAGCGGATGTCGATGCCGTCCAGAGTGATGGCGCCGGAATCCGCTTCATAAAAACGCAGCAGCAGATTTACCAGTGTTGTTTTGCCCGATCCAGTCGGGCCTACGATCGCCACCTTTTGACCGCGCCTGGCCCATGCGGTGATGCTGCGCAAAACCGGTTTCGCTTTGTCATAGGAAAAACTGAGGTCATCAATCCGCACATCCCCCTTGACGTGAGCCAGGGAAACCGGATCGGCGGGGTCAGGGGTTTCTTCCGCCTCATCAAGCAGTTGAAAAACCCGCTCCGCCGCCGCTACGGCCGATTGCAGCACGTTCAGGATATTGGCGGCCATCGAAACAGGGTGCGAGAGCTGACGCATATACTGAATAACGGCCTGAATATCCCCGATCAGCAGCCGGCCACTGAGGACCAGTGCGCCGCCAAGCACCGCCGCCGCAACATAGCCGATATTGTTGAGCAGCATGACCGACGGCATCATAATGCCGGAGAAGAACTGCGCCTTCCATGCGTGCCCGCAGAGCGCCTCGTTGAGCTCTGAGAACCGGCGGCGGGAATCATCCTCCCGTCCAAACGCTTTGATGACCGTATGGCCGTTGTAATTCTCTTCGATAAAGCCGTTCAGCTCGCCGAGCGCCGCCTGCTGCCCGCGGAAAAAGCGTTGGGAGTATCGGACAATCCGGCTTGAAAGCAGAATTCCCAGCGGCATGGTAATCAGCGCCACCACCATCAGCACAGGGCTGATGGTGAGCATCATCACAAGAATCATGACCACTGAAAGCAGTGAAGTGATCGCCTGACTCAGGCTTTGCTGCAGTGAGTTGGCCACCGTATCAATATCGTTGGTAACCTTCGAAAGAATATCGCCATAAGGGTTTTGGTCATAGTAGGCAAGCGGCAGGCGCGACAGCTTGGCGTCAACCTCCCGGCGCAGGTCATACATCGCTCTCTGGCTGACGCCTGCGAGCAGGAACTGCACCGCGTAGCCCGCCAGAGCCGAAAGAAGATACACAGCCATCAAAAGAAGCAGAATCCGGCCAATCAGCGGCATAGAAATCCCTTGCCCCGTCCCCTTCAGAACAGCCAAAGAGCCTCTGGCAATCTCGTTGGTCGAAAGGGCCAGCACTTTGGGGGCAAGGGCAGAAAATCCGGTGGAAAGGATGGTGAGCAGCACTACAAAGGTCAGCACCCATCCGTAGGGACGCAGCACCCTTCCTAAACGCCGCACCGTCCCCTTGAAATCCTTCGCGCGCTCGAAGACGCCCATGCCCCGGCCGTGCGGTCCGTTGCCTCCCAAAACCGGAGCGCGGCGGCTTTCGTTACTCATAATCAATCTCCTTCTGCGAAAGCTGGGACTCGGCAATCTCCCGATAGACCGGGCAGCTCTTGAGCAGTTCCCGGTGGGTGCCGATCCCTACCTGTTCCCCGCCGTCGAGCACCAGAATCCGGTCGGCATGGCGGATGGTCGAAACCCTCTGCGCTACAATCAGAACGGTGGCGTCCTTCGTCTCCCCGGAAAGAGCGGCGCGCAGCTTAGCGTCGGTTGTAAAATCAAGCGCCGAGAAGCTGTCGTCAAAAAGGTAGATTTCCGGGCGGCGGGCAACTGCGCGGGCGATGGAAAGCCGCTGTTTCTGACCGCCTGAAAGGTTGGCGCCGCCCTGGGACAGTTCGGCTTCCAGACCGCCTTCCCGCCGGTTCACAAATTCATCTGCCTGCGCAATCGAAACTGCTCTGGAAAGCTCCGAATCCGAAGCATCCTCCCGGCCAAGGCGCAGATTCTCGGCAATGCTTCCTGAAAAAAGCACCGCTCTCTGCGGCACATATCCGATTTTTCCGCGAAGCTCCTGCTGGGAATACTCCCGAACATCCACTCCGTCCACAAGAATCCGCCCGCCGGTCACGTCATAAAATCTCAAAATCAGATTCAGAAGGCTGCTCTTGCCGCTGCCGGTGCTTCCGATGATGGCGGTTGTTTCGCCCGCGTGAGAGGTGAAGCTGATGTGCGAAAGCGCGGGTTCCTCCGCTCCGGGATAGGTAAAGCTCACATCCTCAAATGCCAGCTCTCCTCTGGCAGCGCCCCGACGGGGCGCAGAGGGATCTGTAATCACCTCCGGCGCATCAAGCACCTCGTTAATCCGCACGGCGGAAGTGACAGCCCGCGGCAGCATGGCAAACACCATGGAAATCATCATGATCGACATCAGAATCTGTGTAACATATTGCACGATCACAATGATATCACCCACCAGCAGCGAACCCGATCCTGCCATCGGTGCGCCGAACCAGACAATCGCGGTAACTGTCCCTCCCATAATCAAATTGGAGATCGGGAACAACAGGGTCATAACCCGGTTCATCCGGATCGCCGTCCCGGTAAGATCACGACTTGCCCGGTCAAAGCGTTTCTGCTCATACTCCTCATTGCCAAACGCGCGGATGACCCGCACACCGGTCAGCTTTTCCCGCATAATGAGGGTGACGCGGTCGAGCCGCTCCTGCATCGAAGTGGAAAGCGGCAGCCCTTTTTTCGCCACAAGCGAAACGGAAAAAGCAAGCAAAGGAAGTGAAACACAAAGAACCAGAGAAAGGGTGGGGCTGGTTCCGATGGAAAGCACCAATCCTCCCACCGCTAAAATCGGCGCACGCACAACCACCCGCAGCAGTGCAAGCAGATAGTTCTGAATCTGTACCACATCGTTTGTCGAGCGGGTAATCAGCGATGCGGTTCCAAACATACCGCTCTCAGCGGGTGAAAAGCTTTCCACCTTGTCAAAGATTTCAGCGCGCAGAGTGCGTCCCACATTCGCGGAGATCTGCGCAGAAAGATAGCTGTTAAGCAGGGCAAATCCCCCGCCCAACAGTGCGAGGGCCAGCATCCAGCCTCCCAGCCGCAGCACAACCGCAAGATCATCCTGATAAAGCCCGACGTTGACGATCTGCGCCAGAAGAAGCGGCAGTCCCAGATCGGAACCCGCGGAAATTCCCATGGCCAACACCGCCAGCAGGATATTCCATCGATAGGGACTGAGGTGACTGGATAAATTTTTCATCGGCCATCCTCCTTTGAAATGCGCTCTTCATAACGATCCGGAAGCGCTTCCTCTATTTTGTGCAGCAAGCCGCAAAGAATTTCCGTTTCATCATCGCTCAGGCAGGAAAGAGTTTTCTCCATCAAGCGGGTATGCTCCCGCCAGCGTATCTGCTGTTCCGCACGAAACCGCTCGGTGGCTGCGAGCAGGCAGCGCCTGCCGTCAGCCGGATCCGGTAAGCGCCGGATCAGGCCCTTTGCCTCAAGCTCACGAAGAATCGGCGTCAGCGAGGGACGTGCCATCGACATGCGGCGGCTGACCTCCGATGGATGTATCCCCCCATCTCCCGCGTGGTCGATGGTCCACAGCGCCCCCGCCTCGCTCGGACGAAGCTCCGGACCGCGGCGGTTGCCGCGAAGCATGCTGCGGTGAATCCTGCCAAAAGCCCGGCAAAGATAATTCACCCGTTCGGAACGTTCCATGATCTTCCTCCATATCATTCGACAAACTAATTAGTTTTACAAACCAATTTTAGAAATTTAATATGAATCCGTCAAGGAAACTTTGTGAGAAAATCATGAAAGTTTTGAAAAGGAGTCTGATCTCATCCCGCGGTCTGCCAACGATCTGCGCTTGCCTCGGTACGAGCAGAAAGCCGAATAAATGATGGATTTACCGCCCATCTTCTGCTATAATGAAAACAAATTTTTGGAAGGGAGAAAATCTCATGACGACGCTGGAGGAAGGGTTTCGCACCCTGACCCGAATCGCAGAAAACCATGGGATTTCCGCACAGGAGGAACGGCGGCTGCTGGAGGAAATGAAGTCCTTTTCCGTATCGGTGCAGCTGCTGGGCCCCTACCATGCGGGAAAAAGCGCACTGCTCAACGCCCTGCTTGACAGCCGGATTCTTCCGGCGGGGCTGGACGAAGGCCCTGTTGTCCCCATCGAGCTGGCATGGGGAGAAAACATTGTTCTCGCCTGGCGCAGTGGATACCTCCAACGGTTTGGTCTCGGCGAGCTGCGCGGAGGCCTGGATCTCACCGGAATTTCCCGGCTGCGGGTTGAATACGATCACCCTCTTTTGAAAAGGCTTTCCAAGCTGTGCTGATCGATACCCCTGGACTGGATTCCGGTTCCGATGAGTACAGAAAAAACGGTCTGGCGCACAGCCTGGCCTATCTTCTGATTTTTCCTGCCGACGAACCGGTGGTCAAGGAGAGCGCAGCCGCAGTTCTCGCCGAGCTGAAGCTTCGGGACGCGCCGGTTTACGGCGTCCTGACCAAATGCGACAAGGTGCCGCCAGAAGAGGTCGGGAACTCTATGCGCTACCTTCAGGGACAGCTGGAGCGGCTTCTCGGCCGCCTGTCGGTCCCTTTGGTCTGCGCCAGCACCCGCACACCAGGCGGAACCTCCCGCGTCGAGACACTTCTTCTGGGATTTCAGGAACGGGCGGATGAGATTGCGAGGCGTCGTTTTACCGCACAGCTGCTGGACCGCGGCCGCAGCCTCGCCCGCATCCTTTCGATGCGGATCACCTATGAAGAGCTTTCCGTTTCCGAGCTGACAGGCCGGATTGAGGCCTTGCAGGCGGAGATTGAAGAAATACTCTCCCGGCTGGCCCTGGAGGAGAAAGAGTTTCTGGCGCATACAGCCCAGTGCCGCACTCTGCTGCTCGAACGTGCAAACGAACGGCTGGATGAAGCCTGTGAACCGATCGAACGAATGCTTTCCACCGGGCAGTCTCCTGCCGCCTATGTCGAGGGTATGCTGCGCGGCGGCGTTACGGCGGACATGCTCGCTCACTTCGAACCCGCCGCAAGGCTCTACATCCGACAGACGGTCGGCATCCTTGAGGTGCAGTCGTCAGAGGCGCGCCCCGGCGGGGCGGTGGAACAGCTGCGCCGCTTTGCCGACATCGTCCGGCAGCCCCGCTCCATTCTCGGGAAAACCGAGGCCATCGGAGAGATCTCTTCTCTGTTCGGTAATAAGCTGCCTGAACAACATGGTCTTTGGAGAGGGCGGCAGCGTCAGGCTCTTTTGCAGAAAAAAGTCCGGAAGGAGTTTATTCCCTGCCTGCACCGTGCAGTATCGAAATACATTGACAGCCTGATCAGCCGCCGCACCGAATGGGTTCGCAGCTCGGTGCGCGACGCTCTGGAAGAGGAATTTGCAGCCAGCCGCCGCGCTTTGGAAGACGCCTATTTTCGAAAAGCACGAGATGACAGCCGCCGGTCAGACGGCGGAAAACGGATGCGCCGCGATCTTGATACGCTGAAGGATCTTCTCCGGGGATTCGGCGAAAAACAGGAGGCGGTGCTATGAATCTGGTAATTCCCAACAGCGCGCTTTGCCAACAGCTCGACGGGTTTTCCAGAACTCTGCAGGAGCTTTATCAAGCGTTGGCACCCTATTCCGACTGCGCTGAAATTCAGGGATTACGGCAGCTCTCCCAGACCTTCTGTGAAAAGCGTGAGGATTTTTTCCGCGAGGGGCGGAAATTTCATCTGGCGGTTCTCGGGCAGGTCAAGGCGGGCAAATCCTCCTTTCTGAACACCCTGCTTTTCGACGGAGAGCAGGTGCTGCCTCGCGCTGCTACCCCCAAAACCTCTGCTCTGACCCGCATCGAATATGCGCCGCAGAACCAATTGAAGGTGGAGTATGTCACTCCGGAGGAATGGACAGCTCTGCGCCGCCTTGCCTCCTCTCCCATGCAGACCCCTCAGGTACGGGCAGCCCGGGAGGCGGTCGAGCTGGCGCGGGAACGCGGCACGCCGGTGCAGGATTGTCTTGCGGCAAAATCCGAAACCTTTTCTTTTTCCAGCTACGCCGAGCTGAACCGCAAGCTTGATGAATCGGTGGGCGATACAGGAATTCTGACCCCCATCGTCAAATATGTTACGCTGGGGCTTTCCCTCGAACGGCTAGAAAACCTTTCGGTTATTGATACGCCCGGTCTCAACGATCCGGTCTATTCCCGCACGGAAAAAAACCGGCGCTTCATTGAACTTTGCGACGCCGCCTTCTTTTTAAGCCGGTGCGGCTCATTTCTCGATCAAAATGACCTTGCGCTGCTGACCATGTATCTGCCCGGAAAAGGGCTGGGCAGCCTCACCCTGATCGCCAGCCAAGAGGTGCTGATGATAAATACCGCAGCTGCGGAAACGGTCTTTTTCTTTGACAGGACATCGAAATCCCTTTCCCCTGTATATTACAGTGCAGCAAAACGGCTACATATTATGTATGGCAGCTTTGGCTGCCCTCTCTTTTGTTGGTATGTTCAAAGTGCATCCCATCTCGCAGACTCTTCCCCAGCGCAATAAATATCTCCCGGCGAAGCCGGGGGTTTTTACAGATGGGCAAAGCCCCGTATAACTGGCTGCACGCGTCACGCCGCGTTGATACGCTCTGCCAGCCGCGAAGGACTGTTGCCTGCCGCCCGTAAACGGGCCTGGAAGTTTCCCATGGTCAGCCGTTCCCCTGCCTGGTCCTCTTCCAGCTGGTGCTTTATGTACTCAGATATCTTTTTGGCATTCTTCCCTGCTGTGTCTACGTAATATCCGCGGCACCAAAACTCCCGGTTGCGGTATTGATATCTCAACTCCGGAAACCTTTCATGGATCATCCGACTGCTTTTTCCTTTGAGGTATCCCATGAAGCTCGATACCGCAACCTTTGGCGGGATTTCTATGAGCATATGGATATGGTCCGGGCATATTTCCGCTTCCATGATCTTTATCTTTTTTCCAGCTGCGCAGTGTTCGCAGTATCTCTCCGATCTCCCTGCGTTTCTCTCCATGGAATACTTTTCTCCTGTACTTTGGCGCAAATATCACATGATATTTGCAATTCCAGCTTGTATGCGATAAACTATTTACTTCGTTCACCTTCAATGACCTTCCTTTGCTTCTCTGATGCAGTTGGCAGACCGCACTTTCATTGCAGCAAAGGGAGTTTGTATGCCTTCATTATCACCATAAACCTTCTTTGGAACCGCTCGCCCAGCGAGTGGTTTTCTCTATACAAAAAAGGCAGCCCCCAAAGGGGCTGCCAGCTAAACAAAACAACAGGATGAGCGATCAGCAGGCATCTTCAAAAGAGATGTGGAAAACAGATCTTTTTAAGAGCCACCGAATCAAGGGGCCGGTTAGATTCGTACCCCCTTACGGAGAGAAAAATTTAGAAGCGATTCACCTGGTGCTTGGGCGTTTGGCCGTGCAGCCCGCGTATTACTTCGGCGGCTGCACTAGTCAACAGAGTATACATCGCTTCTTCGGTGTACCAAGCAGCGTGTGGAGTCAAAATAACATTTTCCAAAGTCAGCAGGGGATCATCAAGGCTGATGGACTCCTGCGTCAGCACATCAAGGCCGGCACCGCCAAGCTGTCCGTTTTTGATTGCGTCATAGAGCGCCGACTCATCGACAAGACCGCCGCGTGCAGTATTGATCAGGATTGCACCGCGCTTCATCCGAGACAAAAAGTCGGCATTGACCAGCCTTTGGGTATGGCGGTTTAATGGGGCGTGAATTGATACAAAATCACTCTGCGCAAGCATTTCATTCTGGCTCACCAGAGTAATTCCCCGTCCCTCCAGTTGTTCCTGACGAAGTCCGGGATCGCTGGCAATCACCTTCATGCCAAAAGCCTGCGCTTTTTTCGCAACACAACAGGCGATGTTGCCCGCGCCGAGAAGTCCCAACGTCCGTCCCCGGATTGCATGAACCGGCTTTGTAACAGAGTAGTCCCATTTCCCTTCCTTGACGGTGCGTTCAAGTATGTTCAGCCGTTTGGCGCAAGCAAGCAGCAGAAGAATCGCGTGATTTGATACTTCCTCAATGCAGTAGTCAGGGACATTTGCCACCGGAATCTTGGCGCGGCTGGCGGCTTCCAGATCGATATTGTCGACACCGACCGCACTGCGCGCAATAATTTTACAGTTTTTCAGATTTCCAATGATATCGCTGTCCAGCTGCTGAAAGTGTACCATGACGGCATCCGCAAATTCCGTCTCACGCATAATATCCTTTTTGGAAGTCAGCTGCATTGGAACAAATTCGACGTCCGGCTCTTTGTCATAGACATCGTAAAACGGCTGAAGCGTTTCATACATATAATCCGTCAAAACGATTCTGAACTTTTTCATAGTTTCTCCTTTGTATCGCTGCTTTTAGTAGCCAAATACGCCCGGTAGCCACAGCGAAACCGCCGGGACAAAGGTAACTAGAACGAACACAAGCACGTTGACCATGAGCAGCGGCAGAGCCGCATGAAAGATCCGCCCCATCTTAAGCCCGCAAATTTTGGAACATGCATTAAGGCAGAGGGCCACGGGCGGAGTGACCAAACTAATGGCCAGACCAACAATCATAATAGCGCCGAACTGAATTTTTCCGATGCCAAAGCTCTGCATAATCGGAATCAGGATGGGTCCAAGCAGCAGCAGCGCCGGGGTGACATCCAGGAAAGTTCCGATGATCAGAATCAGAAAATCGAAGATGAGCAAAATCAAAAAGACAGGCATATTCAGGCCGGTAATAAAGTTCTGAACGGTGGCAGGAATCTGCAAAATAGCCATAACCCAGGTAAATACCGTTGCGCATGCAACAATAATCATGACACCCGCGGTGGTAACCGCTGTATTCTTCAAAGAAGGTATTAAATCTTCCAGCTTCAGGTCGTGGTAGAACAATCCGCCCACAATAGCTGCATACACAACCGCCAACGCTGCCGACTCGGTAGCGGTGCAGATGCCCGTTGCAATACTGAGGATAATCAGCACCGGCATAATAATAGCAAGAATGCTGTTGCGAAAGACATCCCAAACCTGCCGCATGGTCATTTTGTCCGTATAAACGGGGTGAAATCCCCGTTTTTCAGACTGAAAATATACCACAACGGTCTGAAGAATTCCAATCAGCAGGCCGGGAATTGCAGTTGACATAAACAGCGCGCCAACCGACTCCGATGAGATGACCGCATAGACCAGCATCGGGATGCTCGGAGGAATGACCATTCCGATGGTGGAAGAAGCAACGGTCACCCCGGCCGAATAATCGGTGGGATAGCCTGCCTTCTCCATAGCGGGAATCATAATGCCTCCGATCGCGGTGGTATCCGCCACCGAGGAACCGGTGATTCCGCCAAAGACAATACTGGCAATGACATTCACCTCACCAAGTCCGCCGCGAATGGGCCGGGTAATCATCAGGCAGAAATCAACGATCCGCTGAGTGAGACCCCCGCGATTCATCAGCTCGCCGGCCAGAATAAACATCGGCAACGCGATGAGGGTAAAGCTGTTCGCTCCGTTGAACATTCTGGAAACCAGTGTTGAAATACTTCCCGGACTGGCCAACAGGATATATGCTCCACATGCGCTGGCAAAGGAATAGCACAGCGGCACGCCAAGCAGGACGAGCACAAAAAAGCTGAAGATGACAATTGCGGTCATTCGGGCTTTGCCTCCTTCCGGAAGATCGGGTCCCCTACAGGGGTAAGGATTGTCTCAACCAGATCGATCACAGCAATGACTCCAGACAAAAACGAGCTGACCGGCACCAGCATATAGATCGTCTGGTAAGGAATCCGAAGTCCCGGAGTCAAAAAGTTGGAGTTGGTTCTGATCCAGTAGTAACTGGCATAAAGGAATACAACCTGCACGACGATAATGACAGCGTACTGAAAGATGATGAGCGCCTTGCGCGCATACCCCGACATCATATTCTGGATGAGAGCAACCGCAACGTGCTCTTTGCGCTGGATGACCGGGACAATACCGAGAAATACAATCGCAATGAAAAGAAAGGTAATCAGCTCTTCGGTCTGAATGAAGACAATATTGAAAAAGTATCTCAGAATGACTGCCGCAGCGGCGAGAAGCGTACAGGCAGCCACCAGCACTGCGCATATCAACAGCATGGTATCGGAAATAACTTGTTTGATCTTTTCAAGTGTTTTCAACAATGGTACCTCGCTTAAATGGGACGGTCAGGGAAACCGTCTTATGAATTTCCCTGACCGCACGGGTGAGTGGCTTGCCGCAGGTTACTTTTTCGCGTTGAAATCAGAAATAACTTTGCGGATCTGATCCATATCGTCTTGGGTAAAGAGGCCGGTGCTGATGTAATAGTCATAAACCGGCTGGGTTGCTTCTACAAACGCCTTGCGCTGGTCATCGGTGAGGTAGTTGATCTCCATCGCCTCTGCGCAAGTAGCGATATAGCTTTCTTCTTCCGTCTTGTTCTGTTCGTTGTTGTAAGCCATCGACTCCCACGCAGCATCGGTGATGATTTTCTGGTAATCCTCAGGCAGAGAGTTGTACCAAGCGAGGTTCACAGGGAAATATTCCAGAGTAAGATTCCAGTTGAGGTCGGTCGCATACTTCTGGACTTCGTAGAATTTCGGATTGACAATATAAACCCAGGGATTCTCCTGTCCGTCAGCGACGTTGGTTTTCAGAGCCATATAAGTTTCATTGTAAGCAATGGAGGTGCAGTTGGCGCCAAGAGCCTCCATAGTCTTGATGGTAACCTCCCACGAAGGGGTGCGAAGCTTCAGGCCTTTCATATCCTCAGGGGTGGAAACCGGACGGATGTTGTTAGTCAGAACCCGCATGCCGCTGGTACCGGTGGAAAGGATCTTGACGTTGTTTTCTTCTGATTTCTCCGCGAGGGCAAGTCCCCAGTCGCTTTCCATAACGGCAGCCGCTTCATCGACATTTGCAAACAGAAAGGGCATGGAATAAATATTGTAGGCGGGAATTACGGTATCGATCGCACTTCCGCGGTAACCTTCGATAGAGCCGTTTTTCACCTGCTCAATCAGCTCGTCATCCGAGCCAAGCTGGGCGGAGGGATAAATCTCAACCTTAATGCCGCCGTTGGTCTTCTCCTCCACAGTCTTCTTGAAGATCTCAAGCGAACGATGGCGGATGGACTCGGTATCCAGAATATGGGCAATTCTCATGGTGTAGGTCTTGGCAGGAGCCGCGGGGGTTTCGGAGGAAGCCGCAGGCGCAGAGGAGGCAGCGGGGGCGCTGGAGGAGCTCGACCCACAGCCAGCCACCGCGGTCAGGCAGAATGCCATAACGAGTAGTACAGAAACCAGTTTTTTCATAGTAATTCCTCTCTTTTTCCTTTAGTTTCGTTTTAATTCAATGAACACCGCCGGGCATTAAGCAGCCCCAAACCCGTTTTTCCGGCAATATTCAAATTGCACCATTCTTATGATATGCCTCGGTCATACTGGCCCCGTTTTGAAGCATCTCTCTGACCTCGTCCTCTTTCTTGACCGTTTCGATGGAGCGGTCGATGACTTCATCTACAACGTCCTTGGGGATGACAGCAATCCCATCAATATCTCCGAAGATATAGTCTCCGGGTTCAATGGTGACTCCATCGATTTGAATCGGCAGCTGACACTGGTTAATTTCGCAGCGGCCCTTCGATGTGCAGGGATTGGTTCCACGATAGAAAATGGGGAAATTCATCTCTTTCAACGCCTTGATATCCCGGGCGTATCCGTCAAGCAGAACTCCCGCGCCTTTGCGGCCGAGGATGCCATTCGCAAACAACTCGCCAAACAATGCACAGGTATAGTTGCCCCGAGTTACAAGGACGTAAATCTCCCCTTCCCCAAGCTGTTCCACCGTTCTGCATTGAGCGGTGAGCGGATCTTCGGGCATTGAGTAGACCTCGGTACCGATTGCGGTAAAAGCGGGACCCCAGATCACCGTATCATCCTTCAGGGGGTTGATCGCATTGCTTAATGCCTGATGACGATACCCCATCTGGTCAAGGACATCGCAAATGATCCCCGAATAAAGGTTTTCCTTAATGTATTTGGCGTCGTATTTCATAGTGCTTCCTCCGTTTCTTTGATGCGCCGGACACCGGCGCATTGTGGTTTCGATTATGTTTTCCCTTCCCAGCAGCGGCCAAAATATCTGCTGCAAAAGAGTTAAAGGAAACCGATTACTTAAAATGCTTGAACCCTTCTTACAGGACCCGGCACAATCCTGTGACAATATTTTTGCAGTAAAGTAGCATTTCTTCGCTGCTCTATCTTGTTGGAGACGCTTCAAACATTTCTATATTTTATTTTAGCGCAAGAATTCACTTTGTCCAGACTATTTTTGAATTTCAGATGCCTGCACAATGGGTAATCGGTTTCTTATAGTTAAGATGACAAATTTTATATTTATAGAAATTTCATTGGCTTTTTGCACCAAAATGCGTTAAAATATAGATAAGCCAAATAAGATATGATGTTTATCTCTTATAAAACCGTTTTCCTATCTTTGGTTTATATTCGTGAAGTCCAATTCCGTGGATGCAGAAAAGCCCTCCGCGTTGTCAGCTGGGTTTCAGGATGGCGTGCAAATTAAAACAGGAGAAATTCAGATGGAGCAAAAAAGCCAAAAAGTGACAATCAATGATATTGCCAGGGCGGCCGGTGTATCGAAAGCAACCGTTTCCCGATATCTCAACGGAAAATACGGCTCTATGTCCTCCTCCACGAAGGAACGTATCGAAAAAACGATAGAACTGTCGCATTACCGCCCTTCTGCTGTGGCACGCAGTTTGAAAACACAGCAAACTCGCATGATTGGCGTTGTTATCTCTGATATCACCAGCCCCTTCTCCTCGTCGCTGATTACAGGCGTGGAGGATGCTCTGCGAAAACGTCATTATATCCCGATCTTCGTCAGCTGTGGAGATTCGCCGCAGCAGGAGCAGGACTACATCCGTTCGCTGCTTGATCATCAGGTAGACGGACTTATCGTCAATACAACATCCGACGCCAACCCCTTTCTGATCAGCCTGGCCTGCACCTATTTCCCGATTGTGCTATGCGACCGTCAGGTCAATGACTACGTTTTTGACATTTCTCTGAGCGATTACCACGCACCGGTGCTTCAGCTGATCCATCATTTGAAAGAACAGGGTTTTTCAAGAATCTGCCTCTTTACACAGGAATACAAGCACAACTCCGCTCGTTCCATGAGGCGCAGTGCCTTTATTGAAGGAAATCGCGATATTTTCGGAGCAAAAAATCCCGACGAGGATATTTATGTCATTAACATCAACCACCCGGAGGAAACCGCGCAAGTACTCCGCGATGTGATCTCCGGCACATCGGACGGCGGAACCCCTGCCGTCATCGGCGTCAACAGTGTAACAATTATGCACACTCTCAGCGTGATGCACTCGATGAATCTTCGCTGCCCATATGATCTGGGTGTTTGCGGGCCTGACGATTGGGGATGGAACCGACAGATGAACTGGTCGGAGCTGATCGGAGACGGAATCACTACCTTTGTCATTCACCCCTATGAAATCGGGAAGGCGGCAGGCGAACTGATTATAGAACGCCTGGAAAATCCGGACGGAGAAAAGAAAATGCGCCTCACCCCGACCGATATTGTCTATCGGAATTCCACTCTGCTCAAAAAAGAGGGCTGACCCGAAATGAGGGAAGTTCCGGCACGCTTCCTCTTCTCGGTAAAATAAAGCTGATTATGATTGACCAAGGAGGACCTGTTCATGAAGAAAATGAACGGCATTGTTCTCGCGGGAGAGCCGATGGCGCTTTTAATGGCAAAATTAGAAGGCCCGCTGGACACTGTCACAGAATATAGCGTTGGCGTTGCTGGAGCAGAATTCAATGTTGCGGTTGGCATGGTTCGCCTGAAACACAAGGTGGCTTATGCTACAAAACTGGGAAATGACCCCTTCGGAAAGTTCATTGTTAACGAGATGAATAAAAACGGAATTTCCACCGAACTCACCACCTTTTCTGAGCAGCGTTCCACCGGGATGATGCTCAAGGGTCTCACCAGCGTCGGAGACCCGCAAATTGCCTATTTCCGAAAGGGGTCCGCCGCCTCTACCCTGTCGCCCGAGGATATTGACCGTCTCAATTTTGACGGTTTTGACGTTCTGCACATGACAGGCATCACAGCCGCGCTGTCCGACTCCGCTCGCGAAGCTACCAGATGTCTGATTAAGCGTGGGCGGGAGCATGGCATGCTGATTTCCTTCGATCCCAATCTTCGTCCGCAGCTATGGCCCAGCCGTAAGGAAATGTATCAATTTATGAACGAGATCGCAACGCAGGTCGATATTTTCTTTCCGGGAATCGGAGAAGGCCGACAGATGGCGGAACTTCCAAATGCCACCGCGGAAGAAATCTGCTCATTCTACCGAAGACTCGGCTGCAAACTTGTTATCACCAAGGATGGCAGCGCGGGGGCCTTTTTCGACTGTGAGCAGGAACGCGGCTGTGTGCCTGGCTTTCGGGTTGACCACATTGTCGATACCGTGGGCGCAGGAGATGGCTTCGCCACCGGCGTGTTAAGCGCCCTGATGGAGGGTCTGACACTGCCCGAAGCGGTGCTGCGCGGCAATGCAATCGGAGCAATCCAAGTGATGAGCCGGGGAGACAACGACGGCCTCCCCACACGTGAGGAATTGGAATATTTTCTGCGCAACAAGATCAAAAAGGAGAGATCAGCATGAAGTCCCTGCGAGAAAAGCTGTTCGGCATCGGGATAATCCCCGTAATTGCGATCAATGACGCCAAAGATGCCGTTCCGCTGGCAAGGGCTCTGGTGCGGGGCGGAATTCCCACAGCGGAGATCACCTTTCGAACCCCGGCTGCGGCGGATGCCATTGCGGCAGTTGCCCGGGATGTCCCTGAAATTCTGCCGGGCGCCGGAACAGTCACCAGCGTGGAAATGGCACAGTGCGCCGCAGAAGCCGGGGCGAAATACCTTGTCTCTCCCGGGCTGAATCCCGAAGTGGTAAAATGGTGCCTGGCAAATAACATCCCGGTGCTGCCCGGCGTTTCCACTCCCACCGAGATAGAAGCCGCTGTCAATCTGGGCCTCGATACCCTCAAATTCTTCCCTGCTGAGGCCAGCGGGGGTACTGCGATGCTCAAGGCTTTCAGCGGCCCTTACCGCGATATTCAGTTTGTACCAACCGGTGGAATCGAGCCCAAAAACCTCAACAGCTACCTTGACCTGCCCAATGTGATCGCCTGCGGCGGAAGCTGGATGGCGCCCGCAGAATGGATTGACCGGCAGGAATTCGATGTGGTCAGCAGGGTCTGCGCCGATTCCGTACAGGCAATGCATGGCTTCCATCTGCTGCATATCGGTCTTAACAGCAGCGGCAGAGAGGAAGCCGATGCGCTTGTACACGATTTTGCCGGAATGTTCGGCCTTCCTGTTTTTGACGGAGAGGCATCCGCTTTTGCGGGAACAATGATGGAGGTCATGAAGCGTCCGTTTTTGGGAGAAAAGGGGCATATCGCAGTCGGCTGCAACAACGTAGAACGGGCCATGGCCTATTTTCAGACGCGGGGTCTGAGTTTCCGGAAAGAAGGAATGGCGCGGGACAGGCAAGGGCTGATTGCCGTCTATCTTGAGCACGAAATCGGAGGATTTGCCATTCACCTGCGCCGCAGGCTGTAGCTTTCCTTCCCTTCCGCAGAAAATTTTTAACAGAAAGAGAGATCCTGTATATGCAGCTCAAAGATATTTCCGAACTGTTTTCTTTGATGAAAGAAAAGCTTTATACTCCTGTAGTGGGCGATATTCTCGACGGAATGGGTTACTATCATCAATTTCTCCCGCCTGAAATCCGGCCTATGACCAACGATATGAAAATCGCCGGAAAAGCGATGACCGTTCTGATGATCGACGTATTCGGGGAGCAGGCGCAGCCTTTCGGCCGGCTTACCGAATGCCTCGATCAGATTCAGAAAGATGAGGTTTATGTCTGCACCGGCGGCACCAAGCGCTGTGCCTACTGGGGAGAGCTGCTCACCGCAACTGCCAAGGCTCGAGGCAGCGCGGGTGCTGTTTGTGACGGCTATCACCGCGATACCCCCATGGTGCTTGAGCAGAACTGGCCGGTTTTTTCGATGGGTTCTTATGCTCAGGATTCTTCCGTCCGCACCAAGGTAGTGGATTTTCGCTGCACCATCGAAATCGGCCAGGTCACAATTCACAGCGGCGATATCGTGTTTGGTGATGTGGACGGTGTTTTGATCATCCCCAGCGAGGTCGCATCTGAGGTAGTTCAAAAGGCACTGGAAAAGGCGGCAGGCGAAAAAAACATGCGTCGTGCTGTTGAAAACGGCATGACCTGCACACAGGCATTCCAAAAATTTGGTGTTCTGTAAAGCGTTTCCGCATCGTGTATTGGCCGTCGTAAAACAGCGCGAAAAATGCCCCCGGCGTTGCCGGGGGCATTTTATGAGAATCGAAATCGGCCGGTCGGTTTCAGCAAATCCATCAGCCTCTCTGTGATGCGGATATCCAAATATGATTCGGCTGTCCAAAATAGCATGGCACAGCTTTTTCAGCGCGTTTTTTGTATGGCACATCTCATTCTGCCTATGCTTTCAAAGAATTTCGCAGTATTTGGAACAAGGCCTATACTGCCATTCCAATATCGTACACCATGCTTCCCCAACAAAAACCGGTGAAGGAGTCCCGGTATTGTTCGCAAATTCCAACAGTCTCCGCTTGTGTGATCAGAGAAAAGCAGACACTCTTTTTTGAAACCTGTCCACACCTTTTATGTTGAGATGGAAGCAGGGGAGCACCCTTCTGCGGGCGCTCCCCTTTTGCGTTTTTCTCAGAGATCGTTGCGGGCCAAATCCTCCATACTCTCGCGCCGGATAATCTCGCGGACCTGTCCATCCCTCACCATAATGGCAGCGGGACGGGGTACCCGGTTATAGTTGGAAGCCATCGAGTAGTTGTAGGCTCCGGTCGCCAAAACGGCGATAATATCATCAACCTTGGGAGACTGAATCGGCATCCCCTCCCCGACCAGATCGCCGCTCTCGCAGCAACGGCCCGCAAGGGTGATGACGCTGTCTTTCGGATCGGCGGCCCGGTTGGCCAGCACCGCTTCGTACTGGGACTGGTAAAGAATATAGCGGGGGTTATCGGTCATGCCGCCATCCACCGAAACATAAGTGCGGATGTTCGGGATCACCTTGACTCCGCCGACAGTGTAAAGGGTAATGCCGGCCGATCCGACAACCGAACGGCCGGGTTCGATGGCGATGAAGGGCGTCTCAAGACCGTATTTGCGGCAGGTCGTATGCACCATCCCGGAAACCTTCTCCATGTAATCCTGATAGGGCACCGGATCGTTTTCCGGAACATACTTGATACCGAAACCGCCGCCAAGGTTCAGTTCGGTGAGAACAAGCCCCGTTTCATCCCTGACGGCCGCCATAAACCCGATCATCACCTCGGCCGCGCACTCAAAGGGGTCAATCTCGAAAATCTGCGAGCCGATATGGCAGTGGATTCCTTTGAGGGCGACCCCCGGATGGGTCAGCGCGTAGCGGACTGCATCAAGCGCCTCTCCGGTTTCCAGCGCGAAGCCAAACTTTGAATCAATCTGTCCGGTGCGGACAAAATTGTGGGTATGTGCATCGATCCCCGGCTTGATCCGCAGCAGAATTGGAACCACCTTATTTTGAGAGATCGCAATGGCTGAAATACGCTCCAGCTCGGTCAGATTATCAACGACGATTCGTCCGACATTGTGCTCAATCGCATAGGTCAGCTCCTCGACCGTCTTGTTGTTGCCATGATAGAAAATTTTCTCGACGGGGAATCCAACCGAAAGCGCAGTATAAAGCTCTCCTCGGGAGACGACGTCGATGCCACAGCCCTCGCTTTCCACGATGCGGTAAATCTCTTTGCAGGCAAATGCCTTACTCGCATAGGCCACCAGTCCTTTTCCGCCGTAATAGCGGTCGATTGAGCCCTTATACTGCCGCAAAGTTTCGCGAATGGTCCCCTCGTCAAAGACGTAAAGCGGGGTTCCATAGGTACGTGCCAGTTCCACCGTATCGGCCGAGCCGATCGTCAGGTGCCCCGCCTCGTTGACAGAAAGGCAGTCAGATACAAACATTGTCATTCCTCCCGGTTGATCGATTTATTTCCACCGCGTCATCATCTGCGCGGTCGGCTGCAATCGGTGAAAACGCTATTCTCCGCCATTCTTCGGCTCGTCGTCGGGCTGGGAAAGATCCTCGATGATCTCCCGCACCGCATCGACCCCTTCCCCCGTTTCCGAGGAGCACGGAATCATCGTAATCTCCTCTCCGCAGGGAAACTCCTGGGCAAAAGCCGCCAGACGCGCGGTTCTCTGAGTTTTGTTGAGCTTGTCCGCCTTAGTCAGCAGAACCACAAAAGGCATCTCCGTATCAATCAGATAATTGGCCATCGTCAGATCGTCGGAGGAGGGCGGGTGGCGCATATCAACAAGCAGAAAAACGATGCGGATATCCCGGCTCTGTCCGAAATAGCCGCCAATCAGCTCATCCCAGCGCCGCCGCTCCCCTTTTGCCACCTTGGCAAAGCCGTAACCGGGGAGGTCAACAAAGCGAACCTCCCCAGCCCGGTAAAAGTTGATGGTTGCCGTCTTGCCGGGCATCGAGCTGACCCGCGCCAATGAGCGGCGGTTGAAGATTTTATTGAGCAGCGAAGATTTTCCGACATTGGAGCGGCCGGTAAAGACAAACTCGGGACAATCGGAATCGGAAAGCTGCTGGGAAAGGCCGAATGCCTTCTCAAAGACGACCAGATGATAGTTCAAAGCATTTCTCCTTTTTCAGCAGGTCACCGGCCGACGGGGTGTTTCAGCCGCTAACATCGGAAGCATCGGCGCCGCGGCCTTCTGTTCCGGTGCAGGGAGATCCGCAAGGGCAAGCTGAAGCACCTCGTCAATTCCCCTGACCGGCACGAAATGGATCGCTTCCCGGACCGCCGGATCGATCTCCGCAATATCCGGCTCGTTAGCCGCGGGGATAACGACCGTCTGAATTTGGTTGCGGAAGGCCGCCATCGACTTTTCCCGCAGGCCGCCGATCGGCAGAACCCTCCCGCGCAGGGTGATCTCGCCCGTCATAGCGACATTGCTCCGCACCGGGGTGCCGGAGAGGGCGGAAACAAGAGCCGTGCAGATCGTCACACCGGCCGAAGGACCGTCCTTCGGCACCGCGCCTTCCGGAACATGGACATGAATATCCTTATCCTTGTAGAAGGTGGGGCTGATGTGATAGCGCTCGGCATGGGCACGCAGGAAGCTGACCGCGGCATGGGCGGATTCCTTCATCACGTCTCCGAGCGATCCGGTCAGTTCAACCTTGCCGCTGCCGTCAAGCACCGCGACTTCCACCTGCAGCATTTCGCCGCCCACCGAGGTCCACGCAAGGCCGTTGACCACGCCCACCTCATCGGCTTTACCGAGGTCGTCCGGCAGAAATTTACGCGGTCCAAGCAGCATTTCAACCAGTTCCGGAGTGACGGTGATTCTTTTCGCTTCCCCCGCCACAATTTTTTTGGCACATTTGCGGAAAAGCGAAGCAATGGTACGCTCAAGCGTCCGCACACCGGCTTCGCGGGTATATCCGTCGATCACGGTGTAGAGTGCCTCATCCGTAATCCTCGCCTGCCGTCCATCCAGACCGTTTTTGCTTCTCTGCTTGGGGATCAGATGTTCCTTGGCGATATGCAGCTTCTCCTCACGGGTATAGCTCGGCAGCTCGATGACCTCCATCCGGTCGTAGAGCGGCGCCGGGATCTGCTCGGCATTGTTGGCCGTCGCCAGGAAGAGAACCTCCGACAGGTCGAAAGGCAGCTCAAGAAAATGATCGCGGAAGGCGTGGTTTTGCTCGGAATCGAGCACCTCAAGCAGCGCCGAGGAAGGATCTCCCTTATAATCTCCGCCGAGCTTATCGACCTCATCGAGAAGCATCAGCGGGTTGTTGCTCTTGGCACGTCGCATCGCATCAATAATCCTGCCCGGCATCGACCCTATGTAGGTCTTGCGATGGCCGCGGATGTCCGACTCGTCCTTGACGCCGCCGAGCGAGATACGCACATAGTCCCGTCCCGTCGCGCGGGCGATCGAACGTGCAACCGAGGTCTTGCCCACACCGGGCGGGCCGACAAGGCAAAGAATCTGCCCCTTCTGGTCGGGAGCCAGAGCCTGCACCGCGATGGATTCCAGCACCCGCTCCTTGACCTTTTTCATCCCATAGTGATCGTGGTCAAGGATTCGGGAGGCTTCCTTAATATCGGACTTAACGGTGCGGTGGATATTCCATGGAAGCTCAAGACAAACATCGAGGTAACCGCGAATCACCGCAGCCTCCTGCGAGTTGGAAGGCATTTTTGCAAGGCGGTTAACCTCCTTGACCAGCTTTTCCGCCGCCTCTTCCCCAAGGCCCAGCTTTTCGATTCTGTCGAGATATTCCTCCACCTCGGCCTCGGGAGAATCATCGTCCCCAAGCTCCTCCGAAATGACCTTCATCTGCTCACGAAGGTAGTATTCCTTTTGGTTGCGGTCGATCTGGCTCTTGACCTTCTCGTAAATTCCCGCTTCCAGCCGAAGAATCTCATTCTCGTTTTCAAAGACCTCCGCAAGAATCTCCAGCCGGCGCAGGACGTTCGATTCCTCGAGCACCTCCTGCTTCTCCTCAACCGGCAGCGGCACATTGCCCGCCACATACTCCGAGAGGAGCAGAGGGTCCTCAGCGACCATCACTCCGAGCACCAGCTCTTTGGGCATCTTCGGCGAGAGGGAGACATATTCTTCAAAAAGATTTTTGACCGTCCGCATCAGTGCGCTGACCAGATCCTGAGAACCGGAGGGAATCCGGCGGGTCGGGTAGGGGCGCACCTCGGCGATGAAGTAGGGATCTTCCTGGGTCACCGACAGGATCTTGGCCCGGGTCAGGCCCTCGGCCATGACCCGCAGCCCCGTCCCCTGCACCCGGATCACCTGTTTGATTTCGGCGATCACGCCGACGCGGTACAGGCCCTCGTCGTGGGGATCATCCTCCTGAATATCGCTCTGGGCGGTCAGAAAGATTTTCCGTCCCTCTTCCAGCGCCTGATTAAGGGCCGCGATCGACTTTTCACGGCCAATATCGAAATGAAGCACCATCTTCGGGAAAAGCACCAGCCCGCGCAGTGCAATGACCGGAAGGGTCTGATTCTGTATCACTGTCCTTTTCTCTCTCAAAGTGGTTACCTCCAATCATTCTAAATTTTATTGGCAGATGGGCAAAATGCATTGGCCCTATGCCCTGGATTCATTATACTAGATAAAAGATGAAGATTTCAAGTGTACATGATTACCAAGATAAAAAGGGATTCTTCCCCGGGATCGACGCCGGCGTCAAATCCGGCATGGAGCCCGGAGAACAATCCCTCCTTGCAGCGAAGTTGGCTCAGGACGCGGGGGTGCTGGTGCGGGAACGGGGCTTGCGCGCCTCCGCAATGGCGCGGGGGCTTTCAGCGGGAAGCCGTTCCGGATCGCGGAGAATCAACGGTTCTCCCGTGCGGTCCACGCAGCCCTTGGTAATCACAATCCGCTCAATCGTATAATCGCTCGGAGCGTCGAACATCAGCTTGGCCAGCGTCTCCTCGAGGATGCCGCGCAGTCCGCGCGCACCGGTCTTGCGCTCAATGGCAAGACGGGCGATTTCCTCCAGAGCCTCCTGCTCGAATTCGAGCGTGATCCGGTCCAATTCAAAGAGGCGCTGGTACTGCTTGATCATCGAATTCTTCGGTTCGAGCAGAATGCGGATCAGCGCCTGCTCATCGAGAGCCGAAAGAGAAGTAATGACCGGCAGGCGCCCGACCAGTTCGGGAATCAGCCCGAAGCGGACAAGATCCTGCGGAATCAGCTCTTTCATCAGCTCGTCGGTCTGCTCGCGGCTGCGCACCGGTGCGCCGAAACCCATCGATGAGGTGGCAACCCGCTTTTCCACCGTCTTTTCGATTCCATCGAAAGCGCCGCCGCAGATAAAGAGGATATTTGAGGTATCAATCTGAATAAACTCCTGCTGCGGATGCTTTCTGCCCCCCTGAGGCGGGACGTTGGCAACGGTTCCCTCCAAAATTTTCAGCAGGGCCTGCTGCACTCCTTCGCCCGAAACGTCCCGAGTGATGGAAGGATTTTCGCTTTTACGGGCAATCTTATCAATTTCGTCGATATAGATAATGCCGCGCTGCGCTTTCTGTACGTCAAAATCGGCCGCTTGAATCAAGCGCAGCAAAATATTCTCAACGTCCTCGCCGACGTAGCCAGCCTCGGTCAGAGTGGTGGCATCGGCAATGGCAAACGGAACTCCCAGCATCTTGGCGAGGGTCTGTGCCAGCAGTGTCTTGCCGGTGCCGGTGGGACCCAGCAGAAGGACATTGCTCTTCTGCAGCTCCACACCCCCATCTCCGCCCGCGCAGAAAATCCGTTTATAATGGTTATAGACGGCGACTGAAAGGGCAATTTTAGCCTCTTGCTGGCCGATCACATACTCGTCAAGCCCGGCTTTGATTTCGGCAGGCTTCAGAAACACAGGCTGCGCCTCGGTCTTCGACGTCTTTTTGCGGCGGACGATCCCGTTTTCCTCCTCGAGGATGCTCACGCAGAGATCGACGCACTCGTTGCAGATGCAGACGCCGGGACCCGCGATCATGCGGCTGACCTGCTCCTGCTGCTTGCCGCAGAAAGAACAGCGCAGCGGCTTGTTATCTTCTCTTGCCATATCCTTCTCCTTCGAAACTGCTGGATGGTAGGAGCCTTACCGGTGAGCGATCACCTTATCGATCAGCCCGTATTTCATGGCTTCGTCGGCGGACATGAAGTTGTCGCGCTCGGTGTCATGTTCGATCACCGAAAGCGGCTGCCCGGTCTGTTCGCTCATCAGGCGGTTGAGGCGGTCCTTAATCTTGAGAATCCACTCTGCATGGATCTTGATATCGGTCGCCTGCCCCTTCGC
This sequence comes from Ruminococcaceae bacterium D5, assembly GCA_900113995.1. Lineage (GTDB taxonomy): Bacteria > Bacillota > Clostridia > Oscillospirales > Ruminococcaceae > Yanshouia. The sequence continues at coordinate 57,737 of FORK01000008.1, read as the reverse complement.
GCCGCCAAGCGGCTGGTGGATCATGATCTCGGCGTTGGGCAGGGCGATCCGCTTGCCCTTGGCTCCCGATGAGAGCAAAAACGCCCCCATCGAAGCAGCCATACCGATGCAGGTGGTCGAAACGTCGCACTTGACATAGTTCATCGTGTCGTAAATTGCCATGCCTGCGGTCACCGAACCGCCAGGCGAATTGATATAAAGCTGGATATCCTTATCGGGGTCCTGCCCCTCAAGAAAAAGGAGCTGCGCCACCACAAGGCTCGCTGTCGTGTCGTTGACTTCATCGCAGAGCATGATAATGCGGTCGTTGAGCAGGCGGGAAAAGATGTCGTAGGCGCGCTCTCCCCGGTTGGTCTGCTCAATGACGGTTGGTACTAAAGCCATGATTCATACACCTCCTGTGATATGTAGGTGCGGGGCTGAGAAGAGTTATTCGGCAACGGCTTCGGCTTCCTTCTCAGCCTTGGTCTTTCTGGTGCGCCTGGGCTTGGGAGCCTCCTCCCCGGAGGTGTCTTCCTTCTTCTCCTCGGGGAGAGCGGAGGCGCTTTCACGGACGATCTCGAGCGCCTTGCGGCAGGCCACATCCTCAGAGATCTCGGCCGCGCTGATGATGCCGCGAAGCTTCTCAAGCTCGGTGTGGTACTGCTCGGAGAGCTTCTTGTACTCCTCTTCAATCTCTTCCTCGGTGGGGACGATCTTTTCAGCTTCGGCAATCGCTTCCATTGCAAGGCGGGTCTTAACCTGGCTCTCGGCCTGCGGGCGGAAGGTTTCCTTGAACTGCTCCTCGGTCTGACCGCTGTACTGCAGGAAGTCCTTCAGCGAGAGGCCCTGCTGGCTCATCCGCATGGCGAAGTCCTGCATCAGCTCACGAATCCGGTTTTCAATCATGCAGCCGGGCACATCGACCTTCATATTGGCAACGACCTGCTCAAGCAGCTTATTTTCAAAATCGGCTGCGGCCTTCTCCTCGGCGGAGGCGATCATCTTGGCCTTCATATCCTTTTTGAATTCCTCGAGGGTGTCGAACTCGCTGACATCCTTGGCGAACTCGTCGTCAACCTCGGGGAGCTGACGCTCCTTGATGCCGTTGATCTTGACCTTAAAGACAGACGCCTTTCCGGCCAGGGACTTTTCACCATATTCCTCCGGGAAGGTAACGTTGACATCGAACTCCTCGCCGACCGAATGGCCGACAACCTGATCCTCAAATCCCGGGATGAAGCTGCCCGACCCAAGTGTCAGAGGATGGTTCTCGCCCTTGCCGCCTTCAAAGGCGACACCGTCGACAAAGCCCTCAAAATTGATGTCGGCAATGTCTCCGAGCTTCGCAGCACGGTCGGTCACCTCGATGACGCGGGCATACTGATCGCGCAGATGGGCAAACTGATGCTCGATCTGCTCGTCGGTCACTTCAACGGCGGCCTTGACCGCAGAAAGGCCCTTATACTCTCCGAGCTCAGGAATCGGCTTGGTGGTGACAGTCGCCTTAAAGGTAAAGCCTTCGTCATTGACTTCCAGCACCTCGACATCGGCGGAATCAACCGGCTTGATGCCCGCAGCGTCAACGGCCTCGGAATAGGCCTCGGGATAAAGGGCGTTCATCGCGTCCTCATAGAACATCCCCTTGCCGTACATTTTTTCTACCATTGCACGGGGCGCCTTCCCTTTACGGAAGCCGGGGATGGTAATCTTCTTCATGTTCTTGGCGACAGCGGCGTCAACCGCCTTCCGGAACTTCTCACCCTTGACCTCAACGGTGAGTTCGGTGCGGTTGGTCTCCACCTGATTCGACGATACCAAAGACATTTTTATTTCCTCCTGTTTGCAACATTACATCGTGGTATTATAACACAGTTTCTTCATGAATGCCACTCAAATTTTATGAATTTACAGCTCTTTCAAACGAAATTTGAGATGGTCGGCGGAAATCAGTGAAAATTCGATTCCGAGGTATTCCCCTTCGAAAGCCTGCGAGCAGGCCGCTCCATGCAGATGACCATAAAAACAGCGCTTTACACCGTATTCGCGCAGCAGGTCAATCATGCCGCCCGAAATCGAATCGGCAAAAAGCGGAGGATAATGCAGGAAGGCAACCGGCGCAAGCTCCAGCTTCTTCGCAGCCTCCAGCGAGGCGCGAAGACGCCCCTCCTCCCGGGCCGCGACAGTGCGGTCATGGAGGCATTCTTCCTCCAGCATCCACCCGCGTGTCCCGCAGAGGGCAACGCCCTCAGCCGCAACACAACTATTATGGAGAATGGTCAGGCTGGTTAAACCGTTCTGATCAAAAAACTCCTCCATCTTTTTGCGGCTGTTCCACCAGTAATCATGGTTTCCCTTCATCAGGATCTTCCGGCCGGGCAGCGAGTGGAGCAGCTCAAAATCACTCTTGGCTTCCTTAAAATTCATTCCCCAGGAGATGTCCCCCGCGATCACAACGGTATCCTGCACATCAACCCGCGACCTCCAGTCGGAGGTGATACGGCCGACGTAATCCTGCCATCCGGAAAAAATATCCATCGGCTTGTTGCAGCCGGTGGAAAGATGCAGGTCCCCAATTGCAAAGATCGCCATGGGATTCTCCTTTCAAGGATTTAGGCCGACTCAAAAAATTTTACCGCGTATTCTCCCCCGGCAAATGCAAATGCTTCATCTGTGAGAGGAGGTGAACGAGATGGAAGAAGCAAGAAACTGCATTTGCTGCAACGTTCAGAACTGTGTCTATAATGACGACTGCCGCTGCACTGCCAAAAAGGTCGATGTCGGCCCGCAATACTGCGCCTGCACCGCCGGATGCAGCGACGAAACAGTTTGCGCCACCTTTCGTCCCAAGGCATAAGAAAGCTTTTTGAATAGAAGCACAGCTCGGTTCAAAACGAAAGGGTCCGCCGCAGAGAAGGTCTGTCAGGCCTGTGCCCGAGACACCCGAAATCTCTGCTTCATGCCCTGCAATACTCCGGATAACAGGCCCCAAAAGTGCGGTAAGGCATGCCCGCAGGCCGCGCAGCTGGAATGCCGAAGCACGGTAAATCACGCCGCGGGCCGCATGGCCGGGTGCAGCAGAGTGGGAAGATCCATTTGGGCCGGTGCGAGGATACGCAGCGGCAAAGACCACTGTCGGGACAGACGCGGGCGTTGCAAAATGCAAAAAATACATTTTGCAACGCTCGCCTTCTTTTCCGCGCAATTCGGGAATTTATTTCTGAGAAGCAAAGAGCTCGATCTCCCGGGGCATCTCCTCCGGAAGGAGCACCTTGGTAAAGCGGATCTTTGCTTTCTCCAAAGCGGCGATATTTTTCGGAATCGGGGCGCCGGTTCCTTGAGAAAGCGCCTTGACCGCGGCGAATTCATCGGCGGGGCGCTCGGCCCCCAGGGCGCCGAGCACGCTGCCCGCAAACTTGAAGGGTGAGGCGGTTGAAAGAATCACCGCCGGAGTATGATCTCCCGTTTCCGTTTTATACTGATCATAAACGCCGAAGGCCACCGAGGTATGCGGATCGATCAGATAGCCGATTTCGTCAAGGGTTTTCTTAATGATGCCGCGGCATATCTCGTCGCCGACCGTGCCGCCCCAGAAATCGGCATCGAGCTGCGCCTTCATTTCCTGGGAAATCGAGTAGCGTCGGTTTTCCTTGAGCTCCTGCATCATGGCAGCAACCTGGAGGTCGTCCTTGCCGCAAAGCTCATAGAGCAGACGCTCAAGGTTCGAGGAAATCAGGATATCCATCGACGGGGACATCGTGGTATAGAAATTGCGGTTGGCATCGTAAACGCCGCTCTTCATAAAGTCGGCCAAAACGTCGTTCTGGTTCGAAGCGCAGATCAGCTTGCCCACCGGCAGGCCCATCCGCTTGGCATAGTAGCCTGCAAGGATGTTGCCGAAGTTTCCAGTCGGAACGACAAAGTTGACCGGGTCGCCAAGCTTGATGCATTCGCAGCCGACAAGATCGGCATAGGCCGAGAAATAGTAGACAATCTGCGGAACCAGACGGCCCCAGTTGATCGAGTTGGCCGACGAAAGAACCGTGCCGCGCTCGGCCAGACGGGCGATCACACCGGGATCGGTGAAGATTTTCTTCACCTCGGTCTGTGCGTTGTCAAAATTCCCCTCGATGGCGTAGACCGCGACGTTCTCCCCGCGCTGGGTCACCATCTGGAGCTGCTGCATCGGGCTGACCCCGTCGTTGGGATAAAAGACAGCGATCTTCACCCCTTCAACGCCGCAGAAGCCCTCCAGCGCGGCCTTGCCGGTATCCCCGGAGGTAGCGACCAGAATCAGGATCTGCTTGCCGTCGAGGGCGCGGCGGGCTGCCGGGACCATCAGATGAGGCAGCAGCTGCAGCGCCATATCCTTGAAGGCGCAGGTCGGGCCATGCCAGAGTTCAAGAACAAAGCGTCCATCCGAAAGGTCGGAAAGGGGGGCGGCCCAGTCCTCCTCAAAGACCCCGTCGGTGTAGGCGGCCGCCGCTGCCTCGGCAAGCTCGCCGGAGGTGAAATCGGTCAGAAAAAGGGAGAGCACCTGTTCGGCGCGGGCAGGATACTCCTTGTCGCAGAGTTCCTTCAGCCACGCCCGGTCGATCTGCGGAATCTCCTTCGGGACGAAAAGCCCGCCCTCCGCCGAAATGCCATGCGCGATGGCAAAGGAAGAGGAAACCGAAAGGGAGCTGTCTCTCGTGCTGGTGTACTGCATTGATGAATTCATCCTTTCGCTGGCAATCGATTAATCAGGCTGCCGGCCGGACCGATCCGGCACAGTGCCTTTTTTATCACATTATGACCTTTCTGTCATGGTCTGGTCAAAGGCGCCCTCCAGGTGCTCCGCGCCCCTCACCCGGAATTCCCGGGCTTTCTCTGTGACGACCTCAACCACATCGAAACGCGGCTGAAGGGCGGTTGGAAAGCGTTGAAGATAACCCTCGGCGGCCAGAATGATCCGGCTTTGCTTCTGCCGTGAAACGGCTGCCGCCGGACGGGAAAGGGAGTCCGCCGCGCGGGTCTTCACCTCGATAAAGGCGAGAATCTCCCCTTTTTGCGCAATCAGGTCGATTTCTCCGTAGCGGGTGTGGAAATTTCGCGAGAGGATGCGATAGCCCTCCCGCTCGAGCAGCCGGGCCGCATACTCCTCGCCCAGCCTTCCCTTCTCACTTCGGTTATTTGACATAGCCGGCATGTGTTTCCCCCTCGCCGAGCAGCGGCTCATACATCATCATCGCGTGGTTGGCGGCAAGAAACTCTTCACCGAGCGGCTTCCCTTCGCGGGTATACACCAGACGGTAAAGCTCATTGTGCCGGCTGTATCCGCCCCACCATTCCCCCTGCATCCGGTGGCTGCGTTCGACGACCTCATAGCGAAAACGAGGCTGTGAGGAACAGCGCCACTCGCCGTGGAGGAAACGCTCTCCGACCCGGAGCCTGAGCTGAAAGGTATCCTGGGTATCGTTGCGGAGCATCAGGTCGCCGTGCGGATAAAAGCAGGTTGCACCGCTGCCGAACGGCTGGGTGCGGCCCGCGTCGGGAAATACATCATAGCCGTGGCGGTGGCACTCGGTAACGGTCAGCGGGGTATGCAGGGTCATCCAGTAGATCAGGTTGGAGAGCTGGCAAAGTCCCCCTCTGCAGCCGGCGGTCACCTCGCCCGAGCGGAGAATCACCCCGTCAAGGTATCCCTTAGCATAGGTCGGCCTGCCGATCTGCTTCCAGTAGCTGAACGTCTCCCCCGGGTGCAGCAGGATCCCGTCGAGCCGCCCGCAGGCGATCCGCAGGTTCTGCACCTTATTATATTGGTAAATCATCTCCACGTCGCGCAGGCGCCGGAGCAAAGGCGTCTCATGCCGGGCGTAAAGAAACGGCAGAGATTCCGTTTGACGAAAGGCCGCAAAGCGCATTCCCGGGGAAAGACAAAAGAGATATCTTCGAAACGAATAGTAGGCCTGTCCGCAGCAGCGGCGCAGCCGGGAACGCGAAATGGTCCTCAGACCGTCTGGGTCATGCATTCGTCCGCCCCCTTATCTCCTGAAAAAGCATTTTTTTCAGTGTACCACATTGGAGCGGCCGCTTCAACGGAGCGGGACCGGCAGCAGAAATTTTTATGTCCGCAGGCTTGCGGGAAGTTTTTTCAGGAAGCTGCGCCGGTGTTCCGGCGTGAGGCCGAGCCGCAGGATTGCCTCGTAATGGGCGGCCGTGCCATAGCCCTTGTGCTTTGCAAAGCCGTAGCCGGGGTACTGTGCGTCAAGTTCGCAGAGCAGGCGGTCCCGGGTGACCTTGGCAACGATCGAAGCCGCGCTGATGCAGGCGGCCTTGGAATCCCCCTTCACCAGCGTCGTGGTCGGCAGGCCGATCAGCGGATCGCGGTTGCCGTCCACCAGCAGGTAGTCGGGAATTTTGGAAAGCCCTTCAACCGCCCGGCGCATCGCCAGGAATGTGGCCTGCAGAATATTGATCTCATCGATTTCCCGCGCGGAGGCAAGCCCCACCGACCAGCAGACGGCCTCTCCTGTGATGATCTCATAGAGCGTCTCCCGCTTCTTTTCCGAGAGCTTTTTGGAATCATTCAGCCCTTCGATGATCAGGCCCTCCGGCAGAATTACCGCTCCCGCAGCCACCGGTCCCACCAAAGGACCCCGGCCCGCCTCGTCCACCCCGCAGACCAGAGCCAGCCCTTTGCAATGCAGCGCGCTCTCGATCTCGTAAAGCTCCGGCCCCGGCGCGCTCATCGTCTGATCTCCTCGGGAGTCTCGAGCGAAATCCGCCCGATCTTCCCGCCGCGAAACTCGTCAAGCAGCGTGATGGCGGCGCGCAGGGTATCGGCGTCCCCTCCGGGAAGCAGCATCCCCCGCTTTTTTGCCACAAGACAAAGCAGCCCATAGCCGTCAGTGCCCTCCAGTTCGACGGGTTCAAGGCGATAACGGGATGAGAGTGCAGCCGGATACCGCGCGGCAAGCAGCAGAAGCAGCGAGCAGGCAAGATCCTCCTGATCGAGAATCTCATCCCGGATAGCGCCGGTATATGCGAGGTGGCACCCCACCTTCTGGTCCTCAAACTTCGGCCAGAGGACGCCGGGCATATCGAGCAGCTCCATGCCGCCCTCAAGCTTGACCCACTGCCGCCCCCGGGTCACGCCGGGGCGGTCCTCGACCTTGGTGCGCCGCTGTCCCGCCAGGCGGTTGATCAGCGACGATTTTCCTACGTTGGGAATTCCCACAATCATCAGGCGCAGAGGCCTGCCGGTCATCCCGCGGGCGGCATTGCGCTCGAGCCGTTCGGCGCAGAGCTCCCGCAGCCTCGGCTCGAGCTGCCGGAGGCCCTTCCCGCTGCGGCAGTCCGCTTCGAGGGCAGGCAGCCCCCTGCCGGCGAAGAACTCCCGCCAGCGGGCGGTCACCTGCGGGTCGGCGACATCCGATTTGTTCAGCAGGATCAGCCGGGGCTTCGAGCGGGTCAGTCCTTCAATCTCCGGATTGCGGCTCGACCGGACAATCCTCGCATCCCGCAGCTCGACTACCGCGTCGATCAGCGGGAGGCTTTCCCGCATCAGCCGGCGGGTCTTTGCCATATGCCCGGGAAACCATTGGATTTGCTTTCCTTGTTCAGCCAAGATGTTTCTCCTGTTCCGCAGCGGCCGTCCGGCATACCAGCCGGATGCAGCGCCGTTTTAGTGTACTGTGCCGAGAGCGTCGAATGGAAATACTCGCAGATAGGCTTTGCCGAGGACATAGCGGGTATCGACAAAACCGATCTCGCTTGCGCGGCTGTCGTAGGAGCCGTTGCGGTTGTCCCCCATGACAAAGACATGCCCCTCCGGAACGGTGAGCGGAAACTCCATGTCGTAGTGCCGGTTGGTCGGAGTGTGGGTGTAAGGCTCGTCGAGCGCCTCGCCGTTGACATAAACGATTCCTTCTACAAAATCAATATCCACCCGCTGCCCTTCGGTCGCAACAATCCGCTTAATAATCGGTTCGTTGTCCTCATAGGGCTTGGTGACCACCACGATATCCCCTTGGTCGGCCGAAAAGCCCCAGCGGGAAATGAAGAGCATATCTCCATCGTGCAGGGTGTCGATCATCGAGCTTCCGCTGACCACAGAGGTCCTCGCGCCGAATGTGAACAGCAGTATCACAAAAACGACAGCCAGCACCGCACTTTCAATCCATTCATACAGCTCGACAAAGGCGATATCCCTTTTTGGGGATTTCGGGGCCTGCGGGCCTTCCTCCCGGTTCTTTCCGTGATCCTCCAAGACAACCCCTCCTGACGTCGGTTTCTTTCCCTGTGAAAAACAGCAAAAAGGGACAATTGCTTGTCCCTTTCTCGCAGTGCCATCTGAAAATTATTTGCCGGCTTCCTTGACGCGGGCGGCCTTGCCGACACGGTCTCTGAGATAGTAAAGCTTGCTGCGGCGCACCTTGCCCTCGCGGATGACAGTAACCGACTCAACCACCGGCGAATGCAGCGGGAAAACTCTCTCGACGCCGACGCCGTGGGACATCCGGCGGACGGTAAAAGTCTCCTGAATGCCGCCGTGCTTCTTGGCAATCACGGTGCCCTCGAACGCCTGTACGCGGGACTTTTCACCTTCCTTGATGCGAACGCCGACACGGACTGTGTCGCCGATCGAGAAAGCAGGGGGATTCTCCTTCAGGCAGGGGGTTGCAAAATGTTTCAATGCGTCCATCGTAAATTTCCTCCTTCATTTGTTCAGACATTCATTCCCGCTTGTCAAAGAACAAACGGCAGAGGACTGTCAGCTTTTCATTCCGGTTCTTCACCGACATGAAATCCCGCTGTAAAGGGAGCACAGCGATTTACATGCTTTAGTATAATACCACACCTTTTGTGAAACTGCAAGGGATTTTCAGAATTTTTTTGCTTAAATTGCTGAATTTTTCTCTGCGAATTCCAGCGGCGGAACCGGTTTTCCCTTTGTGCGCGGCGGAATATTTTAAGGGGGCCGGATACCATATGAAGCCATTCCGGATATTTCGAATCAAAAGACAATTATGCAACAATTTTCGAGAATATTGTTATTTTTCCGAAGGATTTTATTTGAAAATCATAGCATTTTGATTGACATCATATCAAATATGCGATAATCTATAAATTGTAATATTATTGTTTAAAATGCAGGAAAGATTCTCATTTAAGAAACTTTTTCTCAAGCGGTAAAATGAAGATAACACCGGCTCTCCAGTGACGGCCGGCTCTGTAACGGAGAAATTCATGGCAAAGATTAAATTTTTAACCGATTCCAATTGTGATATTCCTCTTCCGCTCGCGCAGGAATTGGGGATTGAAATACTTCCCTTCACCATTACCATTGATGGCAGGGAATATCAGGAAGCCTATTCGTTTACCCCTTCGGAATATTACCGGCTGCTTGAAGCGTCCTCTGATCTTCCCAAGACGGCGCAGCTTTCTCCCGCGCAATTTCTTGCCGCATTTGAACGCGCATACGCCGAAGGGTATACCGACGCAATCTGCACCACCATGACCTCGGTCGGTTCCGGAACCTACCAGAATGCCCTGCTGGCCCGCAGCATGTTCGGGGAACTGCATCCCGAGGAACGGGACCGCTTTGCCATCCATGTCATTGACTCGGCCAACTACTCCATTTCTTACGGATATGGGGTGATTCTCGGCGCAAGGGCCGCTCTCAGCGGCGGCGATCTTACCGCGGTCCTTGCCGAGATGAATGGTTGGTTCCGCAGACTCGAAACATATTTTACCGTCTTTAACCTCAAATACATCCGAAAGTCGGGGCGCATCGGCCCCGCTACCCACGTCATCGGTGAAATGATGGGAATCAAGCCGGTCCTCAGCAATCTGAACGGAACCTTTAAGACCGAAAAGATGGCCCGCGGAAAGGCGCTTGCCATTCAGGGTGTGGCCGATTTCTTTGCCCGCCGCAGAAGGGATGGGACGGACTATGTCATCCTGCGCGGGGTGAGCGACGCCGAGGCCCAGCGTCTTGCAGCTCTTACCACTGAAATCTGCGGATATCCCCCGGTCGGCATCTTCTATGCCGGGCCGAGCATCTCGACCAATACCGGCATCGAAATCACTGGAATCGGCTTCTGCGCCAAGGGTATTTGAAATGCGGATCGTTGTGACCGGCTGTGCCGCCTTTTTGCTGCTGTATCTCTTCGATTGCCTCAAGCTGGCGGGATATGCGCGATTTGCAGGGCCCTTTTTCTTTTGCGGCTTCTCCGTTCTGCTCGGCTGTTCCCTAATGGCCGCCCTTCGCGGAGAGGCTGCTTTTGTCCTCCCGTTTCTGCTGAGGATTTTCTGTCTGGCACTGACCCTGCTCTGTTTTCTTTTTCTGCTGTCCGCCCTCTTTTTTGTACTTCCCTTCGGGCGCGTCTATCTGAAGCCGAAACGAAACGCAGTGATCAACACCGGGCTGTATGCCCTTTGCCGGCATCCCGGCGTCCTTTTTTTCTTCCTGATGTACGGGTTCCTGTGGCTCTTTACGGGCCGGATGACTGTTCTGTGGGCCTGTCTGGCCTGGACCGCGATGGACGTTCTGCACGTCTGGGTTCAGGACCGTTTTTTCTTTCCGCGCAGCATCGACGGATACCGTGAATACCAAAACGCCACTCCTTTTTTGATTCCCGATGCCCAGTCGGCCAGCCGCTGTCTTGCCGACCTGCGGCGTGAGCGGAGGAACAGATGATATGCAGCCGATGAATCTGGATCAAAAACTTCATCAGAAAATGTATCGGGAAATCTGGCAGCAGTACTGCGGCTTTCTCGATCTGTCGCTGTCCGAATATATGGCGATACAGGAGCGGCTGATGCTCGAGCAGATCGCGCTTTACGCCAAATGCCCGCTCGGCAGAAAGATCATGGACGGAGCGGCGCCGCAAACGCTGGATGAATTTCGCGCCGTCGTACCGCTCACCACCTACAGCGACTACGCCGATATCCTGCTGGAAAAGCGCGAGGAGCTTCTTCCCGCCAAGCCGGTAATCTGGATCGAAACCACCTGGGAAGGCGGCCATCATCCGATCAAAACCGCGCCTTATACCCAGAGTATGATCGACCATCACCGCGGATCGATTATTTCCACCATGCTGCTTGCAACCAGCGACCGCAGGGGACGTTTTTCGCTGCGCAGCCGCGACAGCTTTCTTTTCGGGATGGCGCCCCTTCCCTACTTCACCGGCATCATCCCCTACGCCATCGAGGGCGAGCTCACTCTCCGCTTTATGCCGGAGGTAAACACCGCGCAGAAGATGAGCTTCGGCGAACGAAACAAGACCGGTTTCAAACTCGGACTGCTCAACGACATCGATATCTTTTTCGGAATGAGCGGAGTCGTCGCGCGGATGAGCGAAATGTTCCCCGACATGGTCGGCGGAAAGGGGAAAAAATCTTTCACCCTGCAGATGCTGAAAAAAGCGAAGCCGCACATGCTTTACCGCCTGATGAGGGCGCGCGCGAAGGTCAATGCGGAGGGCGGAGAGATCTATCCCAAGGACCTCTGGCATCCCAAGGCTCTGATGTGCGGCGGGACCGATTCCGCCTGCTTTAAGAAAAAAATCGAATATTACTGGGGTGTGCGCCCGCTCGAAATTTTCGGCGGGACTGAGCCGACCTGCATTGCAACCGAAACTTGGTCGAAGGACGGCATGGTATTCTTCCCGGATGTCTGCTTCTACGAATTTATCCCCGAGCGTGAAATGCTCAAGAACCTCGAGAACCCCGACTTCAAGCCCCGCACCTTCCTGATGGACGAGCTGGTCGCGGGCGAAAAATATGAGCTGGTGATCTCCAACTTCAAAGGCGGCGCCTTTATGCGCTACCGGGTGGGGGACGTGTTTCGCTGCAAACGCATCATCAACGAAGCGGACGGCATCCGGTTCCCGCAGTTTGAGTACGTCGACCGGGTCCCCAATGTCATCGATATCGCGGGTTTTACCCGGATTACCGAGAACACCATCCGCAAGGCCATTACAGTTTCAGGGGTGCAGATTCACGACTGGTTTGCCGCAAAGCGCTATGACAGCGATTCCCGCCCGTATATGCAGCTCTACGTCGAGATGAGCGAAGCGGCTATCCTCACCGGGGTCGTCGCCGCTGACGTCATCCGCGACCATCTCAGCGCCTATTTCAAGTATATCGACGTCGATTACAGCGACCTGAAAAAGATGCTGGGAATCGATCCGCTCGTCGTTACCGTCATCGAAACCGGCACCATCGAACGCTACGAGGAAAGCCACCGGCGCAGGATCCGGAGAATGAATCCCCCTCACTACGACGTCGTTGAAATTGAAAAACTTGCCCGGCTGCGGTAGCTGCTGCAACATCTGACGAAAGGAGGCAGCCGTGACTTGCTCTACAATCTGATTTTCTGGGGCGCGCCGGCGGCGGCCCTTTCCGTCTATCTCCTGCTGATTCTTTTCTTCGCAATCAGCAAAAAGGACCGCTACACCGCGGCGTTCCAGCCCTTTCTCTACGATATGGCGCTTTGGACCGCCTCCTCCCTGCTGATGAAGCTTGGGATTCCCCCAGGCGTGCTCTTCTGGAACCGCATGATGATGGTGGGAATCTGCTGCGCCCCTTTCTTCTTCTATCTTTTCTTTTCCATTTTTACAGGGCTGGTCAGGATCAGGCGGCTTGCCCTTTGGGCGCTCGGCACTCTTGCAGCGATTGTTTTCAGCTTCATGGGTCAGGTTGTGACCAGCGCCAGTACTGTTACCAGCTGGTCCACCTGGCAGGGAAAACCGATTGCGCAGATCCACTTTGTTTATACTCTCGGTCCCGCCGCTGTCCCTACTTATGTTTTGATGTTCCTGATGGTGTTCAGCATCATTCTTGGAATCCGGCGCAGTGTCCACAGCCATAAAGTAAGCCGGAAAATGATCCGTCCGATTCTGATCGGCGTGGTGCTGCTGTTCTGCGGCCTGCTTTCCAACCTTCATCCGGCGCTGGGTCAATACCCCATCGACATCCTGATGTGCTTCATCACCGGACTGCTTTTCCTCTATGCCATCTACCGCAATCGCATGTTCGAAATGAAGTTCATGCTGACACGCGGCTTCGTCTTCTCCTGCATGACCGCGGTTCTCCTGGTGTTCTATGCCTCCACCGTGCTGGGGCTCCTGAAATTTCTTCCGATCAGTGAGAAAACGCAGCAGCTGGTCACTGTGCTGATTGCGTTCGGCGTGGCATTGCTGGCACAGCCGCTGCTGGCCCTCGCCCAGAAGCTGGCCGACCTCATCTGCTATAAATCGGAATACAATCAGCGCAACGCCCTGAAAAATTTTGCCATCAATATTTCAAACAACCTCTCGCTGACCGAAATTTCCAACGAATTTGTAGATGCTGTCAGCCAGGCAATGAATCCCCGGCATACCACCCTGATGCTTCTCGACCGTGAAAGCAATAGCTATATCACCTTCCAGTCGATGCAGAAGCTCAATCCCATGAAGTACGTCCTGCGCGCCGACAATCCCCTTGTGCGCTGGCTCGACCAGCAGAATCGCTGCCTGACCCGGGAGGAAATCTCCTCCCGAATCGAATTCCGGGCCATGTGGGACAGCGAGCTTTCCGAGTTCAATGCGATGAACGCAGAAGTACTGGTTCCGATGAAGTGCCGCGACAGCCTGATCGGAATCATCATGCTGACTGCCCGGCGCAACGAGGCGGCTTATACCCTTGACGATCTCGAGCTGCTCCGCTTCTTTGGCGCCTCCACCGCGGTTGCGATGAGCAACGCCCTGCTTTATGCAAAGGCGCAGAAAAACGCCTGTACTGACGATATGACCGGCATTCACAACCGCCGTTATTTCTATCAGTATCTCCGCGAGCAGTTTGAGGTCTGCGCACAGGGCTCCCGTCCTCTTTCGCTGATGATTCTCGATCTCGACCGCTTCAAGCTCTATAATGAGCTCTACGGCTTTTCGGAAGGTGACCGCGCGATCTGCAAAACCGCAGAGCTGATTCGCCGCTGCGTTGACCGCCGCGGCATCGCCGCCCGTTACAGCGGGGAACAGTTTGCCGTTGTACTCCCCGGCTATGATACTCCCAGCGCACTTGAGATAGCGGAGACAATCCGCCGGAGGATCGAGCAGGAATTCTTTAACGAGGAGAGCGCCACCAAGCAATTTTTGACCATCAGCGCAGGGCTCTGCACCTACCCAATCTGCGCAGCCAATACCGATGAACTGGTTCAGCGCTGCAACCTTGCACTGAGCAGTGCAAAGCGAAAGGGAAAGAACGTCTCGGTGGCCTATACCACACTGCAGCAGGATTCTCCGGACAATCCCTCCCGTTACGATGACGACACCGAATCGCTGCAAACCACCGTCTACGCTTTGACTGCCGCGATCGACGCCAAGGATCATTACACTTTTACCCATTCGCTCAATGTGGCTAAATATGCTTCGGCGCTGGCCAAAGAGCTGGGGCTTGACGCCATCCATCAGAAGATGGTGTATGAAGCGGGCCTGCTGCACGACGTTGGGAAGATCGGCATCCCCGAGGACATTCTGACCAAGACTTCCCGCCTGACCAACGAGGAGTACAGCATCATCAAAAAGCATGTTGACATTTCCATCAATATTATCAAGCATCTGCCCTCGATGACTCAGGTAATTCCGGCCATCGTCGGCCATCATGAACGGTGGGACGGCAGGGGTTATCCGCGCGGAATCGCCGGAGAAAGAATCCCCATCGAGGCAAGATGCCTGAGCATCGCGGATACTTTTGACGCTATCACTTCGGCGCGCCCCTATAAACGTCCCTGCGACATCGAATTCGCTCTGACCGAATTGGAACGCTGTGCCGGCACGCAGCTTGACCCGGTTGCCGCCCCCCTCTTTGTCCAAATGGTTCGGAAAGGACATCTTCAGGTTACCCCGACGCTGCACCTCTGATACGGCGCTTAACAGGAGATGCCGGCCCCAGCCCAACGGGGAAAGTCCGGCGCACCGGTGCGGCTGTCGGCCCGCCCAAATCCAGCGCAGCTTTCCTTTGAAAGACTTTTGCAATAGAAAAATACCCGCTGCCCTTCAGGGGGGCAGCGGGTATTTTTCTATCACTCCGGTGGACCAGCTCCGGAGCCTTCAAAGAGAGAGGAAATCAGAGAATCAAAACTTCATCATAACCTTGACGACCGGCTCGGTGCGCTTATCCGCCATCTCCATCGCCTCGGTCATCTGCTCGATCGGATAAATCCTGGAAATCATCAGATCGGTCTGGATCAAACCTTTGTTCAGGGCGTCAACGACAACCTCATAATCCTTACGGGTATACATATTGGAGCCTCGGACCATCAGTTCCTTGTTCTGAATCAGGCCGAAGGGCGCTCCCACCCCGTTGGGCATGATCGCAATCTCAGAGATCACGCCGCATCTGCGGGTGCACTTGGCGGCGGCCTCCACAACGGGGGCATTGCCGAATGCGAGGAAGGTAATATCCGCGCCGACGCCGCCGGTGATCTCCATTACGCGCGCCTCGAGATCCTCTTTGGCACTGTTAATGGTATCGGTACAGCCCAGCTTCCGGGCAATTTCAAGGTTGTTGTCCACGACATCCGCCATGATGATCTTCGCAGGATTGGCTATTTTAGCGCAGAGGGAAACGCCAAGTCCAATGGTACCTGCCCCGATGATCAGGATATTCTGTCCCAGGCTGACGTCGTTCTGACGGACGGCGTGCATCCCGACGGCCAGAGGCTCAATCAAGGCGCCCTGTTCAAAGGTAACGCCGCCGTCAAGCTTCACAACGGTCTGCTCGGGAACCACGATAAACTCACCGAACGAGCCGCTCCAGCCGTTCGAGCCAAGCACCTTTTTGGCGGCGCATACATTATAGTGGCCTTCGCTGCATTCGATACAATGGCCGCATCCGTAATGCGGCTCTGCGGTAACGCGGTCGCCGACCCGATATTTGGTGACCTGACTGCCCACTTCGACAATGACGCCGGAAAATTCATGTCCGGAAACAACGGGCGGAATGCGGAACGGATGCTTGCCATGGTAGGCGTGCACTTCTGAACCGCAGATACCGGTGACCTTAACCTGAATTTTTACATCAGTAGGATTTTGAATCTGAGGCTCCTCTACCTCCTTGAAGTAGGCAACCTCGGGTTTTTCGATAAAACCTGCTCTCATACTCTTTCCCTGCTTTCCTTACCATTTCTCTGCCAGCTCAACAATGTTTTCAACCGTAATGCCGTTCATCGCCAGCAGCCGCTCATAGGGGGCCGACTGACCGAAGCAGTCCTGAATACCGACCCGCTTGACTCTGCCCTTGCCCATTCCGGCGGAAACCTCACAGACCGCGCTGCCCAGGCCGTTGAGAATGTTGTGATCCTCTACAGTGATGATTTTGCCGATATCATTGACGCAGGCGCTCACCGCTTCGACATCGAGCGGCTTGATCGTATGCATATCGAGCACACGGGCGGAAATTCCTCTCCCCGCGAGGACCTCAGCCGCCTCAATCGCAAGCCGGACGGTGTCGCCGTTGGCGATAATGGCGACGTCGCCGCCTTCCCGCAGGGTGATGGCCTTGCCGATCTCAAACTTCTGCTTCTCATCATAAATTACCGGAATCGCATCGCGGGTAAATCGCAGATAAACCGGCCCATAAATTTCGGCCGCTGCGCGGACCAGTGCCCTGGCCGCATAATAGTCGGCCGGCATGACTACCCGCATATTGGGGATGGTTCTCAGCACCCCCATATCCTCAATGCCCTGATGGCTCGCGCCGTCGTTGGCGGGGGTCAAGCCGCCGTGGGAACAGGCAATCTTCACGTTGAGATTGGGGTAGCAGATTTCCTGACGGATCTGTTCGCCCATCCGCAGGCTTCCGAACACCGCATAGGTGACGACAAAGGGAATCTTTCCGGTGGTGGCAAGACCGGCGGCCACACCGGCGCCGTTCTGTTCGGCAATGCCGACATTGACATGCTGCCGGGGAAGCGCCTTGGCAAACGCGCCGGTTTTGCAGGACTTGCCGATATCGATATCGACGACGTAGATATCATGATTCTCGCGTCCCAGCTCGACGATCTCCTCGCCGAAGCCGTCGCGGGTTGCAATCAACTTCTTTGCTTCCATCTTAAAATCCCCTTTCCAGTTCTTCCATCGCGATGGCATACTGTTCCGCGTTGGGAGCCATGCCATGCCAGCCGAGCTGGTTTTCCATGAAGGAAACACCCTTCCCCTTGACGGTGTGTGCATTGATGCACTTGGGACGGCCGGTAGTGGAATCATCGATCTTTTTGAGAGTTTCGACTACCTGCTCCATGTCATTGCCGTCGATCTCATAGGTCTCATAGCCGAAGGCTTCAAACTTTTTGGTCAGGTCGAGGTGCGGAATCACCTGATCGGTGGTTCCATCGAGCTGAAGGCCGTTGTTGTCCAAAATAATGACAAGATTGTCAAGATTCCAGGCGTTTCCCGCCATCACGGCTTCCCAGATCTGGCCCTCATCCAGCTCGCCGTCGCCGACGATGACAAAGACGCGGTAATCCTTGCCGTCGCGCTTGCCTGCCAGCGCCATGCCGACGCCGCAGGAAAGGCCCTGCCCGAGCGAGCCGGTCGAAATATCGATGCCGGGGCACTTTTTCATATCGGGATGCCCCTGAAGGATCGAGCCTTCCTGACGCAGGGTATGAAGCTTCTCCTCCGGAAAATATCCGAGCAGCCCGAGCGCCGCATACTGAATCGGGCAGGCATGGCCTTTGGAGAGGATGTAGCGGTCACGGTCCGGCCACTTGGGATTCTTCGGATCAATATTCATTTCGCCGTAATAAAGGGCCGCGGTGATCTCCGCAGTAGAAAACGCGCCGCCGGGATGCCCCGACTGTGCCTCATAGATCATCGTCAGCGCGGTTTTGCGAAGCTCCTTTGCATGTTTCCTGAGCTCCTGCACACTGATATTTTTCATGATTTCACCTCATATTCAGTCTAATTGATGCATCCTATGTTCTAACATGGGATGATATATGTCAAAAAAAATTGAACCCAACAGTTCCCGTCCCCGCTTCCCGGACGCACCAAAGATGGATCCGGGAATGCGGGAGCGGCGAAAAGCAAATTTAACCGAGCAGAGAGGGAATTCCCATTGCAAAAAAGGGAATGTAGGTGGTCAGCAGCAGCGCGAGAAGCGACGCGCCGACAAAAGGCAGAACGGCTTTGGAAATCTGTTTCAGGCTGATATTGGAAATTCCGCAGCCAACATAAAGGTTGACGCCGACCGGCGGAGTCACCAGACCAATCGCAAGGTTCATAACCATGATGCAGCCGAGATGGACGCCGTCAATGCCAAGAGACGTGGCGACCGGATACAGAATCGGGACAATAATATACATCGCCGAGTTTGCATCGATAAAGCATCCTGCGATCAAAAGAATGACGTTGACTATCAGCAGGAAGATGTATTTATTGCCTCCGCAGATTTCCACAAGGGCATTGCTGGCACTCGCCGCAATACCGGTGACGGTGAGAACCCAGGCAAACAGGCTTGCGGTACCGACGATAAACATCACCACTGCGGTCTGAGAAACGGAATCCCGCAGCAGAGAGAGCAGGTCCTTCCAGCGCAGAGTACGGTAGATGAAAAGTCCAACGATGAGGCCGTACACTGCCGAAACAGCGGCTGCCTCGGTGGGGGTAAAGATGCCGCCGTAGATGCCGCCGAGGATAATAACCGGCATCATCAGGCCCCAGAAAGCTTCCTTGAAATTCTTCCAGCGCTCGGGCCAGCTCGCCTTGGGCAGAAGATCAAGCGGTCTGTCCCGGCTGACAAACTGCATTGCCAGAATCAGGGAGAAGCCCATCAGCAGGCCGGGCAGAATGCCCGAGGCGAACAGCGCCCCAACCGACTTGCCGGTGATCGAACCGTAAATGACAAAGGTGATCGACGGCGGGATGATGATTCCGATCGCGCCGGCAGTGGACATCAGCGCGGCGGAAGAAGCCTTGTCGTATCCAACGCGGGTCATCGCCGGGATAATGATCATGCCAAGCGCCGCCACGGTGGCGGGTCCGGACCCTGAAATCGCTGCAAAAAAGCAGGAAACAATGACGCAGACCATTGCCATGCCGCTCTTTTTATGACCGACCAGTGTGCGGCAGAAGTTAATCAGGCGGCTGGAGATGCCGCTCTTTTCCATGACATTACCGCCGAGAATAAAAAACGGAATTGCCAGCAGAACGAACTTGCCGGTTGAAGAATAGAGATTGCTGGGGATCATCGAGAGAGGCAGCTTTTCATAAAGCAGCGCCGCAACACTCGAAATACCAAGTGAAAGCCCAATCGGGATATTGAGAAACAGCAGGAGAAAGAATACGCCGAACAAGATCAGAGATACCATCGCTTATTCCTCCTCCCTTTTCAGCAGAGTCACAACGAAAAGCTGGATGTAACGGACTGCCAGGACAGCGCCGCTGATCGGAACAAACATGCCGAACATCCACTCGGGCCACTGCATACCGGCGGTAAGCTGTTTGAGGACAAATTCCTGTTTCGCCATCAGGAATCCGAAATAAAGGATCAGGATGCCGAAAGCAGTGCCCAGCAGGTGTCCGAGCAGAATGCAGAGCTTCTGATATTTAGCCGGCATAAAATCGGTCACAACAGTCAGTCCCAGATGTGCCTCCCGCTTGGCGGCGACCGCCGCGCCGGTCAGGCTCAGGATAATCAGGCCAAGCGAAGTCAGCTCCTCGACAAAAGGCATGGAGCTGTTGAGGACATACCGGGCAAAAACATTGACACAGGTCAACAGGGTCATAGTCAGCAGGATGATGGCGCAGATATTATCCTCCAACAGCGAGAGCATCTTTTTCATACGCTTTTCCATGCCTCCTTCATTTCAGTCAGAGTTTTGTTTTACTGCACTCCAAAGGCGGTGCAGGCATCCGCGCCGTAGACCTCTTTATACTGGTCGATCAGCGGCTGAACAACCGCCTTGAACTTGGCAACATCATCTTCGGTCAGCTCATAGATCTCGCAGCCGTTTTCGTTGATGAATTTGTCCTTGAGTCCCGCTTCATCCGCAACGATCTGCTGGTTCATCTCCTTGCAGGCTTCCTCCACGCACTGGCGGATCAGGGCCTGCGTCTCGGCGCTGAGCTTTTCGAACTTTGCAGTGTTGGCGGTAAAGGTAAACGCTTCATAGGTATGGTTGGAAATAGTGATGTACTTCTGAACTTCCTGAACGTTGGCGGAATTGATGGTGCTCAGGCTGTTGTCATGGCCGTCGATGGTTCCCTGCTGCAGCGCGGTGAACACCTCGCCCCAGCTCATCGCCTGCGGGCTGGCGCCGAACGCGGTGTAAAATGCGGAGAAGAAATCGCCGCCGGGGATTCGGATCTTCAGGCCCTTCAGGTCCTCAGGCGACTTGATCGCATGCTTTCCGCAGGTCATCGCCTTAAAGCCGTTGTGGACCGCGCCGAGATAGGTCAGTCCTTTTTCCGAAAGAACGGTATTCAGAAACTCGCCGCCCTTTCCGAAGAAAGCGTCCTCGGCAGACTGATAATCCTTAAAAAGCCAAGGCAGGGTGCTGACCATCATGCGGTTGTCAAGGTTTGCGATAATGCTGGTGGAATGAATGTCGAGATCCACGGTGCCGTCGCAGAGCAGCTCAAGACCCTTGGACATATTGCCGCTGGCAAGCTGGTCGTTCGGGAAAACATTGACTGTTACAGCGCCGCCGGACTTCTCTTTCACCTTTTCGGCAAAGAGCTTGGCCATACGGGTATCGTTGGCAATATCGGTTCCGTTGCAGCTGAGCTTCAGCGTAACCTTGTCATACTGGGTGCCGCTTGATGCAGCAGGAGCCTCACCGGAAGCGGTCGGGGCGTTCTGACCGGACGATCCGCCGCAGCCGGCAAACAAAGAGACGATCATGGCAGAAGCCATGGCGAGAGCAAAAATTTTCTGTTTCAATTTGTTCCCCTCCTGAAAAATATCTTTGACGTTTCCAACCTTCCGCGTTCGCTCGCTGTGCATCGGAATTTATTTTGTAGTATTTGCGAACGTAGGATGTTGTAACGTCATTATAGACCACCATATTTTTGAAAGTCAATGCACTTCCAATAACTTTGTAGGGATGACTGATTTTTCATTTACTGTCTGTCTATTTTCACGAAAAAAGGAGATTTTTATTTCAATAGGTAAATCTTTGGGTTTCAATTCCCGAAAAGTACAGGCCGCGGAGCAATGCTCCGCGGCCTGCGGTACTCAAAATCTTTCAAATCATTCTTCTTTTTTATATACATCACGCCAGTAGAAATAGCTGTCGTTGATCGCCTGATAAAGCTCCTCCATGCTGGTGCCCGCCAGTTTTTCCAACAGCTTGATGTGGGTGTCAATCAGGTACTGGCGGTCCCCTTTGGAGAAAACTTCCTCGATGGTCTTGAGACGGGACGCCTTGGTCAGTTCCACAATCGTGTCATGGATGGTGACGATGGCCACATTATTGGTCGCGCGAGCGAGTTCCTGATGAAATACGATATCCGCATCCGCAATTTTTTCGATATTCGGCGGATCGGCCTCCAGATAAGCCACCAGCTGGTCGCATTTCTCATACAGCAGCTTCCAGGTTTCCTCCGGCATGCGCTGTTCCAGCAGGAGCTGCATAATGCCGTTTTCCACCACCTTGCGCAGCCCGATCAACTCGCTGTAGGCGCTTTCTTTCTGCAGAATGATGCCGTAGACCATCGGATCGAGCACTTTCGGAGAAAAGCCGTCGCAGACATAGGTTCCCTCAGCGCGCCGGATTTCCAAAACTCCGTATGCCACAAGAATCCGAACCGCCTCACGGACGGTGTTCCTGCCGACCCCAAGGGTGCGCACCAGCTCCGGCTCAACCGGAATCTGGTCCCCCGGTTTGAGTTCCCCGTTGATGATCGCATCGGTCAGACGGGAAATTACGATGTCAACCATCGAACGATTGTTGATTGGAGCAAGATAACTTGCCGTTGGATTTGCCATTCCTCTCACCCGCCAATTTGTTAGATAAATAACAAACATGATTAGCCAAAGGGCATATCATCCTATGTTTGATATTATTATAAGCGGAAATTCCATTCTTTGCAAGGGTTTTCGATAAGTTTATCAAAAAACGCTGAATTTGTGTGAAATCTTTGGAGTTTTCCGATGGAAAGGCCTCGATTCCCTCTATGACGTGAAAATATGTTTTCACATCAATTCCCCTGAAAAGCGTATCGTTCCACCTCATCGAGCGGCAGGCGGTAGGCCGGCAGATGCTCCCGCAAAAAGGTCTGCGCCTCCGGCATGGCCAACGAAGGATGCTTCAGAATTGTTTTAGCCGCCTCGTCAAATTCCCGGTTTCCCGCTTTCTGCTCCTCGATACATTTGATCAATGCCGAGAGCTTGTCAGCCGCCTTGATATAAGGCCCGTACTCTTCCCCGCTTTCCCCCAGATGAGGCGCAAACGCCGGCCGGAGATCATCCGGCAGCATCGAAAGCAGCCGTTCCTCCGCCTGTTTTTCGATCGTGCGGTATGCCTCCCGGATGCCTTCATCGTGATACTTCAAGGGGGTCGGAAGATCTCCGGTCAAAATCTCGGCGCTGTCGTGATAAAGAGCCAGCAGCACCGCCCGCCCCGGGTCCAGACTCTTTCCGAATCTCGCATTGCCAATCTCAATCAACGCGTGAGCCAGCAGCGCGGTTTCCAGGGTATGCTCCGCCAGCGTCTCGCTGCGGGTGCAGCGCATCAGGCCCCATCGCTCAATATATTTCATTCTGGAAATCATTGCAAAAAAACCGTCCAAACCGGACACCCCTTTCATAGAGAAGCGGCTTTCTCTCTGTTCATGCAATCCATTGTATCATACAAAAATTCATGGTACAAGCTATGCCCTATGCCGCTGTGCGTCAGGATGCGGAAGGGCTTCCCGCTTTTTTCGAGGAATTCCTCCCGGAAGCTTTCCAAATCTAAAAACTGTGGTATAATTTTTACTGTATGTTCCAATATCGTATATGGGGTGAGTCGATGAGAAGTCGGACAAGACGTGATTTTCTGCCGGGGGGTGTCAAATCCTTCATCTGGGCGCTGCTGCTGGCGAGCGCTATCTTTGTCCCACTGATGATTTATAACGGCGGCTATTTTGTATTTCTGGGGGATTTCAACGTTCAGCAAATTCCGTTTTACCGTCATGCGCACGACATGATCCGCAGCGGAAACTTCTTCTGGGACTGGCAGACCGACCTCGGCGCCAATTTTATCGGCTCTTACAGCTTTTATCTGATCTTCTCGCCCTTTTTCTGGCTTACGCTCCCCTTCCCGAGTGACTTTGTGCCCCACCTTATGGGCCCGCTGCTCATTCTGAAAACCGCCTGCGCCGCCCTCTCCGCCTATCTTTATATCAAACGTTTTGTCGCGGACCGGAACTGGGCGGTTTTCGGCTCAATCCTTTATGCCTTTTCGGGCTTTATGACCTTCAATATTTTTTTCAATCACTTTCACGAGCCCTGCATCTTCTTCCCGCTACTGCTCGTTTCGCTGGAAGAGCTGGTGGAAAACAACCGGCGCGGCTTCTTTGCCGCAATGGTAGCGGTCAATTGTCTGGTCAACTATTGGTTCTTTATCGGTGAGGCCGTTTTCGTCATTCTCTATGTCGCCGTCCGTATCAGCTGCGGCGGCTGGAACTGCTCTTTCGGGAAGTTCTGCGCCATCGCCTTTGAATCGGTGCTCGGGGTGCTGATCGCGGCGGTGGGCCTGCTCCCCTCGGTGCTTGCCCTGATGGGCAATCCGCGCACCGGATGGGACACCCTGCTGACCGGATGGAACATGTGGATCTACGGCTGGAACCAAAGGCTGCCCGCCATCCTGCAATCCTTCTTCTTCCCGCCGGAGCTGCCGAGCCGGCCGAATTTTTTCCCGGATATGGGCGCAAAATGGTCCTCTCTGTCCGCATGGCTTCCGCTCTTTTCCTCCATCGGGGCAATCGCCTACTGCCGGGTGAAAAAGCGCACCTTTGTGAAACGCCTGATCGTCATCTCCATGGTGATGTCACTGATCCCTATCCTGAATTCGGTCTTTGTTCTGTTCAGCCAGTCCTACTACGCGCGCTGGTTTTATATGCCGGTGCTGATGCTCTGCATCGCCACCGCCGCCGCTCTGTCGGAGCGCAATGCTCCGGAAATGCGGTTTTCCCTTGCCTCGAGCTGGCGTTATGTCGCTTTCATCACCCTCTTTTTTATTCTGGCGATCGGCTTTTCCCCCTCCAAGGTGAAGGAAGAGATTAAAATCGGTCTTTACGGTGATCAGCTCGGCTTCTGGCTGCTTTCGGCGGCGGCGCTGCTCTGTCTCCTGCTCACCGCTCTTTTGTTCTTCGGGGTGCGCAGCCGCGCGTTTTACAGGGTCTCTTCTATTCTGCTCTCGGTTGTGATCGTGGTCTTTACCACCGGCTACCTTTGCAGCGGCAAGAGCAGCAAGGCCACTGACGACGCTTTCCTCGCCAACACTGTCAATGGACGCGGGGAAATCGCCGCCGCGCTGCCGGATGACGGGATCTTCGCCCGCAGCGACCTCTACCACTGCGGAGACAACCTGGGAATGTTTTGGGATCTGCCGAATATCCAGGCCTTTCATTCGATTGTGCCCGCCTCCATTATGGAATTCTATCCCGAAATCGGGGTTAAGCGTGATGTTTCTTCCAAGCCCTCCACCGATTATCCCTCGCTTCGCCCCTTCCTCTCGGTACGCTGGCTTTTCATTCCGCAGAACGACAAGGAGCAGTCCCCCATGCCAGGCTACCGCTACTATGATACCCGGCTCGGATATCATATCTACGAAAATGAGGACTTTCTCCCGATGGGCTTCGTTTACCGCAGCGGCTTCAACATGGAGGGGGAAAGCTGGTCCATGCTGGACCAGGACGACAAGGTACGCGCAATGCTCCTTTCCCTCGGACTCCCTCCGGAGGCTCTGGAACGCAACCGCGATCTTCTGGAGGAGGATTTCTCCGATTCCTACAATCTCCCCTCTCTCACAGACAGCTCCTATCGGGAGAGATTGGAAGAACTGCGGTCAGAGGCCTGCGAAAGCTTCTCCATCGACGCCGATGGCTTTTCCGCCGCCAGCCGCCTTGACAGTCCGGCAATGCTGTTTTTTTCGGTTCCTTATGACAGGGGATGGAGCGCATGGGTCAACGGCTCCCCCGCGCGCATCGAAAAAGCCAATATCGGCTTCATGGCGGTGCGGGTTCCGGCCGGCGAAAGCATCATCCGTTTCGAATACCGCACCCCAGGACTTTATGAAGGGGCGGTAATCAGCGCGGGCGCGCTTCTCCTTCTGCTGCTGTACCTGTTGTTCTGCAAGCTGTTGGGGGTGAAAGTGCGTCTCCCTCAAACGGATACGCCCCTGCCGGACCCGGAGGAGGCGCAAATACCTTCCACGGCTGACGAAACCGGCTGGATGACGCCCGCGGAGGATGCTCCCCCGGCCCCTCTCCGGCAGGCGTTTCCCATCGGACAGGAACAGTCACAGCCGCCCGCTTCCTCCGCACCTTCCCCGCAGACTCCGCAGCCCCTGCAGACCCCGGAGCAAAAACGTGAACAGGCTATTCTCGACTATCTTGAAACATTGGAGGAACT
Organism: Ruminococcaceae bacterium D5; assembly: GCA_900113995.1. Lineage (GTDB taxonomy): Bacteria > Bacillota > Clostridia > Oscillospirales > Ruminococcaceae > Yanshouia. The sequence continues at coordinate 32,165 of FORK01000008.1, read as the reverse complement.
GCCCCCGATCGACGAGGCGCAGCAGGAGAAAAGACAATGACAACTCTTTACCTGGTGATTCCCTGTTACAATGAAGAAGAGGTTCTTCCCGAAACCTCCCGGCGTCTTGCCGAAAAGCTTGACGCGCTTGAGAAGGCGGAAAAAATCGGACCGGAAAGCCGCGTCCTTTTTGTCGACGACGGCAGCCGCGACGCAACCTGGGGAATCATCGAATCTCTTTCCCACCAGGATTCCCGTTTCGGCGGTGTGAAGCTTTCCCGCAACAAAGGGCATCAGAACGCCCTGCTCGCAGGCCTGACCGTCGCCAACGGACGCTGTGACGCGGTGATCAGTCTGGACGCCGACCTTCAGGATGACATCAATGCCATCGATGAGATGGTTGACCGCTTTCATGAGGGGAATGAAGTGGTTTACGGCGTCCGCTCCAGTCGCGCATCCGATACTGTTTTTAAGCGTTCCACTGCGGAGGGCTTTTACAAACTAATGCAGATGCTGGGCGTTGACATTGTGGACAACCATGCCGATTACCGCCTGCTTTCCCGGCGCGCCCTTGCCGCTCTGCTGGAATTCAGGGAGGTCAATCTGTTCCTGCGCGGGATTGTTCCTCTGATCGGCTTTCAAAGCACGTCGGTTGCCTATGAACGCGCCGAACGCTTTGCGGGAGAGAGCAAATATCCTCTCAAAAAGATGCTGCTCTTCGCCTTTGACGGGATTACCTCCTTTTCAATCCGCCCCATCCGCCTCGTCACTCTGCTGGGCGCGATCATTTTCGGCACAAGCCTGATCAGCCTGCTGGTCCTCCTGATTCAAAAGCTGTTTGGGCAGACGGTGCAGGGATGGACCACTCTGATGGGATCAATCTGGCTGCTGGGCGGTATCCAGCTGCTCTGCCTTGGCATCATCGGTGAATATGTCGGACGGATCTATCAGGAATCAAAGCACCGGCCCCGTTTTATCATCGATCAGATTCAGCTGAAATAGCAAAACTCAGCGATATTGCAGGAGAAGTACCCCCGGGTATGGGGGTACTTCTCTTTTGTTTTCAAAGCAAACAGCAGACTGATACATCCCGACACAGGCGGAAGATCTGAAATGGAGGCAGCACTCCGTCTTCGAACCTATTTGCAATAATATTCTTTGAGAAAAGCAATCATGCCGATGATCCGTTCATCCTGAATGCGATAGAACACATTCATGCCCCGCTTTTCAGAATCCAGAATGCCTGCTGTTTTTAACTGCGCCAAGTGCTGTGAGAGCGCGGAAGCGGTAATATTCGGAGTAAATGAATGAACCTCCCCAACGGTCAGCGGGCCTTGAATCAGCGCGCATAAAATCAACAGGCGATGCTCATTTGCCAGCAATTTCAGAAGCTCTGCAATTTTTTTTGCTTTCTCTTCCACAACAGAAATCCTCCTTTCTATGTTTGAGCCGGCAGATCTCCTGTGTCATCGTTCCCATCGGGCAATACACACACCACGACCGCGGGCGAAACAGAACCATGGTAAGCAGTCCGAGCACAGTGGACGTCATCATCACGCTGAAGAATCCAAAGGCAAATTGCGCAATCCATGGAGATACCATATCGACCCTGACCCATTCCCAGGGCAGGCGGAAGGTCCACAGCAGCGTCACCGACTGTCTGAGCGGGGCACCGGCGAAAACCTGATAGGTGCTGAAAAGCATCAGCCCAAACATCGTCATAAAAAATGCCAGAAAGCCACAGCGGAACCACCTGCTTCGCAGAAACTCCGGCGGTCTGCGGCCGGGGGATAGCTTCAATTTACTGCCCAGCAGCTCCAACAGCTGCCCGCGGCCGCAATAGCGGTTGCAATAGGCCTTGTCTCCCCCCGCAACGGCCATCACAAGAGGAATTGCAAAGAACAGCATCCCCAGCCAGGCAAAAAGGATGTTGCACAGGCCCAAAATCCAATAAAGCGCCTCAGCGAGCCAAAGATATTCATACCACTTCTTTTTCATATGTCTCCCTCCCGCTGCGCGACCGAAATTACAGCAGCCGGACAAATTTTTGCGCATCTCCCACAGCCGACGCATTTCTCTCCGTCAACCTGAGCTATAACGCCTGACCGCACATAAATCGCATTTTTGGGGCAAACCTTCTCACAGCATCCGCATGCAACACATTCCCTGCCGACCAAAGCAATTTTCGCCGCTTGTGCCATAGATACCTCCAAAAAATTAAAATATTTAAGATATTTCTAATATACTTTATTATTCTGTATTTGTCAACCACAATTTTGCCTTTTAAAAATCAAGTCAACAGTTTGCCTTTTTGCGTTTCTAAAACGTGCAAAGGGCCCCCTATGCTCTTGCGGATACAAAATGTCGTCTAAGCCTTCCTTTTAGCATTTTGGCCTACAGGCAAAAGAGAGCTCTGCACCTCAAGCATATGCGCAAAAGTCGGCGGCAGCAGTAAGTCGTCGCACGGGCGCTTGCAGACGATATGACGAACTGAGCGTGACCGCCTGCGAGGGGGATCGGCAACGTAAACGCGCACAATTTTACAAAAATTAGGGTAAGCGACGAATCACCTGCCTCGACGTGTCGCTGCGAATCAAAAAATTTCCATACCACAGACATGCCCTGCGGAAGCATCCAGCTGCCGAAGAAAGGGCAAGAGTATGGGGAACGGTAAGTTCCGCACATTAAGAGAGTGAAACGGACGGATCATCCACCGCAGGACGCACCAAATAAAAACAGCCGGTCTTTCGACCGGCTGTTTTTATTTGGTGCGGATAAGAGGACTTGAACCTCCACCGAGTTGCCCCGACTAGAACCTGAATCTAGCGCGTCTGCCAATTCCGCCATATCCGCATATTCAACTTTTGCTTCATTTGAAGCAGCTTTGTTATAATATCACAGGGTTCGAAATTTGTCAAGCATTCTCAGCCAGATTTTTAGAAATATCCGCCGGAGAATTCTTTTCCCCGGCGGAACCACATCAAAAAATCTTAGAGCTTCAGCAGAATCCCCGCGATTGCTCCTCCGGCAATATAAACGATCGGGTGCTTCTTAAATTTGACATAAAGGAAATACAGCACCGCAAAAAGAAGAAGCGCCGGAAGATTAAAAAGCCCTGCCAGAGAGGATAATCCTGTAAAGTTCTCTGTGTGAAGCATTGCCACCTTTGCAACCGAATATCCTGCCGCAGCGATCATACCGGTAACAGCGGGACGCAATCCGTAAAAGACTGACAGCACAATCGGGTTCTTGGAAAACTTTGCTAAAACCTGTGCAATAATGACAATCACGATATAGGAAGGCAGGACCAGCCCGAAAGTCGCAACAAATCCGCCTAAAATTCCTCCTGCGTGAAAGCCGGCATAGGTGGCGGTGTTGATGCCGATCGGCCCGGGAGTGGATTCGGCTACAGCAACCATATCCAGAAGCATCGCGCGGTCAAACCAAGGATATTTGTCGGCAATATCATAAAGGAACGGCAGAGTCGCTAAGCCGCCGCCGACAGCAAAAAGCCCGGTCTTGAAAAATTCGGCAAAAAGAAGAAGATAGGTCGTCATTCGTTTTTGCCCTCCTTTGCAAAGACCATTTTAGCCAGGTACCCAACCAGTGCGGAAACCAGAACAACAAAAATCGGAGAAAGATCCAGAAAAATCATTCCCAGAAACGCCGCGGCAAAAAGAACCGCGCCGAGCTTATCCTTGATGCTTGTTTTCATCAGCTTAAACACCGCAGCGAGAATCAGCACGCAGACAGCCACCCGGATTCCGCCGAAAGCGTGGCCCACCACCTCAAATTGGGAGATATTCTTTAAAAGCCCGGCGATGATCAAAATGATGATCAGCGAGGGGGAAACCACGCCAAAGGTGCTGAGCGCCGCGCCGCGCAGCCCCTTCTGCTGATATCCGATAATTGTAGCGACATTGACGGCAATAATGCCCGGGGTGCACTGCCCTACCGCATAATAGTCGAGCAGCTCTTCCGAGGTGGACCAATGATGGCGCTCGACAATCTCGCGCTCAAGCATCGGCAGCATCGCATAGCCTCCCCCGAAAGTCAGGCCTCCGATGCAGAAAAATGTCCAGTAGAGATCAAACCAGATGTTCAAAACGTGTCATTCCTTTCTGATACCGGTGATCATGATTCTATCGATGAAGCGGCGGACGATTCCCCGCGTGTCCGTCCGAAGTGGGACCAGTCAATCTGCGCCAGTATTACCGACAGCAAAATAATCGCGCCGCCTGCGACGAAGGTGGGCGTCAGCTCGTCATATCCGCAGATGACGGAAAGGAGGCTGCCGAACAGCCCCTCGCAGGAGAGGAGAATCGCTGCCTTGGCAGGAGCAACCCGCCTCTGCGCCCAATTTTGCAGAAAATAGCAAAGCCCGGTGGAAAGAATCGCCAGATACAGCATGGGAAGTATCCCGGAGCAAAACGCCTTCAAAGTGCAGCGCGCCTGATCGATGACGCAGAAGGCAATCATGGAAAGCAGCGCCGATACTCCGAGCTGCACCACACTGAGCACCGCGGCGCTTGAGGTAATCCCGGAAACCGCGCCGAGAAACGCAATATGGCAGGCAAACAGAAAGGCGCACAGCAACGTCAGGCAATCCCCGAGGTTAAAGCTCATCCCTGCTCCCGGCGTCCAGGAGAGGACGGCGGCCCCGACGAAACAGGTAAACGCAAGCGGGAACGCACAGCGCGCCGGCTTCTGGCGAAAGAGCAGCCAACTGATGAACGGGACCATAATGACATTGGTTGCGGTCAGGAAAGCGGAGTTTGCCGGCGTGGTATATTTAATCCCGTACGTCTGAAGAAAGAAGGCCAGGAACAGGATCACACCCGCCCCTGCGCCGCAGAGAAGATCAGAGCGGGACGCGATTGCCATCTCCTGCCGGAAAAGCACCGCCATGATAATGGTCGGAATAGAAAATCGCAGCGTCAAAATCAGAGAGAGGGGCAGTCCGGACAAAATCGCCAGATTCGTAAAGATGAATCCCCCGCCCCAGATCAGCGCGGTCAGGAGCAGCAGCAGCTCCGGAAGCGGAAGGGCGCGCACTCTGGTTATGCTTGACATGAAAGTTTCCTCGCTTCTGCAGAATCAAATGGAAGAGACCTCTGCTGGCTTCGGTACACCAGTGCGGCGACCTCCCGCAGGTCGGAAGCCAGATAGGTAGGCATGACCCCCGCAGGAAGAGGCGTCCCCTTGGGATTAAACCAGCAGCTGTCCAGTCCCGCGGCGGCAGCTCCCGCGATATCGGCGGAAATGGAGTCTCCTACCACCAGCACCTCACGGGGGTCGGGCGCGCCGCACCGCTCCAGCGCCGCCCGGAAGAAGCGCGGGTCTGGCTTTTCGCATCCCACCTCGCCCGAAATCAGCACCTGCCGGACATAGCGGTCGATCCCGGAAAGGGCAAAGCGCCGGTGCTGGCTGTGCGGGACTCCATTGGTAATAATCGCAAGATAAGCCACGGGGGACAGCGCCTCCAGCAACTCCCTCGCGCCGGGAAGAAGCGGAGCCGATTCCGCAAGGGCATCCCCATAGGCGCGGTTTGCCGCCTGCGGATCACGTTCAAGTCCCCACTCGGCAAAAAGCAGAGCGTACCGCTCCGCCAGCATCGCTTCCCGGGTAACCTCACCCCGCTCGAGCCGCTTCCACTGCGTGTGATTGATTCGGTCGTACCTTGCGAGCATCTCCTCGCCGGCGGGGACCTTCATCCGCCGCATTGCGGCAAAAAACGCCTCGCGCTGTGCGGCTTCAAAGTCCAGCAGCGTGCCGTCGGCGTCCAGCAGAATTGTCGTGTATCCCATTGCGTCCTCCGGTGTTCGTCAGATTACCGTGAATCTTTCCTATTCTACTGCCAAACAAGCGGTTTGTAAAGCCAAAATTTAAGGTTTCTCAAAGCATTCCGCCCATTCGCAGAGCGATCCAGAGCAGAGCGGCGCCGTAGAGCAGCGTCGTCCCCACCGCCGCCAGCCAGAAAGAGCGGTGAAGCGTCTTGTGATGGAAGCAGCGCATTCCCAGCCACAGCCCAGGGCCGCCGCCCAGAAGAGCGATCCAGAAAAACCGCTTTTCCGGAACTCTGCGCCGCTCAGCCTTGGCGGCACATTTATCGATGGCGCAGAGGACAAAATTGATCAGAGAGCCGCCTCCCACCATCGCCAACAGAATCAAAGATAAAAGTTTCAAGTGAATTCCTCCATTTTATCGATTTCTGGAACCCTTTCATTTTACCACGCCCAGCCTTGAATTCCAATGGATGGAGGGGACTTCCTCTTGACATAGGCAGCTCTTTTGATTAAACTTATTTTGTTCCCGCGATCCCGCGCCAGAAATTTTCATGAAAATGAGGAAACATCAATGAAACAGCTTCGCCTGCTCAAGGCACTCTGCCTGCTTTTTGCTCTTTTAATGATCGTGACGGCCACAGCCGGATGCACCGGACAAAGCCCGGCGGCGAATCCGGCCAGCTCCTCGGCTGCTGAAAGCTCCGAGCCGGAGGAAGAGCCGGAACCCGAAGATGATCTGGAAGTCGAACGGGTTTTTCTGGTAGAAAAGATCGATCAGGGAATCAAGCGAAATCCCGACACCGTCGGCTGGCTGTATATTCCCAATACCGAGATTGACGACGCAGTTCTTCAGGGACCCGACAACGACTACTATCTGCGAATTGACGAGGATAAGAAATACGACATTTTCGGCTGCTACTTCACCGACTTCCGCTGCAAAGTGGTGGATCGTGACAATCTTGTCAAAAATACCATCATCTATGGGCACTCCGATTACCGCGACAACCCCGACGGAAAAAAGTTCTCACAGCTTTTCAAATATGCACAGGATATCAACTTTGTCCGCAACAATCCCTATATCTATTTCTCGGCGCCGGAGGATGATCTCGTCTGGCAGGTCTTCGCAGTTTTTTTCACCAATATCAACTTCAACTATATTCAAACTCACCCTTCCGAAGAAGAATTTCAATATATTCTCGACGAGGCCCGGGCCCGCAGTGAATATATCATCGATGTGCCGGTTACGACCGACGACCGTATTCTGACCCTCTCCACCTGCAGCGGCGAATACGTCTCTGGCGACCACACCAACTATCGTCTTGTCGTCATGGCCAAGCTGCTGCCAACCAATGAGGTCTCTCAGAAAACAATGGAAGTCGAGGTCAATCCCTCTCCGAAAAAGAGCTGAGCGGTTCAGCTCGGCAGGAAAACGGGACCGGCATCAAATTTGATGCCGGTCCCGTTTTTGCAGACTTCGCTGTCCTCACATTTTCGGTGCGAAGGAATTGCAGTCGGTACATTCAACCTTCGTGGGATTGGTTTCATGCGTTCCGACATTGATCTGGGACAGTGTGCAGTAATTCTGACTCTGGCAGTGATGGACACACTGCTTTACGGTACAGCCGATGCTACGGTTGGCCTGTTGCTCCATTTCGAATTCACCTCCTTGTCCGGTTTAGAGATATTATATCCGGCTGTTTTGGAATTTATCCGGGCTCACGCGGCAAAATAGGCCGCAGAATATAGCGGGCGCATACCGCGCCGGCAAACAGACAGAAGAAAAGAGGAGAACACAAGATGAACGGAAAACAACGGGAGACCTTTTCTTCCCGCATCGGCTTTCTGCTGATTTCGGCAGGCTGTGCGGTCGGCCTTGGGAACGTCTGGAGATTTCCTTATATCGTCGGACAGTACGGCGGTGCCGCCTTTGTGCTGCTTTACCTGATCTGCCTGGCGATCCTGGGCGTGCCGATTCTTGTGATGGAGTTCGCGGTCGGACGTGCCAGCCGCGCCAGCACTGCAACCGCGTTTTCAATTCTTCGCCCTGACAAGCCGGGCTGGCAGGCCTTTGGATACGTTTCGATGATTACCAACTATCTGCTGATGATGTTTTATACCACCATCGCCGGCTGGATGTGCCATTACCTCGTCAAAATGCTCATGGGCGGATTTTCCGGCAAGGACCCTCAGCAGGTAACGGCCGCTTTTGGGGAAATGGTCGCAAGTCCGGCCACACTCTGCGGATGGATGATCTTCGTCGTGCTGCTCGGCATGTTCATTTGCAGCCGGGGACTGCAAAACGGAGTGGAGAAAATCACCAAGCCGATGATGACCTTTCTGTTCGTCGCGCTGATCGTGCTGGTCATCCGTTCCGTCACGCTGCCCGGCGCCGCCGAGGGCCTGAAATTTTACCTGAAGCCTGATTTCCAGGCACTTCTCTCCGATCGTTTCGGCGAGGCGCTCTTCGCTGCAATGGGACAGGCTTTCTTCACCCTGAGCATCGGCGCGGGATCCATGACCATCTTCGGCAGCTATATCGGCAAAGACCATACGCTGGTCGGAGAAGCCGTGCGGGTGGCGCTGCTCGACACCGTCGTGGCTTTCCTTGCCGGACTGGTCATCTTCCCCATCTGCTCGGCCTTTTCGGTTGCCCCGGACAGCGGCCCCAATCTTGTCTTTGTCACGCTGCCGAACATCTTCAATACAATGCCTCTCGGCAGGCTCTGGGGCAGTCTCTTCTTTGTCTTTATGCTGTTTGCCGCTCTTTCAACGGTTGTGGCGGTCTTTGAGAACATTATCTCATTTGCCATCGACCGCTGGGGCTGGGACCGCAAAAAAGCAGTGCCGGTGAACCTGATTCTAATCGCCGTCTGTTCCCTCCCCGCCGCCCTCGGCTTTAACCTTTTCTCCGGAATTCAGCCTCTCGGCGCGGGGAGCACCATCCTTGATTTGGAGGATTTTCTGGTGAGTAACAATCTGCTTCCGCTCGGCTCGCTGGTTTTTGCCATCTTCTGCACCTGCAGTTTCGGCTGGGGTTGGGACCGGTTTATCGCTGAGGCTGATGCCGGCAGCGGGCCAAAATTCCCGAAGGGCCTGCGTTTTTACTTTCTCTGGGTCGTTCCGATTCTCGTCCTTTGGATTTTCGTGCAGGGCTATCTGCAGATGTTCGGCAAATAAAAGCCGCTATGGAAAATCTAATCGAGAAATTCCGGCGCTGCATGAATGCGGCGCCGGAATTTCTCGATTGGCGGCAATTTTTTGCATGCAAGGGACTGGTTAAAGAAAAGTAAGCTACTTCGCCCACCATTGTCTACAAGGCAATGGGCTGAAAGGCATTTTCCTATATTGCAGCGCACAAAATCTGTATTGTGATACGCAGCAGGGCCGATGAACAACGGTTTTTCTGCCCGAGTAGAAACAGATCATTCTCAGCATGGTAAAACGCCCCCAGGAGAGCGGTCAGATTACGCCGGCCGCTCTCCTGCATATTTCCCCACAATTCACATCGCATGCTTGCGAATAACCGGATGACCGATCCGACGGGGATTTTTCCCGGGTAGCGTATGTAGCTACCCTCGGGGCTCCAACCCGAAGCTAACCTCCAACGCATGGTTGATACGGTTCATCGACTGGTCGTCGACCCGCCCCATTCGTTCCTTGAGCCTGCGCTTGTCAATCGTCCGCACCTGTTCGAGCAGGACGATGGATTCCTTGGTCAGCCCGCACTGCTGGCTCGGCAGCGGGATGTGGGTCGGCAGCTTAGCCTTATCGGTCTGGCTGGTGATAGCAGCCGCGATTACAGTGGGGCTGTAACGATTGCCCACGTCGTTCTGAACGATCAGCACCGGGCGAATTCCTCCCTGTTCCGAGCCGACCACCGGGCTGAGGTCCGCGTAGTAAATGTCTCCGCGTTTGACCGTCATGTAGGATCACTCTCCATCCTTCTGGGTTGTGAAATTATCATGACCCGGAGAGTCGGCCCTTAAACAGCGCCGCAGCAAAAAACGGGTCAGGAAATTTTCTCCTGATCCATCCTATGCGTCTCAAAAGCTGAATGCTCAGGGATCGGTAAAAGCAAACTCAGTGAATTCAATCCGGCCTCCTTCCAGCGCAAGGTCGGAAAAAGCCAGGCTTTCTCTGTCGCAGATAAGCCGAACCGCACCCGCCTCAAGAAAAATTTCGTCCTCGCCCACCCTTGTTTTTGCATTTTCCAGCAGAACAAATGCGCGCTGCAGCGATGAGGGCAGCGACGATGAGGGGAGATCCGTCTCTCTGAGGTTCAGGGAAAGCTCCCCCTGCGTGACGGCGCAGGCCCCTGTGCCGCAGGCGAAGGAAACCGGCAGAATCAGGGATTCCCCGGTCAGTGCGAGGGACAGCCCCCCCTGTGCGTCCCGGGCTATCGAACCACTGTATTCTTTTCCGTTCCACTCCAGCAGCATCCGGGCGGAAAAGGGCCGCCCAATGAGCTGAGAGGGCTCCACCGCTCTCATGCCGGCCGGGGCGCACCCCACGCACAGAATCAGAGCCAAAAGCATTGCCAGAGCGCGCTTCATCAAGAATCCTCCCTGTAAAATTATTTTGAAAACCGCTTGTCTTCCCTGTCGTTCTGTGGTAGACTAAATAACTGATAGCAAAACGCCATGACGGAGAGAGTACGCGTTCCGCTTCGCGCCCAGAGAGATCGGTTCACCGGCTGCAAGACCGATTGCGTGAGAGACCGCCGAAGTTCGCTCCCGAGCGGCGCCGCCGAAGCATCTGTGGTAAGCGGCGACGGGAAATCCCCGTTACAGGATTGAAAAGTGTCCGTCCTCCCTTTGGAGACGGAAAAACGGGTGGTACCGCGGAATGGAATTTTTCCTTTCGTCCCTGTTCTCTTTTGGGAACGGGACGGGAGGATTTTTTATTGCACGCTCCCCCGCCACAACCATTATATTTTGTATGAGGTGATCGTATGAACGAAGCAATCGGGCGGATCATTGCACAGGCCGAGCAGGAGCTTAAAGCCGCCCCCAACCTTCCCGCACTGGACGCCGTCCGGGTAAAGTACCTCGGCAAAAAGGGCGAGCTGACCGCCATCCTCAAGGGGATGGGCGGCCTTTCCCCCGAGGAGCGCAAGGCGATCGGACAGGCCGCCAATGAAGCGCGCGCGGTGATCGACGCGGCCCTTTCGGAAAAGCTGGCCGAGCTCAAGGCCGCCGAGCTCGACGCCCGGCTCGCCTCCGAGGTGCTCGACGTCACGATGCCGGGACGTCACGCCCCCATCGGCAAGCTCCATCCCATTCATCTTGTCATCGATGAAATCAAGGAAATTTTCCTCGGCATGGGCTTCGACGTTGTTGAGGGACCCGAGGTGGAGCGCGACTACTACAACTTTGAGGCGCTCAATATTCCGAAGGGCCACCCCGCACGCGATACGCAGGATACGTTCTATATCTCGGATGAGGTGGTGCTGCGCACCCAGACCTCGCCGGTGCAGATCCGCACGATGGAGAACCGCAAGCCTCCCATCCGGATCATCGCCCCCGGCAAGGTCTACCGCTCCGACGCGGTGGACGCGACCCACTCCCCGCTTTTCCACCAGCTTGAGGGAATGGTGATCGACAAGGGCATCACGATGTCCGACCTCAAGGGAACGCTCGACGTTTTTGCCAAGCGGCTCTACGGTGAAGATACCGTGACCCGCTTCCGCCCCCACCACTTCCCGTTTACCGAGCCTTCCGCCGAGATGGATATCATGTGCTTCGCCTGCCACGGCGAGGGCTGCCGTCTCTGCAAGGGAGAAGGCTGGATTGAGCTGCTCGGCTGCGGCATGATCCACCCGCAGGTGCTGCGCAACGGCGGCATCGATCCCGATATTTACAGCGGCTTCGCGCTTGGAATGGGTCTGGAGCGTGTGGCCATGAGACGGTACAACATCGACGACCTGCGGCTGCTCTTTGAGAACGACCTGCGGTTCCTGGGCCAGTTTTAACGAGAGGAGACAGATAAATCATGGATCTTTCAATGAGATGGCTGGCTGATTACACCGCCATTCCCGAGCATATCACTCCGAGAGAATTCGCCGAGGCGATGACGATGTCCGGCTCGAAGGTGGAAGGCTACGCCGTCGAGGGCAGTGAAATTAAAAATGTTGTCGTCGGCAAAATTCTTTCGATCGTCCCGCATCCCGATTCCGACCACATGGTGATCTGCAAGGTCGATGTGGGCGGTCCGGAAATTCTTCAGATCGTCACCGGCGCACAGAACCTCAAGGCCGGCGACCTCGTCCCGGCCGCCGTACACGGTGCGGTGCTGCCCGGCGGGCATAAAATCAAGACCTCCAAGCTGCGCGGCGAACTGAGCCAGGGGATGCTCTGCTCCCTCTCGGAGCTGGGGCTGACCGTTCATGACTTTCCCAACGCGATCGAGGAAGGCATCTGGGTGCTCGACGAGCCCTGCGAGCTGGGTCAGGATATTCGCGAGGCGATGGGCCTGAACGATACCGTCGTGGAGTTTGAGATTACCCCCAACCGTCCCGACTGCCTTTCGGTAACCGGCCTAGCGCGTGAGGCTTCCGCCACCTTCGGCTCTGAACTGAAGCTGCCCGAGCCGAAGCTGCCGCATGGCAAGGGGAATCTCAACGAGATGCTTTCGGTCGAAGTGAAAAACTCCGTTCTTTGCCCGCGCTATGTGGCCCGCGCTGTCACCAACGTCAAAATTATGCCCTCCCCCCGCTGGATGCGCGAGCGGCTTCGCGCCTCGGGCGTCCGTCCGATCAATAACATCGTGGACATCACCAACTATGTGATGCTGGAATACGGTCAGCCGATGCACGCCTTCGATGTGAACTGCGTTGCCGGTGGCAAGCTGGTGATCCGCAACGCCGAGCCCGGGGAAACGCTTGAGACCCTCGACGGCATCGTGCGCACCCTCTCGCCCGAAATGCTGGTCATCGCCGACGCCGAAAAGCCATCCGCCGTCGCAGGCGTGATGGGCGGCGAATCCTCCGGCATCCACGATGAGACGGTTACGGTTGTTTTTGAATCGGCCAACTTTCTCGGCAGTTCGGTGCGCACTACCGCCCGCAAGCTCGGAATGCGCACCGAGGCTTCCAGCCGTTTTGAAAAGGGGCTGGACCCGGCAATCTGCCGCACAGCCGCCGACCGCGCCTGTGAACTGGTGATTCTGCTAGGCGCGGGAGAACTGGTCGAAGGGGTCATCGATGTCGATTCCTCCAGCCATACGCCCACCCGCGTCACCCTCGAGGCCGACTGGATCAACGAATTTCTCGGCATCACCGTCGGCCGCGAACAAATGGTGAAAACCCTCGAAAGCCTCGGCTTTGCCATGGATGGCGACGAAGTGATCGTTCCCTCCTGGCGCGGAGACGTGCTGCACAAGGCCGACATTGCCGAGGAGATTGCACGCTTCTACGGCTACAACAAGATCCCTTCCACCGCGATTCAGGGCGGCGTTTACGGCGTGATTACCCCCGAGCAGAAGCTGGAGCGTCTGGCCGTCAGCACCCTGCTCGCTCAGGGAATGAGCGAGATCTGCAGCTATACCTTTGTTTCTCCCAAGGTGTTTGACAAGATCCGTCTTCCTGCCCAAAGCCCGCTGCGCCGGACCGTCAATATCCTCAACCCGCTCGGTGAGGACACCAGTGTCATGCGCACCACCGTCTTCCCCTCGATGATGGAGGTGCTTGCACGAAACTATAACAACCGCAACGCTTCGGCTTCCCTCTTTGAGCTGGCCAAGGAGTTTATCCCCAAGGAGAGCGCGGATATCCTGCCCGACGAGCTGAAAACCATTGCTCTGGGACTTTACGGGGAGGACGCCGATTACTATCATCTCAAAGGAATCGTGGAGGAACTGCTCGACGTCTTCGGAATTCAGGATTACGACGTCGCCGCTGTTTGTGATCATCCCACCTTCCATCCCGGCCGCTGCGCCGAAATTTCCAAGAACGGCAGAAGCATCGCACTGATTGGCGAAGCGCATCCCGCGGTCTGCGCCAACTACGAGATGGGCACACGCGCCTATCTCGGACGAATCGATCTTGCCGCGCTCTTCGAGCTGGCGGACGTCTCCGACCGGGTTTACCACCCGCTTCCCCGCTTCCCCGCTTCGACCCGCGATCTGGCTCTGCTCTGCGACGACAGTCTGCCGATGCTCACCATCGAAAAAGCCGTCTCCAAAGCGATCGGCAAAATTCTCGAATCAATCTCACTGTTCGACTGTTATAAAGGCTCGCAGATTCCCGAAGGGAAAAAGAGTCTCGCATTTGCCATCTCGATGCGCGCATCCGACCGCACCCTGACCGACAGCGAGGTCACTGCCGCGATGGACAAGGCTCTCGCCGCCGTCAAGGCGCTTGGCTGTGAGCTGAGAATGTAAGCCTTCCTTTTCGTTGAAAACGGTCCGCAGAGAAATGTCTGTGGACCGTTTTTTGGTATATATTCCATTAAATGTAAATTAATGAATTTCTGCTTGTATTCGGGCAGAATATGATGTATGATAGAAGAGAACAATTTTAGGCGAGGTGATATATGATGCAGGATCCAACCCGTTCCTTTTCCATTCACGAGGATCAGGAAGCTGAGGTCCGTTCGATTTTAACCGCGGTTTATGATGCGCTGAAGCAGAAGGGCTACAATCCGATCAACCAGATTGTGGGGTACATCCTCTCGGAAGATCCCACCTATATCACAACCTACAACAACGCACGCAGTCTGATCCGGCGCATCGACCGCGATGAGCTGCTTCAGATTCTGGTGCGCTCCTACCTCAACGACTGACCGCGCCCTTCCGGAGCGGCCGGGACGTTGAAATTTTCACCGAAAGGAGCCCTCTGCTTGGCAACTAAGAAAAAAGATCTTCCCACCTTCCGGGGAAAACCGCTTGTCCGTTCTGGCAACGTGCTTTACTACGGTAATCCCGCCGAGTCCTGTATCGCGATGCTGCAGGTGCTGACCAACAAAGAGTGGAAGGATATTACCCTTGCCGACCGTGTGTCGGTACAGATCCTTTCCACCGATGAATCGCTGCATACCAGCCGCAGAATCCTCAAGCGCACCGAAAAGAACGGGCTTTATCCCGCTTTGAACATCGCTTCAATCTGGCTCGAACGCACTCTCAGTGGAAAATAAAAGAACGCTGCTGCCATTCGGCAGCAGCGTTCTTTTATTTTCCACCCGATTGTGAAGCAGAGCAAAAACCGGTGCCATCGGGACGCAGGCTCCGCAGAAAGCCATCACAGGGCTTTTCCCGACCATATTTTTAAGAGCTTCCGGCTAAATCTGAAGGAACCGCTCCAGCAGAAAGACAACGGCGCAGGAAAGAACCGAAACCTGAAAGAGGCCCGCTCCCCACCAGGCCAGGCCAATGCCCGCCAGCAAAGCGGCCGCGGCCGACCACGTGCTCTCCGTTGCATCAAGGATTGCGGGAAAGGTCATCACCGCCAGTGTCACATAGGGGACATAAAACAGAAAGGAGCGGATAGTCACGTTACGGATTTCCCTGCGGATCAGTGTCAACGGCAGCACGCGGATCAGATAGGTCACCAGCGCCATCACCAAAATATAGAGATAAGCATTATAGCGCATTCTGTGCAGCCTCCTCTTTTTCAGGAATACCACCCTCTTCACGAACCGGAAAAAGCACCGCGGCCGCTCCGGCAATCAGGACGGTGAGCAGAATGATCCGCATTCCTGAGGAGATGCGGCTGAGGAAGGGGAGCTTGGAAAAAAGGAAGCTCAGCCCCATGGAAGCGACGATCAATCCCGCGATGACCCGGCTTTTGCGGGCGGGGGGAATAATGACCGCGAGAAACATTCCATAAAGTCCAACGCTCAGGGCGCTGACCACGCTGGCAGGGAGCACATTGCCCATCAAAACCCCCAGGCAGGTGCCGGAGGCCCAGCCGGGGATGGAAACCGCCATCATGCCAAAGGGATAAAAGGGATTGAGCTTACCGGGCGCCGAAATCGACACCCCAAAGATCTCGTCGGTAACATCGAAGCCGATCAGCATCCGGTGAAGAAGGGAGGTTTGGCTTCCCAGCTTCTGACTCAGTGCGCAGGACATCAACAGATAGCGCGCATTGACCACCAGCATCATAGCTGCCATTTCCAAAAGGCTCGCCCCCGCTGAAATCAGCGTGAACCCGGCGAACTCACCAGCCGATGCATTGATCAGCAGGCTGGTCAGCGTGGCCTGAAAGGCGGTCAATCCCGCATTTTTTGCTGCAATTCCGAGGGTGAAGGCAACCGCAAAATACCCCATCGAGATGGGAAGGCCATCCCGCAGTCCCTTGGCAAACCAGGCCTTTCCGTCATTCGGCATCAAAATCTCCCCTTTTTCCGTTCTGCAAGGACTATTTTACCGCGTCCCTTGAAATCAGTAAAACGAATTATTATAATAGTATCATTAGATTCACTTATAAATGGGGCTGATTTTTTGACTCGATACTACGTTTTTCTCAAAGTCGTGGAAACAGGCAGCTTTACCCGCGCCGCACAGGAACTTGATTACACCCAGTCCGCCGTCAGCCAGATGGTTCAAACCCTTGAGGAGGAACTTTGCGCCACCCTTTTTCACCGTTCCAAAAGCGGGATCACCCTGACTCCCGACGGGCAGGAATATCTTCCGTTCATCCGGGCGGTCTGCAATGCCTGCGATGAGCTGCGCCGCAAGCGCCGCGAGATGGAAGGACTGGAAGGCAGCGTGATTCGGATCGGTACCTTCACCAGCGTCAGCCGCAACTGGCTTCCTTTTCTGATCAAACAGTTCAAGGAGCTGTACCCTTCGGTGCAGTTTGAACTGCTTCAGGGGGAATACACCAATATCAGCCAATGGATCAAGGAGGGCAGCGTGGACTTCGGCTTCGTCAACCCGACGGCCGTTTCCGGACTGAAAACCATACCGCTGTATCAGGATGAAATGCTGGCGGTCCTCTGCCCCGGGCATCCGCTCGCGGTGCAGAAACGCCTCACCCTGCAATCCCTTGCGGCCGAGCCTTTTATTTTGCTCGACGAAGGAGAGCACAGCGTTGTGCTGGACGCTTTTGCCACTGAGGGACTGACGCCGAATCTTCAATATAAGGTGTATGACGATTACAGCATCGTTTCGATGGTGGAACAGGGGCTGGGTGTTTCCGTCCTCTATCGACCGGTTCTGCAAAATATTGCACAGAATCTGGTCACCCTTCCCCTCGATTCCCCGGTTACAAGAACCGTTGCGGTCGCCTGCCGGGATTCCCGGGCCTTGTCGGGCGCCAGCAGAACCTTCCTCCGTTTTATCGAAAAGCATTTCAGCGCCTGCTGACCCCGATTTTGCCGCCCCGCGCGAAAGGCGCAAAGAGCCGTCCCCGATCGGGGACGGCTCTTTGCGCCTTTTAAGGAGTATCGAACCACCAACGATCCCCGCCTGTAGGTTGGAGAGCGGCAGGAGAGCGCCGTGCTTCCAAAATTTATTTGGCGGGAACAATTTCCAGCCAATAACCGTCGGGATCACTGATAAAATAGATCCCCATCGCCTTGTTCTCATAGCAGATACAGCCCATTTCACTGTGGAGCCGATGCGCCGCCTCCATATCGTCGGTGCGAAACGCAATATGAATCTCATTCTCTCCGAGATTATAAGGATCGGTGTGGTCGCGCAGCCAGGTCAGCTCGAGCTGATGTTCACTGGTTCCATCCGAAAGATAGACCAGAATAAAGCTGCCGTCGGCAGCTTCCTTCCGCCGGATTTCCCGCAGGCCAAGCGCCTTTTCATAAAATGCGATGCTCTCGTCAAGATTGCAGACATTGATGTTATTATGTGCAAAGCGGAAATACATGCAAATAACACTCCTACTGTTCAAATTGGATGTTACTGGCTTATTATACCGGATTCATCCTGTGGATTTCATCCTTCCATGATGAAGGTAAGATTACAATTCGTTGTCAAATCTTCTAAAAAAGGAGCAGTTCTGCAATCATTTCGCCAAAAAAAGCCACTGTATCAGAGGCGGGTCAACTGGTGTAGTCCTCGATCAGACGCAGCAGATCGGAATACTGCGCCACCTGAATTCCCTCTTCCAGACGAAGGCGGTCAACATCGGGCAGATGGTGCAGATACCGGTCCAGAACCAGCTCCGGCTCCTCCTTCCCGATGATAAAGACGGCCAGCTTTCCCTCGTATCCTTTAAGCAGGTAGTGCGGCTTTGGTTCCGGCGTAGCGGCACTGACCGAACCGGTAAAATCATTGGCGCTCAGGCTCTGCTGCGGTGCAAGCTGGCGCAGCAGCAGCCCGCTTCCAAACCCGATCCCGACCGACGCCGCCAGCACGGCAAGGCCCCAGCGTGCGGCATGTTTTGCCATATGCTTTTCTCCCCTTTCCCACTCAGTGTTGACCGCGCCGCACCGCTCTATGCAGCGTAACTTTACCTTTTCAGGAAAAAGCGTCTACACAAATATAGGATTCTGTGGTATACTAGTTGATACTTGTGAGATTTCGGAAGGCGGGTTCTTCGGCGGCCGCCATCCTTTTTTCAAAGCTGCATTCTGTTTCATATTACGAAAAGGAGGGATGATTTGGTGCCACAGCAAGCAAAAAGATCTGCACCGAACCCATCACCCAAGCGAAGGAAAAAGAATACCGGTTTCCGGCCCCTCCTCCTTGCGGCCAAGCTGCTGGCGGTGCTGATGATGGTCGGAATTATTACCGGCTGTATCGTCGCCTCGGTGCTGACCGTCTATGTTCTCAACACCCTCGACGCCAGCGACAAGGTGGAGCTGGAAAATGTCAAGATGAGTTTTACCACCATCCTGTATGCGCTCGACGAGGAAACCGACGAATATTTTGAGCTTCAGCGGGTTCAGAACAATGAAAACCGTGTCTGGGTCGACTATTCCGACATACCCCAGTCCGTCAAGGATGCGGCGGTTGCGGTCGAGGACAAACGCTTTTGGCAGCACTCGGGCGTCGATCTCAAGCGCACCGTCATGGCGGCGGTCAACTACCTCAATCCGTTTGCCTCCGACTATTTCGGCGGATCCACCATCACCCAGCAGGTCATTAAAAACGTCACAGACGACAAGGAATTTGACGTCGGCCGAAAGGTCCGGGAAATCTTCCGCGCGATCAATCTGGAAAAGAATTATTCCAAGGATCAGATTCTCGAGGTCTATCTCAATACCATTGCGCTCGGCAACGGACAGAACGGTGTACAGTCCGCCGCGAATCTCTATTTCGGAAAAAATGTTTCGGATCTGACTGCGGCGGAGGCTGCTTCGCTGATTGCCATCACCCAGAACCCCACCTACTGGAATCCTTTCATTTATCCCGAAAACAACCGGGAACGGCAGCTGATGATCCTCAAGATGATGCATGATCAGAACCGGCCGGACGGGACTCCAATGCTTACCGACGAGGAGTATCAGGCGGCTGTCGATCAGGAAATGGTGTTCCGCACCGAGGAATACCACGAAAATCTTGAAACGGTACAGGGCTGGTTTATCGATACGGTCTATGATGAGGTGCTCAATGACCTCGTCGAGAGGGCGGGATACACTGAGGCCGGCGCCAAAGAGGCACTGCGCACCGGCGGCTTCCGAATCTATACCACCGTTGACGCCGAGATGCAGGAGTATCTGGAAAAGAAGTACATCGTCGGCAGCGAAAACAGCCCCTTTACCCAGGTCCACAATGAAGAATACCCGGAATCTGCCTTTGTCGTCCTCAATCTTGAGGGGCAGATCAAGGCGATTGTCGGATCCAACCGGGAAAAGACCGGCGCGCGGCTCTTCAACCGCGCCACCAGCGCGGTGCGGCACCCCGGCTCCACCATTAAGCCGCTTGCCTCCTATTCTCTGGCTGTGGAGCGCAATATCATCCACTGGTCGATGGTCTGGGACGACAGCCCCATTCTGCTCGACCCCGAGGACATGAATTCCTGGTATCCGAAAAACTTCTACGGCTTCTACCGCGGGCCGATCACTATTACGGAGGCGCTTCAGCGCTCCACCAACACCATTCCGGTGAAGCTGGTGCAGATGCTGACTCCGCGGACCAGCTTTGATTTTCTGCGCAATCAGCTCAATTTCCAGCATCTTGTGGAGAGCGAAACCCGCAACGGCCGCACCTATACCGATATCGCCCTTGCGCCGATGGCGCTTGGCGGGCTGACCGATGGCGTGACCCCGTTGGAAATGGCAGCAGGATACCAGATTTTTGGAAACGGCGGACTCTATTACACACCGCATTCGTATACCAAGGTGCTCGATTCGAACGGTAAAGTCATTCTGGAAAACAAGGCGGTTCCCAAGCGGGTGATCTCGGCTGAAACGGCGACCCTGATGAACAAGCTGCTCCAGCGGGTCACTGCCGCGGCGCCCGGCACCGGCACCACCGCCAAGTTCTCAGAGATGCCGATCGCCGGCAAAACCGGCACCTCGGACGAAGATTACAACCAGTGGTTTATCGGCGTTACCCCCTACTACGTCGGCGTCTGCTATCTGGGCTACGACGAGATGGAGACGATCCGCTATTCCGGCTACGGATATCCGCCCCCCATCATCTGGAAAAATGTGATGGCACCCATTCATGCAAATCTTCCTGTCATCGACTTTCCCGATTCTCCCAACGTTGTTCAGAAGCAATACTGTCTCGAGACAGGAAAACTCGCCGGGCCGTTGTGCACCCAGATCGGAACCGGCTGGTACAAACTTACAAACATGCCTGAGGAATGCACCTATCATGGGGAAATCCTCGATCTGAACGAGGACGAGGAGGAAGATGACTCCCGCCGCGGCAGCCAGATCGCCAGTCCTTCGCGCTATGGCTCCTCGGACAGCTCTCCTGCGGAGGAGTCCTCCAGCAGTGAAAGTTCCGTTCCTAATTATTGGGATTGGATCAGAAGCCAGGGCGGTTCTGCAACACCGTAATCCATCCCCCGACAGGGCGGAGCCGAAAGAAATTCTTTCGGCTCCGCCCTTTTCATCGAACAGGATAGAAGATTTTGTCGGATTATGGTATAATGCTTCTGCATCGATTGAGGCCGATTCAGAAGGCTTCCGCGTTATGGGCCGCTGCGCGGCCCCGGTGCAGGCCACCCGCGTTTGAATCCAAATCGGAAAACGGGAAGCATATGTGAAATCTTTTCCGGAGCGCAGGCAACAATTTTCCTTTCTTTAGGCACTCAATAAAATAGAAACACCGCCGCACGGCGAAAGGAGGTTTTCGGACGTTTGGACGCGATTATCACCATTCATGACCTCTCAAAAGTCTACCGGGTCGGCCACGAGAAGGTCCGGGCCCTCTCTCATATCAATCTTCAGATCGGCCGCGGAGAAATCTGCTGCATTCTGGGAACCTCCGGGTCAGGAAAGTCCACCCTTCTCAATCAGCTCGCAGGGTTGGAAAAGCCTACCTCCGGCAGCGTCCGGATTGGGAAAACCAATATTTCCCGACTTTCAGAGGATCAGCTCGCCGGATTCCGCCAGCGGAACATCGGATTTGTATTCCAGTCCTACAATCTGATTGCCTCGATGTCCGCCTTGGAAAACGTCGCCATGCCCCTTCTCTTCCGCGGGGTGCCGCGTATGGTCAGGGACCGCGAAGCGGCCCAGATGCTCAAAAAGGTCGGCCTCGGCAACCGCATCAACCACAAGCCATCCGAAATGTCCGGAGGCCAGCAGCAGCGGGTCGGCATCGCGCGCGCTTTCGTTGCGAAGCCGAAAATCGTCTTTGCGGACGAACCCACCGGCAACCTCGACAGCCACACGACTCTGGAGGTCATGAAGCTTCTGATCGAGATGTCCCATCAGAACAACATCACCTTTGTCCTGGTCACCCACGACAACGAGCTGGCGCGGTACGCCGACCGGATCATCACCATTCGGGACGGCCTTCTGGTCGGGGATGAACGCAACGAATCCCCCGCCTATCTGGATCCGGCGCGGGAAGAGTCCGCTTCCACGAAGCATATCCCGGCGGACGCAGAGCAGAGCCTTTGCGCGGAGGCGGAAAAAGCCGAAGACCAGAGAGACGCCTTCCGGCCGCCGCCGGACGAAAAAACTACCGCTCCCACCCCTCAAGAGAAAGAAAAGGAGAACAAGGCCGATGAGAATGAAACAACTGTTTAGCCTTTTGCTCTGTCTTGCACTGGTATTACTGATGCTGCCGACAGCTGCCTTTGCTGCAAAAGAGGCCGCCCAGGTTGACAAAAGCCAGTATAAGGGCATTACCGTCGAGGGAACCCCCTACTCTTCCCTTCCAGTCGGCTACTACACCGCTGGGGTTGAGTATAATACCAGTACTTATAAGAACCAATGGGCGCTGAAGATCACCGGCCCTTCCAATTCCCCGCTCTATCAAAATCAGCCGGTCGCCGCCTTTACCACCGACAGCAACAGCATCTCCACCTGCAGCTGGATGGGTCTCACCTTCACCAGCGACGGAAGGCTCACCAGCGATTCGAAGGCCGCCTTTGAGGTGACCAACGAGGGGGAAGGCAGCACCGTCATCAGCTCGAACAACATCAAAATGCTGAAAATTTCCCGCAGCGGCACGATCAAGCGGAATACTACCTTCGACGTGACCTTCCGCGCGACCGACTACAACATTGCGGCGCTCGATGTAGACCCCTCTTCGCTGGCGTTTACCAGCTATAACTCCAACGATTCCTTCGTTCTGACCAACACCAGCGTAAAGCCGGTATTCGTGGACCCCGCTGAATCCGGCACCGACCGCATGACCTTCGACATCCAGCTTTCCCTGCGCTATACCGGCTCCGGGAATATCCTATCTTTTACCTGTTATTATAAACTCACCGATGGCACCGTCCGCACCGTTGACTGCACCACAAATATTCCCCGCACCGAGGAGTATGTCGAGGACGACGATGACGATGATGACGACGATAAAACCGAGCTGGACCCGCTGACCCCTTACATCATCGTCGACAGCTATGATTACGGCGGCAGCAGCGTCACCGCGGGAGAGGACTTCACCTTGACCCTGAGACTGCGCAATACCAGCACCACCAATGCTTTGCTCAACATTGTCATGAACGTTTCCCCCACCGGCGTCTTTTCGATGACCAGTTCCTCCAACACCTTCTTTATCGAAAGGCTTTCCGCCGGAAGCATCATGGAAAAAAAGGTTACGATCAAGCCCGGTCTGACCAAGGTAACCGATGACGAGGATGCAAATGCGATCAATCTCAGCTTTAAATATCAGTATGTCAATAATGCCAACGACAATGAGCGTCTGGTAAGCGGCGAATCGAGCGAGAGCATCACGCTGCCGATCGACTTCCCCGACCGCTTCGAGATGGGGATTCCCCAGGTTGATGAGGCTTATCAAGGTGAGGAGTGCTATATCTCCGTCTCCCTCGTCAATAAGGGGCGCAGCGGCGTTTACAACCTCACCGCCCGGGTAGAGGGAGAAGGAATGGACAATCCTGGGCAGAGCCAGTACATCGGCAACCTCAACGCCGGCACCGAATCGACTGCCGACTTTTCGGTGCGCTATAATGAGCCCGGTGACTTTATCGGCAATATCATCGTGACCTATGAGGACGCCAATATGAACCCCAAGGAGGCCAGCGCCCCCTTCAATATCTCGGTCATGGCGATGGACTTCAGCGGCGGCGATATTCTTCCTCCGGAGGAGCTTCCTCCCACGGAGCCTGTTGACACCGAGCCGGAGAAAGACCCGATCCGTCCGGTTATGTACACTGTCGGCGCGATCGTCTGCCTGATGAGCGCCTATGTCACCGTCCAGAAGGCAAAGCTCAAGAGGAGTCTCTTTAGCGATGATGATATTTGATATCGTTTCCATGTGTCTGCGCAACCTTCTGCGCCGCAAGATCCGTACTCTGCTGACTATCGTCGGCGTTGTGGTCGGCACCTGTGCCATTGTTGTCATGATTTCGCTGGGACTCGGAATGAATGCGAGTCAGGAGGCTCTTCTCGCCCAGATGGGAGACCTCACCATCATTGAAGTCTACAGCTATGGGAACAGCAAAAACGGCAAGGAAGTTGTCCTCAACGATGAGGTAATGGCGCAGATCCAGCAGATGAAGGGCGTTTTGACGGCAACTCCCTTATACACCCCCCAAAACCTTTCCGCACAGCTCTACGCCGGAAATGGGGAGCGCTATTCCACCGGCTTTTACAATGTGGTCGGCGTCTATCCCGAGGCTATGCCTCTGCTGGGCTATGAATTGCTTTCCGGAAGCTGGGAGGAAGCCTTCTCCTCCCCTCTTTCCATGGTGGTCGGACAGTACGCCGCATACAACCTGCGGGATACCCGCAAGCAGCGCAACAACCGGCGCGATCCTTACCCTGACCGGAATGGAAAAATCGCCGACCCGTTTGTCGATCTCGCTACCTCAAAACTGATTCTGCGGCTCGACCAGCAGGATGAAAAGGCCAAAAAGGTTGAATATAAGCCTAAGGTTTCCGCAGTCCTCAAGGAGGACTGGTCACGCGGTTACGAAACCTCACGCGGCATGTTCATGGCGATCGAGGATCTGAAAAAGATTGAGGCCGACTATATCAAGGCCAACAATATCAAAGTGGACAAAAAGGAACTGGGCAAATATCAGAATGCCAAGGTAAAGGTTGCCGACATGGAATATGTCGGTGCAGTTGAGGAAGCCATTCAGGCAATGGGCTTCGATACCTATTCGATGGAGACCATCCGCAAACCAATGGAAGAGCAGACCCAAAAGCAGCAGATGTTCCTAGGAATTATCGCAGGCGTCTCGCTCTTTGTCGCAGCGCTCGGAATCGCCAACACCATGCTGATGAGCATTTACGAACGGACCCGGGAAATCGGCGTCATGAAGGTTGTTGGATGCTATGTTCGCGATATCCGCGCTATCTTTCTGATGGAGGCGGGCTGTATCGGATTTTTCGGCGGGATTGCCGGCATATTGCTCAGCTATTTGATTTCCTATCTGATGAACTTTTTCGGACTCAATATTGGAATGGGCGGTGCCAGCATGTGGTATGGTTCAGCAAGTACCGGAGCGCCCGTTTCCATCATCCCCGGCTGGCTGGTGGCCGGCGCACTGGTTTTTTCCACCCTGATTGGGCTGATTTCGGGATATTACCCCGCGAACCGCGCCGTCAAAATTTCGGCGCTGACTGCCATCAAGCAGGAATAGATATTGACTTTGATTACATCACGGCTGAGGCCGCCCAAAAGAGGCAGACACAAATCGGTTTTGGGATGCAGAGAGATCACCGGAGAACCAAAAGGTTCTCCGGTGATCTCTCTATTGTGTTTTTGCCCAGGCAAGAGCTGTTGCGGTCCGCCTGAAACCGGCAAGGTCTGTGTTGTATAGCCCAAAAAGTGAACCTTGTCTAAACGGAATTGTCCCGCTCCCTAATTTTATTTGAGAAAGGATGGCGGGGAAACGGAAATATGGTTAAACTGAAATTTGAATGGATTTGATGCCCCATGAGGGTTATAAGAAATGAAATGAGGGGGAACAAAAACTCCGCAAGACCCTGCTATGACTCAAAATCTACGAAGGGTTCAGTTATTCCGGGAGCGTCCCGAATTCTGTGTAAACGGACAGATGTAGTGCAAATAGAGCAAATTATCTCAAGGGAGCGGTCTCGTGTTCAGGGAGGCCG
Organism: Ruminococcaceae bacterium D5; assembly: GCA_900113995.1. Lineage (GTDB taxonomy): Bacteria > Bacillota > Clostridia > Oscillospirales > Ruminococcaceae > Yanshouia. The sequence continues at coordinate 6,784 of FORK01000008.1, read as the reverse complement.
CTCTCTTGGCGTCATATTAGTGGCAGAGATGCCGCGTGTCAAGGATCAACCGCTCAATCCGGCATCCTGTCGGAAAAGAAAACTGCGAGTTGAGCGTGGATCACGCTCCAGTCCTGGCGTCTGCCGGTCCATTTCTTTGTAATGTCCATCATCGCCAGATACAGCATTTTCAGCAGGCTGTCATCTGTCGGGAAAACAGATTTGGCCTTGGTTACTTTGCGAAGCTGGCGGTTAAAACCCTCAATGGCATTGGTGGTATAAATCAGCCGCCGGACTTCCTGAGGAAACTTGAAATAGGTGCTCAGATTAGGCCAGTTGTCCTGCCAGGAGGCCGAAATCTTCGGGTATTTCTTGTCCCACCGCTGGGCAAATACCTCCAGTGCTTCCAATGCAGCAGCCTCGTCCACAGCTGCATATACCGCTTTCAAGTATGCGATCAATGCCTTCAGATCCTTGTAGGAAACGTACCTGGTGGAATTGCGAATCTGGTGAATGATACAGTTCTGGATTTCCGTTTTGGGGAAGACTGCCTCAATGGCAGCAGAAAACCCAGTCAGATTGTCCGTGCAGGCAATGAAGATATCTTCCACACCGCGATTACGCAGACCATTCAGCACAGTTGCCCAGAACTTGGCGCTTTCAGTTTCACCAACCCACATTCCCAGGACATCTTTTCGCCCGTCAAGGTTGATACCAATGGCGATGTAAACAGCCTTCTTGACGATCTGCCCTTCGCTTCTGACATGGTAGTGGATGGCATCCAGAAATACCACCGCATAGACGGTCTCCAGTGGCCGTTGCTGCCATTCTTTTGCGATGGGAAGGATTTTGTCCGTTACCCGGCTTACCGTCGTATCCGAGACATCTATGCCGTAAATATCACGAATATGGTTTTCAATGTCGCTGGTTGTCATGCCCTTTGCATACATGGACAAGATCTTTTCTTCGATATCCTGACTGATGCTGGTCTGGTTCTTCTTCAGAAGCTGCGGTTCATATTCTCCTTTGCGATCTCGCGGTATGGAAACCTCCACATCACCGAAGCTGGTACGCAGCGTCTTGCTGCTGTGCCCATTCCGGCTGTTGTCAGTTTCCTTGTTCTTGTAATCGTACTTGCTGTAACCGAGTTCGTCATCCAGTTCTGCATCCAGTCCATTTTCCATGAATTCGGCAATGGTTTCCTTGAACAGATTCTGGATGTCATCCATGCTGCTGATATTTCTGGCTTGCAGCAGTTCACGGATTTTTGCTCTGCGCTCGTTTTCTTCGGGACTGCGATTCTTTCTTCCCATAGTAAAAACCTCCGATGTGGTGCTTCTATTCTACACCACATCGGAGGTTTACACAAAACTTGGGATTGTCCCGTTATTCCTCGATAATTGAAGCTTAAACTGCGCTAAAACTCGAATTTATCTCGCTATACCCTCAATTAAGCCATTTCTGAGCTGTTTGAGGGGGCGAGGGAATGTTCTTTGTTCCCTCCCTCCTTATTTCCTCCTCGTCCCCTCCAAAATCTCTTCAACGTCCCCTGGAAATGACAAAAAAGAGCACCAAAACCTCTCGGTCTTGATGCTCTCTGCTGCTTAACTCGGGATATTTTCGGCCGACACCGACAAAGGCTTTACTTATTGAGCTGTTTTGCAATTTCCTCCGCAAAATTCTCCTGCTTCTTCTCGATTCCCTCGCCCTTCTCAAAGCGGATGAAAGAAACAACCTCAATCTTGCCGCCAAGCTCCTTCGCGGTATTCTTGGTGTACTGGCTGACGGTGATATTGCCATCCTTGACAAAGGGCTGCTCCAGCAGGCAGGCGTCCTGATAGAATTTTTTGTTCAGGCGGCCTTCCACCATCTTTTCCAGAACATTGGCAGGCTTATTGGCGTTCTTGGGGTCCTGCTGCGCCTGAGCAATGAGAATTTCCTTCTCCTTGGCAACCTCATCTGCGGGAACATCTTCCTTGCGGACGTAGGAGGGGTTGATCGCAGCGATCTGCATCGCGACATCCTTGCCGTAGACCTTGAAAGCTTCCTTGTCGCCGAGATCGGTATCAAACTTGACCATAACGCCGATCTTGCCGCCGCCATGGACATAGCTGACGAGATCTCCCTCAAGGCGGACGAAGCGGCGGATCTGAATGTTCTCACCGATCGTCATGACCTTCTCCTGAAGCATCTTCTCGACGGTCATACCGTCAGGGCCGACGCAGGCCTTCAGTGCGTCAACGTCAGCGGGATTCTGCTCAAGAACAATCTTGGCGAGCGCCGCAACGAACTCATTGAAAATCGGATTCTTGGCAACGAAATCCGTCTCGGAATTCACCTCAAGAACAACGCCGATCTTTTTGGCCTCATCGACCACTGAAGTGACAACGCCTTCTGCGGCAATGCGCCCGGCCTTTTTAGTAGCGGCAGCAAGGCCCTTCTCACGAAGAATCTCGACCGCCTTATCCATATTGCCGTCAGCTTCGGTCAGCGCCTTCTTGCAGTCCATCATGCCGCAGTTGGTTCTCTCACGCAGTGCGGCTACGTCTTTCGCGGTAAAAGCCATATTTTTAACCTCCATTTTTCCTGTTCATCTTTATCACAGAAGGATGCCCGAACGAACCGCCCGGGCATCCACAGAATACAAAACTTACTGAGCAACAGCCTCGGCAGCCTCAGGCGCGACGCTGTCGACGCCCTGGCGGCCCTCGATATAAGCGTTGGCCATCGTCTGGGAAATCAGCTTGACAGCACGGATCGCGTCGTCGTTGCCGGGGATGATATAATCAATCTCATCCGGATCGCAGTTGGTGTCAACAATCGAAACGATCGGGATACCCAGCTTGCGGGCTTCGGTGACAGCAATACGCTCCTTGCGGGGATCGACGATGAAGAGAGCGCCGGGGAGCTTCTTCATCTCCTTGATGCCGCCCAGGAACTTCTCAAGCTTCTCAATCTCGAGATTGAGCTTGACAACTTCCTTCTTGGGGAGACGGTCAAAGGTGCCGTCCTGCTCCATCTGGCGGAGCTGGTTGAGACGGTCGATTCTGCGGCGGATGGTACGGAAGTTGGTCAGCATACCGCCGAGCCATCTGGCGTTGACAAACGGGCAGCCTGCGCGCTCCGCTTCCTCGCGGATGCTTTCGCCAGCCTGCTTCTTGGTGCCGACAAAAAGAAGGGCGTCGCCGTTCGCCGCGAGCTCGCGGACGAAGTTGTAGGCATCATCAATCATGCGGACGGTTTTCTGCAGATCAATGATGTAGATGCCGTTTCTTTCGGTAAAGATATACGGGGCCATTTTGGGGTTCCAGCGGCGGGTCTGGTGTCCGAAATGGACGCCCGCCTCAAGGAGCTGCTTCATCGATACGACTGCCATAGAAAAATCCTCCTTCGGTTTTCAAACCGCCGCCATGCTTTGAAATTTCGCCCGGGAGACCGAAAATTCCGGCCACCGCCCGGTGCAATGGCATGGCGTGTGTTTTGGCTGTTCTATTATATCACCCGTTTCGTATGAATGCAAGAATTTTTTCAAAAAACACTGCGAAAATCGTGAATAGAAAGCCGTTTTTGCAAATCGGCCGCAAATTCCGGGGCTTAACGGGCCAGTTTTTTGATTTCGCTGCTTGTAAAGGTATAACGCTTCTCACAGAAATGGCAGGCCACCTCGGTCACTTCCTGCTCTTCAGCCAGCTTTTCCAGTTCGGCAGTTCCGAGGCTGATCAGCACCCGCTCCACCCGCCCCCGGGAACAATCACAGCGGTATTCTACCTGGCGCTCCTCGATGACCTCCAGCTCGAAGCCCTCCAGAGCTTTTTGCAGCATGTCAAGCGGGGAAAGCCCCTCGTGAACCATCGTGGAAACCGGCTTGAGTCCGGGAAGATTTTTTTCGATTCGTTCAATGGTTTCCTCGTCCGCGCCGGGAAGAAGCTGGAGCAGATAACCGCCTGAGGCCGCAACGGTCAAATCAGGAGAAACTAAAACTCCCAGTGCGCAGACGGTGGGAATCTGCTCCGAATTTGCGAAGAAATAGGTCAGGTCCTCACCGATTTCCCCGCTCACAATGGGAGAATAGCCGGTCTGCGGCTCCCCTGTCCCGGAATCCCGAATGACCGACAGATAGCCGTCGGTGCCGATGATTCCTCCGACATCGAGTTTGCCCTTCGAATTAAGCGGAAGGTCGGCGCGCAAATTCCCCGCCGTGACCCGCGCATTGCCATAGGCATCCGAAACGGCGATCACCGCGCCCGCCGGGCCGCCGCCGGAAATCCGCAGGGTGATGGTATCTCCGTCGTTCTTCAATGCCGCACCCATCATCGAAGCCGCGGTCAGAAGCCGTCCCATCGCAGCGGTAACGGTTGCCGAGCTTTGATGTATCTGCTCGGCACGAGCCGCCATATCAGTCGAATCAAGGGCAGTTGCCAACACTGCGCCGTCGGTAGTAATTGCCCGCAAGAGCTTTGCCATAGTTGTTTATTCCCCTTTTTTCGTCACAAAAATCCATCGCTCGGTTTCCTCGGTGGGAGGCAAAAGCGTATCTCCGCCATAAAGGGCGATTAAATCAAGACCGCATTCGGCCAGCATCCCTCTAATCTCATCCAGCTCGTAGCCGCGTTCCGCAAAGCTCTCCCCTGTCCGCAGATACTTTCCGTCCCGCTGCTCGGTGAAAAAATCAAGATCAATTTCGGTCAGCAGGCCTTCTGTATGGTTCTGCCAGATACAAAGTGTATCACCGTCCTCATAGCAGTAGCAATGATCCGCCAGCAGCATCCGATGCTTATAGGGTGTGTTGAGATCAAACAGAAATACCCCGCCGGACAGAAGATGCGCCGCGACCCGCATCAGGGCGCGGCGCAGGTTTTTGGATTCTGTAATGTGGTTAAGCGAGTCGAGGGCGCAGATGCAGCAATCGACACTGCCGCCCAGATTCAGCCGCTCCATCCGCTGGTGGAAGAAACGAATCGGCAGATCCGCTTCATAAGCTTTCTGCTGGGCGTAAGCGAGCATCTCCTGCGAGCCATCCACCCCAATTACCTCATAGCCGAGGCGGGCCATTTCGACGGAAAGAGACCCCGTGCCGCAGGCGAGATCAAGCATCAGCCTTCCTTCCCCCAGCATCGGCTTCAGAAGGGCGTCAAAATACCGTGCGCGCGCCGGATAATCGACCGGGCGGATAAACCGGTCGTAAAAAGGCGCGAATTCGTTATAGGACTCCATCTGCCTTGAGCCTTTCAAAGATGACCTTATAGCCGTCACAGCCGTAATTCAAAGAACGGTTGACGCGGCTGATGGTAGCCGTCGAGGCGCCGGTCTTAGCGACGATGTCGCTGTATACCTTGCCGTCCGAAAGCATCGATGCAACCTGTAAGCGCTGAGAAAGAGCCTTGAGCTCTTGAACTGTGCAGAGATCCTCAAAGAAGTTATAGCACTCCTCCATCGTCTTCAGGCGAAGAACTGCCTCAAACAAAACTTCGACATTCATTTCTTTCAGGCGAGAGGTCATGACACTTTCCTCCATTCAATTGATTGCTGAGCAAATTTTTCTCTTTATATTTTATCACTTCACAACATAAAAGCAAGAGGCTGTCCAACAATATTTTCGAACTTCGCCAAACTCCTCCGCCCCCTGATAAGCGGGTCTTCAGAATCGGTTTAGAAACATCGGACAGCCTCCCGGATCCTAAAAATTTTGAAAAATCCTAGCAAACCGCCGTACAAACGGTACGGCCCTGAATCGCTTTATCCATATTGAAAGAACTTGAGGGTTCATTATATTGGAAGCAAAGGTATGCTGAAATCTTTGATGCCTACTATTATAATAAGACGGCCAAACGCTCAGATGACCTTTTACATATTTTATTCTGGATATGGAACCTTCTTGGAACATCCAAAACGTCTATTGAAGATTTTGATGCTTGTGCGTCGCATGGAGCACAAGGCCCAAAATAGTCAAAGCGTCCTATAGTCTGTTTTAAAACCATCAAAGTAACCAAACAAGGATACAGGCAAGACAGACAACAGCGTGAAAATAGAGTGCTTTCTTCTCATATCTGGTGGCAAAACGGCGGTTGTTTTTCAGCTTGAGGAAAAGGTTTTCCACCGGATGACGCTCTTTGTACGTGTGCCAGTCTGTTTTCCTGGGGTGTTTGGCAGTGATACGGCTGGGAATCACCACGATTCCGCCCTGTTCTTCCAACCAGCGTACAAATTTATCTCTGTCATAGCCTTTATCCGCCAGAATGAGTTTGCCGTTTAAATCAAAAGGTTCCAACAGTGCCTGCGCCACGCAGATATCATTACGGTTCCCACTGGAGAGCAAAAAGCGCAATGGATTCCCAAGTCCATCCGTTACCGCATGGACTTTCGTGGTCAAGCCTCCCCTGCTCCGCCCGGTTTCCTCGTGATATCCCCCTTTTTAGCCCCACTGGCGTGTTGGTGAACCTTGATCGTAGTGCTGTCCAGCATCAGCGTTGTTTCGTCCACCAAATCCTGCTCAATCAGGGCTGTGAGGATATTTTCCCATACTCCGGCTTTTGTCCAGGCCCGAAACCGACTGTATACGCTTGGCCATGCGCCGAACCGCTCCGGCAGATCCCGCCATGGAATTCCCGTGTTCAGCCAGTATAGAATCGCGTTAAGCATTTCCCGGTTGCTTTTCCCTGGACGCCCTCCTTGCGGCTTCCTCTCAGGCGGGAACTTGTCCTTGATCCTATTCCATTGTTTTTCGCTTATTTCATGCCTCTTCATGCTCTCATTTTATTACATCGTCGTTTTTCACTCAATCGCAAGGTTTTAAAACAGACTCTAG
>FORK01000020.1 GCA_900113995.1 Ruminococcaceae bacterium D5 | reverse complement strand
TGACGACGGCGGCCGGACTTTGGGCCTCGGCCTGCATGGGCCTGGCGGTGGGGGTCGGATTCTATGAGGGCGCGATTATCATGTGCGCGTTCCTGTTTCTGGTGATCGTGAGCCTGAACCGGCTCGACGAACGCTACCTCAAGGCTTCCTCGGTGGTGCGCATCTATCTGGAGTATTCGAGCGCGGTGCCCTTTTCGACCCTGCTGCGCGCGCTGCGGCAGAAGGGCTGGCACATGGCCTATGTCGAATACCTCAACCACGAGAATACGAGCGGGAGCAATGAGATTCTGCTTGACCTTCAGCGCACCGGGCGGGACAGCAGCCCCAACGATGTGATCGAGATGATCCGCAATGTCGAGGGGGTCCTCTTCGTAGAGGATATCTGAGCTTTTCTTCTTTTCCTCAAGGGACTCCGCGGGTGGGCACCGGCGGGGTCCCTCTCCATATTCAGGGAGCGTTGACACCCTTTTGCCCGCCATGATAGAATCAAAAGGAAGGGATGGGATGGATTTGGAAAAGCGTTTTATTCTCGCGCTCGACCAGGGCACGACCAGCTCGCGGGCAATCCTTTTCGACAGCGGGCAGCGGATCGTGTCGGTGGCCCAGCGTGATTTTGCCCAGCACTATCCGCGCGAGGGATGGGTAGAGCACGACCCAATGGAGATTTATTCGACGCAGGCGGGGATGATGGCCGAGGCCGTGACGAAAAGCGGAATCGACCCGCGGGAGATTGCGGCGATCGGCGTGACCAATCAGCGTGAAACGGCCATCGTCTGGGAGCGCTCGACCGGACGCCCCATTTATCCGGCCATCGTCTGGCAGTGCCGGCGTACCGCGGCTATCTGCGACCGGCTGAAGGCGGAGGGCGCGGGGGAGATGATCCGAAAAAAGACGGGCCTTCTGATCGACGCCTATTTTTCGGCAACGAAAATCCGCTGGATTCTCGACGAAGTTCCCGGCGCGCAGCAGAGGGCCGAGCGGGGGGAGCTGCTCTTCGGCACCGTTGACAGCTGGCTGATCTGGAAGCTGACCGGAGGGGAGGCGCATGTCACCGATCCGACCAATGCCTCCCGCACGATGCTCTACAATATCCATACCCACGACTGGGATCAGGAGCTGCTCGACCTGCTTTCGATTCCGCGCGCCATGCTGCCCGAGGTCAGGTCCTCGAGTGAAATTTACGGATACGCCGATCTCTGCGGCGCGCGTGTGCCAATCGCAGGCATCGCCGGAGACCAGCAGGCTGCGCTCTTTGGGCAGTGCTGCTTCGAGAGGGGCGAGGCCAAAAACACCTACGGCACCGGCTGCTTTCTGCTGATGAATATGGGGGAAACGCCCTGCGAGAGTCGCAACGGCCTGATCACCACCGTCGCCGTTTCGCGCGGCGGAAGAACCCAGTACGCCCTCGAGGGCAGTGTTTTTGTCGGCGGAGCGGTGGTACAGTGGCTGCGCGATGAGCTGCACATGATTTCCGACAGCGCGGAAATCGGTCCGCTGTCGCGCACGGTGGAGGATACCGGCGGAGTCTACCTCGTTCCGGCCTTCACCGGGCTGGGCGCCCCCCACTGGGATATGTACGCCCGCGGCTGCGTCATGGGACTGACCCGCGGAACCACCCGCGCCCACCTCGCCCGCGCCGCCGAGGAGTCGATCGCCTATCAGGTGGCAGAGCTGGTGGGCGCGATGGAACGGGACACCGGGGTGGCACTGAAAACTCTGAATGCGGACGGCGGAGCTTCCCGCGACGGATTTTTAATGCAGTTTCAGGCGGATATCCTCGGCCGACCGGTGCGCCGTCCGGCTATTCTGGAGACGACGGCGCTCGGCGCAGCGCTGCTTGCCGGGCTGGCCGTCGGGGTCTGGGACAGTACAGAGCAAATCCGGCGCGGGCGTGAGCAGGGCGCTTTGTTTTCCCCGGAGATGCCGCCGCAGCAGCGCGAACGCCTGCTTGCGGGCTGGTCCCGCGCGGTGGGGCACAGCAGGGGATGGGCCGGGCCTCAGGCTTGACGGAGATGATGCGGGGAAGGATTTCTTCCCCGCGTTGCCGTATAAAAACGGGCGAGGGGTCGTTCGCCGGATTTTGATTAAACTTTCATTTGTTAAATCTGATTTGTTGTATTGACTTTAATAAAATTATAGTTTATATTAATTTTGTTAAAAGGGGGCGGGAACGATGCCGATTCAGAACATCCCGGACTGGATGTCCGGCCTTGAGGAGGAGGACCTCGTGTTCATCAGACGGTTTCTCCTCGCCTCCGGCTCGCTCAAGGAGGTGGCGGGGCAGTACGCGGTCAGCTATCCTACTGTTCGGCTGCGGCTTGACCGTCTGATCCAGAAGATTAAGATCAGCGAGGAAGCCGCCGGGGAGCCGTATATCGCGCTGATCAGGCGGCTGGCGGTCGGGGAAAAGATCGAGGTGGATGCGGCCCGGCAGCTGATCGCCGAATACCGCAGGCTCAGAAAGGAGGAATCTTGATGGCAATTGCGACCGGAATGATCTGGGCGGTGTTGCTCTTTCTGCTGGCCGCGGCGGCTGGCATACTTGTATTGCAGGTGTTCCTTTCCCGGAGGGAAAGCGGATGGCTGGGGTTGCTGCTGCCGGCCGTCTCCTTCGTTGGTGCCCTTCTGCCGGTGCTGGGTATGCTGTTCTTCGGCGTTGCCGGGGCCAATGGCGCGCGTGTCTGGATTGGCGGTACTGAGATTTGGACGGCGGCGGGGACCTATTTTTTGTTGTTCAATCTGCCCACCGTCGTTCTGCTGGCGATTTACTTTGCCTGCCGCAGGGGACGCCGCAGCAGCGAAGAACTGGAGAGGATGCACGCACAGGAACTTGAATAACGCGCATTTCCGGCGGAGGAACGGCCCGGCCGGTACAAGGGCAGGCCGCCCGCTTGAATCATGCGCACTCCGGATGCGAGAATGGGCTGGGTGGAGATTCCCGCCAAACTAAACAGGTTTCGTGGGGGCATTCCGCAGGGGAGAATCTTTGAGGGAGAACAGGCTGCGGAGCAGTGCCCGGAGGTGAAAAATTGGCCGGGGCGGACAAAATTTTTGCCCGCCCCGGCGGCTCCTTTTAAAAGGATGAAAATCTGTAAACAATTTATGAAAGCCCTTGACAAACCGCACGGAGAATGGTAAAGTACACTTAGCACTCAAGATATTAGAGTGCTAACGAAGAAATTCAGCGTACCAGATGCCATCGTACAAGGCGAGGGTTCCCGGCGCGAAGGAGGTCTTTGGTCATGGCACTGGATGGCAGAAAAGCGCCGATCCTGAAAATAGTGGTCGAACGGTTTATTCAGACCGGGGAACCGGTCGGCTCCAAGTATGTCGCACAGGCAATGGGAAATTCGGTTTCCTCGGCTACGATCCGCAACGAGATGTCCGCGCTTGAGGAGGCCGGCCTGCTCGAGCAGCCCCACACCTCTTCGGGGCGGGTTCCGACCCACATGGGCTACCGGGTCTATCTCGATGAAATGATGGAGCAGGAGCCGCTGACTGCTCGCGAACGCGGCGAAATCGATGCCCTTTTCAATGTGCGCAACGCCGATCCCGATCAGCTTTTGCGGGATGCCGCCGCGTCGCTCGCGGAACTGACCCGTCTGGCGGCTGTTTCGACGACCATGATTCCGCATACCGTCACTGTTAAGCGGGTGGAAATTATCCCCGCCGGAAGGCGCACGGTGGTCATTCTGCTGGTGGCCTCCTCGGGGGTCATCAAGAACAAGGTCTGCCGGGTTGATTTTGAGCTGACCGAGGCGGTGATCCGTTTCTTTGTCGAGTTCGCCAACAAGCAGCTTGTCGGGCGAAGCCTGGAGGAAATTACGAGCAGCTACCTCAATTCGGTGAGCGTTTCGCTCGGGGAATACGCCCGGCTTTTCATGCCTGTGTTCGCCGCCCTTTTCGATTTGGTGCGGGAGATCAACGACGGACAGTATTTCGCACGCGGCACCACCAACCTGCTCAGCTATCAGGAGCTGGCCGAAACGGCCTATGATCTGTTGAGCTTTATCGAGCAGCCGCAGGAAATGCATGAGCTGATCTCGGGCCATTCGGCGCCGATTCAGGTATTGATCGGGCGGGAAGCGTCGGTCGCGCAGCTTGCCGACAGTTCGGTGCTGATCGCGCGGTACAACATCGGGGAAAACGCCGCGGGTGCCATTGGAATCGTCGGGCCGGTGCGGATGAATTATGCGCGGCTGCTGCCGCATCTGGAATATTTCGCATCCACCTTAGGCAAGCTTTTGAGCGAGACCTATACAGAACAATAAGGCCGCAGCTGCGGCGCGCGAAGGGAGAATCCCGAATGGAGGACAACATGAAAAACAGCGCCGAGGAGATCGAGCGCGAGGAACAAACTCCGCCCGCCGGGGCGGAAGAGGCCGCGCCGCCTGAGGAGGAGGCGGAAACGGAAGACAAAAAGGAAGAAAAGAAGGGCTGGCGGGAAAAGCTCAAGAAGGAAGATCCCAGAGAGGCGGAGCTGAAAAAGCTTCAGGAGGACTATACCGCCCTCAATGACAAGTATCTGAGGCTGATGGCCGAGTATGACAACTTCCGCAAGCGTTCACAGCGTGAGCGGGATGCGCTCTATCCTGAGGCGACGGCGGCGGCGGTGAGCGGCTTCCTGACGGTGGTGGATAACTTCGAGCGGGCGCTCGCCGCGGAGTGCAGCGATCCCGAATATAAAAAGGGCACCGAGTTGACCTACAAGTCCCTGCTTGAAGCACTGGGCAGGCTCAAGGTCGAGGCGTTCGGGGAACCGGGCGAATCCTTTGACCCCAACTGTCACAACGCGGTCATGCATATTGAGGATGAGAGCCTTGAACCCGGCACCATTGCGGAGGTTTTCCAGCGCGGCTACCGGCTGGGAGAACGGGTGATCCGCCACGCGATGGTCAAGGTGGCAAACTGAAGAAAAGGTTCCCTGCGGCGGACTCTGCCGCGTACAAATAAAAATATACTGATTTGATGATATTGGGAGGAATTTATTATGGGAAAAATTATCGGCATTGACCTTGGCACCACTAATTCCTGCGTCGCCGTCATGGAGGGCGGCGAGCCTGTCGTAATCCCGAACCCCGAAGGCGCGCGGACGACCCCTTCGGTTGTCGCCTTCTCCAAGACCGGCGAGCGGATGGTCGGACAGGTTGCAAAGCGCCAGGCGATCACCAACCCGGACCGCACCATCAGCTCGATCAAGAGAAAGATGGGTTCCGATTACCACGTGGAGATCGACAGCAAGAAGTATACCCCGCAGGAGATCTCGGCCATGGTCCTGCAGAAGCTCAAGTCCGATGCCGAGGCCTATCTCGGCCAGCCGGTTTCCGAGGCGGTTATCACCGTCCCGGCCTACTTCACCGATGCACAGCGCCAGGCGACCAAGGACGCCGGCCGCATCGCGGGCCTTGACGTCAAACGGATCATCAACGAGCCGACCGCCGCGGCGCTGGCCTACGGCGTTGATAAGGAAGCCGATCAAAAGGTAATGGTCTACGATCTGGGCGGCGGCACCTTCGATGTTTCGATCATCGAGATGGGCGACGGTGTGCAGGAGGTTCTCGCCACCGCCGGCAACAACCGCCTGGGCGGCGACGACTTCGACGACCGCCTGATCAAGTATATGGTTTCCGAGTTCAAGCGTGAGAGCGGCGTAGACCTCTCGGGCGACAAGATGGCGATGCAGCGCCTCAAGGAGGCTGCTGAAAAGGCGAAGATTGAGCTTTCCGGCATGACCACCGCGCAGGTCAACCTGCCCTTTATCACCGCCGACGCCAACGGCCCGAAGCACCTCGATATGACCATCACCCGCGCCAAGTTCAACGAACTGACCGCCGACCTCGTGCAGGCCACAATGGGTCCGGTGCGTCAGGCGCTCTCCGATTCCGGCCTCTCGGTGGGCCAGATCGACAAGGTTCTGATGGTCGGCGGTTCCTCGCGGATTCCCGCGGTCCTTGACGCGGTCAAGGGCTTCATCGGCAAGGACCCCTTCAAGGGCATCAACCCCGATGAATGTGTCGCAGTCGGCGCGGCCATCCAGGGCGGCGTCCTCGGCGGCGACGTCAAGGGGCTGCTGTTGCTCGACGTCACCCCCTTGTCCCTCGGCATCGAAACGATGGGCGGCGTCTTTACCAAGATCATCGACCGCAACACCACCATCCCGACCAAGAAGAGCCAGATCTTCTCGACCGCCGCGGATAACCAGACCTCAGTGGAGGTCCATGTTCTGCAGGGCGAGCGCGAGATGGCGGCTGACAACAAGACGCTGGGCGTTTTCCGCCTCGACGGCATTCTGCCCGCCCGCCGCGGCGTACCGCAGATCGAGGTGACCTTCGACATCGACGCGAACGGCATTGTGCACGTCTATGCGAAGGATAAGGGCACCGGCAAGGAGCAGAATATCACCATCTCCTCCTCCACGAATATGTCCAAGGAGGATATCGAGAAGGCGGTCAAGGACGCGGAGCAGTTTGCCGAGGCGGATAAGAAGCGCCGCGAGGAAGTGGATGTCCGCAACAACGCCGATCAGCTTGTCTATCAGACCGAGCAGGCCATCAGCGAGCTGGGCGACAAGATGGGAGCCAGCGAGAAGGGCGAGATCGAATCGAAGCTGAACGCCCTCAAGGAAGCTCTCAAGGGCACCGACATCGAGCTGATCAAGACCGGCGCCGACGCCTTGCAGAAGAAATTCGCCGAGATTTCGGAGAAGGTTTACCGCGAGGCGGCCGCACAGCAGCAGGCCCAGCAGCCCGGCCCGGATGCGGGTGCACAGGGTGCGCAGGGGGGCAGCACCGGCGGCTCGGATTATGTCGACGCCGACTTCAAGGATGCCGACTAACAAGGATTGCGAATTTGTGGCAAAGGCTCCTGACAAAGCGGTCGGGGGCCTTGCCCTCTGTATAATCCTGTGATATGATGAACACTTGCAGGCCCGCCACGGGCCTTGGAGCCTGTTGGATCTCCGTCCCCGGCCGAGAGGGCCGGACACGGAGCGTTTCAGACGGCTCCCAGAAGGGAGATGATGCGATTTGGCCGAGAAGAGAGATTACTACGAGGTGCTGGGCGTACCCAAAACCGCCTCGGATGATGAAATCAAAAAAGCCTACCGCAAACTCGCGAAAAAATACCATCCCGATATGAACCCGGGCGATAAAGAGGCTGAGGCGAAGTTCAAGGAAGTTGGCGAAGCGTACGAAATCCTCTCCGACCGGGAGAAGCGCGCGCGCTATGACCAGTTCGGCTTCGCGGGAGTCGATCCCAGCTATGGGGCAGGCGCGGGCGCGGGAGGCTATGCATCCGGCTTCGACGATATCGATCTGGGCGACCTGTTTGGCAGCTTCTTCGGCGGCTTCGGCGGCTCAACCCGGGCCCGCAACCCCAACGGACCGATTCGGGGCCGGGATATCAACATGAACATGACCCTCGCCTTTGAAGAGGCTGCGCTCGGGTGCAAAAAGGATGTTGTAATCCCCCACCTCGAGACCTGCGAAAGCTGCCATGGCAGCGGTGCGGCGGCGGGGTCCAGCCCTGAAACCTGTCCGACCTGCGGCGGTTCGGGCACAATCCGCACCACCGAGCGGACAATGCTGGGCACCATGCAGGTGCAGAAGACCTGCCCGCGGTGCGGCGGCAAAGGAAAGATCATCGGCAGCCCGTGCACCAGCTGCGGCGGGCAGGGCCGGGTGCGCAGGCAGAAGAAGCTGACCGTCACGGTGCCGGCGGGCATCAACGACGGCCAGACCTTCACCCTGCGCGGCCAGGGCGATGCCGGCCAGAACGGCGGTCCCGCGGGCGACGCGAATATCACCGTGACGGTGCGGCCCGATCCGACCTACGAGCGGGACGGCTACGACATTTGGTGCGATATCCCGGTGACCTTCTCGCAGGCGGCGCTCGGTGACGAAATCACCGTCCCGACGCTCGAGGGCAAGGTGAAGTACAATGTTCCCGAGGGCACCCAGTCGGGCACCGTGTTCCGCCTCAAAGGGCGCGGTGTGCCTTACATCAACGGGCGCGGCAAGGGGGATCAGTTCGTCCGGGTTAATGTTGAGGTGCCGAAATCGCTCAACGCCAGGCAGAAGCAGGCGCTGCGCGACTTTGAAGGAACCCTCGGTGCCAAGAACTATGAGAAGCGCAAAGGCTTCTTTGAACGGATCAAGGAATCCATGAAGGGCGAGGACGCATAAAAGCACCGTCCTGAATCATAACCGCCGGCGGTGCCGGGGGATTGGCTAGGCTCCTTCGTGGACTATTGCCGGCAGAGCCATAAGCTCATCCGTATTCTTTCTACGCAAAAGGGCGGCCTGCGGGCCGCCCTTTTCCTATCTCCGTCTGCCCGATGATGCGCGGCACGCCCTTCCCGCTGTCCGGCAGGGATTTCCTGCGGGCAGAACCCGGGACATAGGCCCCGCAAGCGGTTTGCCTGTGAATCCGGCTCCCCCGGATGGAGCGCAGCGAAGCGGTCAACCGCCGGAAAGGCGGAGGACAGCCAAAGAGAAATCCCCGCTTCAGCAGTCGAAGCGGGGACAACGCGGGCCGGGCTGCTCACCCCTGAGGAGGGCGGCGGGAGGTCCGCCCTTTTGGGCCAGGCACATGGGGGCGTTCCGGATGCGGCCTTTTACCGGAACAGGCGGAGATCCCCGGACTGGTTGAGGTTGCAGAGCAGCGAGAGAGTGATCGGCACTCCAAAAAGGCCGATGATTCCGAAAAGCTGTGCGCCGATGAACATTCCCGCGAGGGTGACGACCGGGTGCAGGCCGAGCTGCCCGCCGACAATCTTCGGTTCCAGAATATTGCGGATGACCGTAACCGCGAGGTAGACCACCGCCAGACCGACGCCCAGCGCGTACCGCCCCTGAAGCAGTGAAATAACCGTCCAGGGAATCATGATGCCGCCGGTGCCGAGAACCGGCAGAATATCAAAGAGAGCGATGCACAGTGCGGTGGGAATCGAATGCTCCACCCCGATCAGGGTCAGGCCGATCGAAAGCTCAAGAAAGGTGATGCTCATAATCAGGGCGTAGGAGCGGATGCAGATCAGAAGGGTCCCGACCAGATATTCCCGGATGTGCAGCAGCAGGGCGCGGCCCCGTTCCGGAAATTGGCGCAGGACGAATCCGGCCAGCGCGTCGTGATCCTTGGCGAGAAAAAAGGTCGAGATGATCATCAGGAGCAGCTTGACAAAGAATCCCGGCAGCGAGGAGGCCCAGCCCGAAACCGCGGCAATCGCTCTCATCGAGACGGTCGAAACCGAACTGCTCAGCGACTGAATCGCCTGAGAGAAGACCTCGTTTACCGTCTGAGCCGCCGAGGGGTCCATCCGGGTAAAGAATCCCTCAAGCCAGGCGGAGAAGGCAAAAAGCGCAGGCTCGATCTGGTTGGCATAAAGGCTGGGAAATCCGGTGACCAGCTGCTGGCCGAGTGCGACGAGCTTGACGCAGAGCAGCGCAACGAGCAGCCCGATGGTCGAGTAGAAGGCCAGCACCATGAGGACGGCACAGGACCCTTTTCTGATGCCGAAGCGGCCGGATACATAGCGGATTGGGCGCTGGAGCGCCGCCGAAATGACAAAGGCGGCGACAAAGGGCATGGTCATCGGCAGAACATAGCGGATTCCCGCAAATGCCAGAAAAGAGAGCGCCGCAAGATAAAAAAAATTAACGAGAAAACGTTTTCGGTGTTCAAGGTCCATGTTTAAATTTCCCTTTCTGCGCAGGCGGACAAGATGTGTTTGAAACAGTCTTTATGGTGCATTATATCCATAGGGCCGCGGCCGCGTCAAGATGGGGCGGCACAGCTTTGAGCGCTTTTTAACGGAAAAGCGGCCTTTTTAAGAAATAACTCTGAAAATTTTACCCCCAGTTCATGGTTTGGGGAAATCTGCGCTGGTCAAATCGGCATGTCTGTCGTATAATAACGAAAGTCAGATTTTTTCTGTGAAATGGAGAGAAACAGATGAAAATACGTATTTCTGCCCTGCTGCTGGCCGCCACCCTGCTGCTGGCCGCCTGCGGTTCTAATTCTTCCTCCGCTCCGGAGGCATCTTCCGGCAGCGAATCGGCCCCGTCACAGTCCTCCGCGCCAAACGGCGGGGTGTTCTCCCACCTGATCCGGGATGGAAAATTTGTTTTTACCCCGGTTGCGGATGCACATTTTACGATGGAATATGAGCCGCCTGCGACGGCGGTGACAGGCCAGCATATTGGGCTTGATTTCCTCAAAACGATGAACACCGACTGGCTCGGGGATCAGGACTTTGTCGCAAACTACACCCTTTACGATGGAAGCGACGCTGCGGGCAGCGAGAAGAAGCAGTATGGGACGGTTGCCATCACAACCGCACCGCCCGATCTCGCCGAATACTATGGCACCTCCGACCCGGCGGAACAGCTTGAACGGATGAAGGCCCATTACTTCCCGGCAGCCGACGTGTTTGTGGGACGGAAAAAAGCGGTGGTCGAGGATTTCGGCTATGATCTGGTCTTTGCAGAGCAGGCGACCTTCGAAGCGCTCGGCTGGGACGGCTTTTTCATCGAGTTCATCGACCCGGCGACCAACACGCGTTCGATGCGCTTCTTCCTCTGCAACGACGAGATGAATGAGAAGTATTATTCCTTCGCGGCCAATGTGGACCTGCCGGCTGACGACGAGGAGCTGGCCGACCGCTATCGCGCGACCCTCTTTTCTCTCAAAACAATAGGAGAATAGGAGAAAATCAAAAAGACTTATCCGCCGAAGAATGAAACCGCCTCTGCTTGTGCTGTCAGCACAAGCAGAGGCGGTTTCGGCTGTTTTGCCGCATCATGGCATTTTGCCGCTGTTCGTTTTTACGGGCTCGGCTCAGGGCGTTTTCCCTCATCAGGGGATATTTTATCACCGTCTGTTTTTGCCGGACCTGTGCACATTTCCGGCAGGCGTTTTCCTTTCGATGACGGGGGAGCTCAGGACGGAAGCTCCGAAAAGATCAGGGTGTACCGGTCAATTTCCTCCTGCTTGCTGCGCTCGTAAGCGGCGCGTGCATCCTGCGCAATTCCGTCATCCGCGCCGATGGCAGCGAGCGCGCCGGTCATCCGCATCAGGATGTCCGCAGCCTGCCGGTCGGCCTGATCGATCAATGTCTCAACCTGCGGCAGATAGCGCGCGGCAACCTCGGGCAGGGCGGCGGCCCGGGCGGAGGGATCGGCCGCGAGGTAGTCTCCGATCGCCTGATCGCCCAGCTCGCCGATCGCCCGCAGGGCGTTTTCCTTCAGCGCGAAAAGCTCTTTGACATATGGTTCGGCGACCTTGAGCTTCTGTTCCTCGGTGAGAACCGGCGGGACATATTCCTCCTGCGGCTCGGCCGGGCTGACCAGCGCATGGGCCGAGGGGTCGAGCGGATGCGGGATGGAAGGCTCCTGCTCCGCCTCGGGCGGCAGGCTGTATTCCGGAAGCGGCTCATCGAGGACAAAGCGGGGCGGGCGGCTTTCCGCCGGCGGCACTTCAGCTGTGGACAAAGGGGAGGCGCTGCTGCCGGAGGGGGCCTGCTGCTGCGGCAGAACGGGGACGTTCCGGGCATCCTCGCGCACTGTGACGGCGGGATCGGGGCGCAGTCCCAGCACCCGGACAAGCTGTTCGTCACGCCCCAAATGTGCGGCCGAGAGGGTGATGAGCAGAAAAGAGAAAAGCAGGATCATACAGCGGAGCATCGGCATCTTCCTTTCGGAAACAGGATTTCCCCTGAAGTCTGCCCATGCCGCCGCGCTGCTATGCAAAAAGATTCGGGGCGGAGAAGGAGTTTGCTCCTTTGCAAACACCTTTTCCGGCGGTGCATTTTTCTCTGGGGCGGGAAAAAGCCGGGGCATTTCTGCCCCGGCCCGCGGCACTTCTACTGAAAAATTCCGTCAAAATCTGCCATAATCTGGCCTGCGTGTTCAGCAATCCAATGGGCGTCCGTCGGCAGGCTGCGCTGGGCGATCGCCTCAAAGTCGGTGTTGGGCTGCTCGATATCTTTGCGGATGCTCATCAGGTTATTTTCTACCAGAATTTCCTGTCCTTCCCGCGAGAGGATAAAGTCGTAGAGCAGCTTTCCGTTTCGCTCGTTGGGACAGTTGGCGACCAGCCCCACCGGGCTGTAAATTGAGATAAGGTCCTTCGGGTAGAGGAAGACGAGCGGCTCGCCGGCATCCGCGAAGCTGGCCGCCACATAGTCGAGGCAGATGCCGACCGGAAAGTTTCCCTCGGCGACCTGGCGGTGAGTGGCGTTGGTTCCACTTTCCAGTTCACATCCGTTTGCATGAAGGCGGACAAAGTAGTCGGTTCCGTAGCGGTCATCGGCCATCAGTGCGCCGACAAAATACTTCACTGTTCCGGAGCTGCCGGGGTCGGTCATGATTACTTGTCCATTCCAGCGGGGATTTAACAGATCGTTCCAGCTTTTTGGGGCTTCGGCGGCGGTGATAAGATCGGTATTGTAGGCGATGCCGACATTCATCAGCCGTGCGCCGGTGAAATAGTAGTCGGGATCGATATAGGCGGGGTCAATCCGGATGCCCTGCGGCGAGATATAGGGGGAGAGGATGCCCGCGCTCTTCATATCGAGATAGTCGGAAGGGTCGCCCACCCAAATTACGTCGGCTGAGACATGGCCCGATTGGTTTTCGGTGGCGATTTTGGTCAGAACTTTGCCGGTGCCTCCGAAATAGTAGTCCATGGTGACGTTTGGATATTTGTTTTCAAAGCCCTCCTTGAGAGCAAGAATCTGATTTTCCTGCATCGAGGAGTAAAGCATCACCCGCCCGGTGTAGCTCGCAGGACTGTCTGCTTCGGGCGGCGGGGCAGCGGAGGATTCCGCACCGCAGCCGGCCAGCAGGGCGCAGAGTGCTAAGATCAGGACTTGTTTGATCACCGGGAGAGGGCCTCCTTTCCTGAAAAGGTGGGGGATTCTTTCTTATTTTATGTGGTTTTTGCTCTATTGTAAAGGGATATTGAATCCATTGAACTGTTTTGATATACTATTTTTAAACTTTTCCGCTCCGGCATTCCTCATTCTCAAGGGGATTCCGGCATTGAACAGGAGGAAGACGATGGAATCCCTCACTTCTTCGGCACACTTTCGTTTCCGCCTCAAGCAATACGGCATGCCCTGCCTGTGCGGCTGCGCGGGTTTTCTTGTGCTGCTTTCGATCATGGTGGGGGTGGTTTACCGGGCGTTTCAGGAGATCACCCTGCAATCGCTTGCCCAGCTCAACAGCGAGTTTTCGGTGCAGACGGATACGCTTTCCAGTCTGGTGCAGACTACGGTGCGCAGCTACGGCCTGCAGGTGTTTTACACCCCGGCGGTGACCCGGCTGCGGCAGGGCTACGGCCTTTCGAATGTCGAGAGGGTGTATGGCCTTCGGGAACTCAACACCTATGTCAGCAGCAGCGAGTTCGTTGACTCCATCAGCGTCTACAACCAGAATACCCACATGGTTTATACCACCGACACCAACTTTTTAAGCGCACCGATCGACGGATACGCCGACCGCAGCGCGGCTGAGCTTTTTCTCAACCGTAATGTGGAAACCAGGATGCGGCCGATCCGCCGTACTGTCGATGAACCGCTTTCCGGGCGCAAGCGGGAGTTTTACTCCTTCCTCTTTTTTGAAACGAGCCGCAAGGGGATTCCGCGCGGCAATGCGCTGATGATTAATCTGCGCAGCGAGTGGTACGAGGGGCAGCTGCTCGGCTTTGATCAGGAGGGAAGCTATATCCTGCTCGATGAAAGAGGGGGACTGATTGCAGCGCGGGAGGAGACCCTTCCCTCAAAGGCAGCCCTGTTCTGGAACGATATCGTCGCCGGCCGGTCGCAGGAGGAGCAGGACAGCTATCTGCTGCGAAAGATCGGCGGGGTGCAGACCGTCTGCCTCTATTCCAGAATGAGCTCGACCGGATGGTATTGCCTGCGGATTCTGCCGCTTGACCGCTGCCTCGCGGGTCTGCCCGGCCTGCGGAACCGGTTTGTGGCGGGATTCTCCTTTGGACTGACCCTGCTTGCTCTGCTCTGCGGGCTGATGCTGTTCTTCATCTATTTTCCGTTCCGGCGGATGAGGCTGGCCCTGCGCCGGATCGGCCCCGCGGCCCCTGAAGCACTTCCGCCCGATCAGCGGCTGACCGAGCTGGTCGAAAGCTCGCTTGAGCTGCGGCAGTCCCATCTGCTCGATAATCTGCTCGAAGGGAAGGAGACCGCGGGGGAGCAGCTTCCCGCTTTCCCGGCGGTGTTGCTTCTGGCTGAATCCATTTCACAGAACGGGCTGAGGCGCTTTTTGCAGGCCGAATTTCCGGAGGCGTTGGTGACCCATCAGAACGGGTACGGGGTAGCCCTGCTCCCGGGAATCGCTGAGATGGAGGCGCTTTCGCTCTGCGGCGGATTGGCCGCGCAGTTCGGATGCCGCTGTTACTACAGTATGCCGCGTCCGTCGCCATCGGAGCTGCCCGGCTGTTTTTCGGTGCTCAAGGAGCTGCAGCAGCTCCGCTTCTGGTATCCCGGCCAGCGGATACTTTCCGAAAAACGGCTCGGGAAGCGCAGCAGCGAGAGCGGGTTTTCAGAAAAGGATCTCAGTCAGCTTCTGGCCGCTTTGAGGGCGGGAGAGCTTGAACGGGCGCGCTCCTGCTGGAAGGTGGTTCTTGATTCGATCAGCGGCGGCCACTATCAGGACCAGCGGTTTGTGTTCAACCGGGCAGCGCAGCTTCTGCGGGAAATGCTTGCCGAGGCGGGATTGCCGTTTCGTGCGCAGGAGGTTCCGCTGGCAGAACATCTCGAGAAGCTCGAGGATATCGGCACCCTCAACGCGCGGTATGACGCGGTTTTCGTCAGCCTTGCCGCGCTCAATGCCGGCAAACGCCGGCAGCGTCTCGACAGCATTGCGGCGCAGGTGGCCCACCGGATTGAGGTGGGTTATGAAGACAGCGGATTGTCGGCTTCAAAAATTGCGGACGAAATGGGCCTGAGCAACGCCTATCTCAGCCGTATGTTTCGGGAGAGCTACCAGATGTCGATCAGCGAATACCTGAACCATACACGCGTCGAACGCGCCTGCGCTCTGCTTGAGAACGGAGCACTGAACGTTGAGGCGGTTGCGGCAAAAGTGGGCTTTGAAAATACCAAATATTTTTATGTCGTCTTTAAAAACCTGACCGGCCAAACTCCGCTGCAATACCGCAAGGCGAAGGGCTGAATAAGACAGCGCGCGGGAGGGGAGAAAGCAAATTTGCTTTCTCCCCTCCCGCGGCAATTTAAGGCGTTGGTGAGAGAAGGCTGTTTTTCCTCTTTCGGCAATTTAAGACGTGATCGAGAGGGCGGGCGATTCACTTTTCCTTCTGGAGACAACTCAAGGCGCAGGCGGAAGGACGGAGGATTTGCTTTTCTTCCGGGGTAATTCAAGGCGCAGGCGGAAGGACGGAGGATTTGCTTTTCTTCCGGGGTAATTCAAGGCGCAGGCGGAAGGACGGAGGATTTGCTTTTCTTCCGGGGTAATTCAAGGCGCAGGCGGAAGGATGGAGGATTTGCTTTTTCTCCCGTGGCAATTTGAGAGATGGGCGAGAGGGGGGTGACTCGTTTTCCCGGTCCTGCTTCTCTGTCCCGCTTTGGTTCCAAGATCAATTTGTGACGGCTGGACTTTTGCCGTGGCATTCCCGAAACAGCGGGCACAAACTGGCGGCTGATGTGCGGGACTGCTCCGTTTCCTTTTTCTCGGCTTGCCGGAGGCTCATTCCCTGTGTTCATGCAGATAACAGAGCAGAAATCCGCCCTGCTCGCGGTTGCGGTCGCCAAAGCCCGCGCCGCGCCGGGCGGGGCCGGGGGGAAGCGTCTCCTGAAATCCGTCAAAGCAGCCAGCCGCGATGGAGGCTCCGGTCGGGGTGACCAGCTCTCCGCAGGCGGCGCAGCTGCGGGTCGGAATCGAGAAGCGGCCGGTGATCTCCCGCACCGCCGGAACCGGGACCGGCAGCCTTCCGCGGCGGCAGAGGATGCTGCCCGTCCCATCGGTCAGCGGGGTTGAGAGAATCCGGTCGGGGGCGAGCCAGTAAAGGCAGAAGGAGGCGCCGACGAGATCGACCATCGTATCGACCGCGCCCCGCTCGTGAAAGCAGACCTCCGCGAGAGAAATTCTGTGGGCGGCCGCATTGGCTTCCGCCTGAATCCGGAGCAGACGTGCGGCCTTCTCAGCAACCGGATCGGGCAGCTGCGCGGCTTCGATCATGGCGAGCAGCTCGGGAAAGTACCGCTCCCGCCGGTTGTCAGGATGGGTGGGCAGAAGCGAAACGGAAATTTTGGTTCCGGAGATTCCGCAGCCTCCGGCGGGCGCGGCGGAAATCCGGTAACCGGTCAGCGGCAGGGTTCGGAGCGCCGCCTTCAGTTCATCAAAGGGAACTCCGAGATCGACCAGCGCCCCGAGGGTCATGTCGCCGCTGATGCCCCTGCCGCAGTCGAAAAACAGCTCCCGCATCAGCATTCCCCCGCTTTCGCCGCCGCCCGGTCCGGGCAGGCGCGCATGTAATGGAAGATCATCTGCTGCGCAATGCCCGCGCAGGGAGCGAGCGAGGGGGGAAGCCCTTCCGGCAGAAGCTCGGCGAGGGCGCGTCCGATCCAGACGTCGACCGGGAAGCAGTCCCCATGCCCGAAGCCAAAAAGCAAAGCGCAGTCGGCCACCTTTTTTCCAACGCCGACGATCTTCATCAGCTCGGCGCGGGCCTCCGCGGTCGGAAGGGCGGACAGGGCGGCGAGATCGACCGTTCCGCCGGTCACCTGCCGGGCGGCGTCGATCAGGTAACGCGCCCGAAAGCCGCTGCGCAGCGGTGCGAGATCCTCGGGAGAAAGACCCGCCAGACGTTCGGGCGGGGGAAAGGCGCAGAGCCCGCCGCCGATGGGGTTCCCGAACTGGCAGCAGAGACGCTCGATGATGCCGGTGATGCGCTTGATGTTGTTGTTTTGGCTGAGGATGAAGCTGGCGAGCGCCTCCCATCCGTCCTGCCGCAGAACCCGGATGCCGCCCGCGAAGCGGCAGGCGGGCTCGAGAGCCGGAATCGAGGCGACCATCCGCCGGATCGTCTCGTAGTCGGTGCGGCAGTCGAAATAGTTCTCCCAGAACGCCGGAGAGGCGTCCGATTCGATCAGAATTTCCTCCCCCTGCTGCCGGATGACCGCCCGGTGCGCTCCGGCAGCCCCCAAAAAGGAGCCGTCCTCCTGCTCACGCCAGCGGAAAGCCTGACCGCAGCAGAGGGTTTGGGCAAGGCTGAATCCGGGCAGGCGCAGCCGCAGCGGGGAAGGCGCGGAAAGCTGTTGCATCGTAAAAGTCCTCCAGACGGTATTTGAGGGATGAGCCGGGGGGCTCCGGCAACCGCGCAGCGGGTCGTTTCGGACCTTTGGGCGTGCGGAGGCTCCGGCGCATCCAGTATAACAGATTTTCGGTGAAATACGCAAGAAAATGACGGAAATCGACCACAATGACAAGGAGATTAAACTGTTTGTAACAAAAAAATTTTTTCCGCCATTTTTTTCACACTGATTTTACACCAACTTTTCCCCGGGCGCACAATTGGAAAAGGCGGAAAAACAGGGGGTTTTCCACGCTTTCAACGGAGTTTTCAACATCTTCTCCGCCGCTGTGGAAAATCAAGGTGAATACAAACGGTAAAAAAGGTGAAAATGTTGATGCAGGATTTCCCCGCTGCGTATATCACCCGGATGGATCTCCCACACTCATGAGGTCCCGGCGGAGCACGGACGGCAAAGAATCGGGAGACGGCGCTTGTTTTCAGCACGAAATATGCTATAATGACAATTAGTATGGCTTTCCGCGCCCTTTCGTCAGAAATTGCGCCCGGGCCAAATACGGCGGCGTGCCGCCCGACGGGAGAAACAGATGGAGAAGCAGAGAAGCACCGAATACCGCGCCGCGCCGGACGCCCGGCAGGAGGATCAGGTTGTTGCAGGGCGCAACCCGGTCATCGAACTGCTCAGAAGCGGGCGGCCGGTCGATAAAATTTTGATTGTCCGACAGCAGGAGGGCGGCGGCAGCCTCGGCAGGATCGTCGCAATGGCCAAGCAGGCGGGAATCCCGGTGAAGGACGCCGCCCGCGAGAAGCTTGACGCCCTCTGCCCCGGAATCAACCACCAGGGAGTCGCCGCCTTTGCCGCGGCCTGTTCCTACTGCGAGGTGGAGGAACTGCTCGCACGTGCGGGGGAGGAGCCGCCCTTCCTCGTCATTGCGGACGGCATCGAGGACCCGCACAATCTCGGGGCGATCATCCGCTCGGCCGACGCGGCCGGCGCTCATGGGATGATCATTCCCCGCCGCGGAGGTGCCGGACTGACCGCCGCGGTGATGAAGGCTTCCGCCGGGGCCGCGCAGCATCTGCCGGTGGCGCGGGTGGCAAACCTCGCCTCCACAGTGCAGGAGCTGCAAAAGAAAAACATCTGGGTTTATGCTGCGGATATGGACGGCGAGGACTGGTGCACCGTCGATTACGCGGGCGGGGTGGCGCTTGTCATCGGCTCGGAAGGGTCCGGGGTGTCCCGTCTGCTGCGGGAACGCAGCGACCGGATAGTGAGCCTGCCGATGTACGGCAGGGTGAATTCGCTCAACGCTTCGGTGGCGGCGGGCATCCTCCTTTACGAGGTCGCGCGCCAGCGCCGGGGGATCAAGGCTAGATAGAGCAGAGAGGCGGTAGAAGATGGCCGACAAATACAGTGTGGATGATATTCTCGCCGAGGTGAAGCAGCGCCGTCGGCAGGAGGAGGGAGCGCAGCTCCCACAGCCCCGCGCCGGGAGACGCGCCCCGGAGCGGACCTCCGCCGCGCCCGACGCGGCCCCTTTCCGGATGACGGGGATGACCGGCGAGTTTGAGCCTCCGGCGGGGCGGAAAAGTTCCCGCGCGGAGGAGGGGGTTCCCTCCGACCCGATGGCAACGCGGGTCGATCTTCCGGCGCAGCGTCCGGAGGGAAGACGGCCGGCGCAGCGCGCCCGGGATTTGGGCGCGACGCAGGTGATTCCGGCACAGCGCGCCGGAGGGGAGGACCGCTCTCTGGAGCAGCGGCGTCAGGAGAAGGTCCGTCAGTTTCTCGAGACGCCCCGGCCTGCTTTTGAGGAGGACGAGAGAGAGGACGAAGGAGAGGACGGGGAGGATGGCGCCATTGGGTCGCTCTCCCAGTTCTTCGGGGGACTGCGGCGGGTCGGCCCCGCAGCCGCGGTTGACCGCAAGGCTCCGGCCCCGCCCGAACGCGGCCGGAACCGTCCGGTTCCCCGCGGAGAAGAATCTCCCGCCCGTGAGCGTGCGCGGGAGGCCAAGGCCGGGCGGCGTCCGGCACAGGCGCAGGAGCGCGGAGAACGCCGCGCCGCCCCGGTGGAAGGGGAGTACCGTTCCCCGGCGCAGGCCCGGGAGGTGCGCGGACGGATTCTGCGGGATAAGCGCGCCTGCTCGATCCGCGTGATCCTGACCGGAGTGGGAACCGGACTGCTGCTCTATCTCTCGCTCTGCAACCTCTATCCGATTCCGCTGCTACACCCGGTCTGCCCCGAGGTGGATATGCGGATGTTCCTGCTGTCCCATCTGATCCTGCTGCTGGCTGTTGCGATCGCCTCCGCACCGGCCCTCGGAAACGGGATCATCGGCCTGTTTACCGGCAGGGCGAACCACGATACCCCCGCCGCCCTTTGTACCGTCGCGGTGATTGTGCACGGGATGGCGCTGATTCTCGCGGAGGACGGACTGCATACAGGGGAAGGCTCCTTTTACTTTGTGATTGCGGCGGCGGCGCTTTTTGCCAATGCAGCCGGCCGCCGTTCGGCGGCGGTGCGGATGGAACGCAACTTTGCGGTGGCTTCGGCCGATGCCGGCCACGTGGGGGATTATCTCCTCACCGGACGGTTTGCCGCCGAGCTGACCGAAGGACAGGGCTTTGAGGAGCCTGCAGTCGCTTATCCGGTTGCGGTTGATTTTCCGGATGATTTTATCCGCCTCTCCCGCTCGGACGACGCACCGGAGGGATTTTCCCGCTATCTGCCCTACTTTTTTCTTCTCTTTTCGGTGCTTCTCGGGGCCATCTCGGTCCTCTTCTTTGAACAGAGCGGGTTGGGCGGACTGACCATCGCCTGCGCCACCCTCTGCATGGCCTCTCCGCTGACCGCCCTGCTGGTCGAAAATACGCCGCTGCTGCGCGCCTCCAGGGCGCTGAGCAAGGCGGGGGCTTTTGTGGCGGGGATGGAATCGGTTGAAAAATTCCAGGAGGTCAACACCGTCGCGGTCGATGCGAACGGCCTTTACCCGGTTGGTTCGGTCGAGCTGCACAGCATCAAATCCTTTGCGCAGAGCCGGATCGACGAGGCGATCCTCGACGCGGCGAGCCTGATGGTCAGGGTGGACGGCCTGCTCAAGGATATTTTCCTCGAGATGATCGGCGGGAATACCCGCATTCTCAAGCAGGTGGATCAGGTCGCCTATTATGACCGGGCGGGCCTTTGCGCCGAGATTGACGGCAAGACGGTGCTGATTGGCAGCCGCACCCTGATGGAGCAGTTCAACATCTCGATGCCCTCGAAGGACTATGAAAAGAAGTTCGTCCGCGGCGACCGGGAGATTCTCTATCTCGCCAATTCGGGCGAGGTGACGGCGATGTTTGTTTTGAGCTACCGAACCAGTCCGGACATCGAGCGCTGGCTCGACGTACTGGCGCGCCGGGAGATCAGCCTGGTGGTGCAGTCGACCGACCCGAACATCACTGAGGCGCGGATAGCCAAGGATTACGGCTACCCGGAGGAGTTTATCCGGATTATCCCCGCCAAGCTGCGCGACAAATACCTTGAGACGGTCGCGCCACGCAAGCGCGGACGGGCTTATGTGATGTCGATCGGCGGCTTTCCGGTGCGGATGCGGGCACTGGCCGCGTTGCTTACCCTGCGCCGCTCGATCATGACTGCGACGGCACTGCAGATTGCCGGGCTGATCCTCGGATATGCGCTGGTTGCCTTCCTCGCTTTCTCGGGGGCGGTTGCGTCCCTTGGCTTCGTACAGATTCTGATCTATCAGAGCTTCTGGGCGGCGGCGATCCTGATTGTTTCGGGCCTGAGCCGCTACTGAGCCGCATAAATCAAAAAACCGCTGCGATCGCAGCGGTTTTTTCGGAATTCATGCTCAAAATATCTCTTGGAGCGGGGTAAAATGTGTGGGTTTTGCGGGAGCAGAAAAAAGAAACCAAAAATCTAATGTGATATTTGGAAAGGATGTATGGGAGAATTCTGCGCGGATTGATTGACAGAGCGCAGGATATGGTGTAGAATTGTAAAGCTGAATACAATATATTGTGGAGGATAGAACGGTTATGATTCAACAGATCGTAAAACGGGACGGACGGGTGGTGCCGTTTGAGCTCGACAAGATTACCGAGGCGATCTATAAGGCGGCGCAGGCGCTGGGCGGACAGGACCGCTCGATGGCGGAGAAGCTTGCCACCGATGTCGTGGCCTATCTGGAGCAAAAGGGAAACGAAATCCCGTCGGTCGAGCAGATTCAGGATGCTGTTGAACATACCCTGATTGAAAACGGACATGCCCGCACGGCCAAGGAATTTATCCTTTACCGCTCCACCCGCACCCGGGTGCGGGAGATGAACACCAAGCTGATGAAGATCTACGAGGATCTGACCTTCCGCGAGGCCCATGAGAATGACGTCAAACGCGAAAACGCCAATATTGACGGCGATACCGCGATGGGCACGATGCTCAAGTATGGCTCGGAGGGCGCCAAGCAGTTTGACGAGATGTTTATCCTCAAGCCGGAGCATTCCAAGGCGCACCGTGAAGGGGATATCCACATTCACGACCTCGATTTTTACACCCTGACCACCACCTGCTGCCAGATCGATCTGACCCGCCTGTTTGAGGACGGTTTTTCGACTGGACATGGCTTCCTGCGGGAACCCAATTCGATTCAGAGCTACTCGGCGCTCGCCTGCATTGCGATTCAGGCCAACCAGAACGACCAGCACGGCGGGCAGAGCGTCCCGGCGTTTGATTTCGACATGGCGCGCGGCGTCGCCAAGAGTTACCGGACCCTTTACCGCGCGAATATGATCAAAGCCCTCGATCTCGAGGGAGTGGAAAACGCCGAGAAGCTGGTCCGGGACGCGGCGGAGAAGATCGAGGCGGAGAACGGAGGACTCTGGCCCGCGATGGATGCCCAGAACGGCTATACCGAGCTGGAATTCGCCCTGCTCGCTCCGGCGGCAGGGGAGGAGGCGGTCAAAAAGGCGCAGGCATTTGCGCGGCGCTACGCTGACCGCGAGATTGACCGCCACACCTATCAGGCGATGGAAGCTCTGGTGCATAACCTCAATACGATGCATTCCCGCGCCGGCGCGCAGATTCCTTTCTCGTCGCTCAACTACGGCACAGACACCTCTCCGGAGGGAAGGCTGGTCATCCGCAATCTGCTGCTTGCCACCGAAGCGGGTCTCGGCAACGGGGAAACCGCCATCTTCCCGATTCATATCTTTAAGGTGAAGGAGGGGGTCAACTTTAACCCCGGCGACCCCAACTATGACCTCTTTAAGCTGGCCTGCAAGGTTTCGGCCGAACGGCTTTTCCCGAACTTCTCTTTCATCGACGCGCCGTTCAATCTGAAATATTACAAGCCCGGTCATCCCGAGACGGAGGCCACCTACATGGGATGCCGCACCCGCGTGGTCGGCAATGTCTACGATCCCTCCCGCGAGATCGTGAACGGGCGCGGAAATCTGAGCTTCACCTCGATCAACCTGCCGCGGCTCGCCATCAAAGCCAATCACAACATCGACTTTTTCTTTGAGCAGCTCGATCAGCAGCTCAATCTGGTCATCGACCAGCTCAACCACCGTTTCAAGATCCAGTGTGGGAAAAAGGTCAAGAACTTTCCGTTCCTGATGGGACAGGGAATCTGGATCGATTCCGAGCATCTCGGTCCGGAGGATACCATCGGCGAAGTGCTCAAGCACGGCACTCTGACCGCCGGATTCATCGGACTGGCCGAATGCCTCACCGCCCTGATCGGCAAGCACCACGGCGAATCCCAGGCGGCGCAGAACCTCGGCCTCGAAATCATCGGCTGCATGCGCAAGCGGATGGATGATGAGAGCGCCAAGACCGGACTCAATTACACCCTCATTGCCACTCCGGCGGAGGGACTCTCCGGGCGCTTTGTCCGGCTGGACCGCCAGCGCTACGGTTCAATTCCGGGTGTGACCGACCGCGAGTATTATACCAACTCGTTCCATATCCCGGTGTGGTTCCCGATATCGGCCTACGAAAAGCTGCGGCTGGAGGCTCCCTATCACGCGCTGACCAATGCCGGACACATTTCCTACATCGAGCTGGACGGCGATCCGGTCAAGAACCTCGATGCATTTGAATCGGTGGTGCGGTTTATGAAGGAGGTCGGCATCGGCTACGGCTCGATCAACCACCCGCTTGACCGCGACCCGGTTTGCGGCTATACCGGAATTATCGACGACGTCTGCCCGCGCTGCGGCCGGCATGAAGGGGAGGCCATTGAGCTGGAAAAGCTCCAGAAGCTGGGACTCTACCGCCACCTCAATGCGCAGACCCTCGGCTGCTGCGGCAATCCGGAGGAGGAAGCGGACCGCGTTGTCAATCCGGTCGAATAAAGAAACTTGTATACATATCACAGTCTTTGGGAGGAATTTTTATGACGATGAAAAACAACATGGTAATGGTGGGCGAAGGCGTCGGCTTTGAGAGAATCCGCCGCATCACCGGCTATCTGGTCGGGACACTCGACCGTTTTAACAATGCCAAGCGTGCCGAGGTGGCCGATCGGGTGAAGCACGGCCTTTCGGATCAGATGGAGCAGCTGTGAGCGCGCAGGAAAACAACGGAACAATCAGACTCGCGGGCGTTGTCCGCGAGTCTATTGTCGATGGGCCGGGAATCCGCTTCACTGTTTTTGTGCAGGGCTGCCCCCATCACTGCCCCGGCTGCCACAACCCTCAGACCCATGATCCGGAGGGCGGTTACGACTGTGCGCCGCAGCGGCTGCTCGAGGAGATTGACCGCGACCCGCTGGTGCGCGGCGTCACCCTTTCGGGCGGGGAACCGATGGAACAGGCGGAAGCGCTGCTTCCCTTTGCCCGGGAGGTGCGCGCAAGGGGCCGGGATCTTGTGATTTTTTCGGGCTATACCTTTGAGCAGCTGTTGGAGATGGGAACGCGCCGTCCCGCGGTGCGCGAGCTGCTTTCCCTCGCTTTCCTGCTGGTTGACGGGCGATTTGTGCTGGCCGAGCGGGATTTGACCCTGAGCTTCCGGGGAAGCCGCAATCAGCGCTTGCTGGACCCTGCTGCCTCGCTTGCGGCGGGCCGGGCCATAGAAGCGAATGTATGAAAAACGCCTTCCCGGAAGGGGAAAGCGGCAGCCGCTGAAAACGGCGAAGAAATATTTCGGGAGGGAGCACCGGCTCCCTCCCTTTGTTTGATCCATGAGGCGAAAAGGACAGCTTCCCACAGTAAAGGGCGCTGTTTCTCTTCCGGCGGCAGGACGATTCCCGCAGCAGGCGAAGGGGGACAGCGTCCCGCGGGAAACGGCGCTATTTTTCCGCCGGTGGGGACGGCCTGCGGGAATCGTTGACCTGATAACAGAGGGCCATCAATCCATCCGCGAGGTGGACGCTTTCAACCACCGCTTCCGGATGCTCCACCTTGATATCGTACTGGGTAAAGTTCCAGAAAGCGGTCACGCCGCAGTCGATCAGGCTGTTGGCGGTCTGCTGGGCGACCTCGCTGGGCACGCAGAGCACCGCCACATCGACGGTGTGCGCGGCGCAGAAAGCGGGAATTTCGTCGGCGTCCTGAACCGTGAGACCGGAAATCTTCTTGCCGATGAGGGCGGGATTTTTATCGAAAAGTCCCACCAGATCGAACCCGGAACCTGCGAAATCCACATGGTTGACAAAGGCGCGGCCAAGGTTGCCCACGCCGATCAGGATCGCCCGAAAGCCCTGATCCAGCCCGAGAATCTTACGGATCTCCTCATGGAGCAGCGCGACGTGATAGCCAAAGCCCTGCTGTCCGAATCCGCCGAAGCAGTTGAGGTCCTGGCGGATCTGAGAGGCGGTCAGGTTCATCAGGGCGGCGAGCTCCTTGGAGGAAATCCTGGTGACGCCGCGTTCAAGCAGTTCTCCCAAAAAACGGTAATATCGGGGCATCCGCCGGATGACGGCAGTAGAGACAGATTGGTTTTTTGGCAAAATCGTTGCACCTCCTGTGGTGAGATTGCCTTAGTACGTCCATATTGTTAAATTGTATAACAAAGAAAGACGCTTGTCAATTGTTTCTCAATTCAGCAAATCTTAACAGGTTCACATGAATTATTCACAAAAGTATGTTATAGTATAGACAATAGGAGGTGAGGCAGTGTCGGAAAAGGAGATTGCGCTGATGCCGCTGGCCGCTCGTGCCAAAACAGTGGTCTGCGTCACCGATCAGCGCCGCTGCGACCGGATTATCCGGGCAGGGCAGGTGCTTGCAGAGATGTCCGATACCGATCTCGCGGTGATCAATGTGGCGAAGCCCGGCGTGCCCCAGGACCCCGAATCGCTGGAGTATCTGTTCAGCGTTTCCAAGGAGAAGGACGCGGAAATGGTGCTTCTCTACTCGGAGAATGTTGCGAAAGCGATCATCCGCTACATCAAGGATAACAAGGTATCCTATGTGCTGACCGGAATCCCGCAGGAGGGCGATTCGGTCACGACCAGGATTTGGAGCAAATTTACCCACATCACCTTTTTTGTTGTGGAACATAACGGGGAACTGCGCGAGGTGCTGCGTCCCGCCCTCAGCGCCCGCACCCTTGTTGCTGCCAAGCAGGCGTGATGGGGGAGCGCGTAATGAAAGACCGGGCGAAGGAAGCGGGGACATCCTGCTTCCTTCGCTTTTCTTGCAGGCAGAAAACCAAGGGATGTGCCTGTGGTTCCAAAAAGGCTGCACCTATGCGTAGAAAAGATAAACCTCGCGGCTCCGCTCTCCGCTCGAGCGCGCCGCACACCGGACAGGCAGGAAGGAAGAGGGGAATGGACGGGAATGGGCGGCCTGCGGGCCGCCCATAAGAATATGCGGCCGGCAGGCCGCTTTACTGCGCCTTGGGACGCGGCCGATATCGGACTCTTGCGGAGCCTGCGTGGGCTACCCGTGATACGGGTGGTTCTGATATAGTTTCAGCGAGGAAAAACAGCGTCAGGAAGATTCCTGACGCTGTTTTTTCGGGCGCTGTTTTATGCCGCATCTGTTTCTTCCTCTGCTTCCGGCTCAGGTTCATCTTCGCCGGCTGCTTCCGTGCCAGCCTCGGAAGAGGACTCGAACGACGGGGCGGAGGTGGGAGCGGGAGTGGTTTCCTCGACAGGGGCGAGATCCTTGATCAGACCGGCGACGACCTCAAGCGCTTTTTTGAGCTGAGGATCGCTGTTTTCGTCGAGATTTTCGAATTCTTTTTCCAGTTCGGCGGGCATCCGAACCTCATAATCCGGCTTGACCCCGATTCCCTCGAAGTTGGGCGAACTGGGCGGGTTGTAGAGGGCTACCGTAAAGACGAGGGCGGAGCCGTCCGAGAGTTTGTGCACCTCCTGCATGGAGCCCTTGCCGTAGCTGGTCATTCCGACGGTCTTGGCCTTGCTGTAATCCTTGAGCGCCTGTGCAAAAAGCTCGGCGTCGGAGGCGGAACGCCCGTTGATCAGCACTGCCATCGGCAGATCGACCTCGTTGGCGTCACTGGTCAGAAGGATCTGCGGCTCGGTGCTGCCGCGGTAGGTGGCCGAGACGATCGGACCTTCCGGCAGCAGAATGTCGAGAATTTTTCCGACCGAGTCAATCGTCCCGCCCGGATTATTTCGCACGTCGAATACAAGGGATTTCGCTCCCCCGCTGAGCAGCTCGTTGAGCGCCTTTCCGAATTGATCGGGGGTGGCGTCGTTGAATTCGGTGATCCGCAGGTAGCCCGCGTCGCCGATCATCCGGCTGCTCACCGTCGGCACCTCCACCTTGCGGCGGGTGATGGTGTAGCTCTTGTCAACGCTGTCGCGGCGCACCAGCAGGGTGACGGTGGTGCCCGGCTCGCCTTTGAGGGCGTCGGTCGCGCCTTCGTAGTTCTCAGCGGTGACGTTCAGCTCGTCAATTTTGACAATCAAATCCCCGGCTGCAAGCTCCGAAAGGGCGGCGGGGGAATCCTCATAGACCTGGTCGATCCGGATGTATCCGTCCGAGCTCTGGCTGCATACGATGCCGATATCAACCATCCGCCCGGCGAAATCGCTTTGGGTCTCGGCGTACTGCTCGGCGGTCAGGTAGGTCGCATAGGGGTCCTGAATTCCCTGCACATAGCCGCGGACCAGATCCTCGCCCAATACGTCTTCGTCGATCGTGTGATAGTACTGCTGGCGGACGAGATCATCGACCTCTTTGATCTTGGCATACATCGTTTCCCGTTCCCGGATGTTGAAAACGGTGCTGTTGAACGACTTGGTAGAATAAATCCAGGTCGTGATGAAGGTGACGGTGGAGAACATGAAGGCGAGGGTAATGGCCGCGCCTATGGTGATTTTTCTATTCATCGAAAGCTCCTTTGCGGATATTCTTATCGCAGGTAGGGCCAGGGATTGGTGTACGCGCCGTTGACGCGGACCTCGAAGTGCAGATGCGGACCGGTGGACCAGCCGGTTGAGCCGACGAAGGCGATGGTCTGGCCGCGTTTGACCTTGTCGCCCAGCTTGACATTGAGGCCGCAGGTGTGCCCGTAGAGGGTCGAGATCCCGCCGCCGTGGTCGATGATCAGGTAGATGCCGTAGCCGCGGCCGTAGGTGTAGGTGGTCTGGGTAAAGACGACGGTGCCGTCCGACGCCGCGCGGATCGGCTTGCCATAGATTCCCTCGCCGCGCGCGTTGAGGCGGGCAATGTCGATGCCGGTGTGGAAGTCGGTGCCGCCGAACCGCCAGCCGTAGTCGGAGGTGACTGTCTGGTAGCCCTCGACCGGCCAGAGCATGATGCCGCCCTCGTATTCGCCGACCGACTTGATCTTGGCGTAGATTGCATCGACCTCCGCCTGGACCTCCTTCATCTGCTTGTCGATGGCGGCCTTATTGGCGAGATAGTCCTGTTCGAGGGCGGTGATGTCCTGAATCTGGTCCTGTGTGTCGGCGATCTGTCCGGCGAGCTGGGTCTGCTTTGCGGCCTGCTGGCTCTTGCT
This sequence comes from Ruminococcaceae bacterium D5, assembly GCA_900113995.1. GTDB lineage: Bacteria > Bacillota > Clostridia > Oscillospirales > Ruminococcaceae > Yanshouia. The sequence goes on along the minus strand of FORK01000020.1, from coordinate 30,487 downwards.
GCCCTCCAGGTCGGATTTGTCCGCCTCGATGGCCGCCTTGGTCTCCTCAATTTCAGCAACCTTCCGCCGCATCTCCTCGATCAGCTCCTGGTCGTGCTTGGCCACCCGGGAGGCAACCTGCCCGCGGGTGAGAAACTCTGAAAAATCCTCCGCGCCGAGCACCAGTCCCAAAACGCTCGCATTCCCCGCCTTGTACATGACCCGCAGTCGTTTCTTGAGCAGCTTGTAGTTTTCCTCGATTTCCTCGTTCTGCTTTTGCAGCTCGTCTTCCTTTTCGGCGATGTGCCCTTCCAGCAGGGTGATCTTGTCGCTGAGCACGCCGATCTGCTGGCGGACGCTGTAGATCTGGTTGTCCAGTTCCTTTTTCTGTAAGAGGTACTTATCCTTTTCGCTCTTGGCTTTGTTGATCTGTTCCGTAATGGCCTTCTGCTGTGCCTCCAGCTCGTCGTAGCGGCTGGAAAGGGCGTCAAGCTCCTCCTTATATTCGTCGGCGTCGTCATCGGCCGCAGCGCCGGACACGCCAAGCAGGGAAAAAGCCAGCACGCCGGCCAGCAGGAAGGAAAGAACCCGTTGTTTCTGCAATCGGTCATTCCTCCCATCTTTTCTATTAAAACCGATCTTCGTTAGAAATGTGTGAAAAAACTGCAAATATGCTTCATCAAAGGAAGCTTTTTCCGCAGAATGTTCCGTCATACTGGGAAAACAGGGCGCGTCCGAATGCTTTTTGAAAAGCTTGGCGCAAAAAGTCAGGCCTCACAGCGGCTTTTTGCGCCAAGCAAAGGGGCGTGCGCCCATCAAACTTTGAGGTATTTTCCGACAAAGAAGCTGCTGCCGACCCCGCCGATCGCCATACCGGTGGCAAGGAAGCAGAGGTAAACCCGCAGCGCGACCTGCTTGAAAGGAATGAGCTGGCCGGTGATGAGGGTGGCCCATTCAAGGGCGCTGTCGTTCAGCCAGTAGAGCAGCGCTTCGTACCCTCCCCAGAGCAGGAAGAAAGCGATGGTTGCAGACAGGAAGCCGAGGAGCACCCCTTCCGAGAGAAAGGGCAGGCGGATAAAGGTATCGGTCGCGCCGACATACTTCATGATGCTGATCTCCTTGCGGCGGTTGAAAACGGTGATCCGGATGGTATTGGCGACAATACACAGCGAGACGGCCGCGAGAATCCCGATGACAGCAAGGCTGCTCAGCGATACCGCCTGCTTGAGCCCGGTGACGGCGTGCGCCACCTCGCTCGAAGCGCTGACCGACTCGACCCCGCGGATCGCCTTGATTTCGTCCACCGTTTCGTCCATCTTCGAAAGGTCGGTGATGACCACCCGGTAGGAATTCTGCAGAGGATTGTCCTCCACCAGCCACTCGAGCAGGGTGCCGTCGTCGCCGAGCTCCTTCATCCAGGTTTCAAGGCCCTCCTCCCGACTGACAAAGGTCGCCGAGGAGATGTTGCCGACTGCTCTCAGCTCGTCGTCAAGCTTGGTCAGCCGGCTGCCCGAAACGCTGTCATCCAGAAAGATGACGATTTCATTCTGGGATTCAAAGTAGCCGACCAGGCTGTTGATGTTCATTGAAAAGAGGAGGGAGGCGCCCACCAGCAGCAGACAGGCCACCAGAACGCCGATGGCGGCGACGGAAATGGCGCGGTTCTGCCGCAGGTTGCGGAAGCCCTCCTTGATTAAGTATCCAAAACTACTGCCGCGCACGTTTGCCTCCAATCTTGCCATCCGCCACGACCCGGCCGCGGTCGATGACAACGGTGCGGTGCCGGAACCGGCTGACCAGCTCGTGCTCATGGGTAACCATGATGACGGTAGTGCCGCATTTGTTGATTTCGCTGAGCAGCTCGACGATTTCGAAGGACATCGCCGGATCGATGTTGCCGGTTGGTTCGTCCGCGATGATCATCGAGGGGTTGTTGACAAGCGCCCGCGCGAGGGCGACCCGCTGCTGTTCGCCGCCTGAAAGCTGCTCGGGGAAGCGCCTGGCCTTGGGGAGCAGCCCCACAAGGTCGAGAACGTAGGGAACGCGGCGCTTGATCTCCTTGGTGGACACATTGGTCACCCGGAGCGCAAACGCCACGTTTTCAAACACATTCATCTGGGGGATCAGGCGGAAGTCCTGAAAGACCACCCCGATGCTCCGCCGGAAATAGGGAATTCGGCGGCGGGTAAGCCTCCCGAGGTCGATGCCGTCGACCAGAACCTTTCCTCCGGTCGGCTCTTCCTCGCGGAGCAGGAGCTTGAGCAGGGTGCTTTTCCCCGCGCCCGAGGAACCGACGATAAAGACGAATTCCCCGTCCTCAACGGTCAGACTGACGTCGTCGAGTGCCAGCGGCCCCTTGCCGTAGGACTTAGACACGTTGACCAGTTCTACCATTTGCCTTTGATACTCCATTTCTATCTGTGCCCCGCCCGGGGCGGTCAAAACGCCGGGATCAGTACTTGACGGGATTTGCGCTTAAATACTTCTTGACCATCAGCGCAACCTTAAATACAATGGCATGGTCAAATTCGCGCAGGTCCAGTCCGGTGAGCTTCTTGATCTTCTCAAGCCGGTAGACCAGGGTGTTGCGGTGGACAAAAAGCTTTCTCGAGGTCTCGGAGACATTGAGATTGTTCTCAAAGAATTTCTGAATGGTGAAGAGGGTTTCCTTGTCAAGGCTGTCGATTGAGCCTTTAATAAAAACCTCCCGCAGGAACATCTCACAGAGGGTGGTCGGAAGCTGATAGATCAGCCGCGCGATGCCGAGGTTGTCATACCGCACGATGGCCTTTTCGGTGTCGAACACCTTGCCGACCTCGAGAGAAACCTGCGCCTCCTTGAAGGAGCGGGCAAGGTCCTTGACCCCGACCGCTACGGTGCCGATCCCGACTGTCACGCGGGTATAGAATTCCCCGGCGAGGGTATCGACGATCGAGCGGGCGAGCTTTTCAAGATCCTTGGCCTCGATGCCGGGCTTAATTTCCTTGACAATGACAATATCGCTTTCGGCAATGTTGAAGACAAAGTCCTTCTGCTTGTCCGGAAAGAGATTCTGAATCACGTCGAAGGCCGAAACGCCGGAGGTCGAGACGATCCGAACCAGAAAAACGACCCGCGAGACGTCGGTGTTGAAGTGAAGCTCCCGCGCCTTGATATAGACATCCCCCGGAAGAATGTTGTCGAGGATCACGTTCTTGATGAAATTGCCCCGGTCGTACTTCTCATCGTAATACTGCTTGATGCCCGCGATGGAAACGGTGAGGATTCCGGCATAACGCCCGGCCATCTCATCGGCGCCTTCCACAAAGACTGCGAACTCGGGGTGGCGTCCGGTTCCAAACGGCTTGTAGGTATAGCCGTCCCGCACAAAGGTACGGCCCTCGGCCAGGTCGATCGAGAGGTATTCCCTCGAGGTATCCAGCTTGGAAAGGTCGGAGCAGGCGACAACATGCGCGGTGTCATCGATCACGCCGATTACCCGGTCGATCGAGTCGTGCATTTGGTGGATGATGCCTTGAAACAGTCGGTTCGACATACAAATCCCCTCTCAATTGTCAAGAATAACAGAGCACATACTTTGTTAGTATTCATTTTACATAAAACGTTCCACATTTGCAACATAAAAATGAATTTTTCACCAAAATAATTGTGGAAATTATTAGCGGCCGCATTGCAGAGCCATTTTGAAAAGAAAGAGAAGCTGCAAAAAACCCATGGCGTCCCGCTTTCCGGCGCTTTTTCCGACGAAAAGCCATCGATTTGACCAGTTTATCTTCCGGGAGCGATACGGAACGGGGCGCACCGCGGCTTTACATTTTTTCTGTTATGTGGTGTAATGAAACAGAAACGATAAAGGAGGCGAGAAAATGTATTATTCGTCTGCTGAATGCGAGGAAAAGGCGCTGCTTGACGCGGCATTCGCGCTCTGCGCGGCGGCCCGGACGGCGCCGAAGGGAAGAGGGCGGGACTTTATCCTGACGGCGGTGGTCACAGGGCAGGAAAAGGAGGCGCTTGCCCGGGCGACCGAGCGCCTGGGAGAGCGGTACGACGCGCCGATCTTCCTGCGGGACGGCGGAAGCATCCGCAAAAGCGGAGCGGTTGTGCTGATCGGAGTCGCACGAAACCGGCGCGGCCAGAAGCACTGCGGCATGTGCGGCCGGGAAGATTGCGCGGCGGCAGAAAAGGCAGGCTGCCGCTGTGCCTTCAACGACCTTGACCTCGGAGTTGCCAGCGGCTCGGCGGCTGCCCTGGCCGCCGACCTGCGGATCGACAACCGCATCATGTATACTGGGGGCCTCGGGGCGATGGAGCTTGGGCTGCTGGGGGAGGGCGTCGAAAACATCATGGCGCTGCCGCTCTCGGTCGGCGGCAAGAATATCTTTTTTGACCGCACGGCGAAATAGCCGGAAAATGTGGTCCCAACAGCGCCGAAGGTTGTTTTTTTTTCGTTTCGGTGTTATACTTTAATCTGTATGTCAAATCCACAATTTACGGAGGAACCTGGAATGAAGAAAAAAACATTCTATATTACAACGCCGATCTACTACCCGTCGGACAAGCTGCACATCGGCCACAGCTATTGCACCGTGGCGACCGATGTGATGGCCCGCTATAAGCGAATGCGTGGATTTGACGTCATGTTCCTGACCGGCACCGACGAGCACGGCCTGAAGATCGAGCAGAAGGCCGCCGCCGCGGGGGTGACGCCGCAGGAATATGTCGATAAGGTCGTTTCCGGCATCAAGGAGCTTTGGCAGCTCATGAATATCTCCAACGACCGGTTTATCCGCACGACCGACGACTACCACATTGAGAGCATCCAGAAGATTTTTAAGGCGCTCTATGACAAGGGCGAGATCTACAAAGGCTCCTACAAGGGCAAGTACTGCACCCCCTGCGAGTCGTTTTGGACCGAGACGCAGCTCGTCGACGGCAAATGTCCCGACTGCGGGCGTGAGGTGCAGGACGCCGAGGAGGAGGCATATTTCTTCCGCCTGTCGAAGTATGCCGACCGCCTGATGCACTACTATTACGAGGAGAATCCGACCTTCATCGAGCCGGAAAGCCGCCTCAACGAGATGGTCAACAATTTCATCAAGCCCGGCCTGGAGGACCTCTGCGTATCTCGTACCTCCTTCACATGGGGAATCCCGGTCACCTTCGACCCCAAGCATATCGTGTATGTCTGGGTGGACGCGCTTTCGAACTATATTACCGCGCTCGGCTACGGCAACGAGAAGTATCACGACTTTGAAAAATACTGGCCTGCCGACGTCCATTTTGTCGGCAAGGAGATCACCCGCTTTCACACCATCATCTGGCCCGCCATGCTGATGGCCCTCGATCTGCCGCTGCCCAAAAAGGTGTTCGGGCATGGGTGGCTGCTGCTTGAGGGCGGCAAGATGTCCAAATCGAAGGGCAACGTCGTCGATCCGGTCATCCTCTGCGAGCGGTACGGCGTCGACGCCATCCGCTATTTCCTGCTGCGGGAGTTCCCCTTCGGCTCGGACGGCGTCTTTTCCAACGAGGCGCTGATCAACCGCATCAACTCCGATCTTGCCAATGACCTGGGCAACCTCGTTTCCCGCACCCTCTCGATGGCGGAGCAGTATTTCGGGCAGATCATCCCGCAGGACCGCCGCTTTGAGTCCCCCGACGAGCAGCTGATTGCGATGCTCGACGAAGTGCGGGAGAACTACGCCTCCCTGATGGAGACCTTTACCTTCCAGTCGGCGCTCGCTGAGATTTTCAAGGTCATTGCCCGCGCCAACAAATATATTGATGAAACGACCCCCTGGGTGCTGGGGAAGAATCCCGCCGAGAGCGACCGCCTCGCCGCCGTCATCTACAACCTCTGTGAGACGATCCGCATCTGCGCGAGCCTGCTGGCCCCCTTTATGCCGAATACCTGCGTGAAGATCTTCAACCAGCTCGGCTGCCTCGAGTATGAGCACGGCTACGATAAGGCGATCTACTACGCCAATACCAGCTACTGCATCCACAAAAAGGAGAACCTCTTCCCCCGCATCGACGCAAAGAAGGAGCTTGCCCTGCTCGCCGCCGAGGAGGAAAAGCACCGCGCCGAGGCTGCCGGCAAGCTGGAAAAGGAAGCAAAAAAAGCCGGCGGAGAAGCTGCCAAAGCCCCGGAGGAACCGAAGCCCGAAGGGATCGTCACCATTGACCACTTCATGGAAGTGAAGCTCGTGGTGGCCAGGGTCACCGCCTGCGAGCCGGTGCCGAAGGCCGACAAGCTGCTGCGCCTCGAGCTGGACGACGGCTCGGGCAAGCCGAGACAGGTTGTCTCGGGCATCCATGCGTGGTACGAGCCGGAGGACCTCATCGGCAGGAAGATCGTCGTTGTTGCAAACCTCAAACCCGCCAAGCTGCGCGGGGTGGTCAGCGAGGGGATGATTCTGGCGGCCGATGTCGGCGAGGATGCAAAGGTTCTCTTTATCGACGACGCCGTTCCGGTGGGTTCGAGGATTCGCTGATGGCCTTCTATTTTGATTCCCATGCCCACTATGACGACAACCGCTTCGACGCCGACCGCGAAACGGTGATTGCCGCCCTGCGGGAAGCCGGGGTGCGGGCGGTGATGAATTCTGCGAGCGATCTGGAATCGAGCCGCGCCGCGCTGGCGCTGGCGAAGCGTTATCCCTTCTTCCGCGCCTCGGCGGGGGTCCATCCCCATGAGGCCAGGACCCTCGACGCCGCGGCGCTCGGGGAGGTCGCCCGCCTCTGCCGGGAACCCGAGGTCGTCGCCCTCGGGGAGATCGGGCTGGATTATTACTACGACCGTTCCGAGCGGGAGGTGCAGCGCAAAGCGTTTCGCCGTCAGCTCGCTCTGGCCCGTGAGCTGGACCTTCCGGTGGTCATCCACAGCAGGGACGCGGCGCAGGATACTCTCGAAATCGTGCGCGAGTACCGGCCGCGCGGCGTCGTCCACTGCTTCTCCTATTCGGCCGAACAGGCTCGTGAGTATGTAGAGCTGGGCATGTATCTCGGCTTCACCGGGGTGGTGACCTTTCCGAATGCGAAAAAGCCGCTGGAAGCCGCTGCGGCAGTGCCGCTCGACCGGATTCTGATCGAGACCGACTGCCCTTATCTCGCACCGGTGCCCTATCGCGGCAGGCGCTGTGATTCGACGATGCTGCACGCCACCGCGGACGCGCTGGCCGCCGCGAAGGGAATTTCCCGGGATGCGCTGCTGCGGGCGGCCTGGGAGAACGCCATGCGGGTTTACGAAATTACCGACTGGCAGGAAGAATAAAACAGAAAATGTCCTGCGCACCGTCAAGGGGCGCGGGACATTTTTGAAGGGAGGGCCGTCATGGAATATATTCCCGCCAAAACGATCCTCTCGGGATGGAGGCCGGGAAGCGGCTGGTTTGGCATCAACTACAACATGAACCTCTACCGGGGCTGCTGCCACGGCTGCATCTACTGCGACAGCCGCAGCGACTGCTACGGCAACGACCGGTTTGACACGGTGCGTGCCAAGGAAAATGCGCTGTTTCTCCTGCGGGGGGAGCTGCGCCGCAAGGTAAAAACCGGGATAGTGGGCACCGGAGCGATGAGTGACCCCTATAACCCCTTCGAGCGGGATCTGATGCTGACCCGCCACGCCCTCGAGCTGCTGGCGGCCTACGGCTTTGGTGCGGCAATCGCCACCAAGAGCGAGCTGATCGAGCGGGATATCGATGTTCTTCAGGAGATTGCGCAGGCGGCTCCGGTGCTCTGCAAAGTGACGGTCACGACGGCAGATGACGCGCTCTGCCGGAAAATTGAGCCGCATGTATCGGTTTCTTCCCGGCGTCTTGAGGCGGTAGCGCGGCTTTCGCAGGCGGGAATCTTCACCGGACTGCTGATGATGCCGGTGCTGCCCTTCCTTGAGGATTCGCCGGAAAATATCCTCGGCATTGTGCGCCGTGCGAAGGAGGCCGGGGCGCGGTTTATTTACCCGGCCCTTGGCATGACGCTGCGGCAAAACCAGCGGGACTGGTACTTTGAGAAACTTGAGACGCTTTTTCCGGGGGAGAATCTGGCCGAGCGGTACAGGCGCCGGTACGGCAACTCCTATGAATGCCGCTGTCCCGGCCTCCCGGCGCTTTGGAAGCTCTTTTCGGAGGAATGCGACCGCTTGGGGATTCTTTATCAGATGAAGGATATCGTCCGGGCGAGCCGGGCCGGATATGCGGCGGAACAGATCAGCCTGTTTTAAGAAGAAAGGGTGGAGAAGATGATCGAATTGCCGGAGGGGATCGTTCTTGCCGGACAGTGCCGTGCGGCGCTGGCGGGGAAAACGGTGGAAAAGGTCCTGCCGCCCTCAGCGCCGCATAAGTTTTGCTGGTTCCAGGGCGATCCGGCAGATTACCATGCGGCTCTGGCAGACAGAACTGTGGAGGGTGCCGAGAGCTTCGGCATTTATGTTGAGCTGTCCTTTACGGGCGGAGTCCGGCTCTGCGTCAACGACGGGGTCAATCTCCGCCTGCTCGCCCCCGGGAAACCCGCGCCGGCCAAATACCAGCTGTTGATCCGCTTTACCGATGCGAGCGCGCTTGTTTTCACGGTGGCGATGTACGGCGGTATCATCTGTCACCGGGGCGATTATGACAACGAATATTACCGCAAAAGCCGGCAGAGCCTTTCTCCGCTCGATCCGGCTTACGGCCGGGTCTGCTTTGAGCGGATTTTCGAGGGAGAGAAGCCGGGCCTGAGCGCCAAGGCGCTGCTCGCCTCCGGCCAGCGGATTCCGGGGCTGGGCAATGGAGTGCTGCAGGATATTCTTTGGACGGCGGGGGTGCACCCGAAGCGCAGGATCGGGACCCTCGGCGAGCCGGAGCGCGAGGCTCTCTTTGCCGCGGTCAGGACGGTGCTTGCGGAGATGGCGGCGCGAGGCGGCAGGGAAACCGAGCGGGATCTCTTCGGAAATCCGGGCGGCTACCGGGGAACGCTCTCAAAAAGCACCCTTGGGTGCGGGTGCCCGCGCTGCGGCGGGCCGATTGTCAAAGAAACCTATCTCGGCGGCGCGGTCTACTTTTGTCCGGCCTGCCAGCCGCTGAAGTGAGAGACAGGGAGAAATCTGATTCGTACCTTTCAGCCGGACGGCCTGGAGCGGGTGATGGAGCTTTGGCTTTCCGCGAACGGGCAGGCGCACGGTTTTATTCCCCGCAGCTACTGGGAGGGATATTTTGATGTGGTAGGAACCCTTCTCTTGCAGGCGGCGGTGTTCGTCTGGGAAACCGACGGGCGGATTCGGGGATTCCTCGGCCTGAACGGCAGAACGGTCGAGGGGCTTTTTGTGGATGCGTCCGCACGCTCAAGGGGAATCGGGAAAGCGCTGCTCGACCATGCCAAACAGGAATCCGGCGCGCTGACCCTGAGGGCATATCAAAAGAACGAGGGGGCCGTCCGCTTTTACCGGCGGGAGGGGTTTTCGATTCAGGGCCGTCAGACCGACCGGGAGACCGGCGAGACGGAGCTGATTCTGTGTTGGGAACAGCGGCAGGATGCAGAGCCATAGCCGTCAGCTCCGGTGCTGTCAGCACCTTTTCCGGCAGGCGATGAGACGCATCGAAAATTCCTTTTCCCGCACCGTCCGCCCCGACACCCGTAAACGGGCCGCCTTTTTGCCGGAAAAGCCCCTGCTGGTTTTTGAGCATGCTTTTTCGCCCCCTGCCCCGCTGATGCTTGAAGCGAAAGTTTGTGACGCGAACCTCCGGCGGCGGAGCCGAAGGCTTTCGAAGGACAAAAGGCGCACTGCGGAAGACGGCCCGCCCCTGCGCACTCCGCTTCTCCGGTGCTTGAAGCAAAAGCTTGTGGCGCGGGCCTCCGGCGGCGGAGCCGAAGGCTTTCGAAGGACAAAAGGCGCACTGCGGAAGACGGCCCGCCCCTGCGCACTCCGCTTCTCCGGTGCTTGAAGCAAAAGCTTGTGGCGCGTGCCTCCGGCGGCGGAGCTGAAGGCTTTCGAAGGACAAAAGGCGCACTGCGGAAGACGGCCCGCCCCTGCGCACTCCGCTTCTCCGGTGTTTGAGGCGAAAGTTTGTGACGCGAACCTCCGGCGGCGGAGCTGAAGGCTTTCGCACACGAAAAAAGCCGCCCGCACAGGAATTTCCTTCTGTGCGGGCGGCTTTGTGTTTTTGCGTCGTCCGGCCTCAGCGGTCCCATTTGTCGCAGAGCGAATCGATCTGCGAGGCAAAGCGGGCGAGATCCTTGTTTGTTCCGCCCTTGTTGTGCTCGATGACAGTGAGCAGGCGCTTTCCGGCGGCGAGCAGGCGCGTGAAGGTACTCTGTGCGCGGCGGGCAGCATAATCCTTCTTGATCGGCACCGGCCCCTTGGCGACAAGGCAGACGTTGGTGGCCAGATCAAAGCTGCTGCCCGAATAGGGGGCGACGGCAGAAAATCCCCGCGAGGTCAGTTCGGCGGTAAAGGCTTCGCAGACCGCGTCGTCGCCATGCACCACAAAGACCCGCTGCGGCTTGGGAGAAAAATGCCCGATCCAGGTCAGCAGGCCCTCTTTGTCGGCATGGCCGCTGACTCCGGCGAGACGGGCAATCTCCGCCTTGACCTCGATGGCTTCTCCGAAGAGCTTAACCGTCTCGGCTCCTTCGAGAATCTGGCGTCCGAGGCTGCCGACCGCCTGATAGCCGACAAAGAGGATCGTGCTCTCCCTGCGCCAGAGGTTGTGCTTGAGATGGTGCTTAATCCGGCCCGCGTCACACATGCCGCTGGCAGAAAGAATTACCTTGGGGGAGGCGTCAAAGTTGATCGCTTTGGATTCCTCGGCGGAAACTGAAACCTTGAGTCCGGCAAAGCTGATCGGGTTGATCCCCTTCTGGATCAGCGCGCGGGTTTCATCATCGTAGCACTCGGCTCCGTTTTCGTGGAAGATGTTGGTGGCCTCAACGGCGAGCGGGCTGTCCACATAGACCGAGAAATCGTGGCCGGTTACCAGCCGTTTCTCCTTGATCTGCCGCAGAAAATAAAGCATCTCCTGTGTGCGGCCCACCGCGAAGGAGGGGATGACGACATTGCCGCCCCGGTCAAAGGTGCGCTGCATGATCTGGGAAAGCTCGCTGATGTAGTCGGGACGCGGGCCGTGACTGCGGTCGCCGTAGGTTGATTCCATCACCACGTAGTCGGCATCCGCAATATACTGTGGGTCGCGGATAATCGGCTGATGCAGGTTGCCGATATCACCTGAAAAGACGATTTTTTTGGTGACGTCTCCCTCGGTGACCCAGATCTCAATCGAGGCGGAGCCGAGCAGGTGCCCGACGTCGATGAACCGCACCTCGATGCCATCGCAGAGGGTGAATTTCTGATCGTAAAAATGCGGGACAAAGAGGCCGATGGCGGCAAGGGCGTCGTCCATCGTATAGATCGGGACATACGGCTCACGCCCGGCGCGCTGCGCCTTGCGGTTGCGCCATTCGGCTTCAAATTCCTGAATGTGCGCCGAATCGCGCAGCATGACGCTGCACAGGTCGGCGGTTGCATCGGTAGAGTGGATTTCGCCCGAGAAGCCGTTCTTGCAGAGCAGCGGCAGCATTCCCGAATGGTCAATATGGGCGTGGGTCAGCAGAACATAATCCACCTCGCCCGCCGCGACGGGAATTTCCTGGTTCTCAAAGTAATTGGGTCCCTGCTCCATGCCGCAGTCGATGACAATCTTTTTTCCGCAGGCGGTCAGGTAAAAGCAGCTCCCCGTTACCTCGTGGGTTGCGCCCAGAAAGGTCAGTTGCATCCGATTTCCTCCTTTGAAGCGATACCGCGCATCGTTGATTTAAATCTCATTATACACGAATTGCACCGAAAATGGCAGTGCTTCGACAGAAAATTTTATCTTTTTTCACAATTTCCCGTTATGGCTCCGAATGGGAATCATTTTCTTCCTTTTACCCTTTGGTCTGATTTTGGATAGAAATAGCCTCCCTTCGTCGAAATGACGGAGGTATATTCACAAATAGTAGCTGCTCGATAAATGGAACGTTGCGATTATTTCTTATAACGCAAAAATATAATCAAGTCAGAGATTAGGAACGGCGAGCTAATCAGAATCATTGGAATCGCTTGATTTGATAGGTGTGTTAATGAAATAATATTCCACGATATTCCCATTCCCACAGAGGATATGGCGAACAAAAATTGATGCCTACGCTCGTATTTCTGCGCATAATAGGGATTTATCCGGCAAATTAGAGAAAGGCCCGTCCAAATCCACATAAGGCCGAATAAAAAAATAGTCGTGCTTTTGACAGGGAGAATATTCGATATTTTGATATAGATACCACTTAGTAATAAAAGAACATAAACACACCAGTAGATTGTTTTTTTACCATACTTTTCATGGTTCATGGGTTGATTCCTCCTTCCAATTCCAGTTTATTTTTTATTGACTTTATCATATTTTTCTGTTTCCATCAACGCATAGTGACAAGGACGGATTTGGAACCTGGCAGCCCGAATGTAAAAAGGGAGACCATTTTCGATGTCTTGACGGGAACGTATGTTTTGAGTACAATAAAAAAACACCTTCCCGCAGGCAGAAGAAATCAGAGAGGGGGCGGCCGTCATCGACCGGGTGATTCTGCACTGTGACTGCAACAGTTTCTACGCGTCGGTCGAGACGGTGCTCGACCCCAGCCTTTCCTCCGGGCCGATGGCGGTCTGCGGAGACCCCAAAAGCCGGCACGGCATCATCCTCGCCAAGAATGAGGCGGCAAAGAAATACGGTGTGCAGACCGCCGAAACAATCTGGCAGGCCCGGCGCAAATGCCCCGACCTCAAACTGGTGGCCCCCCACCGGGACGCTTATGCCGAGTATTCCCGGCGGGTCAATGCCATTTATCAGCGCTGCACCGATCAGGTCGAGCCGTTCGGCATCGACGAATCGTGGCTCGACGTGACCGGATCGCAGCAGCTCTTCGGGACGGGAAAGGAGATCGCGGACCGGCTGCGGGAGGAGGTCCGGCGGGAAACCGGGCTGACCATCTCGGTAGGAGTCTCCTTCAACAAGATATTTGCCAAGCTTGGCTCCGATTACAAAAAGCCGGACGCGACCACCGTCATCTCGCGGGAGAACTGGCAGGACATGCTTTTCCCACTGCCTGTCACCGCGATGCTCTATGTTGGGGAGGCGGTGCAGCGGGAGCTGTCGGGGCTTTATATCTCCACCATCGGGCAGCTCGCCGCCGCCGACCCGTCCCAGCTTTTTGCCCGGCTGGGCAAGCATGGGCGGCAGCTCTACGACTATGCCAACGGACTGGACGACAGTCCGGTGAGGCGGGCCGACGCCCCGCGGGAGATCAAATCGGTCGGCAACGGGATGACCTTCCGCCGGGATCTCTCAGGGGAGCGCGAACTGCGCACCGGCATTGCGGTGCTTTCGGATGAGGTAGCGGGCAGGCTGCGGCGCTACGGGCTTTGCGCCGCCACAATTCAGCTTCAAATCAAGGATACCCGCCTGCGGGTCATTTCGCGGCAGCGGCCGCTGCCGCGCCCGACGGCGCTGGCCAGCGAGCTAGCCGGCGCAGCGATGGAGCTGGTCCGCGCCAGCTGGGACATGACCCTTCCGGTACGGATGCTCACCGTTACCGCCTGCAATTTGGTGGAGGCGTCGCAGGCGTCGGAGCAGCTTTCGCTTTTTGATGAGAGTGACCCGGCCGGACGCGGGCGCAGGCTCAATCTGGAACGGACGGTCGATTCCCTGCGCGGCAGATTCGGGCGCGGAATCATCGCGCCCGGCTCGGTGGTGAACAATGAGCTGATGGGCTATTCGCAGGAGGAAGAGGAATGAGTCCGGCGGCAGGCCCGGCGCATGAACCCCCGGCTGATGTGTGCAGCCCGCCGTCTCCATAAAACTTTTTGACTGCACCGATATAGAAGCAGCGAAAACGCCAATCCGCCTTAGAATCAGGTCGGACGTTATGAGAGGGCGGGGAGGATGCCGGAATGCGTACCGCGAAGAAGAGCAGAGCGGGCGGCGCGTATAAAATCCTTTGCTTCACAAAGGAGGTGCTTGTGAACTTGAAGAAATTCCCGGGTCAAACGAAAGCAGTCTGGATCATGTGGTGGCCGGTGTGATCGAGCACTGCCTGAATTTGCGGGGGACGGGCAGGGCGCGTGGAAAGGATGCTCCTTCTTCAAGATAGAATCGGGAAGCGGCTGCGGAAGATGCATTCCGCAGCCGCTTCCCGATTTGAAACGACGGAACAAATTTTTTGATATCGCTTGAGCGGACAGAAGCGCCGGCCCTGCAGGTGTGGGAAAATCTTTCGCTTCAGGCAGTGGGCGGAGCGAGTTAACAGGCGGCCGTCTTCCGTCCGGGCGCACCGCTCACCGGGCAGGCGCTGGCGGACGGAAAACAAAGGGACGGAGCCGTCCTCCGCTCGGGTGTGCTGTTCACCGGGCAGGCGCTGGCGGACGGAAAACAAAGGGGCGGCCGCGGGCCGCTCCTTTTTGGCGTGCGTCCCTGCTAACCTGCCGGTATCGGCCGGATAAGGGCCTGTTCAAGCCTTCGGTTCAGCCGGAAGCTGCGGCGATGGAACAGACGCCCGGCGTTACAGCCCCTCGGCGGCGTCGAGCGTTTCGCGGATCACGTCGATCGGCTCATCCTTTTCCCGCAGCCGGACCGAGAGATAGGGTTTGGCTCCGGCGCTGAACAGCACCCGCCCCTTGAGGGCCGAAGCGACGGTCACCGCAAGGGTGGGGTCGATATGCTCAAAATAAAAGAGAAGCTGTTCGTTGCGCTGGTTGATCTCCCGGATTCCGAGCGCGGCGGCGCGGTTGCGCACCAGCGCCACGTCGATCAGCCCTCCGACAGCGGCGGGAGGCTCGCCGAAACGGTCGATCAGCTCGTCGAGCAGGTCGGAGGAATCCTCCTCGTTCTGCACCGCCGCAATTTTCTTATAGATGTCCAGACGCAGGGCAAGGCTTTCGATATAATCCTCCGGGATGTGGGCGGCCACCTGAATGTCTACCTGGCATTCGGCGCTGCGCTGGATCGGCTCGCCCTTCGATTCGGCCACCGCCTCGGAAAGCAGCCGCAGGTACATCTCATAGCCGACCGCCTCCATATGCCCATGCTGCTGGGCACCAAGCACGCTGCCTGCTCCCCGGATCTCCATATCCCGCATCGCAATGCGGAAGCCAGAGCCGAAGGAGGTGAATTCCTTGATGGCGTTGAGCCGTTTCTGGGCGATTTCGGTCAGCGCCTTCATCGGGCGGAAGGTCAGGTAGGCGAAGGCTCGCCGCGTCGAGCGGCCGACCCGCCCGCGCAGCTGATAGAGCTGTGAGAGGCCCATGCGGTCGGCGTCCTCGATGATGAGGGTGTTGCAGTTGGGCACGTCCACCCCCGTTTCAATGATGGTGGTGCAGACGAGGATGTCAATCTCCTGATCGACCAACCCTTGCCAGATGCGGGAGAGCTGCTCTTCGGTCATCTTGCCGTGGGCGACGGCGATCCGCGCGTCGGGCAGGAATTCGCGCAGCTTGCCTGCGCAGCCGTCGATCGACTCCACCCGGTTGTGCAGGTAGAACGCCTGCCCGCCCCGGCGCAGCTCGCGGCGCAGCGCCTCGGCAAGGATGCCCCAGTCATGCTCGATGACGTAGGTCTGGACGGGATGCCGGTCCTGAGGAGCTTCCTCGATGATCGACATGTCCCGGATGCCGCTCATCGCCATCGAGAGGGTCCGGGGAATCGGGGTGGCCGAGAGGGTGAGCACATCGACCGACTCGCGCAGCTCCTTGAAGCGTTCCTTGTGGGCGACGCCGAAGCGCTGCTCCTCGTCGATGATGCAGAGACCGAGATCCCTGTATGCGACGTCCTTCTGCAAAAGGCGGTGGGTGCCGATGATGATGTCGATTTCCCCGCGCCCCAGCGCCCGAATGATTTCGGCCTGCTGCTTCGGGGTGCGGAAACGGGAGAGCAGCTCCACCTTGATCGGGAAGCCCTCCAGCCGGTGGGTGAAGGTCTGAAAGTGCTGCCACGCGAGGATGGTGGTCGGCACCAGCACCGCGCACTGCTTGGAATCGTTGACGCATTTGAAGGCGGCGCGCAGGGCGACCTCGGTTTTGCCGAAGCCGACGTCCCCGCAGAGCAGCCGGTCCATCGGGCGGGTGGATTCCATGTCCGCCTTGATCTCGGCGATGCAGCGGAGCTGGTCGTCGGTCTCCTCATAGGGGAAGCGCAGCTCAAAGTCCCGCTGCCAGTCGGTGTCGGGGGAGAAACGGAAGCCGACGGCATGCAGGCGCTTCTTATAAAGGGCGGTCAGCTCCTGCGCCATGTCGGCAACCGCCGCGCGCACCCGTGAGCGGGTTTTCTGCCACTCGGCCGAGCCGAGCTTCGAGAGCCGGACCGTTCCATCCTCCGACTTGCCGATATACTTGCTGACAAGATCCAGTTGGGTGACCGGCACGAAGAGGGTGTCGGTTCCCTGGTAATGAATTTTGATATAGTCCTTCGGAATCCCGAGCACCTCGCGCTTGACGATCCCCTCAAAAACGCCGATGCCGTGCGCCGCGTGTACCACATAATCTCCGCGGGTCAAATCCGAGAGGGAGCGGATTGCGTCGGTGGCGCGCCGCTTTTTGAGCTTGCGGGCAGGGGCCGCGGCGCGGGCGTGGCCGATCACGGCGGCCTTCGCAGCCGGATATTCGAAGCCCGCCGAGAGGGTCAGATCGGTGACCTGCACCCCTTCCTCAAAGGTGGGGCTTTCGGCGTAGCGGGCGGGGATTCCCTCGGCGGCAAGATCGCTGAGCAGCGCGTCGCAGCCGCGCTTGGTCGGCAGCAGCACCGTCACGGAGATTCCGTTGTGCAGGTAGGGACGGATATCCTCAAGCAGCGCCGCCAGCTCGCCTCCCCAGGGGGCGAGAGCAAGGGCCTGTACGCTGGCGAGTCCGCGGAGCCGCAGGTCGGGAATCGTGCGGGCAAAGGTGTCGAGCACCGCGCTGCGCCGGTCTGCCGTCTCGCAGAGCAGGTCGTCGAAGGAACCGATCCAGCGGTCGCAGCCCGGGAAGGCGATTCCCGATTCAAACAGCTCGGCGGCTTCCTCGGCGAAAAGGGTTCCTGCGGCGGCAAGGCTTTCGCGGCAGGCGGCCGGATCAGAGAGAAAGAGCAGCCCGTTTTCCGCGAGGTGGTCGAGCAGGGTATAGGGCCTGCCGTAGAGGACCGGCAGCAGCCGGTCGAGTGAACCGGGAGAAAGCCCCGCTTCGGCATCGTCGGCCATCCGCGCGAGATTGACCCGCGCCGGACTCTTTGGGGAAAGGGAGTCAAAAAGCCTCCGGCAGAAAGACGCGAGTCCCTCTCCGGGGGGAAGGGCCTCCCGTGCGGGGGTGATCATCACCTCGTCGGCAAAGTCGCCCCGCCGCTGGGTGTCGGGGGAGAAGCAGGTGATCGAATCAATCTCGTCCCCCCAGAACTCCACCCGCACCGGCTCCGGCGCGGCGGGGGAGAAGAAATCGACGATGCCGCCGCGGGTGGCAAAGGTGCAGGTACCTTCCACCTGTTCGCAGCGGGAGTATCCGGCCGTTACAAGCAGCGAGACCAGCCCCTCCGGTCCCCCGCTGAAGCTGCCCTTCAAAAGGGCGCTGCGCTCCCGCAGGGCCTCGGGGCTGATGGTGTACTGCATCGCGGCCTCGGCCGAAGCGACGACAAACGGCTTTGCATGGCGCAGCGCCTCGAGACACCCGAGCCGCGCAAACTCGTACTCTCCGCTCGCGGCCTCGGCCGAATGCAGCATGATCTCCTTCGAGGGGAAGAGCAGCACCTGCCGCTCCGGCAGCAGGGCGGAAAGGTCCTCAAAGAGCCGGACGGCGGAGGGGTCGTCCGGAGCGACCAGCACCGCCGGGACGGCGAGGCTTTCATAGAGTCCCGCCGCAAAGTGGGCCTTGTGGATCTGGGAAAGCCCGACACAGCCGAAGGGGGACTGTCCCTGTGACACCCCCCTGAGCAGCTCGTTAAATTGTGGGATTTTCGATAAAACTGCGCCTAGCTTCATGCTCCGTTATACCTGTTCATCGCTTCGTCGAGCCTGCCCGCGACGAGCAGCGGCACGATTCCGCCGCATTTGTCGATGGCCTGCTCGATCAGTTTGCGGTCGCCGGCGTCCGGTACCCCGAGTACCCAGTCGGCCATATCATAGTCGGGATGCGGCTTTTCGCCTACCCCGATTTTAATCCGGGGAAAGGTGTTCTTCCCGGTCAGATAGATGATATTTTTCAGCCCGTTGTGTCCGCCGTCCGAGCCCTTCTGACGGATGCGAAGCCTACCCGGGGACAGCGATACGTCGTCGTGGATGACGATGACCCGTTCCACCGGCACCTTGTAGAAGTTCATTGCCTCCACCACTGCCTGCCCGGAGAGGTTCATGAAGGTGGCGGGCTTGAGGAAGAGCACCCGGCGCCCTTCGATCATTGCCTCACCGGTCAGGCTTTGGAAGCGGAGCCGGTCGATCCGGAAACCCAGCTTCTCAGCCATCCGGTCGAGCGAAAGAAAGCCCACATTATGCCGGGTGTTCTCGTATTTGGCGCCGGGATTCCCCAGCCCCGCGACAATCCATTCGACCGGCCCGGCCGGGGCGGGGGCGCGGTCCTGCGCGATCTGCTTGAAAAGGGTAAAGAGATCAGCCATAACCATTTCCTTTTCCACCCGTCAGGATACGCTCCGGCGGGGTAAAGATTTTGTAAAAACAGGGGGGCTGCCGCATTTTGCGGCAGCCCGTGAAGAGATTGTTCCGAATCAGCCGAGCAGCGGGGAAACCGAGCGGTCGGAATAGATGCGGTTGATCGCTTCGGCAAAGACGGAGGCGACGCTCAGCTCCTTGAGCTTGCCGGAGGCGGTGTTGTGCCGCTGGGGGATGGTGTCGAGGAAGACGACCTCCTTGAGCACGCTTTCCTCGATGCGGTCGAGAGCGGGGCCGGAAAGGACACCGTGGGTGGCGCAGGCAAAGACCTCCTTCGCGCCGCCCTTGGTGACGAGGGCGTTGGCGCCGTTGCAGAGGGTGCCGGCGGTGTCCACCATATCGTCGACGAGGATGCAGGTCTTGTCCCGCACGTCGCCGATGATGTTCATGACCTCCGAGACGTTGGCGGTCGGGCGGCGCTTGTCGATGATGGCAAGCGAGGCGTCGACCCGCTCGGCAAATTTTCTCGCGCGGGTGACCGAGCCGAGGTCGGGAGAGACGACGACGATCTCGTCATGGGGGGTGTTCTTGAACTTATCGGCATAGTGGTTGGCGAGAATCGGCACGCCGAGCAGATGGTCCACCGGAATATTGAAAAAGCCCTGAATCTGTGCCGCGTGCAGGTCCATTGTCAGAACCCGGTCGGCGCCGGCGGTGGTCAGCAGGTCTGCAACCAGCTTGGCCGAGATCGGATCGCGGGCCTTGGCCTTGCGGTCCTGGCGCGCATAGCCGAAGTAGGGCATCACCGCGGTGATGCGGCCGGCCGAGGCGCGCTTGAAGCCGTCGATGGAGATCAGCAGCTCCATCAGGTTGTTGTTGACCGGCTGGCAGGTCGATTGGACGACGAAAACGTCCGAGCCGCGAACCGATTCGTTGATCGACAGGGCGATTTCCCCGTCGGAGAAGGTTTTGACCTGCATATCACCGAGCGGAAGCCCAAGCGCACGGGCGATCTGTTCGGCGAACGGCCGGTTGGCGTTGCAGCTGAAGATTTTGATGTCCTTGCCATGGATATTCATGATAAAACCTCTCCCTCATTGTTCCCCATGAAATGTTTGATGATCCTGCTATTGCGACCGGGCGGACCCGGTTGGTCCCTATTTGATTTTGCCTTTCGCCCATCCGGCGAGCTGGCGCTGCCGGACCCGCCCGATGGCGAGCGCGTCGGGGCGGACATCTTCGGTCACGGTGGTGGCCGCGGCGACATAGGCCCCTTCGCCGACGGTGACCGGCGCGATAAGATTGGTGTTGCAGCCGATGAAGGCGTGGTCCCCGACGGTGGTGCGGTATTTGTGCAGCCCGTCGTAGTTGACGGTGACGACTCCGCAGCCGACGTTGATCCGGGCGCCGAAGTCGCTGTCGCCGATATAGGTCAGATGGGCGAAGGAGGTCTTCTCCCCCACCGTTGAATTCTTAACCTCGACAAAGTTGCCGATTTTGACCGCGTCCGCAATGACACAGTTGGGACGAAGCTGAGCAAACGGCCCGATGCGCACCCCTGCCCCGACCCGGCTTTCGGTGAGCTTGGAGGAATCGATGATGCAGCGGTCCCCGATTTCGCAGTCGGTGATCTGGGTATTGGGACCGATCACACAGCCTTCTCCGATGGTAACCCGCCCGAGAATCAGGCATCCGGGCAGAATTTTGGTGTCCCGGCCGATGACGGCGTCGGGGCCGATCATCACCCCGTCGGAGATCGGGATATCCACCCCTTCGCTGTAAAGACGGTCCAGAATCATCTCGCGGGCGATGCGGTTGAGGCCGGCAAGCCCCTTGCGGTCGTTCGCGCCGAGCGCGGCGCGCGCGTCAGGGCAGACGAAAGCTCCCGCTTTTCCAGAAAGGGAGGGGGCCAGCCCGACCAGATCGGTCAGATAATATTCCCCCTGCGCGTTTTTATCCTGCAACAGCGGCAGCGAAGCAATCAGATATTCAGTTGAAAACCAGTAGGCACCCGAGTTGATTTCGTCAATCAGAAGCTCTTTGGGGGCGGCGTCCGCCGCCTCGACAATGCGGGAAAACTCTCCGTTTTTCCGGACAATCCGCCCATAGCGGCCCGCATCGGGGACTCTGGCGGTCAGCACCGTGACGGCAAACCGGCCTTCGCGGTGGAATTCAAGGGCGGCGAGCAGCGTTTCCTCATCGATCAGCGGCGCGTCTCCGCAGAGGACGGCGACCGATGTAACCCCGCGCGCAAGCATCTCCCGCAGAAAGGGCAGCGCCATCCTCACGGCGTGGCCGGTGCCGCGGCGCTCGCTCTGAACGGCGGTGCGGCAGCCCTCGGGCAGCAGCCCGGTTACGCCGCGCGGCTCATCCGAGATGACGGCACAGGTGTTTTCAGCAGGGATTTGGGCACGGGCGCAGGCGTCGAGCACCCAGCGGAGCATCGGCTTCCCGAGCAGCTCACAGCAGACCTTTTGATGGGAGGACTTCATCCGTTTTCCATCTCCCGCCGCAAGCAAAACGGCGGCAACTCGCTGATCCATGGCAACCTCCATTCTCTCCGCTGCGGCGCGCGTGTTCCAGCGGGATCTTCACATCCGGTTCGCGGCGCGCACAGTTACATTATGGCAAATCAAAGGCCAAATTTCAAGCAGTTTGGGGAAGAAGAGTCAATTTCGTTGTTTTTGATGAAAATACTTCTCCCGAAGGCCAAAAAAGAAAGAGATCGACCGATTCCGGGAAAGAGAAAGGCCTCAGACCTCTTCGAAGAGGCCGGAGAAGGAATGCCGGTGCACCCCAAGGACCATGCCGATCCCAAGCCAGGTCAGCACAACAGAGGTGCCTCCCGCCGAGAAAAAAGGCAGGGTCAGCCCCGCGACGGGAAGCATCGAAAGGCACATTCCGATTCCCCAGAAGGTCTGGAATGCGATCATCCCGAACACGCCGGTGCAGATGTAGCGGCCGAGCGGGTCGCGGGAGCGGCGGGCGTCAAGAAGCAGCTTGATGCAGATGATCCCCAGCAGCAGCATGATGGCGACACAGCCGACAAAGCCCAGCGCTTCCCCGGCGAAGGCAAAAATGAAGTCGTTGTGCATCTCGGGGACATACTGATGTTCTCCGGTGAGGACCCCCTTCCCCCAGATCTGCCCCGAGCCGATGGCGGTCATTCCCAGAGCCTGCTGCCAGCCGACCCCTGAGGGATCCAGCTCGGGATTGAGGATGGTGAGAATCCGCCCGCGCTTGTCGTCGTCAAGAATAAAAAACCAGACCAGAGGGGAGACGGCGGCCGCAGTGCCCCCGGCCGCGAGGATATAGCCCGGGTGCAGGCCGGCGGTGAACAGCATGCTGGCGAAAATGGCAACAAACACCATGGCGGTGCCGTGGTCCCCCTGCGCGACAATCATCAGGGTCGGAACCGCCCCGTGGGCGCAGAGCAGAGCCAGCGTCCGGGGTTGGTTGATCGATTCCCGCACCTTTTCAAGATGCAGTGCAAAGGAAAAGATAAAGGCCAGCTTGAGAATTTCAGAGGGCTGGAAGCTCAGCCCCAGAAATGGGATTTCGAGCCATGCCCGGTCGTCGATGTAGGAATACCGCTGCTTGCCGATAAAATAGGTGAGAAAGACCAGCCCCCCGGCAACGGGCAGATAGATCTTCCAAAGCCCGGCCAGCTCGCGGTAGTCGAAGCCCGAGAGAAAGCAGGCCCCGAAAAAGCCGAGCGCTGTTGCAAAGAGCTGCACCAGAAAAACCCGCAGCTTGATATAGCCCGAGAGATAAATCCCCCAGAGCAGGAAGGCCGAAAAGACCGAGCATGCGAGGCAGAAAAACAGCAGCCAGCGGTCGGTGCGCTTATAAAATTGTACGCAGCTGCTCCAGATGTGATTCATGTGAATTCCTCCCGGCAGGACACGCCCTGCGTTTCTATTATAGGGGAATCGTTTGGCAAAGACAAGCGCCGCGCTGTTGGAAAAATTCGTGAAAGGATGTAAATGGACGATGATTTGTGCTATAATAGCCGCGAAGCGGCTTTGATCGTTCCGAATCTGCCAAATACAGGGAGCTGCGCCGCGGGAAGGGGCCTTTTCTTATCGTGGGCAGGCGCTTTCCCATATAATCCCGGAAAGAGGAATTCCATGCGCGAAATTCATTCAAACAGCCCGGCTGAGACTGAAGCGGCGGGCCAGGCGATTGCCGGGCTGCTGCAGCCGGGGGAGATCGTCGCCTACCGCGGCGGGCTGGGGATGGGCAAGACGACCTTCACCCGGGGACTTGCCCGCGGACTGGGCTGCGCGGACGAGGTGTCCAGCCCGACCTTCACCCTCATCAATGAGTACCGCGGCGGCCGGCTCAACCTCTGCCACCTCGATGCCTACCGGCTGCAAAGCGCCGACGAATTGTTCGATATCGGCTTTTACGACTATCTCGACGCCGGCTGGACCGCTGCGGTCGAATGGAGCGAGCAGGTCGCGCTCGAGCCTGCCCTGACGGTGACCTTTGAGCGGACCGGGGACCAGAGCAGAATCATCCGAATGGAGGGAAAGGGGCTTTGACGACACTGGCGGTTGACACCTCCTCCAAGGCCTGCTCCTGCGCGCTGGTGCGCGGCGGGACCCTGCTGGCCGAATGCTATCTGAATGTGGGGCTGACCCATTCCGCGACGCTGATGCGCCTCGTCGGGGACACCCTCGGCCACGCGGGGCTTGGACCCGGTGCGGTTGACCGGCTCGCCGTCACCGTCGGGCCCGGTTCCTATACCGGGCTGCGGATCGGGATGGCCGCGGTCAAGGGGATGGCCCTCGCGGGTGATCTCCCCTGCGTGGGAGTTTCGACCCTTCTCTCGCTGGCGTACAATCTGCTCTGCTTTGAAGGAACGGTCTGCGCTGCGCTCGATGCGCGGGTGGGACAGGTTTTTGCGGCGCTTTTTTCGGTGCGCGGGGGCGAAGTTTCCCGGCTGACGGAGGATGCCGCGATGACTCTGGAGGAGCTGGGACGAATCCTGCCGGAGGGAGCAATGGTCTGCGGCGACGGCACCGAGCTGGTCTGCCGCGCCTTCGGCGAGGCAAAACGGCTGCGCCCCGCGCCTGCCGCGCTGCGGTTCCAGCGGGCATCCTCGGCGGCGCTGGCGGCCGAGGGGCTTTCGGAGGTTCCGGCGTCCGCACTGACGGTTGCATATCACCGGCTGTCGCAGGCTGAGCGGGAACGCGCGGCCAGAGAGCGGCAGAGTGGCGATCAATAAAACTGCAAAGATACAGGAGGAAAAGAATTATGGTACTGGCATTGGGAAGCGATCATGGTGGTTACGCCCTGAAAGAGGAGGTCAAGAAATACCTTGACTCCCGCGGGGTTGCCTATCACGACTTCGGCTGCCATTCCACCGATTCCTGCGATTACCCGGTCTTCGGGAAAATGGTGGGTGAGGCGGTGGCCAGCGGCGAATACGAGCGGGGGCTGCTTTTCTGCGGGACCGGCATCGGCATTTCGATCGCCGCCAATAAGGTCAAAGGGGTCCGCGCAGCCTGCTGCTCCGACTGCTTCTCGGCCAAGTATACCCGTATGCATAACGACGCCAACATCCTGGCTATGGGCGGACGGGTGGTCGGCCCCGGGCTGGCGATTGAAATGGTCGCCCTTTTCCTTGACACCGAATTTGAGGGCGGACGGCATCAGCGCCGCATCGACCTCGTTTCGCAGATCGAGGCGGAGAACGCGGCGAAATGACTTTGAAGGGCCTGTTATTTTTCCTCGGCTGCATCGGCGGCAGCGTAATCCAGTCGGTCTCGGGATTTGGGTTTGCCATCTTCTGCATGACCTTTTTTCCGCTGCTGCTCGGCAGCTATAATACGGCTGTCGCCGTTTCGGGACTCTGCGCCGCGACGATGGCTGCTTTTGTAGCGATCCGGCACCGCAGCCACATCAACATCAGGCTGATCCTGCCGCTGCTGGCCGGATATTATACCGCCTTTCCGATCGGGGTCCGCCTCACGCTGGTGCTGCCTGAAAAGCTGCTGATGCGGGCGCTCGGCGCAGTGCTGATCCTGCTTTCCGCCTACTTTATGTTCCTCAACGACCGGCTGAAAATCCGCCCGACCATCCTCAATGGCGTTCTCTTCGGGCTGATGGGCGGATTCGGCGCGGGATTTTGCAGCATCGGAGGTCCGCCCGCGGTCCTTTTCCTGCTGGCGGCGTCGCAAGGAAAAGAGGAGTACCGCGCCTCGAGCCAATGCTATTTTGCTCTCGGCAATTGGTACGGCGCGGCGGTCCGCTGGTACAACGGCCTGATCACCATCCCGGTTCTCACTGCGTGGGGTGCCGCCGTCGCGGCGCTGCTCATCGGCGTGACGATCGGCGGAAAAATTTTTTCTAAAATAAACGCCGCCACCCTGCGCCGTCTCGTCTATCTGGTCATGGCGGTTTCCGGCGTGAAGATGCTTTTCTGAGCCGGCGCGGGCTTCAAAACATAGGTTAAAAGAACGATTGATTAAACAGGAGGAATCACCATGTCAAAACCAATCATCACCGATCATCCCCTGATCCAGCACAAAGTCACCCTCATCCGTGATAAGAACACCCCCTCCAAGGAGTTCCGCGAGCTGGTCAGCGAGATCGCGATGCTGATGTGCTATGAGGCAACCCGCGACCTCCCGCTCAAGGAGATCGAGATCGAGACTCCGATGACCGTCACCAAGTCGAAGGTGATTTCAGGACGCAAGCTCGCCTTTGTGCCGATTCTGCGCGCCGGCCTCGGCATGTGCGATGGAATGCTGGCCCTTGTTCCGGCGGCAAAAGTCGGGCACATCGGTATGTACCGCGATCCGGAAACCCATACTCCCCATGAGTACTATTGCAAGCTGCCCGCCGACATCGAGGAGCGGGACGTCATTCTGCTCGATCCGATGCTCGCCACCGGCGGCTCGGCCATCGACGCGGTGAACGCGCTCAAGAAGCGCAGCCCCCGCAGCATCAAGTTTGTCTGCATCATCGCCGCCCCCGAGGGGATCGAGGCGCTGAGCGCCGCGCATCCTGATGTGCAGATCTATGCCGCTTCGCGGGATGAGCGGCTCAACGAGAACAAGTATATTCTGCCGGGCCTCGGCGACGCGGGCGACCGCATTTTCGGTACCAAGTGATCATCAGGGAGCTGCCGCAACGGGAAACGTCTCATTTGCGGCAGTTCCTGCAATCTAAGGAGGAATTCTCATGCCAACCTACCACAAAAAAACGATTGAGGATATCGCTCTCGACGGGAAAAAGGCTCTGGTGCGCTGCGATTTTAACGTTCCGCTTTCCGACGGGGTCATCACCGACGACAAGCGGATTGTCGCGGCGCTGCCAACCGTCCGTTATCTGCTCGCGCACGGAGCGGCGGTCATCCTCTGCTCCCATCTCGGCCGCCCGAAGAACGGCCCGGAGGAAAAATTTTCGATGAAGCCGGTTGCCGTCCGCCTCTCCGAGCTGCTCGGCATGCCGGTGGCTCTTGCCGCCGATGTGGTCGGGCCGGACGCCGCCGCGCGCGCCGCCGCCCTCAAGCCGGGCGAGGTGCTGCTGCTTGAGAACGTCCGCTTCGAGAAGGGGGAGACAAAAAACGACCCCGAGCTTTCGAAGAAGCTTGCCGCCCTGGCCGATCTCTTTGTCAACGACGCATTCGGCACCGCGCACCGCGCCCACTGCTCGACGGCCGGGGTGGCCGACTACCTGAAAACCGCGGTCAGCGGCTTCCTGATCAAAAAGGAGCTGGAGATCATGGGCGGCGCGCTCGATACCCCGAAGCGCCCCTTTGTTGCGATCCTTGGCGGCGCGAAGGTCTCGGACAAGATCGGCGTCATCGAAAGCCTGCTCGACAAGGCCGACAGCATCCTGATCGGCGGCGGCATGGCCTATACCTTTTTTAAGGCACAGGGCCGTGAAATCGGCTCCTCGATCTGCGAGGCGGAGAAGCTCGACGTCGCGCGGTCCCTGCTCGAAAAGGCGCGGGAGAAGGGGGTCGCCCTGCTTCTGCCGGTCGATAATGTGGTTGCGGACGCCTTTTCGGCGGAGGCCAGCACAAAAACCGTTCCCTCCGACGGAATCCCCGAGGGCTGGATGGGGATGGATATCGGCCCCGAGACCCGCAGGCTTTTTGCCGGCGCGATCCAAAAGGCCGGCACCGTGATGTGGAACGGCCCGATGGGAGTCTTCGAGATGGCTCCCTTTGCCGAGGGAACCCGCGCGGTGGCACAGGCGATGGCCGATTCCGGCGCAGTGACCATCATCGGCGGCGGAGATTCGGCCGCGGCCGCCGCCCAGCTCGGCTTCGAGGACAAGATCACCCATATCTCCACCGGCGGCGGCGCCTCGCTCGAGTTCATCGAGGGACTCGACCTGCCGGGAATCGCCTGCCTCAACGACCGATAAACGAAAGGACAGAACAGGAATCATGGATTTTGCAAAACGCACCCCCCTTGTGGCGGGAAACTGGAAAATGAATCTGACCCGCGCCGCTGCCGGCGCACTGATCGGGGAGATGAAGCCCCTCCTGAAGGACGCATCCTGCGAGGTGGCGCTCTGCGTCCCCTTCACTGATCTCGAAACCGCCGGCGCCGCGATGGCGGGCAGCCGTATCCGGCTCGGCGCGCAGAACTGCCATTGGGCGGCTTCCGGCGCGTTCACCGGCGAAATCTCCGCCGATATGCTCAAGGAGCTTGGCGTCGCCTATGTCATCATCGGCCATTCCGAGCGCCGGCAGTATTTCGGCGAGAGCGATCAGACTGTCAATGCACGTGCCAAGGCGGCCCTTTCGGCCGGGCTGCGGGTGATTCTCTGTGTCGGAGAGACGCTCGAACAGCGCGAGTCGGGCGAGATGGAGGCGGTGATCCGCCGCCAGATGGCCGGCGCCCTCGAGGGAATCACCGGGGAACAGCTTCGGGAAATGGTGATCGCTTACGAGCCGGTCTGGGCGATCGGTACCGGAAGGACCGCGACCGCCGCGCAGGCAGGGGAGGTCTGCGGGCTGATCCGCTCCTTCCTTGCGGAGCATTACGGCGCGGAGGCGGCCGACGGCATGCGGATTCAGTACGGCGGCTCGATGAACGCCAAAAACGCAGCCGAGCTGCTGGCTCAGAAGGATATCGACGGCGGCCTGATCGGCGGCGCGTCGCTCAAGGCCCCCGATTTCGCGGCGATTGTCGCGGCGGCGAAGGAATAAAGGGAGGGCCGGGAATTCCCCCGGCCCCTTTTGCCCCGCCAAAAACACCGCGTCCCCGCGCGGGGACAGAAATGAGGAATCAATTTGAAAAAACCAGTCATGCTGATGATTCTGGACGGCTTCGGCCTGCGCGCCGAAACCGCGGGCAATGCCATCGCCGCGGCGAGGACGCCGAATTTTGACCGGCTCTGGGCTGAATGGCCCCACGCAACCCTGGGCGCTTCCGGCCTCGATGTGGGGCTTCCCGACGGGCAGATGGGAAATTCCGAAGTCGGCCACACCAATATCGGTGCGGGCCGGATTGTTTATCAGGAGCTGACCCGCATCACCAAGGCGATTCAGGACGGGGATTTCTTCTCCAATCCCGCCCTTAACGCCGCGATCGACGCGCTTGACCCGGACGGCACCCTGCACCTGATGGGACTGCTCTCGGATGGAGGGGTTCACAGCCACAACACCCATCTCTATGCGCTGCTTGAGCTGGCACACCGCCGCGGCGTCAGGCGTGTGGCGGTGCACAGCTTTCTGGACGGCCGGGACACCGACCCCAAAAGCGGCGCAGGCTATCTCGAGGAACTTGAGACGGAGATGAAGCGCCTCGGAACCGGATTTTCCGCCACCGTCACCGGACGTTACTACGCAATGGACCGCGACAAGCGGTGGGAACGGGTCCGCGAAGGTTATGAGGCGGTTGCCCTCGGCCGCGGAACTTCTTTTACCGACGCGGCCGCGGCGGTGCGGGAGAGCTATGCCGCCGATGTGACCGACGAATTTGTCAAGCCGCTGGTGCGCGAAGGCTACGGCGGCGTGCGGGACGGCGATTCCATTATTTTTTATAATTTCCGGCCCGACCGGGCGCGGGAGATGACCCGCGCTTTTGTCGACCCGGAATTTGACGGATTCCCGATTGTCCGGCCGAGGCTCGCGGCTTATGTCTGTATGACCTGCTACGACGCAACGATGCCGAACTGCAGCGTTGCCTTTTGTCCGCAGGAGCTGACCCATACCCTCGGCGAGGTGGTTGAGGAGAACGGACTTTCCCAGCTGCGGATCGCGGAAACCGAGAAGTACGCCCACGTCACCTTTTTCTTCAACGGCGGCGTTGAGGCTCCCTCGCCCCACGAGGACCGTATTCTGATCGCCTCTCCCAAGGTGGCGACCTATGACCTCAAGCCGGAGATGAGCGCCTATGAGGTGACCGATGCGCTGCTTGAGGCGCTCGAGAAAAAGGACTACGGCATGATTGTCCTGAATTATGCCAACTGCGACATGGTTGGACACACCGGCGTGTTTGAGGCGGCTGTCAGGGCAGTTGAGGCGGTCGATGAATGCCTGGGCCGGGTTGTCGGCCGGGTGCTGGCACTGGGCGGTGTCGTTTTGCTGACCGCCGACCACGGCAACGCCGACATGATGCAGAATCCCGACGGCAGTCCGATGACCGCGCATACCACCAACCGGGTGCCGGTGCTTTCAATCGGGGAGCGGCGGAAGCTTCGCGAGGGCGGCGCTCTCTGCGACCTTGCCCCCACTGTTTTGGAACTGCTCGGCATTGATCCGCCTGCCGAAATGAGCGGGAAATCTCTCTTCTGCTGAAATTTGCAATATTTTTGTTGCCCTTGGGACAAAATTGTAGTATCATAATGCTGAATAGCGACCATATTGCAATTGATTTTTATCACAAGGAGGGAGATCCCATGAAAAAGCTGACCTATTTGCTCGCGATCTTCGCCTTTTTGGCGGCGCTGGCCGGTCTGGCTGTGGCGCTGATGGGCTTTTTTGAGCGGAAGAAAGCAATGCTTGAGGACGACGATTACGAGCAGGAGCTCTACCACGGCGGCCAGGAGTATTACGCGGAGGACTTTGACCTCGAATCGCCCGAGGAAGAGGCTGCTCCTGCTTCCGAGCAGCCGGAAGAGGAAAAGCCCGCCGAGGAATAATCCTTCGGAAAATCGATTTACGGCGCGGACCTTTTGGCCCGCGCCGTCTTCGTTGTTAACGGAGACCGCCGGCTCTGCCGGTGGAGGTACCCGGCAAAAAGCTTTCGCCGCAAGCAATGAGCGCAGCAAAATGACAAATCGTTGAGAAATAGAAGGGTCAATCAGAGAGCATTCCTGCTTTAGCAGCTTCAGCGCATGTAAAGGCGGTGCTGCCCTCCGCTCGGGCGCGCCAGGCACCGGGCAGGCAGAGCGGGCGGGCCGGGAGAGGGGAACGCGGCCGGCGGGCCACCCGCATGTGATGCGTGTAAAAGAAATTTCAGCGCGTCTTGAGATGTCTGACGGCGCAAGGCACTATATAGGGCTTAATCCAAACCACCGGCTCAGCCGCTGGTTATGGCTGAAAAGGCACTTTCGGCTGAACCCAAAGAAATTTTGCCGAAAAGAAAGAAAATTTGCAAAAAGTGCAAAAAGGGAGTTGACAAAAGGGAGGGGGCGTGGTATGATAGCAAAGCTGTCTCGGAAAGGGCGCAGCGCCCGGCCCTTGACAGTCACAAAAACCGAAACTTGTTGTTGACAAACTTCGGGGAATGTGCTAAGATAAAGTTCCGCTCTCAAGAGCGGAAACGGACCTTGAAAATTAAACAACATTGAGAAACAAGACCCTTGACACCGGGTTTGTTTCGAGGAATCGGAACGAATTCGGGAATTTTTTTGAGAACAAGTCGGATTGACTTGGAAACGGTTTTAACGTTCCGAAAGGGATGTTGAG
>FORK01000038.1 GCA_900113995.1 Ruminococcaceae bacterium D5 | reverse complement strand
GCGCAATTCGGGAATACATCTCAGAGCACGGGGCCAGCTATGTGATCCCGCCGCAAAGCAACGTTTCCGATCCCCGGCCGGTTGACTGGCATCTGCATAAAGAGCGCCATCTGGTGGAGTGTTTTTTCCAGAAAATCAAGTGGTTTCGCAGAATTGCCACCAGATATGACAAGTCGGCTGCTTCCTTCCTGGCCTTTGTGCATCTTGCCTCTATCGCTATTTTGTTGCTTTAGCACAATCTCCGCCTTTTTTCAAACAAGCCCTAGAACCTGAATCAAAGTAAATGCTTTTCTCAGATTCTGATAAAATACAAATTTTTCGCTTGTTTAAGCCAAAAATTCAACTATTTGATTCTGAAAAAGATCAGTTAAAAGTGCCTTTATGTCGTAGTAGTGTCGTAATAAAAATGCACTTCCGCAACAGCAAAAAGCGGGAGCTTTCGCCCCCGCTTTCCGTTTTTATACCCGTTCACCCTGTTTCAAATCAACCCACCCCGCGCCGCTCTTCAAGCGGCCGCGCCCGTCTTTTTCCTCGGTGATGGTGTAGACCCCGCTGATCTTTGCCCCGGCGCCCTTGCCCGTTGCGTCAAGGATTTGCGCGTCTTTAAGCCGCACCAGATACGGCGTTTTGCTCCCGCCCATCATCTCAGCGACCCGCGCCCGAAAGCTCTCCCAGTGCGGCAGGATGTAGATCGGGCAGTTTTTGCGCACTCCCGGTACAATCCTGTCGGGCTGTCCCATCCAGTGGTTATGGGTATAGAGCCTGTCAATCCCGAGGCTGTACTTTTTCAGCAGGTACGCCGCGAGCCGGGCCGCGTTTTCCTCGGCCGCCCTGTCCGCCGCGTCCCCCCTGCCGGACATGATGCACTCGATGGCAATCGTGGTGGTGTTGCCCGGCCCGAAGCTGTCCGCCGCGTGCCAGCCCTGCTCGTCCTCCCGGAGATTCTGCCAGATAGCCCTGTCATCCACGTAGTAATGCACGACCACCCCGCCCATATTGCCGTTGAGGGTCGCGCGGGTGTACTGCTCCGCGTCGTCATCCACGTTGGCGAGATCTCCGGTGTTATGGACCGTCACACCCTTGATCAGCATCTTCCGGCAGGGCTTCATGGGCTGCCCCTTTTTGCACCAGCTCGCAACGTCCTTCGCGGCCCTCGCGCTGTCTGGAATGATCTTTTCGTTTATGATCAGCGTCTTGCCGCCAATGGCAAACCGCTTCACGCAATCAGGCGACAGCATCGGCAGTGCCTCCCTTCGCCGCATTGACGGCGGCCTCCAGCAGCATCCGCAATTCCAGATCGGTGACGGTGATGCCCTTCGCGGCCAGCATCTCCGAGGCCGATTCAATGGCTTTTTGCAGTTTCGCAGGCCCGTCCAGATCATAGTAGATCTGATTGACCGCCGCCACGACGGTCTTGCAAACCGCCTGCTTTTCTTTCGTGTTGATGTATTTCTCGGCCAGTCTCTACTGCGCCTTTTAAGGTACCGACCCCAGCGCCTATTGCAGCGCCTGCTACTGTCCCGATGACCGGAATCATGGAACCTATTGCCGCACCAGAGGCGGCGCCCGAAAGCGCGCTGGAAAACATCGTCCCTTTTTCAGAACCGAACGCGCTTGATATATAAGCGTTTGCAAAGCTACCGCCTAAATCTTTTGCCATATCCGCGAGGCCCGAAGCAGCAAACGCTGACAAAATACTGTTCTTTGCGCCTCCCGCACCTGCTCGGTTGTCCAGCTTAGAAAACACTCCACTTGCGCTAGAGAGCGATTTTTCGGTCTCCTTGGCCGACTTGTCGAGCAGGCTCAGATTTTGCCGCATCCGCTCGTATTCTTCATTGGCCTCGTCAAGTTTTTTGAGCAGCTCTTCGCTGACAACTCCATCTTTCGAGGTTTTGCGCGTATCGGCGATCTGCTTTTGCAGCCCCTGTAAATTTTTGCGAGCCGCATCCGTATCTAACTTCAGCGTTGCACGGTTCGAATTGAGCGCCTTGAGCTGCGCCTGCATTTCCTCAATATTTTTGTTGAAATGAATGCCTGCGTTGCGCATTTTAGTGATAGCATCGCTGAAATTGTCCTTCGCGGAAACAGCGATAGAAACGTCCCTGCCCATAAATGTCCCTCCTTCCGGGC
The DNA here is from genome assembly GCA_900113995.1 of Ruminococcaceae bacterium D5. Classification (GTDB taxonomy): domain Bacteria; phylum Bacillota; class Clostridia; order Oscillospirales; family Ruminococcaceae; genus Yanshouia. The sequence goes on along the minus strand of FORK01000038.1, from coordinate 4,857 downwards.
ATGAAAAAGCCCCGCACAAGCGGGGCAAAACGATCCTTGTTGCGGGGATAAAGTCATCTGAGAGCTAACGCTATAAGGATCCAGACCACTAAAATTGCGGCCCATTGTATTTTTTTATATTTTATACGTTCTTCATCTGCTATAAATTCCCATTCCGACGCTTTCTTTATTCCAAATATTAAAACAGAAAAACAAATTATGGCTGCGGCTAATCCGAAGAATATGCTTGACATTTCTCCCCCTCCAGTCTCGCCACCGCCCGCCGAACCCCTTCAGCCCGGCTGATGCCTTCCCTCTCGCAAAAACGGTCGAGAATCGCCAGCGTCTTTTCATCAAAACGAATCGCAATCTGCACCCGCTTGGGCGCGTCGGTCGGCCTGCCCATCTTTTCCACCGGATCACTTCCTTTGCATACCATGATTATAACGGACCGGTATGCAAAAGTCAAGGTTTATTTCGCCCTTCCAGTTCCTTCTGACAAAACGCCGTCAGCAGCAGCCGTTCTCCCGGCGGCATCCGGTAAAACTCCCCCGGCGTGATGTTTTTCTCCCGAAACAGAAAGTACAGCAGCATCAGCCGGGGGTCTTTATTCAGTTTTTTTTAACTTCCTCGAGCGTCGCCGTCCGATAGCCGGAAAGCCGCTCCACTTCGCGGGAAAGGTCCTCGATCTCCCCCGGCAGCAGCAGGCTCTTCACCAGCTCGGCAGGGGTCGGGGCGTGGTGCTTCTCCAGCAGAGCCTTGTCCCGCAGGTTGGGGGCCGTCACTCCCGCCAGCAGGATATCGATCGCCATGTCCTCCGAAGACGCCTCTTTGATCTCCGCCACCCGGTTATAGGGCAGCGCCCGCAGCGAGAACACCACAGGCTCGCCGCACTCCTTCGAAAGCCGCTTGATTTTGACCTTCTTTTCGGGCAGCCTCGCCTTATCCAGCCCCATCAGTAAATCCAATACGTCCGGCATAAAAGTCCTCCCTTGACTTTCTGCGCCGCCATGCTATAATGAAAATGCAAAGGGCGCTGTTGCAAGCAGCAAGCCCCTAATTGCTAGTCAAAATTGCTAGCCGTTCGGTGGCCGCCGGACGGCTAGCGCGCTTTTATGGAAAGTATGCAGGTCAAAATGACCGTCCACACCAAAAACCTCAGAAATTGCTTTCCTCGGTCTCCCCACATCAGCCTCACCCCCTTTCACAAGGGAGTGGCTTGCCGCCATTGTAACAGCGCCACGCTTATTCTAGCATGGCGCTCAATTTTTGTCTAGTTTTCGGTAATCGTGTCGAGGTATTCGTAGTTGGTGAAGGTGAACGGGGCCTCCACCTTTCCCAATGTGTCGGCCTCCCAGTCGGCAAGGGTCAGGTCGTCAAACCCGGCGTTTTTCAGCACCACGCGCTCAGCGCCGTAGCTGTCGGGGTCGGCCAGCTTCGAGATGATGGTGAACCGCACGTCCTGCCCGTCCCGGATTTTCTCGCCGATCAGCTTCGCCATCCGCGAGGAAACCTTGTGCATCCGAAGCGAGCCGGTCCCCTTGTAGGATTTTACCTTGTAGTCGACGCCCATCTGACCGCAGAGGGCGACGTCCTCCTTGTTGTAGGTGATCTTGGCCTGAAGCCCGTAGCATTCGGAAACCTTCTCACCCTCAAGCCATACCTCGCCCCAGGTGCCGGATAAAACTCTCTTTGCAGCATCCATAATAAAAGTCCTCCCTTGACTTTCTGTGCCGCCATGCTATAATGAAGATGAAAAGGGCGCTGCGACAAGCGGTCGGCCCAGTCAGTTACAAGCTATCTCAGCAAAGCCAAGAAACCGTCACCGGCCAGGGTGGCGGTTTCTGCGTTTTACAACAATCGTCACCGTAAAGGCTCCGATATGTAACGTAATTCGCACAAGCCTCACCCCCTTTCGGGCGGTGTGGCCGACCGCCTGCCGTTTGCGACAGCGCCATGTTTATCATAGCATGGCGCTGTTTATTTGTCTATCCTCGTCTATTGTCAGATCGTCACATTGATCGAAATATCCTCAATCGCGTCGAGAATCTTCACCGAGCAGGCAAGGAACACCTGATCGTCGGTGTTGGCCTCCTTGATTTCCTGCGCACTCATGGCGGAGGTGTCGGTCCCCTTCGATTTGAGGTAATTTTCCTGCGCCGCGAGATCGATTTCGCAGGTCGATTTGCCCGCGGCGAGGATGCCCGCCAGCTCAAGCCCTTCCAGATAACCCTTGATCGCGGCGATCAGCACGCATTTGTTGTCGTAGCTGTTCGCATACTTGCCGATGTAGCTGTCCTCGCAGGTGAGCCGGATGTCATGACCGATCATGTCCACCGCTTCGACGATCTTGATTTTCTTGAAGGCCGCTCCCTTGTCCTGCGTGGTAGTGGTCAGACTGTTGACCCCGCGCGCGACCTTGATCTTTTCCCCGTCGTGGATCAGGATAAATTCCCCGGCGTCCACCGCGGTGTCCGCATCCTCAGCGGAGAGGCGGGCGATGTCCGTCAGTTCAGGCAGCGGCGCATAGGTGCAGGAGATGGTCATCGGCGTACCCGCGATCAGCCCCGCGATCCGCGAACAGAGCGCGGTATCGGTAATCGCCCCGCTGGAATCCTTTGCTCCGGTAACAATTACATTGATAATTCCCTCAGAATCGGCTTCCTGATCGGCCAGTACCGCCTTGATGATGCTGTGGTCGTTTGCCCGGCGGCCCTTCACCCAGGCCGCAATCGCCGCGGCCTCGGCGCTGGTGCAGTCCGCGGGGCCGCAGAGATAATCGATATCGCCCTGCGTCTCAAAGTAGCCGGTGCCGTCTGAAATATCGCCTGCGCCGGTGGTATCGCTCTCGCCGCGCGCCGCCAGCACATAGGCCACTGCCTTGCGCGGCGGGTTGACATATCCAATCAGCGCCCGCTTGATATAGGCGGCGTTGTCAGCCGCCAGCGTGGACGGAATATCCGCCGCCGAGTGAATGACAAAACCTTTGTTTTGCAGAGCGGTCGTGCTGTCCCGCAGAATCAGCCCGACAACTCCCTTCTCGCTGCGCGCAATCGCCGCAGCGGCAGTAGTCTTAAATGTGATGCTGATGTTTGGAAGTCCCAAAGCTATCCCTCCTGTATCGTGTTGTGAATTTCCTGCATGAGTGGCAGCACCGGTTCCGGCCCCCGCTGTTCAAAATAGCGGCATTGCAGATCGACCCACGCGCGGTCGAAATCCATGCCGCCCTCACTGGCCGAAAACTTTACCGCCCGGTCGGATACCCTGAGATACCCCGCCCGGAACAGATCGATCACGTCGGCCTGCATCTGCGCCAGCTCGTCGACGTCGCTGTTGCCGTAGTCATCCGCCTCTCCGAAGCAGGTGACGGTAAGATATGCCGTCTCTTCGATCAGCCCCGCGTTGGCGTCCCTGCGGCTGATTCGCGGCGCTTCCAGCAGAAAGCAGGGCCGCGTAAATTCCGCCGGGCAGAGATTGCGGTGCAGGTCCCATCCGGGCCATTTTGCAGCCAGCGCCGCCGCAAGCGCGTCGAAAATATCGTTTTTGTTGATCATAGGCTCGCCTCCAGCTCCCGCGCGATTTCGTCCGCCCACGCCTCCGCTTCTCCGATGGCAATGCTCTCGGCCCGCATTGAGGTGTTGACGTAGAAGTGATACCCGCTGACATAGGACACCCGCAGCGGGGGGCGGTAGTTCTTTCCCCCGCGCGGGGAAGCAATCCGATACCCGCCCTCAAGATAGTTGGTGATTGCGCCGGGGCTGTCGGCCCCGGTCTTTCCCTTTTCGGGCCGCACCGCCGCGTACCCGCCGCCTGTGCCGACATGTACCACCTGCCAGCGGCGCACCCTGCCGGAAGAATCGTTGATTCCCGACGCGGCGATCTGCCTTTGAAGCTCCCGCTGCACCGCTCTGCCGACCCGCTCGTGCAGCTCTCGGCGGCGCTCGGGGATCAGCTCACCTCCTTCCGCCTGCTTAGCTTATATGTTCAGAAAAATTTATAAAAACGCTTGACATTTATGCGCATTATGCGTATAATATAATTGTAAGGAGGAAACGGTATGACGGCCAGAGAACTTGAAAAGATACTGACGGCGGACGGTTGGTATCACAAAAACACCAAAGGCTCGCACAAGCACTTCAAGCATCCCACGAAACCGGGGAAGGTTACCATCCCACAGCATGGCGGCGACCTTGACCGAAAAACCGCAGATTCCATCCTGATGCAGGCGGGGCTGAAATAAGCCCCGCGGGCATAATTGAAAAGGAGGCCCAGACATGAAACTTGTTTACCCCGCCTGCCTTGTCCCTTTTGAAAACGGGGAAGGCTATACCGTCACCGTTCCAGATCTCCCCGGATGCGTTACGGAAGGAAACACTCTTGCCGATGCAATCCTGATGGCCGAGGACGCCGCGTCCGGCTGGGTGCTCGACGAGCTGGAGGACGGAAACCCCATTCCCCCGGCGAGCCGCCCTGACGCAGTATCAGCCCCAAAAGGCGGGTTTGTCAGTCTTTTGGCGCTTGATATGGACAGCTATGCTGAAAAATACGGGGACAAGGCCGTCCGCAAAAACCTGACGATTCCCGCATGGCTCAATACCTTCGCGGAAAAACAGAACATCAACTTTTCAAAGGTTTTGCAGGACGCTTTGATCAGCCATCTCGACCTCAGATAGAGATAGCCACACGTGAATCCCCTCTGAATTAGAACCCATATTCACAAAAGCCGACTCAAGTAGTAAAATAAACACATGAAAAGAAGCGATAAAGTGCGGCAGGCGTACCCGAGCAACCTGACAGATGCACAGTGGGCAGTGATAGAACCACTCTATTCCGGGATGCGAACGTACAAGTGGAGCAAGCGGGAATTGACAAACGCGG